>CAJUTE010000042.1 GCA_910589555.1 uncultured Muribaculum sp.
GCATCGGATAGCCCATCCAGCCGAAGATGTCGATGTTGTCCCATCCTTCCTTGTTATCATTGCGCGGAGGATAGTAGTTGATACGCACCTTGTGGTAGTAGTCGGTGTAAAGATCAGGCTGCTTTTCCGGTACAAGGATTGACTCAAGAGTTGAGAGCTTGCTCACCTCCTTGGTGCGGAAGTTGGCAGGTTCGTCAAGAACGAGACCGTCACGGTTTCCGAGGATGTTGGTTGAGAACCATCCTGCAAGACCGAGGTGGCGAACACCGATGATAGGAGCGAAACCTGACTTAACAAGAGTTTGTCCGGTCTTGAAGTCCTTACCTGCGATAGGCATCTTGGTCTTTTCAGCGAGTTCCCACATTGCCGGGAAGTCAACGGTAGTGTTGGGGGCACCCATTACGAAAGGAGCGCCTTCAACCAATGCTGCGTAAGCATAGCACATTGACGGAGCGATGTGTTCGCGGTCGTCAGCCTTCATGGCTGCTTCAAGGTCAGCGAGATTGTAGTGTACCTTCTCGTCTACCGGAACATATACTTCAGTAGAAGCTGCCCAAAGCACCACGATGCGGTCGCAATTGTGAGCTGCCTTAAAGTCGCGGATATCCTTGCGGAGCTCCTCAACCATTTCCCAACGGGTCTTGCAGTCCTTCACATTGTCACCTTCAAGACGCTTTGCATAGTTGTGGTCGAAAGCAGCCTTCATAGGCTTGATAGCCTCGAGCTCATCCTTAACGGGAAGGATATCCTTCTCCTTAAGAACTTCGCAGTTCATGGCTGATTCGAATGCGTTCTGAGGATAAACATCCCATGAACCGAATTCAATCTGGTCAAGTGATGCGAGAGGAATGATTTGATTATAGTGGAGATACTTCTTGTCGGCTCCTTCGCCCACGCGGATTACATCATACTGAGTTGATGAACCGATAGGTTTGGCAAGTCCTTTGCGTGCCATAAGCACACCGGTAATAAATGTAGTACTTACAGCGCCAAGTCCTACAACGAGAATACCGAGTCTACCCTCGGCTTTCTTAACTTCACTTTGATTCATGATTGTGATGGTTAATTAGTTTTTATTTCCCTTTTTGTTTTTAGTTTCAATGTCTGTTTTGCGGTTTAGCCTTTGGTTCAAGGATAAAAGCGTGTAAAAGTAGTGGTTATTTTTGAGATGTGAAATTTTTTTTCGACAAACTTTCCTTATTTAATGTCAAATTTAGCTAAAAATATGCCGTATTAGCCAAAATAAGTGAAATACACCACCCAAACACATCTTAATTGTTAACGAATCATAACGCTACCTCTTCAAGATCGGCAAGACTTTTGATGATTGAAGGGTGCATGACCGCATCCTCCTCATCAGTCCAGCCCTTACCCTTGAGCCAAGCCACCTTACACCCTATGCTCTCGGCGGGAACAATATCTTTTTTATAAGAATCGCCCACCACAAGCACCTCCTCGGGAGAAAGACCGAGAGCCTCAACGCCGAGCGAGAATATTTTAGGGTCAGGTTTACGAACACCCACCACGGCGCTCTCGATTATATCCTTGAAATAATCCCTAAGGTCAAAGTCGGCGAGCACCGCCTCGATATTGCCATAAAAATTGCTCACAAGCACCATGGGGTAACGCGCGCCAAGAGCCGTAAGCACAGGACGAGCCTCATCAGCGCACTTGCGGGCGCAATCATAGCAGTAACGGGCTATCGCAGGAGCAAGAGTCTCGACCTCCTCGCCATCCACCGCGCCGAGATTCACGAGATAGCCCAGCTCTATCACCATTTTCTTATACAGCAGGTCATAGAAATTGTCGGTGGGCTGAATGTGGGGGTGACGGGCAAGTTCACGCTCGGCATACACGTATGCTTCACGAAAAACCTCCTTGCCTATCTTAACTCCGGCATGAATATAGCCATCCCATATTATCTCGCTCCAGTGGGTGCCACGGCTGTCGATAGTGCCGCCGTAGTCAAATATCACACCCTTTATATCTTTAATAGAGTCCATCCTGCAATTGCTTTGTAAAGTTACGGCAGATGCGTCCATGACGCACCACCATATATATAAGTAGTATATTAAGTACCGTAAGCTCAAATATGAAATACAGCCACGGCATAGCAAGGAACAACGATGTGAACAACGCTATCGTGCGCCAGTTGAACGACAGGATATTGGTGTACTTCATCAACGGAAGGCTCTTCTCGCGGAAAGCGTCACGGAACGATTGAGGAATATTGCCGTCGGGGAAACGACGCTTAAGCTCGCGGCGAAGCCCTTGCATCCTCGGAGTCCAGTCCTCCTGGCTCTCGGTATAGTTGGTATAGAAAAACAGTGTTATCTTGCTCCAGAAATTTCCTTTCCACGGCATTGATGCCTGCTTTGCCTTAAGCACGTCGGCACACTCAAGCTCACTGCCACCCTCACCTTTCAGGAAATAGAGGTGGAACTGGCGGTAATAATCAGCCATTGCCGCTTGCTTGGCATGACACGCGCCGGCACAAACGGCGATGACCCATATCACCCATACATGGGCTGAAAAGAACTCGGAAGTGGCGTTCTCGCGGAAACAGATGGCGAAATAGATGGTCACAAACCACAAGTCGCCGGCAAGACCGTCGAGTATGCGGCCCAGACGCGAATATTGCTTGGTCATGCGGGCAAGCTGACCGTCGGCGGAATCAAAAGAATTAGCCCACACGAGCAGAAGCATTCCCACAACATTGATCCACAATACAGGATAATAGAACAGCACGCCGGCGGCAACGCCAAGGAAAATCGAGGCGATGGTGATGGCATTGGGGGTGACGCCAAGCTTCTTGGCAAGACACGCCCACATATAACCTATTTTTCTATAAAACCACAAGTCGATGTGCTCCTCGGTGTCCATCGACTTCAATGTGCTCTGCAATGACACATTCTCACTTGACGATGTCATTTCTGATGCTCTTTTATAGTGTTAATGATACATTTTGCGATATGAGGCGCTGCTTCCTGACGGCAGGGAGCGAAACTGGGCCAGTCGTTAAAGTCGATGATGCGGATGGAGCCGTCGGCGTTCACGATGCAGTCACCTCCATAAACCTTCACGTCGAGCACCTCGCTCGCCGCCTGGCAGATAGCCATCATGCGCGACTTGTCAAACTCGATGCCCTGCGACTTGCCGTTGATAGCCTCATGTCCATACTTGGAGTGACCTGCCTCAAACGGATAAAACCAGTAGAAGAACGGAGTGCCCTGCACACCGTAAAACTTGATAAGGTCGCCCACAAGGTGACGGTTGATCACGGCTCTCTTTATGCCGCGGAGGAAATACTCCTGAAGCACCTCCTGAGCCTCCTCGGGATGGCGCACATAGCTCACATCCTCCTTGTGCATGGCATGGAAATCGCCACGCTTGATCCAGCACTGCGTGTAGCCCGCCTTTTTAAGCTTTCCGGCTACAGCCTCGTCAGTGTCCACTATCAAGCTCTCGGGATAAGGGATGTTGCTGCCTACAAGGATGCGCGTCATGCGCTCGCGGGTACAGTTCTCGATGCCGTAGCCTGAGTTAATCACGAGCACCCCCTCATCCTCCAATTTCTGAAGAAGGTGTATCGACTTCATCTCGCGGCACATATTGACTATGATGCGTTCCTTCACCTCTCCGGCTATGAACTGGTCCTCGCTGTAGATGTTAACGATAATACCCCGCTTGCGGAGCTGGTCGGCAGTGGCATTGAATATCGCAGCGTCATTGCCTATATGGTTCGGAGAATATGCACCGGCTCTCATTATGCCGGCTATTGTTATTTCAGCCATTTTCTATATATGTTTTCTAATTTTCGCCTGATATGAACCGCTCTGCCGTGGCTATGTCACCGGCATGGTCTACATCCACAATCTTGCTGAACGGGCAAGCCTTGAGATTCAATCCCCCCTCGACGAGAGCGCGCTGATAGTTGCGCATACGGCTCACGCCCTTCTTCATGCAGTCGTCAAGTATGCCCAGAGCCGGCTGGGTGAGCCCGTAGATGCCCCCCGAGATATATTTCACCCCTTCGTGCGGAGCGTCAAGGAATGCGGTGATGCGCATATCATCGTTCACATCGATATACAGCGGCTTCTCATCATCGATGAACGAAGTGACCGCCATATAACCGTCGGCATCATCACTCGCCGCAAATTCATCTACGTAGCGGCGGAAATCCTCCTGACGGAAAATAGTGTCGACCGTGGTGAGCACAAACTTTCCCCGTGCGGGAAAATTGCGGCTCACTTCCCAGAATGAATGCATCGAGCTGGGGGTGGATTTAACCACCAGATGAAACGGCACGTCGATAGTGAGGCTTTCAAGATACTCCCTCACTTCAGTCATCTGCTCGTTGACGATGATCGACAAGGATTCAGGCGAGCATGACATCATGAGGTCAATCAGGCGTTTAATCATTGGCACCCCGTTGAGGAGCACCAGCGGCTTGGGTCTTGCCACGCCCTCCTGGGCAAGGCGCGAACCCTCTCCGGCTGCAATAATCGCGTAATGCATTGGTTTTATCTGTTTTTTAGATCACCCGGAAGCGATCTGTTAATCGTTGGCGCTATCATCCTTTGTAAGGTCAAGCACCACATTATCTTTTCCTTTTTCAAAATACTGTTTTCTGAGAGGATTGCGGAATGCGTAATCATCATTTCGGCGATTGCGGTATATGTCAATCGCGGCATAGATGGCTTGACGCATCGACTCTGCCGACGCCACCCATTTACCGGCTATGTCAAAACCGGTGCCATGGTCGGGCGAAGTCCTCACATAAGGAAGACCGGCGGTGAAGTTGACGCCGTTGTCCATCGACTTTGCCTTGAACGGGGCGAGACCCTGGTCATGATACATGGCAAGCACTCCGTCAAACACTTTATACGCCTCCGTGCCGAAAAATCCGTCGGATGCGTATGGACCGAAAGCAAGTATATTCTTGCTGCGCGCCTTCTCGATAGCCGGGATGATAATATCCTTCTCCTCCGATCCCAGCAATCCGTTTTCTCCGGAATGAGGATTGAGCGACAGCACCGCGATGCGCGGCGAGCTGATGCCGAAATCCTTGCGAAGAGAGGTGCTGAAAGCGGTGAGCTTATCCAGAATACCCTCGGTGGTGATAGCCGCAGGTATCTTGGCGATGGGCAGGTGGGTGGTGACAAGAGCCACGCGCATGGCGTCGCTGCACAGAATCATAAGAGCCTTCTCGCCGTCGCCAAGCGACGCTTCGAGATACTCCGTGTGACCGGGAAAATGAAACGTCTCGCTGTGGATGGCATCCTTGTTGATGGGAGCTGTCACAAGTGCGTCGATATCCCCTGAACGGAGGTCGGCGACGGCGCGCTCCAACGCGATGAACGCCGCTTCGCCTGCGCTTTTCGACAGTACCCCCGGCTCGATTTTGGTATCTTCAGGCACAACATTGATGATGTTAACCTCATTATCCTTAGCCTGAGCGGGCGACTGAATCTGAACCATCGGGATTGCCGGCTGGTCAGCACCCTTCAGATAGTAGGAAGCGATCTTAGCCGACCCGTAGATAATCGGGGTGCAGAGCTCGGCGATACGGGTATCCTCAACAGCTTTGAGGATCACCTCATATCCTATTCCGTTTATATCGCCTTGGGTTATGCCTATTTTGAGTTTTCTATTATTCATTGCAATGAGTCAAAATTTTTGCTAAGTTACGAAAACTCCGCCACATCCCCAAACTCACACCCACTTACTTCTGCTTTCTTCAAATTTTCGCCAACCGATTGTTTTAACTCATCAGTGCTTATCTATGTATTTCTTCCCTTTGTAAATGTATATCCCATCAGGATCTCCTTGCAACGGTCGCCCTTGCAAATCATATTTACGCTCATTCTCATCCTTGTCATCATAAATCGTTTCCACTCCCAATGGTCCGGAGGGACGCATTTCCAGTGCGAAGATGCCGGAAAACAAAGTCCATGGTTCTACTTTTTCATTCTCATACAATGAGAACAACTCATCGTCCTCGATTGTGATCAAATAACATCCGATTTCCCCATCGACTACATCAAACGCACCTTTTTCTATATCGAAAAGCGACGGCGGCATAGCGTTAACACAGAACCAATACAACTGATTACATCCATGAAACGCACGCGATGAAATATGACACTTATTTTTAACCGCATTTTTATCTGGAAATTCAACAAAAGTAAGACGGGAGCAATTCTCAAAAGCACCCTCCCCAATTTCATCCGCACCTAATATCCATAACCAATACGGACTTCCCCAATTTTTGAATGCCTCTTTCCCTATATATTTTATCGAAGTGCCAAGAGCGGTAAAATGACCAAGGGCAATTCCTTCCGGAGTATCGTCCGGCAAGTCTTGAAAAGCATGATCTCCAATGCCTGTCACTAAATACTCTATGCCTTCATGGATTAATTTATCAGGTATATATTCAGGGCCTCCAAATTCATGTTTTTGATTATAAACCGTGACTCCATCAATCTCTACTTTATCAGAATATGTGATTTCACAAGTTGGAACCTCTGAATTTTCATCAGATGTGATATTGCAGTAATAGTAATAAAGAATAGGAGAACTTGTTTTTTTTGCAACGCCGATAAAATCATACGCACAAACGTGCATACCATGCCACACAAACAGAGCCAACAAAACAATAATCAATCGTTTCATTATTTTATCTCTAAAAAATTAAACAATCCATTTATTATTCCACAAGTAACAATGATTGAAATAGAAATTCGTTTCATGTTCGTTGTTTTAGGAATTTTATGCCCATTATGTAAGGCATTGCAAAATTAACAATTGCAATATAATCATTAATAATCAGACTAACAAGTAAATATGTTGTATAACATAATAATATCTACTACAATATGCGGCACCGATTGTGAAGCATAAACATTTCATCATGATGGGCGGTTATTACTATACTATCAAAAACATCGATGAATATGTCGCTAATTGAATCCGGTCACAGCTTATTGCCTATAGGGCTTTGCTCATTGCTGCAGTGCATTGCGACGGGATGCGTGTATGACTACTCGACTTGCGGCGACATTATCCCCGACGGCACGACTGTGTCGGTAAGCTTCGATTTTCCGTCGTCGCTGCCGGTGCCTGAAGGCATGGCGACACTATTCTATCCCACTGAGGGCGACGCCGATTACTCACGCTACGACTTCCGCCCCTCCGGAGGAACCGTAGAAATCAACCCCGGCTCCTACCTGACTGCCGCATTCAATAACGACACCGAGTCAATACTGTTCCGAGGCTTCTCGTCGCTGTCGTCGCTCAAGGCATACACCCGAGAAGGTAAAGTGACCGACGGGCTGAGCGCGTCATACTCAGGGGCGATGCCACCGTTAGGCAGAGTCGCCGACATTCCGGTGGTGATACAGCCCGATATGCTAATGTGCGTCGCGCCCTCCGCCCCTGCCGACATAGCGCCCGATGTCAACACCCGCATCCGCTTCAGCCCCGCTCAGGCGGTAGCCACCTATTCAATCACCATCGACGATATCACCAACCTCAGCTCGGTCAGAGAGGGGTGCGTGTCGCTCTCGGGGCTGTGCGGCGACTACATGATAGGGCTGTCACGCAAAGGCGACTCAGTGGTGACTATTCCGGGAAGCCAGAAAAGCGACACCGGCAGCTCGATGGCAGGAAAGATGCTCACATTCGGCTATGCTCCCGCTTCAGCATCATGCCTGCTGCGAGTGTATCTGTGGCTGCGCGACGGCGAAAAGAGAGTGTATGAATTTGAGGTAAAGGAGCAGATTATGCAAGCACCTGATCCACTCAATGTGTCAATACGCGCACGGGGCATCGCGCTCCCGGAAATAGACACTCCCGACAACCCCGACGCACCCGACAGCTCGCTGGGTGTGAACGTGGACAATTGGGAGACAATCGACATAGAACTTTCCACCTGACATCAATGTTGTATATAAACATATAAATCAAACAAACTTAACATAAAATACACACTATGAAAATTTCGTCAAGTCTATTCATCCTTGCGACAGCACTGGCATTCACGGCTTGCTCAGACAACGATGATTCCGGCGCGCCGAAAGACACCGCCAAGATCAATTTTTCAGTAAGCGTGCCCAAGTCTCCGCGTGCCGTCACCACTACATCATCCATCAATCAGTTCAAGACATGGGGATATGTCAACCAAAAAGTGTACATGGAGGATGTGGAAGTGAATCGAGTCGATAACGGCTCATGGTCATATCAGCCGGCACAATACTGGCCTGCCGACGAGCAGAAAGTGAATTTCTACAGCTACAGCCCGGCTGATTTACGTACAGCAACACCTAACACGCCCGATAATCCTGACATACCGGGATTTATAAACGGTGGTAAAACCGACCTTCTGTATGGCGTGAACATCGGCGAGAGCAGCAAGTCGTCGGTCGTAAAGATCAACTTCCGCCACGCGTTGGCTCAAGTGAAATTCCTGTTCAAACGAATGACTCCCCCCGACTCTCCGCAACCCATTGACGTGAAAGTGCGCAACGTGACTGTCACAGGAACATATTCGACGGCATCGTTCCACTTCCCGACAGAGACAACAGCCGCCGAGAACCCTATTGTGGGTGAATGGGTTGAACCCACCGACATTAAGGATATGGCGATATTCGACGGGGAAAAATCCTTGACCGATGAAGCTGTAGAGCTCAACTCAACCGGAAACATGTTTGCCATCCCGCAGGATCTCACCGAGTCAACCGATGTCACCAAGACCGACAACGGAGCTTATGTCAAAGTCCTCTGCGACATATATGATCAGAAAACAGGCACTAAGTTGTGGCCGTCGCAAAGCGATGAGACCTACGACCCCGCCACCGAAGCCGGATACCTGTATTTCCCGCTCAACAACAACTCGGTTATTGAACAGTGGGACGCAGGAAGATCCTACCGATATGTGCTGACAATAGGCGTGCCTAAAGACTCTTCCGGATATATCGACTTCGACATTACAGTCGACGACTACGAGGAATTTGATTAATCAAAACCTTTCCGAAGCATGATGAGTTATTTCCGAAATGCGTTATATGCAGTGCTGGCATTAGCCGGCACTGCTTGTCATGACGCTACGGATGAGCCGGAATGTGATGACGGATACATCTCGTTCTCTTCCGAGATAGAGCCAAGGGATGCGACCACTACCGAAAACATTCCGTCATTCAAGGTCTCGGCAATGACCGGACACGACATCATCATGAACGGCGTGGTAGTCACCCGCACAGGATCCAACACATGGTCCTACTCGCCCCATGTGAAATGGCCTGAAGGAAGTGCAGTCGACTTCTACGCCGTGAGCCCGCCGGAAGTGAAAATGAACATAAACACTTCATGGCACCACACCATCAATTACTCCTCGCCGGGCACACAGGATCTGCTGGTGTCAGTGAGCATGCAGGCGCGACCCACCTCATCACGGCTCAAACTCAACTTCCGCCATGCCCTCGCAATGATCAAAATGAGGGCGCGCACGTCACGCAAGGATGTGGAAATAAGATTGCGGTCAATAGCCGTGAGAAACGTGGCGGGACACGGTGATTTCTTTTTCCCTGATGTATCGACCCTCCCCGGAAAACCCATCGGCTCAATAACCGAATGCTGGCGCACCTACTACAACGGAAACTACTACAAGCTATTCGACGCCGAGGGCTATGTCACGCTCTCCGACACCCCGATCAATGCCGGAAACACAGGAGTGGAATTCTTCATCCCGTGCATCCTCGATGATGTAAGCTATGAAGGCTACATAAGAGGCTCCACAATAGAAGTGGCATACAAAATAGTCGATCCCGAGACAGGATCCACAATCTGGCCCGATAAAGACACCCCTAACCAGTTGCACGACCCCACCGACAACTCCTATGGAATGGCTCATCTGCCCCTTAATTCCGAAGTGCCCGGAAAACGCCTGGAATCAGGGAAATCATACAACTACCTCATCAATGTCGACAATGCGGCATCACTTCCGCAATCGCGCGCATCATCGACCGCAGTCAACACCACGCTTACAGTCACCGACTTTTAGAGGGTGTTTAATACGCCACATGGATCCAGGTGCCTCCACGCTCCCATATCAGTTCCACATGAGGCAGCATCTTCAGGATTTCAAACAACCGCCGGTTCCCGTCAGCGGTTCCTGTGTTAAGGTCGGCGGCACGTCCGGCAAGATGGTAAGAACGCGGCACCCCGCCCACAGCACGGTTCAATTCCGGACACCTGTAGCCGCTGTTCACTATCACAGGCATCCCGAGCATCTCACGTGCCGGATCAAGCACATCACGTATAAGCCGCCTCATATTCTCCACGGCATCGGCAGGAGGAGTGTTGTCAATCCCCAGCCTCGCGGCAGTCTCGCTACGTGTAAGCTCCCTTATGGTAAAATGGCTCACACTCTCCTTAGCTTTCAACGGACACGCAATCTCCATCGCGGCAACAACCGCCACAATCATCTCTCGGTTTTTCATAGACATTATTAATGATTACAGGTTAATAACTTCGGCAAAGTTACAGTCAAACTACCCCGATTTTACCCACTAATTGTACCTCCACATGATTTTTTCATGCAATCAGCAAGCTTTTCACACCAAAAACTGTTCTTTCTATGCGGAATTTGATGTTTTTTGTTTACTTTTGTAGCTGAAACGAACAAACAAACTGCATAATCCCACAATGGAATCCAAGAAATTCATCCTTCAGGAAAAAGATATACCCACCGCATGGTACAATGTGCTTGCCGATATGCCGGTCAAGCCGAAACCCATATTGCACCCTGCCACCAAAAAACCGCTCACTCCTGAGGATCTGTACCCTATATTTTCACAGGAGGCTTCGCGTCAGGAGCTTAACGAAACCGACCGCTGGATTGAAATCCCCGACGAAGTGCGCGAAATGTACCGCATCTGGCGCCCCACTCCGCTGGTAAGAGCCCGCGGCCTTGAAAAATTCCTCGACACCCCTGCTCACATCTATTTCAAAAACGAAAGCGTGAGCCCCGTAGGATCCCACAAGCTCAATTCGGCAATCCCGCAGGCTTACTATTGCAAAAAAGAGGGAGTGACCAACATCACCACCGAAACCGGAGCCGGACAGTGGGGAGCAGCCCTGTCGCTTGCCGCAAAGCACTTCGGGCTTGAACTCGCCGTATACATGGTAAAGGTTTCCTATCACCAGAAGCCCTACCGCCGATCAATAATGCAGACCTACGGAGCCGAGGTAATAGCCTCGCCGAGTATGTCGACCAAGGCAGGACGCAAGATAATCACCGAACACCCCAACTATCAGGGTTCGCTCGGTACAGCGATATCCGAGGCAGTAGAGCTCGCAATGTCGACTCCCAATTGCAAATACACTCTCGGATCAGTGCTCAATCACGTGTCGCTTCACCAGTCGGTGATCGGTCTCGAAGCCGAAAAGCAGATGGAGATGGCAGGCGAATACCCCGACATCGTGATAGGATGCTTCGGCGGCGGCAGCAACTTCTCAGGAATATCATTCCCATTCCTGCGCCACAACTTCAGCGGCGAACGTAACACCCGCTTCATCGCAGCCGAGCCTGAATCATGCCCCAAGCTCACACGCGGCATATTCCAATACGACTTCGGCGATGAAGCAGGCTACACTCCGCTCATCCCCATGCTCACCCTCGGACACAACTTCTCGCCCGCCAACATCCACGCCGGCGGTCTGCGCTACCACGGCGCAGGATCAGTGGTGAGCCAACTCAAAATCGACAATATGATTGAGGCGGTCGACATACCTCAGCTCGAAACATTCAAGGCGGCAACCATATTCGCCCAAACCGAAGGTCTCATCCCCGCGCCCGAAAGCTCACACGCCATCGCGACTGCAATACGCGAAGCGCTCAAGGCTAAAGAAGAGGGCACAAAGAAAACCATCCTCTTCAACCTGTCGGGACACGGACTGATCGACATGGCGGCTTACGACCGCTACTTCTCGGGCGACCTCAACAACTATCAGGTGACCGACGAAGAGATCGCCAACAACGTCTCAACCCTCGAAAAACTCATCTAAAAAAACATACCGGGCTTCTGCAAATTCGGTCGAGAGTCCATCGGAGCAACAGGAACACTGCCGCTCCGGTGGACTCTCCAATTTTACCCCACCCAAAGCCACAAAACACACAAACAAATTCAAACACCACAAAAAAACGAATCCGCAAGGTCATCGGCTTTAGCCGCTCTGCTTTGCAGAGACACCACCACAACGAATCCGTAAGGATTCATCCATCGGTAGCCGGTGGCGGAGCGTTAGCGACACCACCGGAAAGCATTGGTTTGTAGAATGTTTCTGAAAGAATCATCTTGGATGTTTGGCAAATTGCGCTCAGATAATTGTTGTATGATGAATCTTTCAGATTCGATTGTTTTTTATCGCATTTTTCCGGTGGTGTCGCTACGCTCCGCCACCGGCTACCGACAGATTAACCCTTCAGGTTTTTCCTTCCGCCGCAACCAATTCGCTAAATGCCACCCCACCGCCAATCTCATTTCTTGAAATACATTTTCACGAGCACCGAATTATCATCCTCGGTCACATTGAGATCCCAGCCGAAAACTTCACAAAACGCATCGATAAAGTCCAGCCTACACACTTTCTACGTTCGTGCCGGATTTTCCACAACGGAGCACCTGCGGTGCTTACCGGATCTGCAAAACCCTCTGAAGGAACCAAGTCTGTTCTGCAGCTTCTCTGAATTTTACGCATTTCCATCTTAAATCTGAATGATAGCACATTTTTTACAAAATTTGGTATAATATCTACCCCCCCCCCTAATATTTTTGCTCACATTTGCAAATATTCAATTTAGTTTTTTGCAATTATTAATCTTTCAATTCATGGAGCACAATGTTAATTCAACACCTTTGCGTGTGGCAATTTTCGCAGCCGTGTTTTTATGGGCATCAACCCTGTTTGCTGCGGATATCCAGATCAAAGGGCGCGTGGTAGACGAATCTGACGAACCCCTTATCGGAGTATCAGTCGTAGTGTCGGGCACTTCAAATGGTGTCGCCACCGACATTGACGGACGCTTTACACTCACAGCGCCTGAAAAGTCAAAAATCAATTTCTCTTATGTAGGCTACACTCCCCTCACTTTGTCGCCATCACCGATAATGAATGTGGTGATGAAGGAGGACACCCAGCAACTCGACGAAGTGGTAGTGGTGGGCTACGGAACCCAGAAAAAGGGGAGCGTGACAGGAAGTGTGACAAGCATCGATGCAAAAGCCATCTCCGACATTCCGGGCGGCAATCTTGCCTCATCGCTTGCCGGACGCCTTTCAGGTGTGATGATCTCCTCAACCACCGGTAAGCCCGGAGCAGGAAGCACGCTGAGCATCCGCGCCAAAGGTACCACCAACGACTCATCGCCATTATATGTAATCGATGGCGTGGTCCGCAACCAAGAGGCTTTTGAATCGCTTGACGCAAGCGAAGTAGAAAATATTTCGGTACTTAAGGACGGAGCATCGGCAGCGGTGTACGGCGCCCGCGCCGCCAACGGCGTGGTGCTTGTGACCACCCGCAAGGGATCCAATTCAAAGCCGGTGATCAACTACACCGGAACCGTAGGTTGGGATCATCCCACAAATCAGCCCTCGACAATGAGCGCTTACGAACAGGCTATTTTCCTCAACAATAATAAATACCAAACATGGGTCGCCGACAAGAACATGGATCCGAAACAGGACCCGCGAAACCAGAAAACATGGTACACCGACGATGAACTTGAATATCTCAAACACGTGAACTATAGCTGGCTGGATGAAATGTGGAAAGACCCCATCACCACTCGCCACACACTCAATGTGACCGGAGGCAACGACCGTGTGCGCTACTTCATCGGCGGATCTTACTACTATGCCGACGGCGCCTTTGACAACCTCAAATACAACAAGGCTAATTTCCGTGCAAATATAGACGCGAATATCACAAAAGATATCGTAGTAGGGCTTAACATAGGCACCGACATCAGAAAGGACATAAAACCTCACTGGAGAAGTGACGGCGGACGCGACAACATGGACAACCTATATGCCTCGGTCCTGAAACGCTCTAAGATGAATCCGTTCTACATCGACGGGCTGCCCGTGAAAGCCAACGGACTTGAACAGCACCCGCTGACACAGATAAGCGAAAAAGCGGGACGCGACACAAGGAAATGGAACAACACCAACATCAACGCATTCGCCGAATACAACGCTCCATTCCTGAAGGGTCTTAAATTCCGTGTGCAATACTCCAAAAACATATACAACAACATCTCTAAAGAAGTGGAGCTGCCCTACACTTTGTACACATTCGAGACCAGCGGAACCAACGGCCACTACATCGATCCGTCGACCAATCCGCAAGTAACAGGATCGGATGTAAGAGGTTCAAAAAACTACATCAAGAAAACCGCACGTCTCATCCAGGACTACCAGCTCAACTTCTTTGTGTCATACAACCGCACATTCGGCAAGCATGACGTGGGAGCGCTCTTCGTCTACGAGCAGGCTGAAGGCGAGTCAGAATCATTTGACGCTCAGCGCGACGGCGTGATTTCATGGACCATGCCGGAATTCCACGGCGCGAGCAGCGACGCATCACAGTCAACCGTGGGAAGCGGCTCGGTAAACGAAACAGGACGCCAGTCCTACGTGGGACGTCTGAATTATGCCTATGACGACAAGTATCTGCTCGAACTCGCTTTCCGCTATGACGGATCAACCAAATTCGCGCCCAAAAAGCGTTGGGGTTTCTTCCCCTCGGTATCGGCAGGATGGCGTATGTCAAGCGAACCGTTCTGGGCTAACAGCAGCATGAACAATTGGTTTGACTACTTCAAGCTGCGCGGCTCCATCGCCTCTCTCGGTAACGACGCTGTGGGAGGATGGGACTGGATGGCTAAATACAACATGACCACCGGAGCAGTGTTCGGAATGCAGGGCTACGGCATCCAGCCGGGAACACTCCCCAATCCCGACCTGACTTGGGAAAAATCAAAGTCCTACAACATCGGTTTTGACGGTCGCCTGTTCCGCCATCTCAACATGAGCTTTGAATGGTTCTACCGCCACACCTACGACATTCTTGCCACAACCAATGCCGCTCTGCCCACATCATTCGGAGCGAGCCTCCCCAAAGAGAATTGCGCGGAAATCGACTCTCGCGGTTTTGAGCTTGAACTGTCATGGAACGGAAAAGCCAAAAATGTGGAATACTGGTTCAGAGGCAACGTGGGCTACGCCAAGAGCTGGTGGGTCGACAAGCCCGAGGCATCCAATCTCCGCGAATACAAATCAGAAATCGGTCATTCACTCGATCGCGTGTGGGGATATGACTGTATGGGAATATTACGCACACAAGAGGATGTGGACCGTGTCAACGCCGAAAACCGCGAGAAATTCGGCAAAGACCTCCTCATCAAAGGTACTAAACTCGTGCCCGGTATGCTCCTATACCGCGACGTAAGAGGCGTGAACAGCGACGAACCCGACGGACAGATCACCGAAGAGGACATGATCGTGATCGTTGACAAGCAAACCGCACCCATCACCTACGGATTCGGACTCGGCGCACGATGGAAAGGCTTCACCCTCGACATCTTCTTTGAAGGTCTCGCAGGACACAAACGTGTGATTGACGAACGCAAACCAGGCGTGAAAGACTGGACCGGAACATTCTCATTCTGGAACGACCACTGGACCGAAGAGAATCCCAACGCCTCTATGCCATTCACCCTCACAAAGACCAACGGTGAAAAATCGACATTCTGGGTGCGCAACGCCTCTTTCCTACGCTGCAAGAATGTGAACCTGTCTTACGACCTGCCGAAGAAATTCGTCAACAAAATCCGTTTTGAACGAATACGCCTGTTCGTAAACGCCACCAACCTCTTCCTGCTCGAAGATCACCTCAAAATCGCCGATCCGGAAGTGCACAAGGATCACATAAGCTCTTATCCTATCATGCGTAACATTTCATTCGGCTTGAATCTAACACTTTAATACAACTATCAATGAAACCTAAGTTTATATATACTGTTCTAATTGCCGGAATGCTGGGGCTATCGTCCTGCGATGATGTTCTGGACAAGAAAAACCTGAGCGCGGTAACCTCCGAAGCGACTTGGAACGACAAAACCCTCGCTACCGCATTCCTCGACTATTGCTACAAAGTGAATCTCCCCGACTGGGAGAGCGATGTGGTGAGCGCCAACGGATATTCCGATGACGACCGTTCGGGTGACGATTTCTTCTATGCCGACCAGCTGACTACTGAAGGCGGAGGAGGACCTACAGCCGAATACTGGCCCTACAGTGGAATATACACCCTCAACGAGCTTCTCGACAACATCAACACCGGATCACTGTCAGCCAACGATAAGGCGACAATCGAAGCGCAAGCCTTGTTCCTTCGCTCCTACCGGTATTTTGAGCTGGTAAAGCGTTATGGCGGCGTGCCATTGATTCTGTCGGTCCAGAGCAGGGAGAATGCCGAAGTTCCGAGAGCCAAGACCTCGGAATGCATAAAACAGATTGTCGACGACCTCGACAAAGCCGCATCGGTTTTACCCGGAAAATGGTCAAGCAATGATGCCGGACGCATCACACGCGGAGCCGCCCTCGCCCTGAAGGGAAGAGTGTTGCTGTTCTACGCCAGCAAACAATTCAACCGCAATGATGATAAAGCAAGATGGAAGGACGCTTACGATGCCAATCTTGCCGCACTCAACCAGCTCGACAGCGACGGATACGGACTCAACACGTCATACGACGGCACGTGGGCTGACAACACCGATGCCTGTGAACTTTCAAAAGAGGTGGTATTCTCATCGAGATATTCTTATCCGGCACGCGCCACCGATATAAATGCAGGCATACGTCCGCTCGACTACTCCAACGGAAAAACCGGATGGAGCTGCCCCACTGTGGAGCTCGTGATGGCATACCCGATGGCGGACGGCTCAGAACCGGGCATCGACATTGACGGCGATGGAGTTAAAGAGCCGTTTGATGTCGAGGCTAAAGATGAAAGAGGACTCTTCTGGCTGAACCGCGACCCTCGTTTCTACCGCACCATCGTCACCAATGGAATGCAATATAAAATCGCCGACAACGGTTGGCCCGGACAACGCCAGTACACCTACAAGGGCGGCGAGGTCGAAACAGCCAACGCTTCAAAAACCGGATTTTATTCTTGCAAGTTCGTAAACCTCAATCTGCCAAAGGTGGATGTGAGAAACTACGACCTTGACCTCGTGGAAATAAGATATGCCGAGGTGATGCTGAATCTTGCCGAGTGCGCGGCGGAAATCGGCAATCACGATACTGAGGCTGTAAACATGCTTAAAGATATCCGCAAACGTGCCGGAATCACCCCCAACGATGATGGCATGTATGGCTTGAAGCAGGGGCTAACCGGCGATGCTCTGATTGACGCAATCATGCTCGAACGACGCATTGAGCTCGCATTTGAAGGCAAACGCTTTTGGGATATGCGCCGCCGCATGATGTTTGACCGTCCCGAGTACAGAGGATTCGTCAGACACCGCATCGAGATAAACCTGACTCAGGACAAGAAGGATCTGTCATTGGCTCAATTGGCGGCAGAATTCAACGAAAACGGAGACAGCAATATGTCGTCAACCGACTATTTCAACTATTTCGAGAGCACACTGGTGGAGATTGACAGCAAATTCACCTGGAACGTGTCATCCAACCACTATTTCTTCGCTCTGCCAAGACGTCATCTTGAGCAAAACAAACTACTTGAGCAAACAAAAGGCTGGGATGACGGCACTTTCGACCCTCTTCTGTAGGCTTTTATCAGTTCTTAATATTAATTAGCACAAGAGCCGCTTCCTTTCCGGATGCGGCTCTTGCTACATCAATAACTTATCCGGTGAAAAAATCATGTCCGGAGGCAATATTGGAAAATCAAGGGATGATATTAATAGCCGGTTTTAATAAGCCGCGCTATTTTTGCATAGAACAATCATATCAATCTGCAATGAAAACGAAACACTACATTTTAGCGACATTGACAGGAGCCGCCATGTTATGGGGAGGCACTTCTGCCTACGCTCAAAACACCGCAGTCCCCGACACGATGGCAAAATATATTCTCACGCCCAAGGCTCCTGACACACCCCGCATAAACGGTGCGAAAGTGTTTGGCGTGCGACCGGGATCGCAGTTCCTCTACACGATTCCCGCTACCGGAATACGCCCCATGACCTTTGCGGCAAAAAATCTGCCGAAAGGGCTCAAGCTCGATCCGAAAACGGGGCAAATCACAGGCAAAGTAAAGACACCGGGCGAATACACCGTGACACTGACAGCCACCAACAGTCTCGGGACGGCAAGCCGCGACCTGAAGATAGTGGCAGGCGACAAAATAGCCCTCACCCCTCCTATGGGATGGAACAGTTGGAACTGCTGGGGCGACGCCGTAAGCCAGGAGAAAGTGCTGAGTTCGGCGAAAGCGATGGTCGACAAGGGGCTGATAAACCACGGATGGCAATACATCAACATCGACGACGGATGGCAAGGACTGCGCGGCGGAAAGCACAATGCCGTGATGACCAACGCCAAGTTTCCCGACATGAAAGGACTTGCCGACACAATTCATGCAATGGGGCTTAAGATAGGCATCTATTCAGGTCCTTGGGTGGGAACATACGCCGGTCATGTGGGCTCCTACAGCGACAATCCCGACGGAACCTACGACTGGGTGGAAAAATATGCCAACGAGAACTACCGCTTCGTCGATCCCGAAAAGAAAATAAAGCATGGCGTGAACTACCATCACGGCAAGTACTCATTTGTGAAAAACGATGTGCAGCAATGGGTGGACTGGGGCATGGACTACCTGAAATATGACTGGAACCCCAACAACGTGTATCACGTGACCGAAATGCACGACGCTCTCCGCTCCCATGACCGCGACATCGTGTTCAGCATGTCAAACAGCGGACCCTGGGGCGATGCTCCGCAATGGAAAAAGATGGTCAACTGCTGGCGCACCACCGGCGACATCAAGGACACATGGGCAAAGGTGTACCGCCAGGGATTCACTCAGACCAAGTGGGCGCCATTCGTGGGACCGGGTCACTGGATCGATCCCGATATGCTCGTGGTGGGCATGGTAGGCTGGGGACCGAAGCTCCACTATACACGCCTCACCGCCGATGAGCAATACACCCACATCAGCCTGTGGAGCCTTCTCTCGTCGCCGTTGCTCATAGGATGCGACATGGCTCAGCTCGACGACTTCACCCTAAGCCTGCTCACCAACGACGAGGTGATCGAAGTCAATCAGGATCCTCTCGGCGTCCAGGCGATGATAGTGGCGCAGGATGGCAATGTGGTCGTATTCGCCAAGCCGCTTGAAGACGGCTCGATGGCAGTGGGACTCTTCAACATCGGCACCAAGGACACTCAGGGCAGCGTGACATGGAAAAACCTCGGGCTGCGCGGCAAGCAGAAAGTGCGCGACCTGTGGCGACAGACGGATGTGGCTGAATCGGAAGAAGGCTTCACCACCCAGTTGGCTCCCCACGGCACACGCCTCATAAAAATATACCCCGGCAACAGCCGCGAACAAGCCACCTCAGGCAGATAACCCCACTCCCTGCAATATCATTTTACGACAAAGGGCGATGTGAATGCATCGCCCTTTGTATATTATTAGTTATTGACTGATTATTCGGTCACTTCGCGCAGAAGGAATATCTGAGTGGGGAAATGGTCGGAATAACCGTTCAGGAAGTTGTTGCGCGAGTAAGTGCGGTGAGGATAATTCTTGTACTTGCCGCTCTTTGTGCGAAGGAACGGAGCATTAAGCACCGTACACTTCCAGTACTGGAATTCAGGGTCGGAGTTATCCACAAGATTTCCCGACACGATTATCTGGTCAAAAAGGTTCCACTTGCCATTGTAGCACAGCGTGCCCACGCCATTGTCAAGAATATACCAGAAGGGGTTGTAGTAGCCGTCATGCGTCACCTGCTCACGGTCGCGCACACCTCCATACACCTCGGCACATGACTTGTTGAACGGATCATCGTTCAGGTCGCCCATCATCACCACTCCGCGAGCCGGATTGTCGCGACGCAGCGAGTCGGCGATGTGGCGCGACAGTCTTGCGGCAGCCTCACGCTTAGGGCTCGACTCCTTCTCTCCGCCAAGACGCGAAGGCCAGTGGTTGACAATGAATCCCATGGGCTTGTCAAGCAGACTTCCGCTCACCACAAGCTGGTCGCGGGTGAGGAAATCGGGATCATCGGGAATTACGAGCCGGTGATTATTCACATTCTCAAGGCTGAAATATATGGGATTGTAGAGCAACGCCACGTCAATGCCTCGCAGGTCGGGAGAATCATGGTGCACGATCTGCAGATTCCACGGATCTTTACCCTCGGCTACCAGCGTCTCGTCGATCTTCTTCACAAGATCCTCAACCACGCTGCGGTTCTCCACCTCGCTGATGCCGATCACCGCCGGGCCGATAGGGGTTTCGGGGGTTGCAAGCGCAGTGATAGCCCTCGACAGATTGCCAAGCTTCTTCCAATACTTCTCGGAATTCCACATTCTCGGACCCTCGGGAGAAAACTCGTAGTCATACTTCCCGTTATTGTTAATCGTGTCAAACAGATTCTCCAAATTATAGAAAGCGACACCGGCAATAAGATATTTCTTCTCCTTCGCCTCATTCTGAGCGAAAAGCTGAATCGCCACAAACATAGCGGCAAACGATAGCCATAAACCCTTACGCATAGCAAATAAGTTTTGTGTAATACATGATTTGTCGGTAAAATTACTGATTTTTTTTGTAATTTTGCACATTCTAAAACGCGATATGCATCGTAACGACACTATGGCAAAGAAAATATCAATCATCAACGGACCCAACCTCAACCTTCTGGGAGTGCGCGAACCGGGCATCTACGGCAACAGCAGCTTCGACAAGTGCCTGGAGACTTTGGCAAGCCGCTATCCCGATGTAGAAATATCCTACTTCCAGAGCAACAGCGAGGGAGCCATCATCGACGAGCTTCACCGCGTGGGATTTGGCGAAGTTGAAGGCATCATCCTCAATGCCGGAGCCTACACCCACACTTCACTCGCCATCGCCGACGCCATTTCGGCGATCAACACCCCTGTGATAGAAGTACACATCAGCAATGTGCACGCCCGCGAGGAGATACGCCACCGCTCGATGATATCGGGAGTGTGCCGCGGTGTCATTGCCGGATTCGGGCTCGACAGCTATCGCCTTGCCCTCGAAGCGTTCATATAATTCCAGAACCTGTTATTCGCTTATAAGCATTATGAAAAAATTTACCAAAATTGTAGCAACCATTTCCGATAGAAGATGTGATGTAGGTTTTATCCGCGACCTTTACGACAACGGTCTCAACGTGGTGAGAATGAACTCAGCCCACTTGTCGTATGAAGGGTTCAAGAAGATTGTGAGCAACGTGCGCGCGGTCTCCCCGTCCATCGCAATCCTTATGGACACAAAAGGCGCTGAAATACGCACCACTACCAACGTCGACGACTCAACCATCATATTCAACGCAGGCGACAAAGTCACTTTCGAAGGAAACCCGCAAGGAGAAACCTCGCATGACCGTATATGCCTGTCATATATCGACATCGCCGAACACGCTGTGCCCGGCGTGCACTTCCTCATCGACGACGGTGAGATCGATTTCCTCATCGACAGCATCGAGGGCAAAACCATCCATGCCACCGCACTCAACGGAGGCGCGCTCGGATCACGCAAGAGCGTCAACATCCCCGGAGTAAAGATACCTCTGCCATCGCTCACCGAACGCGACAAGACCAACATCAACATAGCCATGGAGCTCGGCATCGACTTCATCGCCCACTCGTTTGTGCGCACGGCACGCGACGTACAGGATATCCAGGAAATACTTGACGCCAACAACAGCCCCATAAAGATCATCTCCAAAATCGAAAATCAGGAGGGCATCGACAACTTCGATGAGATTCTCGAAGCATCCTACGGCATCATGATCGCCCGCGGCGACCTCGGCATCGAAGTTCCCGCCGAGCGCATTCCGGTCATCCAAAGCTCACTCATCAACAAGTGCGTGCTGCACCACAAGCCGGTGATCGTGGCTACACAGATGCTCCACTCGATGATCAACAATCCCCGCCCCACACGCGCCGAGGTCAGCGACATCGCCAATGCGGTGAACCAGCACACCGACGCGCTCATGCTGAGCGGTGAAACCGCCTACGGAAAATATCCCGTAGAGGCAATATCCACAATGACCAAGGTGGCTGCCGAAGTCGAGAAATCACTTGCCCACACCCGCATCATCCCCACCGTGGAGCCGGAGGTGACATCATTCCTCGCCCGCCAGGCTGTAGCGTCGTCCAACATCCTCGGCACTAAAGCCATCGTGACCGACAGCTACACAGGCCGCACCGCCCGCTACATCTCCTCCTACCGAGGCAATGACCCGGTGCTCGCCATCTGCTACCGCCCCCACGTGGTGAGACTGCTCGCCCTCTCCTATGGCGTGCTCCCCATCTACCAGGAAAAGATGGAGACCTCGCGCCGCTACATAAGCACAGCCCTCACCTACCTGATGGAGATAGGACGCCTCACCCGCCATGACCGCATAGCATATCTCGGCGGATCATTCGGCGAAGGCCATGGCACCACTTTCCTTGAAATAAACACCGTGGGCGATATCCTCGACAACTATCAGAGCTTCTGCCTGCCTAACCTTGAAGAGGCTAAATGATCGACAACAGTCTTGAGGAATACATCACATCCCACATCGACGCCGAGCCGCCTCATCTGAAAAAGCTCAACCGCGACACCCATGTCTCATGCCTGTATGCCAATATGTGTTCAGGGCATGAACAGGGGCGGCTGCTGAAAATGCTTGTGAGGATGATGAAGCCCCGCAACATTCTCGAGCTCGGCACCTTCACCGGCTACTCGGCACAATGTCTTGCCGAGGGAATGCCGGAGGGAGGAATGGTACACACCATCGAGATCAACGACGAGATGGAGGAGTTCATAAGGCAGCATCTGGAGGAGTCTCCCTACGGCGGCAAGATCACCCTTCATGTGGGCGACGTATCACAGGTGCTCCCCTCGCTCGATATCGAATGGGATCTCGTGTTCATCGATGCCAACAAGCGCCATTACCTCGACTACTACAACATGGTTTTTCCCATGGTGCGTAAAGGGGGATTCATCATAGCCGACAATACCCTATGGTATGGCAAGGTAGCTGACAGCAACGCGCACGACGCCCAAACCGAAGGCATACTCCGCTTCAACGACTTCATCCAGAACGACCCTCGGGTGGAAAATGTGTTCATCCCCGTGCGCGACGGGCTATCCATAATCTATAAGAAATAACCGTCCATAATTGTAGGGACGCTCGATTCGAGCAATGTCACTAACTTAAGAAAAGACGAGCCTGTAGTCACTCTAGACACAGGCTC
>CAJUTE010000043.1 GCA_910589555.1 uncultured Muribaculum sp.
CTCGTAAAAAACTTAATTTCTCAACCCCAAAAATCGAATTCTTCAAACACTTTTCTTAATTTCGCACTTGCCTGTTTAATCTGCCCTTATTGAAATTACGTCAATTTTATTGACAGATTAAAACATTTTTCATATATTTGCGGTGCATATCGATCTCGGAGCCCCGATATGGGGCTATGTGGCGGGTGCAGTATCGGCTTGCATTTGTGGCTTGCCAAAGACATATTAAGAAGCGTTTATCAACGCTTGTTCTTGACGGATCGAAATCTGGCAGTTTCATTATCTGAGTCAAGGATGAGACAACGATAGGCGTCTTTCGGGGTATGATACCTTAGTGGGAGTTTGTAGAGATACATTCTCTTACTGCTATATCATACAGCGTGAGGCTCCGCGTTGCTCGTTCTACTCAGATGGGCACATGCCAGAGCCTCGATTCGTGGGACGAGTAACAGATACAGACTCTCACGCTTTTTTTGTAACCTGTTGGACTGTGAGTCTTCCAACAACATAAACCAATCGTCACAGTCCATCTATGAAAAGAACTATTCTCGGGCTTGTCACACTGATGATGATCTCATCATCGGGAATGACTTTTGCCCAATCGACAAAGGATCAACTAAAGGAACGGCAGGAACTTGCCAAAGCGACTAAGAAAGAGCTTGGGGAAAAAGCGAGCAAGGCCGCTCGCAATGAGGCAAAAAAGCTCGGGAAAGAGGATTGGAAGACAGCTCCCGGCGCTCTCCCTCTCGACAAACAGCTTGACAAATCATATATGATGCAATATCAATATGATTCCGATGGCTTTCCTAAGTTTATAATGGCAGAGGCAATGAGCACAGGCGGCAATTATGATGCTGCCAAGATGCAGGCTCTTGAACTTGCCAAACAAAACCTTGCCGGACAAATCCAAACTGAGGTAACCGCACTTATCGAAAGCACTATTGCAAATGAGCAGATGGTTCAAAGCGATGCCGCATCAATTACCCGCAGTGTTATGGCAAGCAAAAACCTTATATCTCAAAGCATAGGCAGAGTTATCCCTGTGGTTGAAACTTATCGCGTGGTCAATGGCAACAACCGCGAAGTTCTGATACGCATAGCTTATAGTCAAGAAATGGCAAAAAATGCCGCAAAACGTGCCATTCAGAAAGACCTTGAACAACGCGGCGATTCCCTGCATAACAAACTCGATCAATTGCTCGGCTGGTAATCTATGAGGCTGCGTATACTCATATTGCTATCTTCGCTCCTTTTATGGATGCCTTCTTATTCGCAGAATGTAAAAAAAGTCTCAGCGACATATACTTACTATGCCCCTGAAACTGTGTCGATTGAGGAAGCCAAACGGACAGCTCTTGAACGTGCAAAGATTCAAGCTATAGCTGACGAATTCGGCACTGTTGTCTCACAAAGCACCTCAACTATAGTTTCAAATAAAAATGGCGAATCGGATACGAAGTTCTTTTCCATTGGAGGAAGCGATGTTAAAGGAGAATGGATTGAAACGATTGGGGAGCCAGTCTATGATATAAAATTCGAGAATCATTTCCTTGTAGTTAGTTGTGCCGTAAAAGGCAAAGCACGGGAGATAAAATCGGCAAAAATAGAATTCATTGCCAAACCTTTAAGGAATGGAACTTCTTTAAAATATGAGTCAACTGAGTTCAAGGATGGTGATGACTTATATCTATATTTTAAATCTCCTGTAGATGGGTATGTAACGGTTTATCTTCTCGATGAAATAGCACAAACCATTTATAGTATATTACCATATAAGGATCAAATAGCGTCAGCATATCCGATAGAAGCAAATAGGGAATATATTATGTTTTCAGGAAAAGATGCTGATAAATGTGACAGATCTATAGTCGATGAATATACATTGACTTGTGAAAATAATAAAGATTTCAACACACTCTGCATACTATTTTATCCAAATGGTACTGACAATATAAATAGTTTTGATAATTGCATTGAAGATAAACCACTCAATGCCTTATATGTCGATTTCAAAAAATGGCTAAGTAAAACTCTTTCAAGTAATCAAAGAATACAGTTTCAAGAAATAAACATTTCAATTTTTAAATAAATTAGTAATTATGCTTATGAAAAAACTTTCAATTATTGTAGTATTTTTTCTCCTGAGCAGCATTGTAAGCAATATCAATGCAAAGAAAATACAAGAGGAGGAATATGTAGTAGAAGAGGCAGGATTAAATGTTACTAAAATCACTGATGAAGAATCAAACAGTGTTCTTGGTGTAGGATCTGGAAAATCATGGATAAGATCTAATTTTGCCAACTCACTTATTGCCGGATGTAAAAAAGTAAACTTCAATGGAGGACACTTCGAACCTTAGCCGTGTCTCCTGATGGAAGTGAAATAGCCTACCTTACCAGAAATAACGATAGGGACAATGTTATGATAAGACGAGCATCAGGAAGCGGAGCTTCTACTCAAAGGACGTTTAGAGATATTTGGGATTTTGACTGGGGTTCTGATGGAAATTTATATGTAAGTGAAGTTGTTGATTTATATGAGGCCAAAATAAGTTCTGTGGATGCTCACAAAGGATCTGCAATGAGACAGATTTCGTCAAACAATTTCGACCGAAATCCAAGTACGCTTGATGGAAAAGTAATTTTCTTTACACGATTAGATAAAAATGGACCTTCCATTTGGAGCTATAATAAAGAGACAGGAGAACTGGTAAACTGTGCTAGAGGCTATCAGGCATCGCCGATTTCGAATGAAGAATTTTTATGCACAAGGAACTCGAAAGATGGAAATTCAGAAATTTGGCTTGTAAATTTTGTAAATGGACAAGAGACACTGGTTGTTTCTGATAAAACTAAAGGATTCTCAAATGCATCTCTATCACCAGATGGAGAATGGATTTTGCTACAAGCGAATTCTAAGGCTGCAAGTACGAAAAAAGAAAATTTGGATATATTTGTTATCAAACCAGATGGAACTCAGTTAACGCAATTGACATTTCATCCGAGCCCCGATTTTTGCCCAGAATGGAGTGCTGATGGCAAACAAATTTATTTTATATCTTCTCGCGGAACTAAGAAGGATAATTATAATGTTTGGAGAATGAATTTTGAACTTTAAAATGAGAACTAGGGAGTGATACAATTTGTATCACTCCCATAAATATGAAATAATGCAAAAACTAATATCGATATTCTTGTTTTTTACTTTTTCTCTATCCTCATGGGCAGTTTATAATAAAAATGTGGAAAAAGTACTAAAAAAACGATATAAAGAAGTCACTTATATAGTACATAGTGATTGTTACCTTGTGTCGTCACGACAAGACAAGGGATATAATGGAGTATGCAATTCAAATGGAGATGAAGTGGTTGCTCCTGTCTATAAAAAAATTTCATTTGAAAAGGCAGAAAACAATGAAATATTGATATTCGCTTTAAATCCAAACCATAAATCAGATAGTCCGGGAAACTCAATTTTTTCTTTAAAAAAAGGTCGGTTATTAAATCTAGGGAAAAGTGAACCTCACTATATCATTGGTGGATTTATCACATCGTATTTAAATCCGATATATGACCTTGACGGCAACATTGTATTAGATTGTCAGCAAACATCAGTTCAACCTTTGAGACGAGGGTTAAAAATAATTGGATACAGAGTTGGTACACGCACTAAAGTAAATAACGATTGGATGAATAATGTTTTAGTATGTGATTCAAAGCTAAATATTCTCTTTTCGTTAGATGGAATAAACTATTGTTGGAATATTGAAGAATATCCACTATCCAGTACGCAATATGGCTGGAAATGTTCTAAAAAAATAGATTACTCAAAATCTCTAACATATTTTTATACTAGTGGAGGATTACTTCTATCAGATTCCGTCCCCGATAAAAGTACAATAGAGCATTCGTTGCAATATGGATCTATGTCTGGATCATTGAGTCAAGACAATCATAATTATTCTAATTATATTCAGGGTTCATCAAATCAATTGAATATCATAAATAACACAACACAATTTGAAAATAAACACATAAAACTAAAATCAAAATCAGATGTTGACGAAGGGATTCCTGTGTGGAATTTTAATAATCTAAATACTTTTGCCCTAATAATCGCCAATGAGAATTATCAGGATGTGATGCAGGTGGAAAATGCATTAAACGATGGCGAAATAATGGCTCAATATTGTCAGAAGACATTGGGAATTCCAAATTCAAATATTCATCTTGTGAAAGATGCCACTCTTAATAATATTAAACGTGAGGTCAATTTAATGCGGCAAATTGCAGACGCATACGATGGAGAGGCATCGTTCATAGTTTACTATGCCGGACATGGTATTCCTGACGAAAAAACGAATCAGGCATATCTTATGCCGATAGATGGTTTCAGTTCGGACTTAACTACCTGCTATAGCATTTCCGATTTTTATAATGCTTTCGGTGACATTCCGACACAACAAACAATTATATTTATTGATGCTTGCTTCAGCGGTTCAGCACGTGGAGATGAAATGCTCTATGCCGCCCGTGGCGTTAAAATAAAAGCAAAGCCCGGTACTCCGACCGGCAATACTGTAGTCATTTCATCGGCACAAGGGGATGAAACCGCCTATCCATATAGTGAGCAGAATCATGGCTTATTCACATACTTCATTTTGAAAAAACTAAAAGAAAGTAATGGAGACATAACCTTGGGTGCTTTATTTGATTACGTAAAAGATAATGTGAGAAAGAAATCTTTAGTCGCAAACGGTAAGTCACAAACACCAATGGTGACATCGGCAAGAGAGATAAATGATGTGTGGCATGACTGGAAATTAAAATAACAAACAGTTCAAATCACATTTAACATAGTTTTCTGTAATGAAATACCGGATTTTTTGTCATGTATCTTTCTTGATGATTTGCCAAATACACATCATGGCACAAAGCTTTGAGGAAATATACAGTCATTTCAAACTCGAAGCCCAAAACAATCACATTGAGTTTCGGAATGAATGCAATGATAAGTATATCCAATTTCTACGAGAGAGTTGGAAATGGTATGAGGGTAAGGCACCGTTGCCATTGCCCAAAGAGGAGAATACAATACCGCCAATTCATTTCATCAATAAAGGCGAAGAATCACCGGTGACAATAACGCCGATTGATGTGGAACCGATAGACAATACACCGCAACCAAAGCCAATTGAGCCAATCAGGGAAACACCGACTCCCGATGATAGATATTTTTCGATGGGATTCTTTGGAAACAAGTGTGAAGTAAGGCTACCGGAATTGGCTAAACTGAATTTGAACGACATTTCTCCGAAATCGATCGCTAATGCTTGGGAATGCCTTAGCGTGGATGGCATGAACAATACAATCAGAGATTGTCTTGAAACGAGACTGAGATATAATTTGTGTGACTGGGCATATCTGATGTTTCTTGATAAACTTAGTAAAAGTTATTGCAGCAATGGAAATGGCGCCATATTGTTGATGGCGTTCTTGTATTGCCAGTCGGGGTATCAGATGAGACTGGCTGTTGATGGTAATAGACTTACGATGCTGTATGGCAGTAAACATCAGATTTATGATAAACCGTATTTCGATCTCAACGGTACTAAATTTTATCCATACGGTGATATTTCCAACTCAATCAGCATCTGCGATGGCGCATTTGAAGGGGAAACGCCATTGTCGTTGATGATATGTTCTGAACAAATGTTGGGAGGAGGTTTATCTGAACCAAGAAGAATTGAGTCGGCTAAATATAAGGATATAAGCGTGAGGTCTCAAACGCTATTAGAGCTGATTGAGTTTTTCAATCAATATCCGACATCTTCTCTTGATAATAATCCGATGACGAGATGGGCAATGTATGCCAACACTCCGTTATCACGGAAAACAAAGGACTTGATATATCCGGCATTGAAAAGTTCAATCGAGAATTGCTCAGAAGAGGAAGCCGTGAATAAGTTGTTAAACTGGGTGCAGACAGGATTTGTGTATGAATACGATGATAAAGTCTGGGGATATGATCGGGCTTTCTTTGCAGAGGAGAGCCTTTTTTATCCATATTGTGACTGTGAGGATCGCTCAATCTTGTTTTCTCGGTTGGTGCGTGACCTTTTGGGATTGGATGTGGCGTTGGTATATTATCCGGGGCATTTAGCCACAGCAGTAAGATTTAATAATCATACAAAAGGGGATGCTGTTGTGATAAATGGTCAGGAATTTATTGTATGTGACCCGACCTACATAGGCGCGCCTGTAGGGGTGCAAATGCCCGGTTTAGATTATGATAAGGCTAAAGCTATTGTGTTGGGGAGATAAAGTTATTACAATACAGAGGGGAAACACACACACACAGTTAATAATTTTTATGCGTGGCGGCGGGATTGGATGTAGCGATCTTGCCGCCGTTGTTTTGACGGGCTCGCCCCGTTCGGGGCTCGTTGTGTGGGGTGAGTGGCGGTCCACGGCTTCGCTGGCTCAGCCGCGGATATAGACGGATCCGTGCCTGTCGGCACTTAGCTTGTCGGGTTGTTGGGGGATGTGGTGGAAATGTCAGTAAAACGGCATGATGTATTGGTGGACATCTTCGATGCCCGAATGTTTGTGCCGGCTTTCTCCGCACCTCGGCTATTGCCTCGTGGCGGAGCTACGATTGCATTGCCGTTGCACGGCATTCATGGTGATTTGTGGAGATGGAATGTGCAATGGGTTGGGTTGGTTCTGTAGGAATGCCATATTCGTTACGCTCTTACAGAGCTGATGCGATGTCACGCTATATAGCATTACGCTGGCGCTGCATGCCAGGCTGATCTCTTACCGTCATACAGACGGCTTGTGGGTGGATATGTGCCTGTTGGGTTGTTGGGGGATGTGGTGGAAATGTCAGTAAAACGACATGATGTATTGGTGGACATCTTCGATGCCCGAATGTTTGTGGCGGCTTTCTCCGCACCTCGGCTATCGCCTCGTGGCGGAGCTACGATTGCATTGCCGTTTCACGGCATCTGTTGGCTTTTTTCAGGGGCACTCTTCCAGAGTGCATTCCGGAGTGGGTTTTTCCGGGCACAGGTCGCCTGCGGCTCCCTGTACCGCGGCTATTCGTAAGCAATGCCTTCCAGGCATTTCGTGGCATTTTCTACATCTCATGGCGGCGGGTGTATTGCCCTTGCACGGCATTCATGGTGTCTTTTTCGTAGGTGATTGAATTTGTGTATCTTTGTGATGTTATGAATGTTTTTACTCCGTTTTCGATGCCGTTTTATGTGATGGCGAAGCCTGCGGGGGCGAGTTGCAATCTTGCCTGCGACTATTGTTATTATCTTGAGAAGAAGCGGCTTTACCAAGGTGATGGTTTGGGTAAGCCGTCGTTTAATATGGGTGATGATATGCTTGAGCGTTTTACGCGTAGTTATATCGAGAGCCAGAGTATGCCTGCGGTGCTTTTTACGTGGCATGGTGGAGAGCCGCTGATGAGACCGCTGTCGTTTTACCGGAGGGCTGTGGAGCTTCAGCGTCGTTATGCGGGTGGACGTGTGATAGACAATTGCATTCAGACCAACGGCACGCTGCTGACCGATGAGTGGTGCCGTTTTTTCAAGGAGCATAATTGGCTTGTTGGGGTGTCGATCGACGGTCCTCAGGAGTTTCATGACGAGTATAGGCGTTCGCGTTACGGGCATTCGTCATGGCGCAAGGTGATGCAGGGGATTGAGTTGCTGAACCGTCATGGGGTGGAGTGGAACGCTATGGCTACGGTGAATGATTTTAATGCCGACTATCCGCTCGATTTCTATCATTTTTTTAAGGAGACAGGGTGCCGTTATATTCAGTTCACGCCGATTGTGGAGCGGATTGTGAATCATGCCGACGGGCGCAATCTTGCGTCGCTTGCCGATGGTAGCAGTGGGGAGCTTGCTCCGTTTTCGGTGAGTCCTGAGCAGTGGGGTGAGTTCACGTGCGCGATTTTTGATGAATGGGTGCGTAATGATGTGGGTGAATATTTCATACAGCTTTTTGACGCCACGCTTGCCAATTGGGTTGGCGAGCAGCCGGGAGTGTGTGCGCTTGCGAAGGCTTGCGGACAGGCTCCGGCGATGGAGTATAACGGTGATGTCTATTCATGTGATCATTTTGTGTTTCCGGAATATAAGTTGGGGAATATCCGCGATAAGTCGTTTGTGGAGATGATGACGGGGGAGCGTCAGCAGAAATTTGGCATGGATAAGCAGTCGGTTCTGCCGGGTAAGTGCCGTGAATGCCGTTATCTTTTCGCTTGCAACGGTGAGTGTCCGCGCAACCGTTTTGCGGTGACGGAGAGTGGGGAGCCGGGGTTGAATTATCTGTGCCGTGGATATCAACGGTTTTTCGCCCATGTGGCTCCTTATATGGATTTCATGAAGCAGGAGCTTGCCGCGGGTCGCGCTCCGGCAAATGTGATGGATTGGGTGAAGGATTAGGCTAATTAGTCTAATGGGGCTAATGAGACCAATGAGACTAATTGGACTAATTAGGTGGAAATAAAAAAAGCGGCATCAGCCGCTTTTTTTATTGAGGGTGTAGTGGATTATTCTCCTTCAGTCACTTTCCCGCCGAGCCAGGTTGAGTAGACGAGCTTGAACTCGCCCGGACCTTTGACTTCGTATTTCACGGTGTCGTTGACGTTGCCGGTTTTGCCGTCGAATGATGTGCTACCGTAGTAGGTGATGTAATCGACTTCATATATGATGGGGTCGTTGTAGCCATCTACGAGGTTGGCGTTGGGGTAGTAAGCTTTCAATGCAGCCGGAATGACTTCGTTGAGGAAGTGCTGGCGCATTGTGGGGATGATGTCGTCTCGGTTGACGCCTGCCCATGCAGCTTCGGCGTATTTGTCAACCTGGGTCAAGTCGTGGTTCACGTTGCAGTAGTAAGCCGAGCAGCCTGAATAGAACTCGGAGTTGCCACGGTCGATGTACTGTGATCCCTTGTTGTCCTTCACCCAATCGACACCATACTGGTAGAATGTCAATCCGGGTTCAGTCTGACGGTCGTTGGGGATGACGAGAGTTACGTTGGGGTCAAATATCCAAGAACCTTTTACCTTGGCATATTGGCTTGTCTTATCCTCAAGATAGTCGTACTTGGTCCACTGGTGACCGTCGTAATCGAACTGAGCGCAGTTGGCATACTTTGCGCCTGACTGGTAAGCTACGAGCATTGAATCATCGATCTTAGCGTAGGGATAGAGTTTCTTCAAGAAGATAGGGAAGTAGTATGCAGCGTCGGCATTGCTGATATACTCTTTGTCGATTCCCATTTCTTTAAGGTCGGAGGGGCTGATCAAAAGATCGATAGTTTTAGCAGGAGCCCAAGTGGATCCATCGAAGAAGTAAAGAGCGTTTTCGAACTTTTGGTCGGCAGTGGGTTTCGGAATGAATGTACCGTTGCCCATTTTAGCTGTAGCCTTGCCACCAACCTCGGTTACTACGAAGTTGACATAAGTGGGCTTCTTAGTGTTTTTGTCGGTGTTTACTGACAGAACGTAGCCCTTGATGTTGACTGTCTCATCCTTGGTGAAGAGCTTTTGAGCATCGGCAGTGAGCTGATATGCGCTACCGGTGGTTTCGCCACCGTCGACGATGAAGTTGGTGTAATTTCCGGTAGAGGTCACTTTAGCTGAGAACTCAACATAGACGGGCATTGTTCCCTTGCTGCCGTTGGCGAGGATAGCGTCGCGAAGTTCATTCATCTTAGTGCCATCCATGGCGAGTGGAGCAGGATAGGTGTAAGGCTCGCTTGAGTATATCACTTCCGATGTGGGAGCGAGCTGCAGACCGCCATTGTACTGGCTTCCTTTTCCGCTCACTTGCACTTCCATGCCTATATAATAGTCAGAGGCTTCAAAAGATGAACCGTAGTAAACCAACAGGCTTCCTGTGGCATCGGTGAGTATGTAGCCTTGATTGCATACAGCGGTCACAAAACCCTTGATGGTGTATTCATTCTTGACTTTTACCTGGTCGATGGGAGTTGCCGGGGCAACAGTGCCGAAAGTTGGCTCGGTCTCGGAAATATTGTAGTTCACGAGCGCGTATGTACCATCGGTAGCATCGGGATAGGTAGTTGTCAAAATCTCAGGGATTGCTTTTCCCGGCCAAACTTTCGAAGTTAAAGTGTAGGCGAATTTGTCGGGATCGCCCCATACAGCCTGATAGTTCAGGTTGGTGAAGGTGTGGACTTTTCCGTTGTAAATGCCGTTGATCACTTCATTCTGGAGCTGTTCCTTGTAAGTTGCGGCTACGGTTGATCCGTTGTTGGCGGCGAAGTAAGCGAATGAAGATGATTCAAGGAATATGGGCAGATATTTGTTTGCCGGGAAATCGGTGGTGAAATATCCGAGCTTCGCCCAGTTTTGCAGTTGGGTTTTGTTAAAACCATCGGCTTCAGCCTGGGTGAGTGCTGTAGACAGATCGCCGATTGCCTTGTAGTCGGCTTCGGTGAGCGTGTACTTTACAGTTTCGACTTTAGTGTATGCGTCGGGAGCTTTGAAGTCGTCGAGATACTCATTGTTCCAAGAGTTTTCCGAGCAGCTTGCCAAAACTGCGATTGCACCGCACGCGATCAGACCGTTGAAAATATTGTATTTCATAATTTGTTTCGCGATTAATGATTAGAAGTTGATTTGCATACGTACTGAGTAGGTGCGACCGAAAGAGTAGAATACGCGGTAAGCGTTTTCCCAAGTTCCACGGGTTGTGTTGTCAGTGTAAGCATCAACAACATAGTTGTAGTTGAAGAGGTTGTTCACGTTGCCGTAGAGAGTTGCTTTCACGCCGGCGATGTTGAAACGGTAGCTTGCGTTGAGGTCAACCTGCTGTCCCCAAGGAATTTTCCAAGGATCGGCTACGTTGATGATTGAGTTGGCGCCAAGCTGATTTGCCTTTACTTCAAAGTCGCTGTAGTTGCGAGCGCTTACGAGCCAGTCGGCACCGATGCGGAATCCTTTGAACGGAATGAATGTAGCCGAGAGAGAACCGGTGGTCTGTGCAGAACCGCCCACTTTCACGCCTTTCTGATTGACAGTGGCAAATGCGTGGTCTTCGGCACCGATTCCTGAAGCGAGTTCACCGCTGAGGTTCTTAAGCGGCTGTCCCTGTCCGTTGTAGAAGTAACCTGAAGCGTTGCTGTCCCATACCCAGTCGCCCCAAGAGAGCATACCTTCGATGTTCAACCAGCGAGTGGGCACCCAGTTGAAGTTGATTTCGATACCCATGTGGCGAGCGTCGACACCCTGAAGGTTGATGTAGTAGCGTCCTGAACCGTCGGAGAATTCGTCGCCACGGGTAGTGGTGCGGTCCATCCAGCGGGTGTAGTAAGCGTTGGCGAGCAAAGAGAATGAGCGTGACTTGTAGCCGTAGCCCACTTCGTAGGACATGACTTTTTCGTTGACAGCCTTCTTGTTGATGGCGTTGGAGGTGGTAGCCTGCAGGAACACACCGCCAGAGAAGTAAGGAGCGCGGCTGATGTAGCCAAGGTTGAGGAACACGTTGTTGTGCTCGTCGATGTTGTAGTTGGCTCCACCCTTCACGGTTCCGCCGATGAAGTTGGTAGTGGCTGACTTAGAGTGAGCCTTGTCGTAGTAGAAGAAGTCCTTACGCCAGTAGGTGTTGTTGTTGATTGCGCCTGAGAGGACAAGGTTGAGCTTGCTGTCGAGCATTGTGTATTCGCCCTGAGCATATACGCCTTCCTGAACGATGTAGCCGTTGTAGTCGCGGTAAACGACGTCGCCCACGCCGAGCTTTTCGTATTTCCAGTTGGGGTCGGCAGCGGCAGCGTTGAGTTCGGGCTTCACATTCTTACGAGAAGAGTAGTCCATGAAGTATTCTCCGTCATATAGATCGCAGATTTCATTGGTGTGCTTGCCGACGTAGTAACGGAGGTCAAGACCGCCGGTGATGTTGAGGCGGTTGCCATTGCGCTGCTCGATCTCCTTTTTATAAGAGGAAACGAGTCCGTACCATTCGTGAGAGTTGATAGACTTTGACATAACAAGGTATGAACCCTTGGTTGATGCGGCGTTGAGGTCCTGGATCGCGCCGTAGTCAAAAGTTCCGTCGGCAGCGCGGAATTCCATGTTGAGCACTCCGTTGCTTGCTCCGTACCACTTGCTGTAGGTGTATCCGTCAAGACCGTTGCCCTGTCCGCTGTAACCGCCACCGCTACCGATTGAAGCGTAGATAGCAGAAGAGAGTGATGATGTTTCATCGATCTGCCAGATGTGGTTCAATGAGATGTGGGGCTTGTGGTAGTAGTTGCGGCTTGAGTTGCGCACACGGCCCTGGTTGTCGTAGCCGAATGTGGGGTTGTAGCGGTACATGCTCTCGCCGTTCATATAACGCTTGCCGTAGGTCTGGTAGCCCATGATTGAAAGACCGTTCTGAGAGGAACGCTGATCGTGGGTCTGGGGAGCTCCTGTTGCGGTCAATGATATCTGGTGCTGGTCGTTGATGCGCTTGGAGATGTTGACGAAATAGTTGAAGCTGTTGAATTCCGTGCCCTGGATGTATCCGTCGCCCCATTTGCGAGATCCGAGGATAGTGAATGCCCAACCGTTTTTCATGAGGCCGGTTGAGAGTTTCACGCCATACTGGTTGTAGCCGTCGTTACCCATTCCGTACCATACACGACCGCCTTTCTCAACGTCGATTGTGCGGGTTGTGTAGTTGATGGTACCACCGATAGAGGGTGTTGACACGATTGTGGCTCCGAGACCGCGCTGAGTCTGGATGTTGGCGATGATGTCGCCGAGACCAGCCCAGTTGCTGTTGTACACGCCACCCCATTCCATATCGTTGATAGGAATACCGTTGACCATGACAGCAGTGTTCTTTGACTGGAATCCGCGCATGTTGATTTTAGAATCGCCGAAACCACCACCGTCGCGAGTGACCCACACACCGGGAGTGGTTTTCAATACTTCGGGAAGTTCCTGGTTACCGAGCTTGAGGTCGATGGTCTGCGCGCCTACTGTTGACACCGCCACCGGAGTGAGTCGGGTTTTGGCGATAGACTGCTCTACCACTACGTCCTTCAGCATCTGAGATTCGGTCTCGAGCTGGATGTCGCCCATTGAAGATTTCGCTTCCAAAGTGACCGGACGGAATCCGATGTAGTTGACATGGATAGATTTTTGCGCGGGCACATTCAATGTGAATCGACCATCGATGTCGGTTGCAGTGGCAATCGATGTGCCGGGCACAGAAACAGTGGCTCCCACGACAGGTTCGCCCGCGTCGTCAACCACAGTGCCACTACACTTAATGTCTCCCGGCGCTGCCATAGCGGCAATGCACATGAGCCAGATAGAACCGGCTAAGAGAAGGAGTCTCTTAATCATAATAATGACTTGGTTAAAATGTTAATAATTGATTTTGCAATACACTAAGAAAATAAATCACGTAAATTTTAAAAGTTATTCACAAAAGTAATAAAAAATCTTGAATCCACCGAAGAAGAGTACGAATAATATCATGTTAAATCCATATTGTGGCAGCAATGAATATTTCCGGTTATATTATTTGTTAAATTAGGATAGAAGTCTTACCTTTGCACTAATATTTGGAAACGATGAAGGTTAAAATCCACCAAGAAGGACTAAACATACTGTTATTACTCTTTGGCATATTGCTGGTGATCAATATCCCGGCATGGCTTTTCATACGCCCTGAATGGATTCCGATACTATTCTCCTCGCTCTCACTTATAATCTATCTGCTGGTGCTTAATTTTTTCCGTTCGCCACGCCGCAATTTCAAGGGAGATCCTGAAAATGTGGTAGTTGCCTCGGCTGATGGAAAGGTTGTGGCTCTTGAGGAGACATTTGAGGATGAATATCTTCATTGCCGTTGCATTCAATTGTCGATATTCATGTCGGTGGTGAATGTTCATGCCAATTGGTTTCCGGTGGATGGAGAGGTGGTTTATGTGAAGCATCACAACGGACGATTTTTGTCGGCATATCTCCCGAAGGCGAGCACCGAGAATGAGCGTTCGACAGTGGTTATCCGCGCGAAGAACGGTCAGCTTGTGCTGATGCGTCAGATAGCGGGAGCCGTTGCGCGCCGCATTGTCACCTACGCTTGTCCCGGCGATGAGGCATCCATTCATGACCACATGGGATTTATAAAATTCGGTTCTCGCGTGGATCTGTATCTTCCGCTCGGGACTGAGATTTATGTGAAATTGGGCGACACGACCACCGGAGGAGTCACCGAGGTTGCCCGCTTAAAATAAAAATCATGTTGAAAAAAATAATTTCCAATATACCAAATACGATAACCTGCCTGAGTCTCGTGTGTGGCTGTGGAGCTATTATCGCATCTTTCGGATCATATATGAAGGTGAATGGACTGTCGTGCTTTGAATGGGCATTCATTCTCATAGGAATCGCGGCGGTGTGTGATTTTCTTGACGGTGCCCTTGCGCGTCTTCTTCATGCCTATTCCAATCTCGGTAAGCAGCTCGACTCCTTGAGCGACCTTGTCAGCTTCGGAGTGGCTCCCGGAATGCTCGTATATAACATGATCAGTGTGTCGACCGGTAGTTGGTGGCTCGGTCTTTTCGCCATCCTTATTCCGGTGTTTGGCGAGATACGTCTTGCCAAATTCAATATAGATGACCGTCAGACCACATCATTTTTAGGTCTTCCCATTCCGGCGAATGCGATTTTCTGGATCGGCGCTTGCTCGTTTATCTCCGCCTACGGTTATCCCGGCAATGCTGTCATGATAGCATTCATTCTGTTGATGTCATTCATGATGGTGTTCACGCGCCTTAAAATGTTCTCGCTTAAATTCAAGCATCTCGGACTGAAAGGTAATATGCGACGCTACATCGTGCTTGTCGGAGCTGTGGTGTTTGTGGGATTTTTCGGTGTTGCCGGATTGTCGCTGAGCATAATTTTCTACATTCTGCTTTCTCTTATTCCGGAGAGCCGTCAGGCTTAATGGGATAGGCGATTTTTATCTTACTACTATTATTTTTGCACATGTCGGTTTTTCTATTTTTCCTCATACTTATTTTTGTTGTGCTGCCGCTGGCTTTGCTGAGCCGATTGTTTGGCGGCATTATTGGCATTTTCCGTAGAGCCACCAACCGCGAATCCTATTTTGGCAACGGTTCTTCACGGAGTTCCTCGTCATCTTCAAGTGTAAAGCGCAAGAAGAAGATATTCAGCCGCAATGACGGTGAATATGTGGACTTTGAGGAGATTATAGAAGAAAAAAGCACTGCCGGCTCTTCGACGGCATCATCGAGAGAGGAGATTCACTATGAGATAGAGGATCAGGTGAGCGATGCGGAATGGACTGAAATAAATTCGAAGTAAATGTCATACTATATCCCACGGCTGTTAGAGTTTCTGCGCCGTCTTTCAGAGAATAATAACCGCGATTGGTTTCGTGAACATAAGGCGGAATATGATGAGTTGCGCGCATTGTGGCTCGCCGATCTGCAAGTGATGATTGACCGTATGGCTGTATGGGAGCCGGGGGTTGCGCGTTTCACGGCATCGCAGTGTGCCTACAGGATTTATCGTGACACTCGATTCTCGCTTGACAAGACTCCCTTCAAGGTGTATTTCTCGGCGGCAGTAAGCCCTTACGGAAGGCATATCGAGCGCGCCGGGTATTATCTTCAGATGGACATACGCCCGGGAGAGAGCGGCCTGTATGCCGGAATATGGCATCCTGAGTCAGCCACATTGAAGAAGTTGCGTCATGCGGTGGTTGACAATATCGAGGAATTTGAGGAGGTGTCGGCGGTGGATGGCGCGCAGTGGTGTGGCGACCGCTTGAAAAGCGCTCCTCAGGGCTGGCAAAAGAATCATCCTAATCTTGAGTATCTTAGAATGAAGGATTATGGAAAGGTGTTTCAGCTTGATGAGGCATTTTTCTGCGATCCGTCATGGCCAGAGAAGGCAGCCGATATGTTCAGCCGCCTGAAGCCTTTTGTAGATTTCCTTAACTATTCTATTGAGGAGTAGAGTTTCCGGAATTGCCGGGAGCTGGCTCATTTTCCGATGACCCGTTGTCATCTGCCGGGGAAGCTTTTTCCTGTTGTTCGTCGGCGGTCTCTTCCGGGAATTTGCGGTTATATTCGCTCAACACATACAGCACATCGAAATAGAATCCTTTAGGATCCTTGTCGTTTTTCGGCTTTATGGCTATATAGTCATAGTGTGGCGGCGCGTCCTCATGTGATTCAGCGATGTAATCGTGGAAATTGATGAGGTTGTATTCATGCTGCGGATTAGTCACTATCCATGCGTTTTCGGGCTTCAGTCCGTTGCCGGTGGAAAGTATCGCCTCAAGCAGATGATTGAGCTTGTATTGCCATATTGATGCGAGATGGTTCTTCTGCTTTTCCCTGTAGGCGTAGATGAGGAATGTCATCTGCCTGAGGTCAAACGGATCATCTTTCAGTGACAGTTCGGCGTATTTTATGATTGTATCGCACTCGGCAGGAGTGTGTTTGCCACGGTAGTATAGATCCTCGACCATGGATGAATACTCGCTTCTGCGATAGGGGTTGTAGTCTTCCTGAAACACATATCCGAGGTATAGATGCCTGAATTGCTTTAAGTTCATCGCCGTGTCATTGCGCTCAAACATCCGCAGCAACTTGGGATAGAAGTATTTTGACGAGGGGTCGTTGACCGCCTTCTGTATCTCTTTCATGTCGGGTTTCTCCCATGAGGGCTTTTTATCTTTGGTAGATGCGGCTCCGAGAGACAGCGCGACAAGGAACATGGTGAGTAATGAGGTCAATATATGTTTCATTGTAGAATCAGTTTATGGGTGTCGTTTAATTAAAATAACGCGGCGGCGGGGTGTAATCTTATTTCGCCTCCTCATTTTCTGCGTTTTTTAACTCAGGATAGCTTACGCGAGCGTGATACATGGTGCGCAGCCTTTCGGTGAACGCATCTTTTATGGTTCTTACGTCGCGGAATGATATGGGCGATTCGTTGTGAAGCCCGTCGGCTATCTGGGAGTCGATTATGCGGTTGACCAATTCGGCGATAGCTTCGGGAGTGTGCTCTTTTAGTGATCTCGATGCGGCTTCTACGGCATCAGCCATCATCAGGAGCGATGTCTCGCGGCTTTGGGGGTTCGGTCCGGGATAAGTGAACGGAGCGGCGTCGACGGTTTCGTCGGGGTGCTCGTTGCTGTAGGTGTTGAAGAAATATTTGGCTTTTCCGCTTCCGTGGTGCTGGCGTATGAAATCTTTTATCACCGGAGGGAGCTTTGCCTTGTCGGCGCGCTTTATACCATCGTTGACGTGATTTATGACTATTCGCGCGCTCTGCATGGGGTTGAGAGCGTCGTGAGGGTTGACTCCATGCTGGTTTTCGGTGAAAAATGCCGGATTGTTTATCTTGCCGATGTCATGGTACAAGGCTCCTGTGCGCACAAGCTGCACGTTGGCTCCTATGCGGTGGGCTGCTTCTGACGCGAGACTGCTCACTTGCACCGAATGTTGGAAAGTGCCGGGGCAGTTTTCCGAAAGCTCTCTCAGGATGGGGTTGTTGACATCTGACAGCTCGACAAGTGTCACTGATGAAATGAACCCAAACAGCTTTTCTATCACAAACACCAGCACGTAGGCAAATGAAATGAGGACAGCGTTGACGCCAAGGTATCCGAACATACGGGGATTGAGCTTGTCGAGGGTGCCTGTCTGCATGATTTCCATAGCCACGTATGACAGGCAGTAGGATATGAAGATGAAGAGTGCCGCCCTCACGAGCTGGCTGCGTTTGTTGAGCTCTTTGAGTGAGCTGATGGCGACGATGCCGGCTATAATCTGCAAGAACAGGAATTCAAGCGGAGCCGTTGAGATTATGGCGCAGAGCAGCACCTGGATGAGGTAGACGAAAAATGCCGTTCTGCCGTCAAAGAATACCACCATCATTATTGCCACGACGGTGAAGGGGACCATGTAGAGTCCGTTGCGGAAAGATTCCGACATTCCATAGGCAAATAGCACAAACGCGGTGATGAGCGACATTATGAACACCATGTAGCGGGTGTTGTTGAACGTGCGCCATCTGAATAGCGCCAAAAACAGGTAGAGGCACGTGAGTAGGATGATCACATATAGTAATTGTCCTAAGATGGGGTAGTGGTGACGGTCGACCTGATGAGCCGATTTTGTTTTTGAAATGCGGTCATAGGTCTTGAGCAGCGTGTAAAGCTCGGGTGTCACGATATCGCCTTTGTCGATTATGCGTTCGCCTTGCTGTATCACTCCCACCGGAGCCATTGCTTTTTGCAGCACCTCCTCAAAGAGTTTCTTGGTGGCTGCGGTGTCAAGCGATATTGTGGGGGTGAGGAATTTCGACATGGCTGTTAGCTCGATAGCCTTGCGGAATCTGTGTTCGTTGAACAGGCTGTCGAGGCTTGAGTATGCCGCACGCGCCGACAGGAAGTTGCCGGTGGGTATTGATATTGCGGTGTTGTCGTGAATGAAGCGGACTTCGGTCAGCTTTCCGGCGCGCACATCCTGATAGGTGTTTTGGTCGACAATGCCGTTTTCAAGAATGTTGCGCAGCGCGTTGATGAGCTGGTTGCGTTCTCCCGGAGAAAGTTCAAGTCCTTGAGTGGCGTTTATTCGTGCCGCGTAGGCTGATACGGTCGATTTTTCGGCAGTTACATCTCTCACATACACCGGCACGAAATTGCGTGTTATGCTGTCGCGCATATATTGCGCTCTTATGGTGTCGAGATATATGGGCATATCCGACGGTGCGGTGAGCAGTGAGTAGGACCACGGTTTGCCCATCTCATAGTGATAAGCGTTGCCTTGTTTTCTTGGGAGCAACCACACTATTATCAAAGCTGCCCCGAGGAACAGCAGCGCTTTTATTATATTATCTTTTGAAAACAGATTGTTCATGATAGACTAATTTATGCGGTTAGCGCGTTGAACGCCTTTTATGGTGCGCAGTTTTGAACACAGGTCGGTCACGACCTTGGCGTCGTTCACAAGTACTGACAGGTCGCAGTGAAACACTTCATTGTCGGCCTCGATGTCAAGTTTTCTGATATTTATGGCGAGATGCATGGAGATCATCTGTATTATCTCCTGCAATATTCCGAATCGGTCGATGCCCTCTATGCGGACATTGGCGAGAAACATTCCCGCCTGAGGCGCCCATTGAGTGTTGAGTATGCGTTTGCCGAAGCTTGCTTTCAGCACTTGCGCGCGAGGACATGACAGAGTGTGGAGTTCCACTTCGCCATCATCGTTCACCCATCCCATCACGTCGTCGCCCGGCAGAGGCTGGCAACAGTCGGAAAGTTTGAAATTTGATCCGTCGACATCCGAGCGCAGCACATAGGTCTCCTTCATGTTGATGGGAGCCTTTTCTGTTGCCGGGGCGGCAGAAGCTTTCTCCGACGACTTTTTGCCTTTGAGCGGGCGCAGGATTTTAGAGAACAGTGAAGGATTGGAAGGTTTCAGCGTTTTTGTGAGATAAGCCGGGAGCGTTCCCTCTTTCTTGCCGAGAATGGTGAAGAGCTGCTCCTTGTTCTGCACGTGCATGGCGCCGAGTATTTTAGTGACCACCTCATTGTTCTCTGTGATTGAATTGTCGGCGAGAAATGCCTCATATATCTTCTTGCCTTCATCTATCACCGGTTGCAGCTCCTTGCGCAGGGCTGCGCGAAGACGCGTTTTGCCCTTGGCGGTGGCAAGGAAATTGATCCATTCCGGTTTCGGGGTCTGTGATTGCGAGGTGAGCACTTCCACCTGGTCGCCTGAATTGAGCTTGTGGCTCAGAGGCACGAGCTTGTGGTTGACTTTTCCCGCGATACAGTGGATGCCTATCTGAGAGTGAAGTTCAAAAGCAACGTCGAGCACCGACGAATTGTTGGGCAGTGTGAGCAGTTCGCCTTTAGGTGTGAACACCACAATTTCCGAAGCAAATAGATTGAGCTTCAGAGTGTCAAGGAAATCGATTGCGTTTGGCTCGGGATTGTCCAGAATGTCTTTGATTGTAGAAAGCCATGCATTCAGCTCGCTCTCTTCCTCACCTTCGCCAATCTTGTATTTCCAGTGTGCGGCAAATCCCAGTTCGGCGATTTCGTCCATTCGTCGTGAGCGTATCTGCACCTCAATCCAGTTTCCGTCGGGACCCATCACCGTCAAGTGGAGAGCCTGATAGCCGTTGGCTTTCGGCACGCTTATCCAGTCACGTGTGCGTTCGGGATGCAAGCGGTATAGGTCGGTGATAGCTGAATATATTTGCCAGCATATTGATTTTTCCTTTGATATGTCGTCACAGTCAAATATGATACGCATCGCATACAGGTCATACACCTCCTCAAAGGGGATGTTCTTGGTCTGCATTTTCCGCCAGATGGAATACACTGATTTCAATCGGGCTTTCGCGTCATAGCTTATACCAAGCTCCTTTAGTTTTTCATGGATGGGGAGCGAGAAGTCATTGTAAACTGACGAACGGCGCGATTCCGAGGTCTTTATCTGCTCGGTGATGCGGGCGTAGGCAGCGGGATGCTCATATTTGAAACTTAAATCTTCAAGTTCGGTTTTAATGGCAAAAAGTCCGAGACGGTGGGCGAGCGGCGCGTATATGTAGAGTGTTTCGCCGGCAATTTTATACTGCTTGTTCGGAGCCATTGAGCCAAGTGTGCGCATATTGTGCAGGCGGTCGGCCATTTTTATAAGCACAACGCGGATATCTTCACTCATGGTCAAAAGCAGTTTGCGGAAGTTCTCAGCTTGTGCCGATGCTTTGTCGCCGAATATACCGCCGGATATTTTGGTGAGTCCTGCAACGAGCTGCGCGATTTTCTTGCCGAAATGCTGTTCGATGTCTTCGACCGTGAATTCGGTGTCCTCAACAACGTCATGAAGCAACGCGGCGCATATCGATGTAGAACCGAGACCTATCTCCTGGCTGGCTATCTTGGCAACAGCGATAGGGTGGAGTATATATGGCTCTCCGGAACGGCGTCTTATGCCCTTATGTGCCTCTTTGGCAAAACGATACGCACGTTCGATGATCTCGACTTTCTTGCGATGGTTGCTCGCGAGGTAGCCGTCAAGCACGTCTTTAAATTCCGCCTCTATAATTCTATCTTCCTCTTCAGGAGTGAGTTTTTTGACTTCTTCCATTTAGATTACAGGTTGAGTGATTCCGTTTGTTGCCTCTTGCGGCAATATATCAATTACAAACTTAACAAAAAAGTTTGTAATTGAAGAATGATTGGACTACAAAAATGAATATCGTTTCGTAGAAAGCCCTCAAAAATGCCCACATTGGAGCAGGGTCATGAGAAACACGAGGATTTCGACAATACCTCCTCAAGCCGACAACCTCCGGATTAATTACATATAGCACAACACCTCGGTCAGTAGGACCGTAAGAGTTTAGCCCGGCATGCAGCGTCAGCGAAATGCCGGGTATCGTAAACGCCCGTCTAATTATAGTTCTGTAAGAACGGCACTAACTATCGCTCCTACAGAGCTTATATCCCGCACATACATTTAACCCGGCATTTCGCTGATACTACATGCCGGGCTGATATCTCACGTTCCTACAGAACGCTATGCCATCGCCCCACCGGTCATACCCCCAAAAGCATAATCCGCCAACGCGCATCTCACCACATCACAAAACCACTGAACTAAGTGCCGCCAGTCCCAGGAAACCACTGAACTAAGTGCCGCGAGGCACGAGTCCGTCTATATCCCCGACTGAGCCGGCGAAGTCGGGGGAGAGGCTCCACAAAAAAAACGAGTCCCGGACGGGACGAGCCTGTTGTACAAAAAATAGATTACCTGAACATGGACTTATAGCCGTGAAACGGCAAAATAATTTAAGCTCCGTCACGAGGCGTAGCCGAGGCGCGGAGAAAGGCACGAGGCGATAGCCGAGGTGCGGAGAAAGGTACGACCCCGAAACGGGCGTCGAAGACGTCCGCCAACGCCATACCCCCACCACCAAAGCTGTTGTACAAAAAAATCACACGGGTGGGACAAAAACCGGGTAAATCCCCTCCATCCATACACTACCTTTGTGACACAATCTAAAAATTGTCACGAGAATGAAAACACGCCGTATC
>CAJUTE010000044.1 GCA_910589555.1 uncultured Muribaculum sp.
TTTAAGCACCGCCACGAGGCGATAGCCGAGGTGCGGTGTAAAGTGCATTAATGAACGGGCATCGAAGATGTCCACCAGTCAACACCGTATAGCCTACATTCCTTCAACAGACTCGCCCCGTTCGGGGCTCGTGGTGGAGTGTGTCGCAATCCACGGCTTCGCTTCGCTCAGCCGCGGTTAGCAACAGACCCGTGCCTGGCGGCACTTAGCTCAATCCATCCGGATTTATTACCCAAATAATTCGGATATCACAAATTTTATTTACAATATGTGACCGTAAATACCATATTTTGATTATTTTTGCAATATGCACCTATCTCATGATTAATCAACAAAACAAAATCTAAACCACGCAAATGAAACCTCGATGGAAGACCTTCTCGCTCTCTGCAATTATCGGAATCATCTGCGTTTCGTCTCTCGTCTCCTATGCCCAAAGCAACAAAGCCAACTCACATATCATAATCGATGTGCCCGACAGCATCGCCACGAAGTCAACCATGTTTTCAGTATCAGTGACCGACGGGAGCTTGCCTGCCGAGCATTCAACAACAATAGGCTGCGAGATATTGCTCAACTCCGAACTGAAAGGCAACATCGAACACCCCCAATATTATTTCGAGAATCCCGATGCAGGAACCGACAGCGACCTCGATCTGCTGATGATGACACAAGGATGGCGGAGATATGACTGCTCCGACATTCTGAATGACTCTCTGCCGAAGATTGACTTTCCGGCAGAACAATCGCAGTCCATAAGCGGTCACGTAGAAAAGTCATTCAACCGCCGCCCAAAAGGGCTGAAAGTGGTGCTTTTCTCCCCCACAACGCTTGAAATGACTCAGTTTCAGCTCGGCGACAGCAACCGGTTTGTCATCTCGGGACTTGACTTCGTCGACGGCACTCCGTTCACCCTCGAGGCTCAGACAAAAGATGGAGGCACATCGACCGTTTCAATACATCTCGACTCTCTCGAAGTGCCTAAAGTATCGCCTCTTATAGAATATGCCGTCAACTCACAACAAGCCGACAGCACAACACTATCTTTCTCACAATATGTGAAGAAACAACCACGCGTCCCGTCACTGCTCGATATGCAGGAGTTAGATGAAGTGAGCGTGACCGCCCACAAGAAGCAGAAATGGAGCAGCCGAGGCAACATCAATCCTCATCGCGGCTACAAAGAGGGCGATGAGAAAATCTCCCGGTTTCCCACCATGGAATCACTTTTGAGAAGCCTGAGTGTGAGAATCCGACACTCCGACAGTGACGGCGGAGCATTGCCCGAACCACAATTCGGAGAATATGTCACGAACGACTTCATTCCAACACCCGTGTTTATCGACGGATTCCGAAGCGAGCAGCGCGAAGCCTTTGACCTACATCCGCAGAACGTGAACTCCATCGAGTATTTCCGTCCCGGCGATGCACGCGTCGCATCCTATACACCCGAAGCAATCTATACAGGGGTATTGCTCATAACCACCAAATATGGATCTGAAGGAAAAAGAACTCCTCAACCGTCAATGGCAAATATCATGCCGCTCGGCTATCAACCTCCGGTGGAATTTTACGTGCCTAAATACCCGGACGCGGAAGATGCACTGTATCATTATCCCGGCTCACGCCCCACTCTATATTGGAATCCGAGACTATCACCGGTTTCAAATGGTAAATTCAGTATTGAGATACCGGAAAGCACTTGCCGGAAATTAAACATCTCGTTGCAAGGCATAACCCTCGACGGCAAAATTATCGATATAACCAAAGCGCTGCAATCACAATGAATGTACTACGCATATATCTGAGTTTGACGGCATGGCTTTTGACCGCTATATGCTCTTCGGCACAGGAGCCATTGAATGCCGACAGCATCGCTTCGCTGTTTTTGGAACATTATGCCAAGGCGCCACAAGAAAAGGCGTATGTGCATACCGACAGAGATTATTATGCAGCAGGAGACACCGTGTGGTTCCGCGCCTACATCGTGGATGCCGCATCCAATCAATTGACCGACCGATCCAAATTCGTGTACATCGAATTGCTTGACAACGCCGCTGATACCCTGATACGGCGGATAAAGATCAAAGCCGACACAGCCGGAGTGTTTGCCAACGCCCTACCGCTCTCCTCACGCATGAAGAGCGGCACTTACACCGTTGCCGCATACACGCAGTGGATGCAAAATTTTGGCGAGGAGATGTTCTTCAAAAAGCGGCTCACAGTCGTAAATCCCAAAGACAGCATAAATCCAAGCACCAAGTCTCGCACCGTAAGCAAAATCGCTCTGGACATTATGCCCGAAGGGGGCAACCTCATAGCCGGACATACACAGCGTGTTGCCTTCAAGGCTATGGGTGATGACGGACTGGGGGTGGACGTGCAAGCCCGGCTTGTCAATGCGGCAGGTGACGTAATCAAAGAAACCGCATCACGGCACCTCGGCATGGGCTACTTATTGGTCAACGCCGATGCAGGCGAAGAGCTGTGGCTTGAGGCATTTACCGCCAACGGGCTTTCATGCCGCACGAAACTGCCCGAAGCGCTTGAGCAAGGCGTCACCATGTCGGTGAACCAGCATAAAGGCGTAGTGCTGATACAGCCTTTCGCCACTCCCGGCATCAACATTGAAAACATGGCGTTGGCTCTATATGGAGCCGGCAATCTCATGGTCATAGAGCTTGCCGACGCCACTCCCATCAGAATATCGTCACAGAGTCTTAAGCCCGGAGTGGTCAATATAGCCTTGATTGATCGCGAGTCACGACGTGTGCTTGCCGAAAGGCTCGTTTTCATCCGCGACCGCAACATCCCTGACATAGACATTTCTGCAACTGCGGAATGAACTGTTCAGAATGCAATCAAATAAGGGCATATACATAGCAATTCAATATAAAAAGCGGTCTATTGCTAAAATATTTCATCAAAATAGCCCCTTGGTATAAATAAAATGCTTATATTTGCTATACCTTAAAAAACTATTCATAACAGAAATTCAATATTAATGGAGAAAATAGATAATCTTGACCGCAAAATTCTTGAAATAGTGATGCGGAACGCCCGTATCCCCTCCAAAGATGTAGCTATGGAGTGCGGAGTGTCACGCGCCGCCATCCATCAGCGTCTGCAACGCCTTATCGACCTGAAGGTTATCACCGGATCAGGCTACCATGTAAACCCGAAAGTGCTCGGCTACCGCACCTGCACCTACATAGGGGTGAATCTTGAACGCGGCGCCATGTACCGTGATGTGGTTCCGGAGCTGGAGAAGATACCCGAGATAGTGGAATGCCATTTCACCACCGGTCCTTACACGATGCTCATAAAGCTCTACGCCCGCGACAACGAGCACCTGATGGAATTGCTCAACGACCGCATCCAAATGATCCACGGCGTGACCGGAACCGAAACGCTCATCTCCCTCGACCACAGCATCGACCGGGAAATCCCCATCAACTACGATTGACAATAATCAGTCATATCATCAACGAGGGCATATCTTATAGCGATTTGCCCTCTTTTTTGTATCTACGCCGAAGATTTGTTATTTTTGCAATCATAACACCACACATCCGCAAACTATGTTTTCATCGCCATTCAACACCTCATCAATGCCTGCCGACGGAACAAGATATGCAACCGTAGCCGAGCCGGCAACCGCCCAAAACACTTCGCTGGCGGCATTGAGGATCATTGACGCAGGCTACTTCGGCAACCTACATGGTGAATGGTCGTCATCAGCCGACAACGACACAGCCGACGGATATGTGATGCTTTACTGCATCGACGGTTGCGCGGACTACACTGTGGGAGGCAACTCGACTGCCATCACACGCCACCGGTTCATAATACATGACGGACGAGCCGAAGCCGCATACACGGTTCCGCCGGGGAAAAGCTGGTCGGTGTACCGCATACGGTTTACCGGCACGATCGCCCGAGATCTCGTAGGCGAAATAGCCAACGGGGAATTCTTTTCTCCCGGCGATATACTCGGCGCGGAAATAGCCGGAAGGATCGAAGAGATTCTCGTGAACATCGAACGCGACGCCTCCCTTGAATCCCAACTATATTGCTCGGCGCTCCTCCACTATGTCATCGGAACTGTGCGCCGGTTCACCACCATGGTCGAACACAATTCCACCGACAGCTCGGAAGAAATTGTCGACGCGGCTATACGCTACATGAAAGAGAATCTGTCGAAGAAACTGTCGCTTCAGGACCTCACCGAAATGACCAACTATTCAAAGCCTCATTTCATGACCATATTCAAGCGTGCCACAGGACACAGCCCCATGAGCTACTTTAATATGCTCAAAATCATGAAAGCCTGCACACTGCTTGACACAACCGACATGAAAATAAACCAGATATGTTTCGCCATAGGGATAAATGATATGTTCTATTTCTCCCGTTTGTTCAAGAAATATATGCACGTATCACCATCGTCCTACCGCACCCGACACAGCAATCAGGTTGACAACAACAACGACATTAATACACAACAAACAATAAAATCATGACACACGAAAAGCCCCTCATACTCATAGCCAACGATGACGGCATCAATGCCCCCGGCATCCACGAGTTGATAAACTATGTCGCCGACATGGGACAGATAGTGGCAATCGCTCCCGACGCGCCGCGCTCGGGACAATCATCGGCAATTTCAGTGAATAAAGTGTTGAGAGTGACACGCCACGACGATTACAACGGTGCCGAGATGTATTCAGTCAACGGCACACCGGTCGACTGCGTGAAACTGGGAATGCACGCCATCCTCCCCCGCCGTCCCGACCTCATCCTGTCGGGCATAAACCACGGATCCAATTCCGGAAACTCAATAATATATTCCGGCACCATGGGCGCGGTGCTTGAAGGGTGTATGCTCGGAATCCCGTCGATAGGATTCTCTTATTTAAGCCATGATGAGAAAGCCGACATATCAGTGTGCCGCGATGTGGTCAAAACCGTCACCGCAAAGGTTATGGAACACGGGCTTCCTCATGATATATGCCTCAACGTGAACATCCCCAAAAGCGACCGCATAAACGGGATCAAGGTAGTGAGGGCAGCACGAGGATTCTGGACCGAAGAGTATGCCGACTACGTGGATCCGCACGGCAAACCATTTTATTGGCTCACCGGCAAATTCCATAATGAGGAGCCTGACAATCCGATGACCGACCATTATTGGCTCGACAGAGGATATGCTTCAGTTGTCCCCTGCCATCCCGACCAGTCGGCGGCTGATCAGATCGACAATATTGAAAATCTTCTCGGTTAACGCAAAGGGCATAGATATTGCCCTTTGTTTTTTGTGCGTGAGCCATACTCCACCGCATGAACCGGGCACACATGATAGCAGGACAGGCACATGGTGCAGTTGCCGCCCCATCCGGGTCGGCGATCTCCGTCGAGCGTGATATTGCCCACCGGGCAATGAGCCGCACACTTGCCACATCCGTAACAACGCGACTTGTTGTAACGGAACGGACGCGGCGACTGCATGAAACGCTCGAAAAACGGATAAAACACTTTGGACTTCAAACCGGGCAACGCTCCGGGATGCACGTCGTCGCCCTCCCATCCGAGCTGAATGCGCGTGGAGATATCGGCGATGCGCTCCGGAACCCGTGAAAGTTTTTCGCCCTCCACTTCCTTTGTGTCGACATCAAATCCCGGCAGAAGCACGTAGGTATTGGGCATAATCACCGAATAGGCGCCCACCGGAACCCATCCACGCACCCTGACTATGGCACGCCATTGATGATGGGTGAGCCCTATGTCGTCGCCGCAACTGCACACCATGAAGTGACGCGACGACGCCGGAGCCGACACCCGCGCCATAAATTCCACCACGAGCTTGGGCAATCCCCAGGAATGGACGGGAAACACCCACACCACCCTGCTGTCAGCCACCTGCAACGCTGAGGGACCGGCAAGAAACGACATTTCCCTCACCTCCTCGCCAAGCGATGCGCCAAGCCGCTGTGCCAGATAACGGGAGTTGCCTGTGCCTGAAAAAAAGAATATCATCGTATAGTGACTTGAGTGGCGCCAAACCCATATTCCCTGAATGAAGCATCCTGGGCGGTGCAGGTTTTATACTTATGTTTCAATTCCTTCAGGATGGCATTACGCAGCACCCCCTCGCCCTTGCCATGGATGAAAACTATCTTGCGTCCGGGATGACGCACGTTCTCGCTCATGACACGGTTGAATTCCTTCAGCTGCACGGAGAGAATATCGGAGTTGGACAATCCGGCGGTAGTGTCGAGAAGCTCGTCAATGTGAAGGTCCACCTCAATCACATCGGGATTAATCTGCTTCTTGGTCTTTGCCGGTGCAGGTTGGGCTTTAACCGAGTCAACCGCCTTTTTCTTCTTCAACCCCTCTTCAAGACGCGAGCTGTCGATGAACACCGGACGCTGCGGCACATCATTCTTCACGATGTCAAAGGCGAGTACCGGAGTGTCGAAGTACACATTGTCGCGGAAACAATGGAGCTTGAAGAATTTAGTGTTGTCAACGGCATATTCCACCACTCCCGGCGACTTCATCTTAAACTCGCCCTGCGGCTTAAACGCCACATACTGAACGGCGATGCGGTCGATGCGGCTCACCATGTCGCGTGTCACGTGCTCAAGATGCTCCTGATAGCCAGGCTCGATCATTCCGGCAAAGCGGGTGACCCAGCCTTCGCCGTCGGCACGGGTGAGATAGGTGACATACAACGCGTAGTTGGAGTCATTCACAAGATAAGCGTCATACTCGGTGGTGGTGAGATGCTTAATCTCCTCAGCCTCATATCCGAGCACGATATTGAGCAGCTCCCCTTCGGGAGATTCCTTCACCGGCTCCTCCTTTTTAGCCTCTGCCTTAGGCGCCGTTTCGGCTTTCGGAGCCACATATTTGGGCGAAGAAGTTGATTTAGGCGCCGCCGGAGTCACAACCACGCACTCCTTTATCAACACCGGTGTTTCAAATCCGTCCTCGTCAACGTATGCTATGTTACCGTCTATTTTCGTAATGCGTCCGCCACCCACCGCATTGAGGTAGCGCACTATATCTCCAATCTGTGCCATGTTCAATCAGTTTTATTTGTAAAGTTACTCTTTGCCACTGTATATTACGCCCGCCCGTTAATTAAATATTGTTAAATAAATCTCTTCCGTAAGCTTCTCACTTTGATTCAGCTCACCCGCAGAAATAAGCCCACTATATTCTGACTATATTTTCAATGGACAGTCTAAATCTCAGATAAAATTAGTATCTTTGTAATCTAACACGCGCTTGCGCAGACAAATAGACCATCTTGACCGAAAGTAGCTTTGCTTAGGCAAAGAGTCAATGTAAGTAACACTAATATTCAACATATTAAGGATCTTCCTCGTAGTCGCGAAATGGCTTGGTCACCAGTCTGCCTACATGGACGGTCTTTGCATAATATAATAAATGGCTGATAATCCAAATACTACCAATACACTATTTCCTCTGACTGAATTATTCATTGATTGGAGAGATTTGGAGTTCAGTCATCCTGAACGAAAGATCAGACTTGCCACGTCATTTAGTGGCATTGGCGCTATTGAACATGCTTTTCAGCGACTTGGGCTCAATTTTGAAATAGTTTTCGCAGGAGATATTGATGACAAATGCAAAAAGTCTTACTTTGCTAATTACCATATCTCTGAGAACCAATGGCATTCGGATATACATAATCTCGATGCCACGCCATATTTTGGGAAAGTCGATCTTTTTGTAGGTGGTGCCCCTTGTCAAGCATTTTCCATGGTTGGAAAGCGTAAGGGATTTGAGGATACTCGCGGTACTTTGTTTAGAGAGTTTGCCCGCGTGGTTAAGGAATGTCAACCAAAAGTTTTCATCTTTGAGAACGTCAAGGGTTTACTCAATCACGACAATGGTAACACATGGGATGTCATCAGACATACATTTGAAGATTATTGCGGATATCACATCTGTTTCCAGACACTGAATAGCAAAGATTATGGTATTCCTCAACACAGGGAACGTATATTCTGTATTGGTTTTAAGGATCCCACAGAATTCACATTTCCTCGTGCGATTCCGTTAGAGTACCGTATGTACGACTTTTTAGAAGATTATATTTCAACTAAATACTTCCTCAAAGAAAAAGGGATAAAATTTGTCACCTCCTCCAAGAATCGCACTAAATGCTATACTCAAATTAATGGCGATGTAGCCTTGTGCCAAAAGAGAAACCAACAGTTCAACTGGCACGGGGATTTTGTATATCACCCTGCACTTGAAAATGAAAAATATGAGGAGGGTTGGGATGAATTCATCTTTGATGTTCGAGATGTTGAAGAAAAATACTATCTTTCCGATAAAGTCCGTAACTATGTTTTGGCTCCAGGCACCAAAAATTTCAAGACTTCAACCGAGACTGATTTGGACGTAGCACGTCCTTTACTTCAGTCAATGCATAAAATGCACCGGGCAGGAGTGGATAACTATGTAACCCACAAAGGTCGCATCCGCAAACTTACGCCACGCGAATGTCTGCGCCTGATGGGGTTCAAGGATTCCTTCAAGATAGTTGTATCGGACACATCCATGTATCAACAAGCAGGCAATAGCATTGTCGTTGACGTCTTGATTGCATTACTTAAACAACTTGATATTACCAAATACGGCATAAATAATAACCATGAAAATTAACGGACAAAATTTTTCTTTCGTTGATACCCTCAACTCTTCAATCACAGTACCTGATTGCTTTGTTAAGCCGGGTTCGAAGATTGGCGGGGGAAACGGAGAAGCAAAGTTATACATTGCTCCCAAAGCCACAATGTACCCATTCTTTGGGAATGAGGGGTTTGCAGCCAAATGCTTTATTCTCAAAAGTGATCTTATTGCATACATGAATGCCCTACACTCAGAGTATCTCCATCCATCACAGCCGTATCGAGGTGCAGACAAGATGCCCGAATTATGGCAAGAACGCATCAATAAAATCAATGCTTTTCCTGAGGTTATTGAATTTACGGTTCATGCCCAAGACCAAATTATTGGTGATAGAGGATACGTCAATTCAAAAGATGCTGGTTATCAGCTTATCCGAGAAATATCACTACCCCTTGTATCCTATATTTCAGTAATGCAGTTGACAGATCCAATTGGCTCAACTATATATTATTGGAAACTTTTTGCTGACTTCGAGGCAATTTCAAATAAGCGAGAAGCTTTGGTATTTACCTACGGCAAGAAAAGGGAGAAAGCAGAATCGCAACCCGTTAAAAAAGAGACTTCACGTCAGACAGAAATTAGGCGTGCCCGCCAAGGTCAAGGTTTGTACCGTGAAAAGCTCCTTACAGAATGTCCATTTTGCCCAATTACTATGATTAACGATGAGCGACTGCTAATCGCAAGTCACATTAAACCTTGGGCCGTTGCGAATGATAAAGAAAAAATAGATCATAAAAACGGGTTCATGCTTTCTCCGCTATATGATAAGCTCTTTGATCGTGGTTTTATGACTTTCTCAGAAGACAAAAAAATCATGTTGTCAAATTGGATTTCCCCAGCAAACAAAAAGCGTCTTGGCGTTGTTGATGGTCAATTTATACAAATGCTCCCTCTTGACGAGGAGCGTCAAGCGTATATGCAATTTCATCGTTCATCTGTATTTAAAGGATAACATTTAATACATGAAAACAATAAATTTAAAGACTACAGAAACATATAAATCTATCCCAGCTGGTTTTACATGGGATAATATTCCCCCTTTTTCTATTATCACCGGAGTTAATGGGGCCGGCAAAACCCAGCTATTAGAAATACTAAAGGGGACTGATAACAATGGTATGGCTCTGTACGTTTCGGCTGAGATTACTGATGAGGACTCTATGACTGCAACTCTTGTATTACCATCTCCTCAAACACGAGGTAATAATATTACTGGGCTTCTGTCATATTTTCAAAACACTGCCAACCGCCTTGGAAATCTCGCTCAATGGAAAAATAATATTAAAGAATGGGAAAACCATATTTCAACATGGATTGAACCTCAATTGAAACAAGATATACCAACTGAAAAGAAATATCAATTAACTAGCGAAAGAACTAGTCTGCTTGAAAATATTAAATCTTACAAGCAGATGGTTCGTGATAATACCATTTTCGCTTATGAAGAAGAATTAGATGCTATAAGCAAAAAGCTTTCGATTCCAATAGAAAATCTAACAGAGGCAGATATAAGACGCTATGCAAATCCGTACTTCAATGATTTTTCGGACATTGAAGACCTTGAAAGATATATTAAACAAGAACATGATGAATTCAAAGAAAACCTAGCTATAGCAGTAGGGAGAAATGATTTTGAAAAGGTTAAAACTTTAGCAGCCCAAGAGAAGCCATATCAAAGCATCAACAGATTATTCAAAAAATACGGATTTACATATTTTGAGATGTTAGATCCATTTCCTGAACTAAAAGAAAGAAATGGGGAAATTCGATTTGAAGGAAAGAATGGAGAAATAATAGATTACAACGCACTATCATCCGGAGAGCAAATGATAGTCATGTTTATCGCCTTATCACTTGGACGAAATATATCGGGTAATAGAATAAATACTTTAATATTAGATGAACCGGATGCTCACCTTCATCCAACAATGAGCAAAATGATGGTTGAGATTCTTCATGAGTTATCTATGCCAAAAGAGTTAGGAGGAGGAGATATTCGTGTGATTATTACTACTCATTCCCCCTCTACAGTTGCATTTGCACCTGAGGGAGCTTTATTTGTCATTGAAAAAAATCATGAATGCAAGAAGGTAAGGGAGACTTGCGCATCTGAAGCTATAAACATACTTAGCGATGGTATTCTTACTTATGATAAAGCAGTAAAACAATTTTCATTGGCAATAAATTCCAATAAAGATGTTATAGTTTTTGTAGAAGGCAAAACCGATATACTTCATTTGAATCGAGCGAACGAATTGCTCGGCTACAATCTTCCCTTTGAAATTATCGACATGCATGATGCCGGAGCACTAGCAAACTTCATTAAATCAACCCCCTCAAAAATATTCCCAGGAAAGAAGTTGATTGCTCTTTTTGACGCAGACACAGAAGGATTTAAATCATATGGGAGTATAACAGGGGACAGTCAGTCAATTCATTTGGCTAAAATTATTACTGCTATTCAATGTGAAAACAACTCATTCGCTATGACTTTGGTCGCTCCTGCTCAAATAAATAAGTATTGTCCAATAGAATTTCTGTATCCATTAGAATATCTAAGGACTCATAATATGTTAGAGAAAAGAAATTTCCAAGAGTATCAAAATTTGTATAAAGCCTCTAGCCTTGAAGAGGCAACCAACTTAAACAATGAATATGATAAAGAAACTGGATTGAAACCATTCAAAGCAAATGATTCAAATAAGGATGCATTTTCTCAGATATGTGCATTAGAAACTGAATCTAAATTATTTGACAACTTCAAGCCTACTTTGGAGGTAATAAAACAAATAATTGAGTACAAATAACACGGGATGGTTGAAGCCGATAGTTAACGGTCAGATCATATTATACTAGACGCAGGGAGGTAAGGCAAAGATTGAGGTTCGGCTTGCCGGTGAGACCGTGCGGCTGACTTCCGACTAGATGACGGAGTTATTTCAGCGCAATAAGTCTACTATTTCGAGGCACATCAAGAATATCTACGAAAGTGGTGAATTAGAGCAGAATCGAACTGTTGCAAAAAATGCAACAGTTCAGAATAAAAAGCTGCGAAAGGTTGAGTGCAACATCGCACACTACAATCTCGACATGATTATCAGCGTCGGGTACAGTCAACTCACATCGTGGCATGCAATTCCGCCAGTGGGCTACGCAGGTGTTGAAGGAGTATATGATAAAGGGCAAAACTCGATGATTTCCTGACACTTTCGGGCAAAGAGCTCTTGACTCACGCCGGAACGGTAACGGCAGAGGTTGCGAAGCTAAAAGCCGATACAGAATACGACCGTTTCCGTGAGCGTACACAGTATCAGCTTTCGCCTGTTGAGATACATTTCCTCGAAGCATTCGATGCCGAGCAGAAGAAACTTAAAAGCGAATGATTACCTCCGCCATGTCAAAATGATGGAATACCGAAACGCAATCTCAAAATCCACCGGCTACAGGTGATGCTTTTTCGGAATCTCGTTTTTTTATCGTATTTTTGCAGTATAAATCAAAATCGACTATTATGTTTTCCGGAATTGTTGAAGAGGCGGCTAAAGTTGTCGCAGTGAAGAGAGACGGAGGTAATGTACACCTCACGATGTCATGCTCTTTTGTTGATGAGTTGAAAATAGACCAGTCAATAGCCCACAACGGAGTATGCCTCACGGTAGTGGCTCTTCCGGGTGACGGCACTTACACCGTGACCGCTATCCAGGAAACTCTTGACCGCAGCAATCTCGGCGACCTCAAGGAGGGCGACCTTGTGAATGTGGAGCGCAGCATGATCATGAACGGACGTCTTGACGGGCACATCGTGCAGGGACATGTGGATTGCACCGCCGTGTGCGACGAGGTGAAGGAAGTGGACGGAAGCAAATATTTCCGGTTCCGCTACAACGTGGACAAGGAGATGGCACAACGCGGATATGTGACCGTGGAGAAAGGCTCGGTCACCGTCAACGGCGTGAGCCTCACTGTGTGTGACTCAACCGTAGACTCATTCCGGGTGGCGATCATCCCCTACACTTTCGAGCATACCAACTTCTGCCGCCTTGCGGAAGGCTCACGCGTCAATCTTGAGTTTGACATAATCGGCAAATATCTTGCCCGTCTTATGGAGGTGAAATAACCGGAGCCGATGGAAAAGAAAGGTATCGCAGTCTACTGTGCCTCAGCCCCGGATATCGACAAGGTTTATTTTGACTTTGCCCGAGAGCTCGGCGCGCTCATCGCCAAAGCAGGGCTTCAGGTGGTGAACGGCGGCGGAAGAGCCGGGCTCATGGGAGCCACCATAGAGGGAGCTGTCGCTGCCGGAGGTGAAGTGACCGGAGTGCTCCCGCGATTCATGGTTGAAAAAGGTTGGGACCACAAGGACTTGACACGACGCATCATCACGGAGACCATGCATGAGCGTAAACTCACGATAGCCGAAATGTCGGTAGGAGCGATCGCCCTTCCCGGCGGAGTGGGCACACTCGACGAGCTGTTTGAGATCATCACATGGCGCCAGCTCGGGCTCTACGACGGGAGCGTGGTGATCGCCAACATCGACGGCTTCTACGACCATCTTCTCGCCCATCTGCAGGGGGCTTGCGACCGCCACTTCATGCGCGGCAGAGGACTATGGAGCGTTGCCACCACTCCCGAAGAGGCTCTGCGCATGGCTCTCGACCGGCAGGAACTAACCATCTTGGAAAAATATTGACCGCGATGAACCACGTAATTCCATCTCATTGCCACCCGTTTGACGCCCCAACAGAAGTGGAGATCAAAGGCTTCAGCGACTCTGTCGAGGCGTTCACGCTGGGAATGCCGGGGGAATTGCGGCCCGATCTTCTCGGCACCAATTCAGTGCTGCTGTGCATAATAATGGGCATGATCCTGATTGTCATTTTCAACATCAGGGAGTGCCCTCGATTCTTCTCCACCTTCACCGACGACCTTATAAGCCGCCGACGCCGCTCCAACGTGTTCAACGAGCGCACCGTCAACGAAACCCGTGTCACCGGCGTGTTCATCCTCCAGCTGTGTGTGTGCGAGGCACTGTTGCTACTGCCATTCCTCCGCGGCATGGGGATGTCAATCCCCGGCTCGCTCATCCCCATAGCGATAGGCGTGCTGATAAGCACCACCATAGCCTACTACGTGTGCCAGCTATGCGTATACCGCCTCATCGGCTACGTTTTTGCCGACAAAACCGATTCACGTCTCTGGATCAGAGGCTTCAACGCATCGCAAGTGCTGCTGGGCTGGACCTTGGTTCTCCCCGCGCTCGCAGTGCTGTTCTACCCTTCGACAATTGACTATTTGCTTCCGATAAGCGGAATTTTGTATATTTTAGCTCGTATAGTATTCTTTTCTAAGGGATTTAGAATTTTTTATCACGGTTTTTCATCATTACTCTATTTTATTTTGTACCTTTGCAGTGTGGAAATTGTGCCGCTGATAATAGTGTATCATGCCATTTTCTCGCTGTATCGTAACATTATTTGCTAACCTACACAAATAAAACATAGTTAGAGTGAAAGTAAAAAAAGTGCTGGTTTCACAGCCAAAGCCTACATCCGACAAATCGCCCTACTACGAAATCGCTGAAAAATACGGCATCGAAATCAATTTTCGTCCGTTTATCAAAGTGGAGGGATTAAGCGCGAAAGAGTTCCGACAGTCACGCATAAACATTTCAGAATTCACGGCAGTAATCTTTACCGCCCGCACAGCTGTTGATCATTTTTTCCGCTTATGCGAAGAAATGCGTTATTCGGTACCTGATACTATGAAGTATTTTTGCACCACCGAGTCAATCGCCAATTATCTGCAAAAATACATCATCTACCGCAAACGCAAGATTTTCTATGTAAACACCGGCAAACTTGATGACCTGCTTCCCTATCTTCAGAAGCACAACAAGGAAAATTATCTTTATGTGGTGAGCGATGTCCACAAAGACGATGCCAACATCCTTGACCACAACAACATCCGCTACACCCGCGCGGTGATGTACCGCACAGTGAGCAATGATTTCGGTCCCGATGAAGCATTTGACTACGATATGCTCCTGTTCTTCAGCCCCTCGGGAATAGACTCCCTGTTGAAGAACTTCCCCGATTTCCATCAGGATGATATCCGCATAGGATGCTTCGGAGCAACCACCGCCAAAGCGGTGCGCGACGCAGGACTGCGCCTTGACATGGAGGCTCCGTCGGTTGCCGCTCCGTCAATGACTGCCGCGCTCGATATGTTCCTGAAGGAGGACGCTAAAAACAATTAACCGCAGTGGAAACGCTTCGTCTCTATAAAAGGGAAAAGCTCTGCTCGGTGACAGCCATAGACCGCCTCTTCGCTTCACGCGAAGAGGCGTGTGCATTTCTTGCCTATCCCCTGAGAGCCGTGTGGCGACAGAACACCGCTCGCGGAGCCGCTGCCCAATTCATGATTTCAGTTCCCAAAAAGAAACTGCGCCATGCTGTGGACCGCGTGACAATGCGCCGCCGCATCCGCGAGGCATACCGTCTGAACCGCCGTCTGGCTCCGGTATTGTCAGACACACCTCTCGACATCGCCTTCATCTATGTAGCCTCACGCCTTGAACCCTATTCCCGGATAGAGGCTTCGATGAAGAAGATTCTTGCAAAAATACAACCCTCCTCCCCGCAAGGCGATGAAACTGTCACAGATTCCCTCTAAGCTTCTGGTGCTCCTGGTGAGATTTTACCAAGGCGCCATATCGCCACATTTTCCTCCGGCGTGCCGCTACACCCCCACCTGCAGCCAGTATGCGGTAGAAGCGTTGACGCGTCATGGCGCGCTCAAGGGAGGATGGCTTGCGTTGCGACGCATAATGCGCTGTCATCCGTGGGGAGGCAGCGGATATGACCCGGTGCCATGATCATCAGTGATTCACACACCCACCACGAGCATCGCCATGGCGCCATCATCAACTGGCGTCCGGGAATGGCTATCGAACCTGACCTATATTACTCGGCAGGGACACATCCGTGGAACGCAGGCACCCGCGATGCCATCGCTTCACTTCCCGAATCTCCAAGAATAGTGGCTGTGGGCGAAGTGGGGCTCGACAAGGCACAGGGAACGCCACTCGACATTCAGCAAAAGGAATTATTGAAATGGATAGAGATATCCGAGAACCGGGAGCTGCCATTGATTCTGCACATAGTAAGGGCTTTCCCGGAGATAATAGCCTTGAAAAAGCAGCTGTCGCCAAAACAACCGTGGATCATTCACGGATTCAGAGGCAAGCCGCAACTCGCGTCAGAGCTGTTGCGACACGGATTCTACCTCTCAATCGGCGAAAAATACAATCCTGAAGCCGTAGCCGTAATTCCCCGTGACAGGCTTTTGCTTGAAAGCGACGAGGGGACCGGAATTCCACTAATAGAGAACGCCGATCCCACTCTTGCCGATAAAATATTTTTAAAGAACCTACAATCCGGTGGTGATGGAGGTGAAGAACCTTAACTGACCGGATGAGTATTGAGGCACATACTGCAACCTTATGTAGCCCTGGTTGGGAGCAAACCACGTGGCTGAAAGCGACGACGATACATTGCTCACATTAACAGGCGCTCCATAGATGGCTGTCATGTTATTGTAAAGATTGTTGTAACGCACCGTGTCGGGATAGCTCGTAGAGTAGAAAAACTCAGTACGCTCCAATCCGTTGTTGCCGTAATACATCGTTGCCTCAGGCCAGTAATAATTGTACTGGTTGACATCGCTCAGATATACCGCATTGCTTCCATAGCTCGACACCGTGTAACCGTGCCCGAGCAGAAAATTCAACGACACATTCAACGCAGTTCCGAAATTAATGCCGAAAATAGCAGAAATCACGGGAGCTCCGGGGCGTGGACGCCATGCTGGCGGCGGCACCGGACGATGCCACGGACGTGGCGCGGGACGATGCACATGCATAGGCGGACGCTGCACATAGGGCGGACGATAGTTGTGACCCGGACGAACCGCATTATTGTGCGGAGGACGCGCATTGTGTCCGGGGCGAACTCCGGTCACCGGTCTATCGGGTCGATTAGGACGGTTGCCCATGCCCTGGTTGTGGTTGCCGTTGTGCCCGGGACGATTGCCGATACCCTGATTGTGGTTGCCATTGTTGCCGGGACGGTTACCGACACCCTGATTGTGGTTGCCGTTGTGCCCGGGGCGGTTGCCCACGCCTTGGTTATGGTTGCCATTGTTGCCGGGACGGTTGCCCACACCCTGGTTGTGGTTGCCATTGTTGCCGGGGCGATTGCCCACATTCTGATGATTACCGTTGTTGCCCGGACGGTTGCTGACATTCTGATGATTACCGTTGTTGCCCGGACGGTTGCTGACATTCTGATGATTACCGTTGTTGCCCGGACGGTTGCTGACACCCTGGTTGTGGTTACCATTGTTGCCGGGACGATTATTCACCGAGCCGGAATTGCCGGGACGCGATGTCGTATTTGCCGGACGTCCTGAGGATGGGCGAGATGATGACGGTCGCGTTGCTTGCGGCTTGCGATTTGACTCACCTCCGCTTCGTCCTCTCGACGACACCTGTTCCGACTTAGAGCCACCACGATGCCCGCTTGTGCGCTGTTGAGCCTCAATCGAAGGCACCACCAACACAAGCCCCAACAAGAATGTTGCTGTCTTTTTTAAAATACCGTTCATAATACATCTCTTTTTATGTGATAACAATTCATCTTTCTTATTAAGATGCCATATCACAGCCAAAGTTTAGAACCCGATTTGAATTACATCATTTTTTAATAAGCGGCAAAATTCTTAATTTCATCGAGAATAATAGGTGGTTCCTCCATAATCGAGATCATACAGCGACAGATACCCCTCAGGCGTAAATCCCCACGCGAATATCCAATAGGAGTCGTACGCGTCGTTCAGATATAAGTCGAGGTCATCTCCGTCATAATCCCACGAAAACGAGGTCGTATTACCGTAATCATCGGTATACCAGCCGCTTCCATTTGAGTAAAATGAGAATGAGGCATTATTGTTCACCCCATACCACGTTCCTAAAAATGGAGCGTCTTCCGTATACCACCCGTCATCCTCACACGATGTGAATGCCATCGAAACAATGACACACATAAGGATTGCCAACAAGTTCTTTTTCATCGTTCAATGTTTAGAATTCCAATAATCAAGTTATGGAAATTAAACAATTTTATATGATGTTTGGTTTTGGTTACATTAAACCACATCACATAGTTCAGAAATTATATCCGAGCGTGAACGACCAAAGTTTGTTATGTCCCACAGGCTTTTTGACACCTTCGCCATCATTTTTGAGCACATTGCTGCATCCGGCATTGTAATGGGCGCCTATGTAATAATGCTGCATCACAAGAATACCAAATCCAAACTTGAATCCCCAGTCGGAGCGGTTGGCTATGCCCTTGCTCCCGAAATAATCGCCATTAACCTTTTCAGAAGCGACCGTGCCGAAATCTTCACGGAAATAAGTGTAGTGGCACTTGCCTCCAAAACCGGTAGCCCAATATGGACCCGCATCGATGTGAAGCTGACCGAGCTCGGCTACTCCGAGACGCAACGACAGCAACAAGGGGATCTCAAAGTAATATGCTCCCCACTTTCCGTCGATCGCAGCCAACGCGTTATTGTCATTGAATAGATAATGGAAGCTGTTGTTGCGTGAACGGAAATTTATTCCCGATTCTATCGCCAAAAAGTTGCGGATATTAAGGTCGACTACCGCACCGGCGCTGAATCCGGGCTTCCATTGGCTATGGTTCCAAGCTATTTCGGAATATGCCTCATCAAAATTAGTAGACAGATTGGAGGTATTGAATCCGGCGCGCACACCTATCTGCACCAACTTGGAGGGCATCCCGGTGTCAAGAATAGTCTGAGAATGAACGGGTGCGCTCAACAACAGCGTAAAGAGAGCGGCAATAAAGCCGAAGACACTTTTTTTCATAATTTGTAATCGTTATCTTTGATGAATTTAGTTAATTGTCGGTTTATTTCAGCCATACCCTTGGCATTGGGATGACCGTTACGTTTTTCAATATCAGTGAGTTCAAGGCACTTCACACCATATTGGTGGCATTTGTCAAGTATAGCTTGTCGGAATTCGCCTGTGATGCCGTCGTTTAGCACAAAACACAGTTGCGATTCAGGATAAAGCCGCTTCACCTCTTGCAGCAGCATTGACAGCGCCGGACGGAATGTGTAGAGATCGGCTTCTGTGAAAAGTGAATCCTTGTCCTCGCCAAACGGCACCTTCGCCCAGAAATCATTGGTCGCGCCAAATATTATGATCAATTCCGGATCGCCAAGGTGGTTCATGCGTGTGATAAATGAACGGTCGGAATAATCCTCGCCCCTATAGCCGGTGTTGCATATAGTGGATCCTGAAAAGGAGTTGTTTTTCTCCAGCACAAGACCATTGTCAGCAAGGAACTGTTTCCACCATGTAAGCTCCACATCATGCACATCGGTGCGTGTGGTGTCGATCTGCGATGAGAAATACCACAGATAATTGGTGTCAGGCTCCACATAGTTCTCAAACGTGGAATAGGAGTCGCCCAAAATAGACACAGTCCCGGGCTTGACTGCCCGGCACATGAGCGACGACAGAACCACCAACAATATTACCAACTTTTTTTCCATATTGTACACATATTTATTCTAAAGTTACGAATTTACAAATTTATGCTCATATACACAACTGCACATTCGCGCTTTCACGGCAATTTCACAGCCGTTCATTATGCCTACATCGGGCGGCAGCTATCCAATTCCGGTTTTTGACGCAATATTCTTGCAAGAATTTTCTATAATTACGGATGTAAATTGTAAATTTGCATAAAAAATCAATATATTCCGTCAATGCGATTACTTTACACGCCTTTACTATTAATCATACTGACAATCATACTTGCAAGCTGCCGCAGCGCCACCATGACGGAGATGAACGCTGCCGAGGCATTTATGGATGAGCATCCCGATTCGGCGTTGCTCATATTATCGGGCATGACCGAGCTTGGGAAGGATAGGGATATGGCACGTCACGCGCTGCTCATGTCGATAGCTCAGGACCGCAATTTCCTCACCCCCGGCAATGACTCTCTCATAGATATAGCCCGGTCATTCTATGCCATCGGTTCCAAAGGACGTATAATAGCCGATTATTACGCCGGACGATTCAAGTTCCGCCGCGGCGAGTATAACGACGCCATAAAATTGCTCCTCGACGCTGAAGAATCAGGACTGGCGGCAAAAGACAATATGCACCTTGGGCTTGTGTACCGCGAACTCGCCTATATATTTAATAATGTGGATGACGATGCAAACGAGCTGCAATATTCCCGAAAAGCATACGAATGTTTCAGCCGGGCAGGCGACTCGGTATTCATCAAGTTTGCCGCGCTCGACTACGGAAGAGCGCTCAGCGTGGGCGAAAAAACGCTTCCGCAAGGACGCGAGCTTCTCGACAGCCTTATCAATGTGTCGTCAACCAATGACGCGCTCGACATGATGCTGCGTGCCGACGCTCTCCGCATAAATATAGGCGCTCAGATCCTGGCGGTGTTCACAAAGCACAAAAGGAGCATTTTTGATTTCAAGACTCTGGAAGCACATTTTTTCGACACTTTTCCCGAGAATTTTTTCCGCAATAGCCGACACGACAACGGATTGAAAGGCGGAGCAATGGCATATCCGTTGAAAAGCGGGGCTGTGCTGCTGACCATCAACGAGCCCTACGCGCGTGAGATACACGACCGCTTGAACAAATATTACCTCAATCTCTATCACCGCGAGTATAATGCCACGGGATCGGAATTCCAATATCCTGAATATGAGATCCCCGACAGCAATGAATATTCTTCTGCGGAGATTGAAGACTATCTCACCACCCGCCACAGAGTGCTGATGGACAAAGAGAGGAACTCAAGACAGAAACTCACCCTCACCCTCTGGCTCATATCATTTCTGTGTATCGTCATTATAGCATCCTACATAGCATGGCGCATATATGCCAAAAACCGCCAGGACCGCCTTATAATGGAGGCATCGGAACTGCGCCAACTGCTTAAAAGCCGCGACCAAAGCATAAATGGATTGCAAGAATATATCGACGCGCTGTACGGCGAAAAATTCAATACGGTAGAAGAGCTATGCGATTTATTCATAGTCCCGGCAAAACGTGCTACCGAGCAAAAACGCATCTATGACACGGTACGCTCAATTGTCGACGGGTTCAAAATGGATGGCGACAGATTGTCGGAGATAGAATCGTTTGTGAATCGTTACAAGGATGACATCGCTACAAATTTCCAAACCGACTTCCCGGGATTGCCACAGCGCGACTACATACTATTCCTCTATTCAGCTGCCGGATTCTCCCGCCAGGCAATAAGCTATTTTATGGGCGACAGCGTTGACGTGGTGTCAAACCGCAAGACCCGACTTAAAAAACGCTTTGCTTCATTTGAAGGTAAAAACAGGGAGCAGTACCTTGAAGCAATGAAATAACCCACTTGAAACTTCTATTTTTATATCAATTTCGCCCCACTGATAAGCATTTTTGGAGCGATGATAGCTTTTTGATTTGCCTCAATCGATAATTCCCAATATATCAACACATTACCAACACCCGATGATAGCTCAAAAATCGGGAAAAACTTGCCATATAGCTTCTTTTGCAATAACTTTGCTTATGTAATTGATACTTAATCTACGTCCTGTAAATGACGCTAAACATACAAAGAAAGCACGTATGACTAAGTTATTTTAGAATTTACTTTTATTAAGCATTTATACACAAAGAGCAAACCCCGACTTGCGAAAGCCGGGGTTTTGTATATTTCATAAGCGATTGTAGCAAAGCATATTAGACCATCAGACAAACACATACCTAAACATCAAATAATCACGTCAAATTACGACAGAAAGCAATGCAGCAGCATGCTTACACGCCAAATTCAGTCTACATTCTGACAATGCAGCAACGCAGATCTGCCGGCAACCAACAGCCCTTATTTACTAAATTCGGCAAAATCGGCTATCAAATTCGTATCACCCGAGTGCGGAACAGTGCGGAAAGGATGAAAAAAGTACGGAATTCGGTGCGGAAGAGCAATTCCGCACTCGCATTAATCTAAAACAACAAAATATAGTTTATTCGCTGACTGACAACACATTATACTGTCATAAAAGTACAGAATCCGTACTTTTGAAAGTGCGGAATTTAAAAACCGAACTTTTTCCGCACTAAT
>CAJUTE010000045.1 GCA_910589555.1 uncultured Muribaculum sp.
ATAATTTAAGCACCGCCACGAGGCGATAGCCGAGGTGCGGTGTAATGTGAGCCAAATGAACGGGCATCGAAGATGTCCTCCAGTCACCCTATCGTCGACAGTCTTTAGGGGCACTCTTTGCAGAGTGCTTTTTTGGGGTGCATCCTACCGGGTACAGGTCGCCTGTGGCTCCCTGTACCGCGGCTAACCATAGGCATTGTCTTTCAGACATTTTGTGGTTTCGGGGGTGGGTCACTCACTGCGGCTAACCATGGGCATTGTCTTTCAGACATATTGGGACATTCCGGGACAGGTCGTGTACCGCGGGAATCATAGGCAATGTCTGAAAGACATTCGCGGGGTTTGCCTGCGATATTACGGTGTTTTATCGGGTGGCGTCGTTGGGGGCTGATGTGCGGTGAATTTATAATTTCAATATGAAAAAATCACAGTCGGAATAAGGGTGGCTGAACTTCAGTGGGAGATTCTCTTCCTCGATAAGACGGAATCCGGCTTTTTCGTAGAACTTGTGGGCACGGGTGGTGTTTCGTGGAGTGTCCAGAAGGATGGTTTTGAAGTTCCGTTTCATGGCGAACTCGAGTAGTTGCCTGTAAAGACGTTGTCCGGTATTATATGGCGCCCCTTGATAGGATTCATATACAAAGAATTTCTTTAGCACGGCGATTTCATCGGAATACGGCATGAGTCCTATCGAGCCAACCAATGTGCCGGAGCATTTTTCACGTGCAATCCAGAAGTTTCCGCCCGGATTCATGTAGGAATCCACAATGGTGAGTAAATCAGGCTGGTCTTCAACGGTGACGTGTGGTCGTGTGCCATCATTCTGGAAGTGCAAAACAAGGTTTATGACATCATCGGTGTATTCGGGAGAGAAGTTGCAGATTTCGATTTCTTTTATCATATTGTTTTCGCTATTCAGGATTGCGTGGATTCTATCCATACAGTCAACCATTTCGGATAATTGATTTTCATTAAGCCCGGAGCACATCTCGTCGACTGAGTTGTTGGCGGTGGCATCAATTTCATGAAATGCGTCGATGCCAATCTCGGTGAGTGTGAGATGTTCACACCGATGGTCGTCAGCCGAGATGTTGCGTACAATATACTTCTGTCGGTCAAACTTCTTCAGCACACGCGAAAGATAGCTTTTGTCCATATTCAGCATACTTGCAATGTCTTTTGCGCTGCAATCGGGATTATGGTAGATGGCTTGTATGATGCGTGTCTCCGGCAAGCTGAATCGGCTGCCAAGGTATTGGCGGTTCAACACACCCAATATTTTTGTATAATACCTGTTGAAGGCTCGGATTTTATCTCGTGTTTCTGAATTCATGGCGCAAAGATATGTAGAATAGTTGACATAATCAACTAATTTAAAATTTTTACGGTATTCAACTTTTATGTAAGGTGTTCCAATAAAAAAGTCTCCACTAAGAGCTATTGGCTTAGCGGAGACTTTTTATGAATTAGTGCGGAGGGTCAGATGGCTTCGTCTTCGACGGTTTCAAGGTCGGCGGGGGTGTCGGCTGTGACTGCTTCGAGTTTCTTCATTATTGAGAATATGAAGATTGCCGAGATGCAGCATATCACGATGAGGATGCCCCACAATGCAGCAACCGAGATCTTGCCCCATAGTATCATGGGTATCGACACGAGGTAGTTGCCTATCGCGGTGGCGGCAAACCATCCTCCCATCATGGCGCCCTTGTATTTGGGCGGCGCTACTTTCGACACGAATGATATGCCCATAGGCGACAGGAGCAATTCGGCGAAGGTGAGCAGCAGATAGGTTGATATTAGCCAATTGGGCGACACGCTTCCTGATGTTCCGGCAATGCCAATGGAGCCTGCGAGCATCACACCGTAGGCTACGGCGGCAAGAATCATGCCATAGCCTATCTTACGCGGTGCCGACGGCTCTTTGCGTCGGGATGCAAGCCAGCTGAAGAATGCGAGCGATACGGGGGTCAACGCCACTACGTAGAATGGATTGAACTGCTGATACTCTTGCGGCTGTATGCCTGAAAGCGGGTCGGGAGTGCTGCCGTATATGTAGACTAAGATGCCGGCAACGGCTGCCAGGATCACTGCCGAGATGATCTTGCCTGTGCTGCTTTTGCTCTGGAAGAGGTTGAACAACGCATACACACCTACTGCGATTGCTGAGAGCGCCCACACGTTGAATCCTATGCGGGTCCAGCCTGAAGCATCGGGGGCGGTGCAGCTCTTGGCAAACTCAGTGAGTGTAGCGCCGTTTTGGTGGAACACCATCCAGAAGAAAATCACCACGGCAAATACCAGCAGAAGGGCGATGACGCGGCTCTTGGTCTGTGCCGGAGTGAGATCTTTTTCCGTAGCCTTTGCCGTGCCGCTCTCCCTGGCTTTTTTGTCGGTGAGGATGTGGGAATAGGTGCGGCGTCCTGCGATATAGATGAGATAGCTCACGATCAGCGACACGCACGCCACCCCAAATCCGTAGCTGTAGCCGGTGGAGAGGGTGGAGATGTAGTAGGTGCAGAAATCAGCAAGGCTCTGCCCTGAGGTCATGCCCGCGGTCTGAGCAAGTTCGATCAGTTCGGCGCCGTTCTCGTGTCCGTCAAGGTAGGCGTTGCATAGCGCCGGAAGATTCTGATGGTAGACGAGTCCCTTTGCCCGCATCGCCATATTGACCATCGCTGTGGCTGTCATCGGGGCAAACATGGAGCCGATGTTGATAGCCATGTAGAAGATGGAGAATGCGGCGTCGCGTTGCGATGAGTATCGGCTGTCGTTGTAAAGGTCGCCTATCATCACCTGAAGATTGCCTTTGAAGAGTCCCGTGCCACAAGCTATCATAGCCAGCGCGAGGCACAGGATGACGAGCGACGACGTGGAGCGTATCTCGGTGGGTATCGCCATGACGAGGTATCCGGCAAACATGATGAAGATGCCTGTCACCACGCATTTTGAGAAGCTCCACCGGTCAGCCACCCATCCGCCGATGAGCGGGGTGAAATAGACCACGGCGAGGAATATGGCGTAGATCTGTCCCGACACTGCGGCATCGAATCCGAACTTAGCCTGAAGGAAAAGCAGGAAGATGGCGAGCATCGTATAATAGCCAAATCGCTCACCCATATTGGCGAGCGATAAGACATATAGAGCTGAAGGTTGGTTCTTAAACACGGTTCAGGATATTATTAAACAACCTTTTATTTAGCGACTCTTTCAAGCCATTTTACCATGCAAAGCATAACTGCCATCGAGATGAAGCATACGATTGCAAACACGCTCCATGTAGCCGAGAGGGAGATGCTCTGATACATTACTGCTCCGAGGAACAGGCAGGCGTTGCCCACTGCGGTAGCGCCAAGCCAGCAGCCCTGCATCAAGCCCTGAAGATGAGCGGGCGCCACCTTGGACACGAATGACAGACCGAGCGGAGAGATGAACAGCTCGGCAACGGTGAGGATGAAATATACCGAGAACAGAATCCACGGGGTGACGCGGTCGGCGGCGGGCACCGGTTCGCCGGCAAGTGATGCCTGAGAAGGCAAGCCGATTGAAGCCACACACATCACAACGTAGGCGATTGCGGCGATTCCCATACCGATTGCTATCTTACGCGGGGTAGACGGCTCTTTGCCGCGACGTGCGAGCGCTGAGAAGATCCACATGATGATGGGGGTGAGGAATACTACCACAAACGGGTTGATGGACTGGAATATCTCGGCAGAAAGCTGCATATTGCCAAGGGCGAGGTGGGTGTAGTCTTTGGCAAACATGGTGAGTGTCAAGCCATTCTGATGGAATGAGAACCAGAAGAAGATAACCACGCCAAACACAGCCATGAGAGCCATGATGCGCTGCTTGATTTCTTTAGCCGATTGACGGATTTCTTCCTTTTCGGCAGCTGATTTTTCGCCTGAAGCTGCTGCTTTCTTGGCTCCCGGGGTGGGAAGCTGCTTCTTGAAGCATAGGAAGATGACGAGTGAGATGAGCATTGCCACGATTGCCACTGAGAATGCGTAGTGGAATCCGGTGTTGAATGCCTCAAGATAGTTCTGGGCGAATTCGCGGAGGGTAGAGAGGTTGACTTCGGTCTGTGATACCTGGTTGGCATATTCGAGGAAGAGGTCGGTGTTCACCTCACGGTCGGCAAGGAGCGCGTTGCAGAGTCCGGGGAGGTCGGCATTGTAAGCATAGCCCTGCATCTTTACAAAGGTGTTGCGCACCCATACGGCTACAAACGGAGCGATGCAACCGCCGATGTTGATGAACATATAGAAAATCTGGAATCCGGAGTCGCGTTTATGGCTCCATTTCGGATCGTCGTAAAGCTGACCTACCACAGCTTGGAGGTTGCCCTTGAAGAGACCGTTGCCGAATGCTATCACGAGAAGAGCTCCGAGAGCGATCCACTCAGTGGTTATAAGCGCGGGGATGGCGAGAAGGGCGTAGCCTAACGACATCACGAGCAAACCGGCGATGATGGTGCCCTTGTAATTTTTGGTTTTGTCGGCGATCACACCGCCCACAAGGGCAAGGATGTAGATGGCACAGTAGAATACTGAGTAGAGAGCTCCGGCTTGACTTCCGTCAAGGTCGAATTTTGACATGAGGAATAACGTCAAGATTGCCATCATGACGTAAAATCCAAAGCGTTCGCCCATGTTACTGAGGGCGGCGGGTATCAGACCCTTAGGTTGATTAAACATGATAATGATGAGGATTAATTATTAATATTACTTTTTCTTTGCATCTTCAAGTTCCTTGAATGCGATAGCGTATAGACGCATCTGCTTCACCATAGCCGCGAGACCGTTGCTGCGAGTGGGCGAAAGGTGTTCGGCAAGACCTATTTTGTCGATGAAATATAGGTTGGTGTCAAGTATTTCCTGTGGAGTGTGTCCCGAGAGAACATTCACGAGCATACTGATGATGCCTTTCACGATAATGGCGTCGCTGTCGGCGCGGAATTGCACTTTCCCGTCGCTGTCAAGCTCGGCGTTGAGCCAAGCACGGCTTTGGCATCCTTCGATGAGGTTCTGCGGGGTTTTATATTTTTCGGGCATGGGCTCAAGAGCATTTCCCATGTCGATGATGTAGGCGTAGCGGTCCATCCAATCGTCAATATCGGCAAATTCGTCGATGATAGCGTCCTGTTGTTCGTTGATAGTCATGATTCGTTTAGTTTTTTTCCAGATATATAGTGTTTGCCACCGTTTGTCCCACAGCTTTGAGGGTAGCGGCGTCAATGTTGTCCATGTTGTCTTGCAGAGTGTGCCATGTGGGAGGGAATGACCCTGTGGAGCTGTTGCCGCACTCGATTATGTCGATTGTGGGTATTCCGGCTTTGTTGATGTGTATGTGGTCGTCATTGACCGCACCACGCACGGTGTTGATGAATCGGTCGCCGTAGCCTGAGGCGTTTGCCATCGCCCACACTTTTGAGTTTATAGCCGAAGCGTTAAGCTCCGAGGCATATTCGCGGTAAAAGCGAGCGTTGCGACCTCCCACCATGTCGAGCAATATTCCGTAGGCGGGGAGATTGTCGGGGGAATACGGGGTGTGGTTCACCCAGTATTGGGTGCCGAGACACCATGTGTCGTCGTTGTTTTCTATCATGTTGCTTGAATCGCCCGAATCTTCACCGTCGACAAAGAGCATGTCTACTCCCACGGCGGGCATCTTTTCGCCAAATAACCGTGCAAGTTCGAGCAGCACACCCACACCGCTGCCGCCATCGTTGGCGCCGTCAATAGGGGTGGCGTGGTTGTTTTTGTCGTTGTCATTGTCCGCCCACGGGCGTGTGTCCCAGTGAGCCACGAGGAGAATGCGTCGTGTCGCGCCGAGGTTGAACCGTCCCATGATATTGGTCAGTGGCAATGACTCGCCACGGAAATTTTTTGCCGAGCATTTTTGCACGATTATGCTGTCGGCGCCGTTGAGACGTGATATTATATAGTCGGCACAGGCTGAATGTGCCTCGCTACCCGGGACGCGTGGTCCGAATGCCACTTGCGAGGCTATATAGCTGTAAGCGCTGTCGCTGTTGAATTCGACAGGATTATTGAATTTTTGCTCACTTTCAGCACTCTCTTTCGTTGCCGCCGTTTTGCATGAGGCAATGAGCAATAACGAGAATGCCAGAAGAAAGTTGAAACGTGTCATTTAGATAATTTAAAGTATTTTATCAAAGTTACGGCAAAGAGGTGAATCTATAAAATGTTATACATTTTTTAACTTTTGCAGGGTCTTTGTTCTGGTGATGCACTCGGGCACTTCTGGCAAAAAGTGAGTGACGTAAATCAATGATGGCTTGTCGCGGTTCACGAGCTTATTGACCACGGCGCGGACGCTGCGTTTGCGGGCGGCATCGAGTCCGTGCAGGGGTTCGTCCATGATGAGGAGCGCCGGATGCTTTATCAGGGTTCTGGCTATCAACACCAACCGTTGCTCTCCTGCCGACAGGGTATTGTAGCGTCGTTCGGCAAGTTCCTCAAGGTGAAACAGTTTTATCCATGCTGAAGCCCTCTCCCGAGCGAATGCCGATACCTTGCCATAGTTTCCCACGGTGTCGCGCAATCCTTGTGCTATGACCTCGGTCACGGTGCCGTTGAATTTGAAATACAGGTGCATTTCTGGCGACACATATCCTATGTGCTTTTTGATGTCCCATATCGACTCGCCTGAGCCGCGTCGGCGGTCAAAAATGGTGATGTCGTTGGCGTAGGCTTGTGGATTGTCGGCGCTGACGAGGCTCAGCAGCACTGATTTTCCGCATCCGTTGGGTCCGGCGAGCGCCCATCGTTCACCGTTCATGATGGTCCATGACTCGTCTTTGATTATCTGCTTGTCGCCGTATTTCACGGAGCACTTGTTCATTTTCAGCGTGACTTCATGCTCTATCGGTTTATCCCAAGGTAGTGGAATGGCGTCGAGATCCACCGCAAAGTCCATGAGCGACATCAATGATGTGCGTAGCTGCTCCATCTCTCCTTCGCGTTTTATCGGCTCTTCGATGGTGAGGTCGCGCATGGGGATGACTGTAGTCACAAAATCGGGTATCTCACCGGGATTGCAAAGGAGCATCAGCACTGATATCCCACGCGATGAAATGGCATCGATCATATCGTCGAGCAGTTGTCGCGACGCAGCATCGAGCCCTATGTAGGGATTGTCGAGGATAAGGAGGTCGGGGGTGTCGAGGAGAATGTTTATAATGAGCAGTTTGCGCAGTTCGCCGCTTGACAGGAAGTTGAGACGCTTGTCTTCAATCCCTTCAAGACGCAGCCGCGAGCAAAAGTTTTTCCACTCTTCGGTCTCGATTTTTTCAGCGAATACCTCTCTTACAGTGGGCACTTCGTCGTTCATTGTCGCCTCGTGTCGCTGTTGATAGTACTCGGCTTTGGCTCCTGTGAGGGAGTGTATGTCGTTGAATTCAATGAGCTTTATGTTGAGCTTTCCGCGCGGCGACGATATGCTGTTGGTGGCTATGTTCCATCCTTTTTCTATGATGCGTCCCAGCGTTGATTTTCCGCACCCGTTAGGTCCGATGACAACTGTCACCCCCTGCGGGATTTCTACGTGGCGGGGGTTGTTGATTGTAACGCCGATATAGCGCAGACAATCACTCTTCAGATAGATTAATGGCTCTTCCATAGCGCAAATTTAAGTTTTTCTTGCCTATTGAGGAACTTTGTCATAGGAAATGAGTAAATTTGTGGCGGAATATATTCAAAAAAACAGATATTTAGATGAATTTTGTAGAAGAACTGAAATGGCGCGGAATGCTCCATTCGATGATTCCCGGCACAGAAGAGGCGCTAGCCAAAGAGAGTGTGACGGGATACTTGGGTATTGACCCAACTGCCGATTCTCTTCACATCGGACACTTATGCGGCGTGATGATTCTGCGCCATTTCCAGCGTTGCGGACACAAGCCTATCGCTCTTGTGGGCGGTGCGACCGGTATGATAGGTGACCCCTCGGGTAAGTCGGCAGAACGTAATCTTCTTGATGAGGCGACATTGCGCCACAATCAGGAAGCGATTAAGAAGCAATTGTCCAAGTTCCTCGATTTTGAGTCTGACGCTCCCAACCGTGCCGAACTGGTCAATAATTATGACTGGATGAAAGACTTTTCATTCCTTGATTTTGCCCGTACAATAGGCAAGCATATCACTGTCAACTACATGATGGCTAAGGATTCAGTGAAGAAGCGTCTTAACGGCGAAGCCCGTGACGGTCTTTCATTCACCGAATTCACCTATCAGCTTCTGCAAGGCTATGACTTCCTTCATCTTTATGAGACTAAGGGATGCAAGCTGCAAGTGGGAGGTAGCGACCAGTGGGGTAACATCACTACCGGAACAGAGCTTATACGCCGCACTCTCGGAAATGAAAACGAGGCATTCGCCTTGACCTGTCCGTTGATTACGAAAGCCGACGGTACAAAATTCGGAAAAACCGAGAGCGGAAATGTGTGGCTTGACCGCCGTTACACATCACCTTACAAGTTCTACCAGTTCTGGTTGAATGTGTCAGACGAGGATGCCGCACGTTATATCAAGATTTTCACATCGCTCACTCAGGAAGAGGTTGCCGAGCTTGAGGCTGAACAAGCCAAGGATCCTGGATTGCGTCCGTTGCAGAAGCGACTCGCCAAGGAGGTGACTGTGATGGTGCACTCTCTGGAGGATTATGAGGCGGCTGTTGAGGCTTCGGAAATCCTGTTTAGCAACAAGGCTGCCGACAAGCTGCGCACGCTTGATGAGCAGACATTGCTCGATGTGTTTGAAGGTGTTGAGAAGCATGAGATTGACCGTGCCGACCTTAACGGTGAGGTGAACTGGGCAGTGTTGCTCACTGACAAGGCTAAGATTTTCCCCAGCAAGGGTGAACTCCGCAAACTCGCTCAGCAAAACGGTTTGTCAATCAATAAAGAAAAGGTGACTGATATAAATGCTGCCGCTACTTCCGCCGACCTTCTTAATGACAAATACATCCTTGTCCAGAAGGGTAAGAAGAACTATTATCTTCTGATCGTTAAGTGATAATTAGTCCAATCATAATTGGCACCCATAAAAAAAGAGGTCGAATGCTCGACCTCTTTTTTTATGTGGTTGCTGTTGTCTTAGATGAGAGCGTTCATCTTTTCGATAAGAGTGGCTTTGGGTTGTGAGCCGGCAAGGCGTTCCACCAATTTTCCATCCTTGAAGATGAGGATGGTGGGGATTGACATGATGCGGTATTGAGCAGTGAGGTCATTCTGCTCATCGATGTTGTATTTGCCGATAGCAGCCTTGTCGCCAAGTTCTTCGGCAACTTCATCGATGATTGGGCTCATTCTCACACATGGTCCACACCAGGTTGCCCAGCAATCGATGAGCACCGGTTTGCCTGATTCGATAATCTCGCTTACGTTCTGATCTGTAAATTGTATAGCCATTACTGTTATTTTAAAGATTTGTTATTCTGTGGCAAATTTAATAAAGATATTATTCCGTACAAAATTAATTTGGCGAAACAGTTTCTAAACTCGGCTAAGTTCGAATTCTATGTTCATTTCGCTCAACGAGTTTAACAGTTTGCGCGACACGGTAATCTTTTTGTTGGACGACAGATTGACCGATCGGTTCATCTCCGAATCATGGATGTGAAAATTGAGGTCAACCGGCTCGCCATCTTCCTCGGCAGCTATAAATGACTTGATGAGCGAATGGAATGATTCATTTATGTGTTCGGTTTTCAGTGACAGAGTTATTCCGTTCACGAGCTTGCCTTTCACCTCCTCAAGCAGAGATATGCTGTTGATCTGGAAACGCAGGTCGCTGTTGGCGAATCTTCTGGCATATCGTCCTCTTATTATGATTGAGGTGTCGGGGATGCCATACGGGCTGAAATTTATAAAGTCTTTGCCGAATAGCATGAATTCGGAGCTTCCGGTGTAGTCCTCGATCTTAAGGATTCCGAAATATCCTGATTTCCCCATTTTCTTAGTGAAGTCAGTCACTCTGCCTCCGAGAGTGATCTCCTTTCCTTCCACGGGCGGCTCCTCGGCAAAGTCTTTAAGGGTCATTGAGCAGCCGTAGTTGAGCTCGATGTAGTATGGGTCAAGAGGGTGTCCTGACAAGTACATTCCTATGAGGTCGCGTTCTTTTTCGAGTTTCACCATGTTGACCCATGGCAATGCCGGCTTCACTTGAGGACGCCCTGCGGTGGTGAGGTCGTCATCGAAGCCGCCGAAGAGCGAGTTTTCATTCTTGCTCTTGTCGTTCTGGTAGTTTTGACCGTAACGCACGAGCAACTCGGCGAATGTCTCGTCTTTCATGTTGGTGCTGAAGTAGTCTTCGCGTTTGAAATCGGTGAAGCAGTCAAATGCTCCGGCAAGCGCGAGGTTTTCCACCACGCGGCGGTTGATGGCGCTGCGGTCCACGCGTTCCACGAAATCATAGATGTCTTTAAACGGACCGCCGTTGTCACGCGCGCGGATTATTTCATTGACCACGTTCACGCCAATTCCTTTGATCGCCGCCATTCCCAGGCGTATCTCGCCCTCCTTGTTGACACCAAACGCCGCGAATGACTCGTTGACGTCAGGACCCTTTACGTTGATGTGCATCGCCTTGCATTCGTCCATGAAAGTGGTGAGCTTGGTGATGTCGGCAAGATTTCGGCTCAATACCGCTGCCATGTATTCGGCAGGGTAGTTGGCTTTGAGGTAAGCGGTCTGGAACGCTACCCAGGAGTAGCAGGTGGCGTGGCTCTTGTTGAAGGCGTAAGAAGCGAATTTTTCCCAGTCAGCCCATATTTTTTCAAGCACTTTCGGGTCATGACCGTTTTTCTGTCCTCCTTCAAGGAATTTGGCTTTCAAGGCGTTCATCTTGTCGATGAGCTTCTTACCCATAGCTTTACGCAGGGTGTCGCTCTCGCCACGGGTGAAGTTGGCGAGAAGACGCGACAGAAGCATCACCTGCTCCTGATAGACAGTCACCCCATAGGTGTCCTTAAGATACTGCTCCATGATGGGAATGTCATAGACGATGGGCGACTTTCCGTGTTTACGTGCGATGAAGTCGGGAATGTAGTCCATAGGTCCCGGACGATAGAGGGCGTTCATGGCGATGAGGTCCTCGAACACTGACGGCTGAAGCTCGCGCAGGTATTTCTGCATACCCGCCGACTCAAACTGGAATGTTCCGGTAGTTTTTCCGGCACAGTAAAGCTCATAGGTTTTCTTGTCGTCGATGGGGATGTTGTCGATATCCACATCGATGCCGCGTGTCTGCTTGATGTTGGCGAGCGCTTCCTTTATGATCGAAAGAGTCTTAAGCCCCAGGAAGTCCATCTTGATGAGACCGGTGTCTTCGATCACGCACCCTTCATACTGGGTCACAAGCAGTTTTGTGCCGTCCTTGTCGGTGGCGGTGCTCACAGGCACCCAGTCGGTGATGTCGTCCCTGCCGATGATCACGCCACACGCGTGTACACCGGTGTTGCGCACATTTCCTTCGAGCTCTTTGGCATATTTCAGGGTTTCGACCACGAGATGGTTGGGGCTTTTAAGCTCGGTCTTGAATTCATCGACGTGTTCGTAGCAATTTTTTAGCGTGGGTTTCAGCTCTTTTCCGTTGACTTCCGGCATGTGTTTCGGAATGAGCTTAGTCAGACGGTTGCTCTCGGAGAGTGGAAGCTGCTCGATGCGCGCCACGTCCTTTATCGCCGACTTTGCCGCCATGGTTCCGTAGGTGATGATGCGCGCCACCTTCTCGGCGCCATATTTGTCGGTCACATAGCGCAGCACTTCGGCGCGTCCGTCATCGTCGAAGTCGATATCGATATCAGGGAGAGAGATACGGTCAGGATTAAGGAAACGCTCGAAAAGCAGGTCATATTTTATGGGGTCGATCTGTGTGATGTCAAGACAGTAGGCAACGGCTGATCCCGCTGCCGATCCACGTCCCGGTCCTACCGACACGCCAAGCTGGCGGCCTGCGCGGATGAAATCCTGCACGATGAGGAAGTAGCCGGGAAATCCCATGTTTTTTATTGTGTCGAGCTCAAAGTCGAGACGCTCGCGATGTACGTCGTCAAGGTTCTCGCCCCAGCGTCGCTTCGCGCCCTCATAGGTGAGGTAACGCAGATATTCGTCATTGTCGGTAAATCCGTCGGGAAGAGGGAAGTTGGGCAGAATCGGTTTATGGTCGATGGAGTATGGCACGACCTTGTCCAGAATCTCGATTGTGTTGGTGAGCGCTTCAGGAATGTCGGCAAAGAGTTCGTTCATCTCAGCCTGTGTCTTCATCCATTCCTGCTTTGTGTAGCGCATGCGCTTCTCATCGGTGAGGAATTTATTGGTGCTCACACATATAAGACGGTCATGCGCCTCGGCGTCATTTTCATTCACGAAATGCACGTCATTGGCTGCGATGAGCTTTATGTCATATTTCCGCGCTATTCTTATCAGTTCGGGGTTCACTTGCTGCTGCACCTCATACACTGTGCGGTTGGCGCCGGGCTTGTTGGTCGGGTGGCGTTGAAGCTCAATGTAATAGTCTTCGCCAAACACGCTTTTGAACCATTGCACCTGTCGTTCGGCTTCCTCAATCTCTCCGGCTTGGATGAGACGTGGTATCTCGCCGCCGAGACACGCCGAACACACGATCAATCCCTCGCTATGGGAAGCGAGCGCGGCTTTATCGGTGCGCGGGTGGGAATAGAATCCTTCGGTCCAAGCCTGTGACACTATCTTGATGAGGTTATGATAGCCTTTTTCGTTTTTGGCAAGCACGATGAGGTGGCGTCCGGTGTCTTTCTTGTCGACGTGTTCATGCAGTGATTTCTGCGCCACATACATCTCGCAGCCGAATATGGGCTTGAAAAACTTCTTGTTGAGCGTTTCTATTTCAGTGCGTTTTTCTTCGGCAGCGGCTGTGTCTCCAGCCTCTTCTGCTTCCTTGAGCGCTTTTTCGGCTTCTTTAACGGCGTCTTTTATTTTGCCATTCTTTTTATTGACATAGTTATACAGTTCTTTTATGCCAAACATATTGCCATGGTCGGTCAAGGCTATTCCCGGCATTCCGTCGGCGATTGCCTTGTCGACAAGAGCGGGCACGGCTGCCTGTCCGTCGAGCACTGAGAACTGGGAGTGTACGTGAAGGTGAATGAAAGGGTGCATTGTGATTCGGTATTTTTCGGATGGCTAAGTTACGAAAATATCTTCACCCCGCAAAACCGATTATGTGAATTAGGTTGAAAGACAGAAAACGCTGACCGCTATTACGTGGCTTAGGTAAGACGTATAGCGGTCAGCGTATATATGAGCCTTGTATCGGCTTTATCTTCATTTGACGTTGTCCGGCTTAAGATTATTGATGAGGTGCGTGATATCGGCACGGATATTTTCGATGGCGGGGGTAATGTCAATGGTGCTGTCGGCGGCAGCCTGAAGCTTTACGCGTCCTGTAACATACATTGTGGCACTGTCGGTAGCCATCCATTGAAGTTGCTCTTTGCCGGCAGGGTGTACGAAGATCCAGCTATGGATTCCGGCGGGCGAATCGTTCTCAATAATGTCGCAGATGGTGTCGGCTCGCATTTCCATGACGGCGAAGTAGCGGTTCATGGTGTTTAATAGTCGGGCGGAATCAAGAGTCACTGCTGTAAGAAAGCCATCAGCGCCATATTCCGGATATTTGAAATTCAAACAGCTGTAGTCGGGGTAGGAGTCAGTGCGTTCCCAAGTGGCGTGGCTGTTGAGCTGGATGCCGTAGGGCATTCCTTCTATGGCGGTGTATTCAGCGGGATACAGGTTGCCTGGGAGTTTTGTTTTGCTTTCTGTGCAACTGATCATTACAGCTGCAATAGAGATTATGGTAATCAGTAAATTCTTCATATCAACTTTTTGTGTGAAAGGGGCTGTGCCTTATCGGCGCAGCCCCTTATGTTTCAGATTAATAAGCTCTTAATGCTGTTAGTAAGCACCGTGACCTATAGCATGGAATGCGGCGGGCATACCTGAAGCCTTAGTCCACTCTTCGCGCGGAGCCATCTTCCAACGGAAGTCACCGATATTCTTTTGATAGATTTCATGACCGGTAACTTTGGCGTCGGTGTTGTAGTAAAGGTCAAGCACTTCGCGACGGTGTCTGTTGCGGTTGGCTTCCATGTCCTTTGACTGGTGGTGAGGAGGATTAACCTTGCTCATCAATTCTGAAGGCAGAAGAGCATAAGAACCTACTCTTACCACAAGGTCGTTATCAGGATGCATGGCTGAACCGGCAGGACCTCCGTTGAATGATTTCTCTTTGAACTTGCCGATGGAGTTGGAAGTGGTAGAGAATGGAGATGCAGTGAACACCTGGTCATCTTCCTGCTTGTTGGGATCCCAGTTGCAGCTATAGTTGTCATGCACTTCAAAGAATACTTCGGCAGGTTCACCGTTGATGTCGTTGAACTGAGAGCCCTTGAAGTTCATGGCGCGTTCATCATCGAGATCCTTTGCCATCATGAAGAGGTTGTTGGTGATCTTGAATGTTGAACCGGTAGGAATATAGCGCATATCAAACATACTTGTAGCCGTGATGGTGTTGTAGTTGATGATGGTGTTGTTGGAGAACTCAACATTCCATTTCACGCTTGACGGCCATGGACGATTTTCTTTTTCATAGAGGAATGCGCCGCTCGGGCTGTCAAGAAGGGTGTTGTTGCGTACAATACAATTCTTGAACACGTTGGAGATTCCTGATACGGGCTTGCCGTCGGAAGCTACGAGTGCATAACCGGTTCCCTTGTTGCCATAGTTTCCGCAGTTCCAAAGTACGCAGTTCTCGATGAGAAGTTTTTCAAAGGTCTTACGCTTTGATCCCTGCACGCGAATAAAGCCGCGGATGAATCCCTGGAATGTACAGTTTCTGATCTGGAATGAGTTGAATGTCACTGCAAGACCGTCGGAATACATATTTGCGATGTAGTTACCGGTATTGTCGCCATAACCAGCTTCTTGGTCATTGTAGTTACGTGCTAATGGAACATCGAAGTCGATATCTTGAATGATCACGTCATCAACGAAAATAGGAGCGTCGGCTTCACCGGTTTCTTTTCTCTTGCCAAATACGAAGTTACATCCGAAAGAAGAGGAATTGGTCTCTTCACGGTCGATACCCTTCATGTAGACTTTAGCACGGAGACCGTTGTCGGCATCCTCTTTACGAGTGCGCAAAGTGAAGCCTTTCGAAATCTGAAGGCTGTTGAACAAGTAGTAGGTTTTTCCTCCTTCAAGTTCGAAGATTGTGCCTTCAGCGAGCTCGGTGTCACGCATGAAGTTGTCGAGAATAGTGTCGATACGCACGCATCTGAATTCGCGAGCTTCGGGAATTGTATCGGCGGCAAGATATTCTTCTTTCCAGTCGAGAAGGATAGGCTGTCCGGGTTCTCCGGTTGTACGCGGAGAGATAGTGTTGTAGACAGCGTCAACGTATATGGGCTGATTGCTGTTGTAGACATTGACCACGTATGCCGAGTTCTTGGTAAGACCGACGAGATCGATGTAGCCGTTTTCTTTTTCCTCATCAGTCAGGACATGAACATAACGCTTGATATCAGGATCGTAGGTGAAATTGGGATCCTCAAATGTAGCGGTGGGATTGGATGTTGAGATCATGACATGAATCTGGTCGAAAACGAATTTTCCGTCCTCCATCTCGAAATGCTCAGTCCAAAGAGTGGGCTCGCCGTAACCTGCGGTGGCAACATTATTGTCAAAAGTCACGCGCATGGTAGTCTCGGTCTTGTCAGAGAAGCTGAGCACATCAGGCACGTCATAGCGGTCATTGGTGGTCAATCCGAAATAGTTTGCCCAGTCAGATGTGCTGCCGTGTCCGAACCACTTGGAGTGATAGGGACTGTCAAGGTCGATTGAGCCGTCGGCTTGGCGAGCCTTTTCCGACAGTGTTCTGATTGAGAAATAATAAACCTGGCTATATTCAAGATGTTCACGCACGAGTTCTGTCACATTGGAATCTACGATTGTATCAAGATACAGATAGGTGTCCTCCATCCAGCGTTCGGGATGTCCCAGCACGCTCTGAGAGTTGCATATACGGATCTGATATCCGGCACTTCCCGGAATTTCAGTCCAGGAAAGCCATATCTTGTTGGCAATCTCTTCGTCTACGTGTGATGACTTCAAGTAGTCACTTGTTCCGGTGTTGTTGTCGTGAAGGAAGAGAGCCATGTGCTCTCGTCCTTCGATCATATCCGGGTCATCCGCCTTGACATTGTAAGTGTCGTCCTCGCAAGATACGAGAGTCACGGCAGTCAGGGCTAATAAACTATATAAGAATTTTTTCATTTTTCTGTTAAGGTTGAATTAAGATTATTAATAACCGTAGTAGTTAACATAAACGCCGGCTCCGTCGCGGATAGCAGCTGCAGGGTAAGGCAGGATATAGCGCACGGGAGGGAATTCAGCGGGCACATCGGTGATTGCAGTGAAGTCACTGTTGATCACGCCGGTGCGATGTCCGTTGGAAATGTATTCAACTTCAGTGTTGCGGTCGCGGTACACATAGCCGAGAAGAGAGTAGCAAACCTCTGCTGAGATATAACCGTCGCCTGAACGGTGCTTGTTGTACATCTCATTTTCGATGGTGAGGTTATACAGGTTTTCGGTTGCGCCATTTGCTTTCACGCGTTTAGCTTTCTTTGCTTCATCGGCGGTGTATTTCGACCAGATTTTGTAGACATCCACATATTGAAGCTGAGTGTTGGGGAATGCTGATACCTTGATAGGATCAACGGCAACGTCAGAATCCACACCATCCAGTCTCATGGTTTCTACTGTACCTACATTTTCAAGTGTTCTGTAGTAAGGGTAAAGCATGATTTGGTCAGAGTAGAAACCTTCGCTTAGACCGTCATGTTCAGTCAGCTTGTCGGCATAGCTGTCACCCTGACCGATCTTCTGGTCAGCGATGAGGCAGTGACGTAAGAAAGTGTAATACAATTCACGACCGTAAATATTGTTGCGGACGAGGTCACGCCAACGCAGGTTTTCACCGGCAAATTCAAATTTACGTTCATCGAGCACGATATCGAGGAATGCATCTTTAGTGCTTGCGTTTGCGATGTAAGCATCAACTTTGTCAGCGGTGTTTCCGGTGTGGCGGAATGCGCGTTCACGCACTTGCTTTAAAGCTGCGACAGCCTCAGGAGTAGGACCGTTGTGTACTTCATTTGACGCTTCGGCAAACATCAGCAATATATCGGTGTAGCGCATATACGGGAAGTTAATACCGGTGCTACCTGCTGAAGTGTTGCCAAGACCCTGCTTAGCCCATAATTTAGACCATTTGTTGTTGTAGAGGGTATAGGAATCGCTCTCGAATGAAGGTTTGCCGTCATAAGCATAGTTCCATATTCCGAAAAGATATTTCTGGCGGATGTCATCCGGATCGAAGAGATACGGAGCAAGACCGTGTAGACGAACAGAGCTTGATGTGCCACCCCATGAGTAGTTGGTCTGTGAATCGTTGGTGTTGAACTTAGGACCGTGGATATAGCCAATGTTGCCTGAGTTGTCCTTTGCGAAAGGAATCTCAAAGATGGGGTCGTCGCTGTTGTTGATCACATTGTTGCATTCGTCTACAAACACATCAATAAATGATTTTGTAAGAGAATGGCTGTTCATTGCGATAACTTCACCGGCATACTTTTCAGCTTTCTTGTAGTAATCAAGATAATTGTCGGGACGTTTCATTATGCCGACAGATGTTTTGTCGTTCTTGTCAGCTTCAAGAGTGTAGCCGCCTGCAGTCAATGACATACGTGCGAGAAGACCGTAAGCAAGTTCACGACCGATGCGTTCGACACCTTCTGATATTTCGGCGGTCGCCTTCATCTTGGGGGCTATTGCCTCAACATCGGCTATCATGTCGTCGAGAATAGTGTGGCGGTCAACCACGGGGAATCTCACATCGTCAGCTTTGGTAGCGGGGACACGGCTGTAAGGTATGTCGCCGAAGTACCACACCAGCTCATGATATAGAATGGCACGGATACAGTATGCTTCTCCGAGCATCTGCATGATGTCGGCATCCTCTTCATCAAAAATGGAGCTGCTTTCAACACCGGCTATAAACATATTGCAGTACTCAATTCCGTTATAGCACTGGCGCCACAGGTTGTTGGCATCCGCACTTTCGGCTGTAGAGTCAAATCGTTTTGAGTTGCCGGTGCCATAAGTATCGCTGGTGAATGTAGCGAAATCAATGTCGCTGTTGAGAATAAGGTTGTTGACCAACAGGCTCGAATAGGGTGACATCAACTTGGCATAAACTCCGTTGAGTGCAAGATTCATGTCATAAGTGGTTGAATACACATAGTCATATTCAAACATTGACGGTGAATCTACATCCAAGTAGTCGTTACAAGATGTTGTCATCAACCCTGTTACAGCGACACCAGCTAATAATATATTGCGTAGTTTCATTGTAATTTTGTGATTTAAAGATTAGAATGTTACGTTAACACCCACTACATAGCCGCGAGAACGCGGGTACTTGTTGTAGTCGAATGAAGGTGTAAGACCGCTCATGATGTCAACCTCGGGGTCGAAACCTGAGTAGTTGGTGATAGTGAACAGGTTGCTTACAGAACCATAGAGACGAAGACGGCTCATGCACACTTTCTTGGTCCACTTCTGCGGGAAGGTGTAGCCGATGGTGATGTCGGTACAGCGAAGGAATGAACCATCCTCAACAAAGTAATCGAGAGGAACATTGCTTACGAAGTCACCCGGGTTCCAGCGTTTAGCGCCTGCGTTATACTCAACATATTGCTCGGGGCTGACATTGTAGTTGTTCTTGTAGAGGTTCTCCGAGTTGTTGCGGTAGGTGTAACGCCAACGGTCCTGAGCGAATTCGGCAAGTACGTTATGCCATACAGTGTTGCTCTTGCCGCAGGTTGAGAGTGCCTGTGCTGTTGCATTGTAGATGTCGAAGTCGAGGAAGTAAGTGAAGTTGGCGGTAAGGTCAAAGTTCTTCCACTGAGCGTTTACGGTGAAACCACCCTGAAGTTTGGGAGTAGTGTTACCGATTACTTTCTGGTCGGCAGAAGTGATTTGTCCGTCGCCGTTTAGATCCTTGAACTTGGGTTTGCCGGGAAGAGTGGCGTCGCCTGAGTAAGATCCGCCCATCACGTCAGAGCTCATGATGACAGTTTTATCACGTCCTTCAAGAGGCATGTGAAGCTCGTCGCTGCCGTCACGCGGTTCAGCTGCATTGCTGTTGCGCGGATTGAAGTAGAATTCATCAGGGCTGTATAGTCCGTCGTAAACAAATCCGTAGATGAGACCCACCTGGCTGCCCACGCGGAGACGGTACATATTGTAAGCGTCGCTGATGTATTTGGGAGCGGTGTTGCCCATTTCGTTTTCGGTGCCGTTGAGTTTGTCAACTTTCATTTTGTTGGCTCCGAGAGTGAAAGTCGCACTCAAGTTATAGTCTTTGCCGCGAAGGATTTCGCCGTTGATGGTCAATTCGACACCCTTGTTGGTGATCTGACCGATGTTCTGCCACTGGTAGCGATAACCGGTATTGGTCAACATTGAAACGCGGTGGAGAAGGTCGCTGGTGGTGTTCCAATACAACTCAGGGGTGATTGACAAGCGGTTGTCAAACATTGAGAGGTCCACTGCCACGTTGCGGGTGAGGGTTGTTTCCCATTTGATTTTCGGGTTGGGAAGATAGTCGCTCACGCTGTAGTAGAGTTCGCCGTTCACGGTAGATTCGCCGAAACCGGGACCGCCTGATGATGACATTCCGTAAACAATGTTCCACATATCAGCCTTGGTCAAGTTCTTACCTGCCTTACCGATAGCGGCACGGATTTTCAAGTTGTTGATCACAGGAGCTGAATCTTTCATGAAATTCTCGTTAGATACAACCCAACCGGCTGATACCGACGGGAAGAATCCCCAACGCTTGTCGCTTGAGTAGAATGAAGTACCATCGGCACGTGCTGTGAGTGAGATGAGGTACTTGTGGTCGTAATTATAGTTAACCTGACCGAAATATGACTGAAGATTGTTGGGAGTGCCTTTAGAAGAGGTCGCTTCAGCATTTTCACCCATGCCCATCATTGAAAGCGCTTTGTCAGCAGTGATGTCGTGGGGGAAATAGCGGTTCTCCATTACATTCTTGGATGACTGAGAGTGCTGGATTTCATAACCGAGGAGGAAGTAGAAATTGTTCTTCTCACGGAGTGTCCAGTCATAGTTGGCTGTGGTTGTCCAGATATATTTATCAGTCTGAACTTTTTCAATCGAAGCCACCGGAAGGTTGCGGTTATTGGTTGCCTCGGCAGTACCTACAGCATAAAACTTGTCGAGCTGCGAGAAAGCTACGCTGTAAGCTCCTTCAGTACGCAGTGTGAGACCGGCGAAAGGTTTCCACTCCAATGAAGCCTGATTAGTGATGGTGTAAGAGTGCTTCTTGTACTGGTTGCGCTTGATGTCGCTTACAGGATTGGTATACTCAAATTCTTTTTCTGCGTCAGCGTCAAACACGCCTTCTTGCCAATTGGCAAATTCACGCAGACCGTTGGTGGGACGATACTTGAGCACGTCAATGATACCACCTGTACCCACGTGGTCACCACCCTCGCCAAGGTCGCGGCGATAAGACATCTTGGGGTTGAAAGTCAATGTAAGGTTCTTGCTGAGTTTGGTGTTCAACTTGGTGTTGATGTTGGTGCGGCGCACGCCGGTGTTAAGGATGATACCCTTGTCCTCGCTCTGAGTGATCGAGATGTTGTAACGGGTGTTCTCTGTACCACCGCCGATTGATACGTTTGCCGAGTAGCTCATCGGAGTGTTGCCCATAACCTCGTCCTGCCAGTCGTGAGTAGGCATATACTCATACATGGAGAGGTCGTAGGGGTGACCGAAATTGAAACGGAATTTTTTAGCTTCAGTAGAGCGGGTTGATGTTCCGATCAAACGGTCATACTGGTAGTCAACAAAGTTGTAGCTGTCCATAAGGTCAAGCTGCTTTGTGATGTGGCTCCAAGTCAATGATCCGTTGAATGAAACGGTGGTCTTGCCCTCTTTGGCGCTCTTGGTGGTCACAACAACAACACCGTTACCACCCTTGGCTCCATAGATAGCGGTCAACGACGCATCCTTGAGGATGTCGATTGACTGGATGTCGCTCGGTGGGATGTCGTTGATGTTGTCCTGCTGGAAACCGTCGACGATAAACAACGGGTTGGAGTCAGAACCTTCACCTACTGAAATAGAAGCCGTACCACGGATGCGGATGTTGACATCGGCACCGGGCTGACCGTCGACTGTGGTAACCTGCACACCGGCAACCTTACCCTGAAGTGCTACCGCAGCTGATGACACGGGGACAACTTCAAGTTTGGCGCCTGACACTGAACCGACTGAACCGGTCAAGTCGCGACGTGCGCGTGTGCCGCCATAACCAACGACTACTACCTCTTCAAGAGCTGAGGCGTCGCTGCTCAGGACTATCTTCATCTCACCCTGGGTTGCGTCAACCTCCTGGGCTTTATAACCAACATAGCTGATGACGAGCTTGGCGCCTCGCGGAACCGAGATCGTGAAGTTTCCGTCAATGTCAGCTACTGTACCGTTCTTGGGGTTGCTCTTCTGCACGACTGTTGCGCCGATAAGCGGCTCGTCGGTGTCATCAAGCACCACACCTTTGACGGTGATGTTCTGTGCAAGCATTCCCAGCGGAGCTAAAAACAATAGCGCCAGCGTGAGAAGGAGCCTGCTTCGAATGCTTTTTGCATCTTTCTTCATGGTTGCATTTGAAATAGTTAATAATTATTTTAATATTTGCACTGTTGCCT
>CAJUTE010000046.1 GCA_910589555.1 uncultured Muribaculum sp.
AAGCCGTGAAGGTGGCAAATATGCCTGTGCAAGCCAACTACCGCACCAACGTCTACGGCTCCCTGCTCACCGTGCCCGGCGAATTCCAGATCGTGAAAGATCCAAATTTCGGAGGAGATATTAATCAACCGATTACACCCGACGAGCCTGCTGAAGATGCTAATGGAATAAGCCATGTAAGCACTCCGCAGCAGCTTATGTTCATCGCTGAAAATCCTACCGCATGGAAAGGCAAAACCATCGTGCTTGATAATGACATTGATCTTGGAGGCATGGAATGGAAGCCTATCGGTACAAATGCAACAAGCCAGGATACTAATGACATGAATTGGTTTGAGGGTACATTTGATGGAAAGAATCATAAAATCAGCAATTTCCGTTGTGATGCAGAAGGAAATTATGCTGTAGCCGGTCTTTTTGGTGCGTTGCGTGGTGTTGTGAAAAATGTCACTGTTGAGAACGCTACAATCACATCGACTCATTATGCCGGAGGTATAGTGGCATATTCTCATAACAATAATGCTGGAACATACGGCGATGGTAAACCTTATCCGGCGGAAGGTTATGCTATTGAAAATTGTGGAGTGTATAACTCGACCATTACCTCAATTCCGAATCTTCAGGCAAATGGAGAATATGACAACGGAGACAAAGCCGGTGGTATTATCGGTTACGCTTGTTCAAAAATGACATTGACCAAATGCGATGCAAGAAACAATACCATACAGGCTTATCGCGACCTCGGCGGTATTATGGGATATGCGGCTGCCACAGCAAATATCGCTATTGTCATCAACGATTGCAATGCTATCGGTAATACATTAATCCAAAGTTATGACAATGCTTATAAAGATAACAGCAAGGTGTTGAAGCATTACGGAGCTGTATACGGATGGAAAGATAGTGTAGAGCCTACAGTGACCGTCGGTGCATATCATAGCAACAATATCTTCGTCATGAACATGAACCCCACGACTACAGAGGAACTTGAAGATGCGCTTCGTCATGCCGGTGACGGCTCGGTTATCACTGTTGCTGAGGGCACCTATGAAAAATTTGCCAATGCATCAAATCTTGCTATGACTCTTTCTGGCGAAGGCGTTAATTTTACTGTACGTGGTGCCGGGGTCGATAAGACCATAATGACGATTGATAATTATAGTTTCCCGAAAAGTAATATCACTTTTGAGGATATGACTGTTAAGATTGAAGATCCCGGTTACACTGGATTTTCAAGTTACCTTAATGGAAAATTCAACAATGTGAAATTTGACGGTGGAATATGGACATGGGGCAAGGAGAGCGTAACATATAATAATTGTGAATTCACCTCTGTGAACACAGGTAAAGATATATATCCGGTACGTGTGATTTATACTGCCAACGCTACCTTCAATGACTGTACTGTCAATTCTCTTTATGGTCGTGCATTCCTGATGTGCAGTGATAAAGACGATAATGTAATTCCCAACCATAATGTCACTCTTAATAATTGCACAGTGAATGTCACCGGTGATGCCAAAGACAAAGCACTCTTTGAAATCCATACCGAAAATTATTTGGATACCAATACCGGTACCGTGAAAATAAACGGAACGAAATGGGATTCCACAAAGTTTGGCGGTGGTCTGTGGCGTGAAATTAACAATACCGGAACAGAGCCTGCAACTGATTTCTTTACCGTGATTGTTGATGGAAAAGTGGAACAGGCAGGAAGCCACAAATAACATCTGTTTTTAGGTGATTAAATTAAGTGTATTGAAAAAGCGAGTGCCCATTGGGTGCTCGCTTTTTATGTGGTAGGATTGGTGGACATCTTCGATGCCCGTTGGGTGTTATCGCTTTCTCCGCGCCTCGGCTACGCCTCGTGGCGGAGCTACGATTGCATTGCCGTTTCACGGCATTTTCATGGTTTGGCATGGATTGTATTGCCGTTTCACGACATTTCATGGGTTGAGGTGGATTGTGGCACCCTTTCACGGCATTTCCATGGTTTGGCATGGATTGTATTGCCGTTTCACGGCATTTCATGGGTTGAGGTGGGTTGAGGTGCCGTTTCACGGCATTTTCATGGTTTGGGGTGGGTTGAGGTGGGCTGTGGGCATGATTAGTGTAGACACAGATATTCAGGCTATTGAATCCATGCATGAACGAATCCGCAGGATTCATCCATCGGTAGCCTAGGGCCGAGCGTAGCGAGACCATAGGAATAGGTTTATTGTTATGATGTTTCTGAAAGAATCATCTACATCCATCTAAGAAGAATCTTTCAGATTCGTGTTTAATTGTGTAATTTCTCCGGGGGTCTACGCCTGCGGCTCCGGCCCCCGGCTACACCAGAGAGTTTGCCTTTCAGGCAATTAGCCATGTGTGGTTTGTGCCAACGGCAAGCGTGTAGGTTTGCCGTTCAGGCAATTAGCCATGCGTGGGTTGCGGTCGTTAGTGCTCCGGGATTGGCGGACATCTTCGATGCCCGTTAGGTGTTATCGCTTTCTCCGCGCCTCGGCTACGCCTCGTGACGGAGCTACGATTGCATTGCCGTTTCACGGCATATTCATGGTTTGGCATGGATTGTATTGCCGTTTCACGACATTTCATGGGTTGAGGTGGATTGTGGCGCCGTTGCACGGCATTTTCATGGATTGGTGTGGATTGTGGCGCCGTTTCACGGCATTTTCATGGGTTGGGGATGGATTGTGGTGCCGTTGCATGGCAATTTATGTAAGATGGTGCGTAAGATGGCGGTGCTACAGACCGGTTTGGGGGTTATCGCATGGGGAGGGTGGGGTTGATGAGGTAGATTGACGTGGTGGCTCGGGTGATGGCGGTGTAGAGCCAGCGGTAGAATTCCATCCCCATCGCTTCAGGCGGGATATAACCAAGGTCGATGAACACATTTTTCCATTGACCGCCTTGCGCCTTATGGCAGGTCATGGCGTAGGCATATTTCACTTGAAGGGCGTTGAAATAGGGATCGCGCATGGTTTGTTCCACGCGCATACTCATGGGCTGTGCCGGGTCGGTGCCGTTGAGCACAATCTGCTCATAGAGGTCGAGCATACGGGCGCGAGGTAGTGTGGCGTCGTCGCTCACGAGCGTGTCGAGCATGATTTTGCAGTCCATGGAGAGGTCGCGGTCTATGAGGCGCAGACGCACATCGGCAAACCGCAAGCCATATTTTTCCTCCGTGCCATAGACTTTTTCCACCTCTACGGTGTCGCCGTTGGCGATAAAGTCAATTCCTTTTATCTCCTTGGTCCAGAAATAGTTGTTTTTAGCCACGAGCAGCAGATCATCTTTGTTAAGCTCCTCTTCCGAGCAGATGATGCGTGAGCGTATTGCGAGATTGAACTTGGTGGCACGCATATTTGAGCGCGTTATTAGGATGGATTGGCGCATTCCGTCGCTGCTGTATGCCGATGAGAGTGCGTCTTCCAGATCCTCGCCTGATATTGCCGTCATGTCGGGAAAGGGCGTCACTGTGAGCATCGGTTCCGGAAGCTCGGGAAGCTTCATCGCTCGGCGCAGACGGGTGGCGTTGTACAGTATTCCCGAGTCGGAAGCTTGTCGCACAGTGGCGGTGAGCACGGCTTTGCTCACTCTGAGCCCTATGCATTTAAGCTCCTTGACGCTCATTGCCGGACTCTCCGTGCAACCCACGGGGGGGAGCTGGGCGGTGTCACCGATAAGTATCATGCGGCAGTTAACTCCGGAGTACACATAATGGACGAGATCTTCCAGCAGATTGCCGGTGTCCGATTCTCCGCCGATCATCGACGCCTCGTCGACAATGAACACTGTGTTGTGGCTGCGGTTGGTGGCTATCGACATGCTCCGCGGGGAGTTCATGCCGTTGCCGCTCACTGAGTATATGCGGCGGTGTATGGTGTAGGCAGGATGTGATGCGAATCCACTGAACACCTTTGCCGCCCGTCCGGTGGGGGCGAGCAACACAGTGCCTATTCCCACGGAATTGAGCGACTTGACCAGAGCCGAGCATAGCGATGTCTTTCCCGTGCCGGCATATCCGTTGAGGAGAAACACGGTGTCAGAGGGTGTGTGCTTGGAGCAGAATCTTGACAATGCGGCGATCACCTCCACCTGTTGGTCGGTAGGGGCGTAGGGCAGATTCTGTATTACGGTGTCGGCAAATTCTACTACATCCATAACGCTGTAAAAAGAGCAGGATGCACAGACTTGCGCATCCTGCTTAAGGAGTGTCTATTTCTTGAGGCTCCATTCAAAGCCGTCTTTGGTGTCCTTTACGTCAAACCCTATCTCCGACATTTTATTGCGGATGAGGTCGCTTGTGGTCCAGTCTTTCTCGGCTTTTGCCTTCGCTCTCATTTCGAGGAGCAGGTCGACTGCGTCCTCAAACGGCTTCAGTGTGGTCTCGGCGTTGCTGTCGGCGAGGATTTCAGTGCGTATTCCGAGAATATCGTTCAGGAATATGCGGAACACCTCTTTGAGCTCAGCTATGTCAGCTGCGGTGGCTGTCGCGTTGCCGTCCTTTACCTGATTGATCATGCGGCAAGCGTCAAACAGGTGGGCTATCACTATCGAAGTGTTCAAGTCATCGTCAAGAGCCTCATAGCATTTCTTGCGTATGCCGCTCACGTCGATCGTGGAGGTCTCCGACGGTTTAAGCTCGTTCAATCGGTTCACACCCTCGATCATGCGGTTGAGGGCTTTCTCTGAAGCCTGAAGAGCCTCGTTGGAGAAGTCGAGTGTGCTGCGGTATTGAGCCTGAAGGATGAAGAAGCGTATGGTCATCGGCGAGTAAGCCTGTTGCAGTTTCGGGTGGGTTCCGTTGAAAAATTCATCAAGAGTGATGAAGTTGCCGTAGGATTTTCCCATCTTTTTGCCCTCGATGGTGATCATGTTGTTGTGCATCCAGTAGTGCACGGTCTCCTCGCCGTTGTGGGCAACTGACTGCGCTATCTCACACTCGTGGTGGGGGAACATCAGGTCCATTCCGCCGCCGTGTATGTCAAATTTTGTGCCGAGATATTTCTCGCCCATTGTTGAGCATTCGAGGTGCCATCCCGGAAATCCCTCGCTCCATGGCGACGGCCAGTGCATGATGTGCTCCGGAGCGGCTTTTTTCCATAGGGCGAAGTCGGCGGGATTATGCTTTTCCTGCTGTCCGTCGAGTTCGCGGGTGGTGGAGAGAAGCTCGTCGATGTTGCGTCCCGAGAGCTTTCCGTAGTGGAAATCCTTATTGTATTTGGGCACGTCGAAATACACCGATCCCTCGCTCTCGTAGGCATATCCGCTTTCGAGAATCTTCTTCACATACTCGATCTGTTCGATTATGTGTCCTGACGCGTGAGGCTCGATTGACGGGGGGAGCACATTGAGTCGTTCCATCGACTTGTGGTAGCTGTTGAGGTAGTGCTGCACCACTTCCATCGGTTCGAGCTGTTCAAGACGCGCTTTCTTGGCTATCTTGTCCTCGCCGTCGTCGGCGTCATGCTCGAGGTGTCCCACGTCGGTGATGTTGCGCACGTAGCGCACTTTGTAGCCCAGGTGCATGAGGTAGCGGTAGAGAATGTCAAATGTGATCGCCGGGCGGGCGTGTCCCAAGTGCCCGTCGCCATAGACAGTGGGGCCGCACACATACATTCCCACTCTTCCCTCATGAATAGGAACAAACCGTTCCTTCAGTCGGGTGAGGGAATTGTAGATGGTGAGATTGTTTTCAATCATGGCTTGTCGTGCGTTATGCTTTGAACGGATTATTGATTTCGCCGCCGTTGCCACCGCGCGGAGTCTTGCGCTCGATCACGCCGAATGTGTTTTCGTAGCGTTCGATGTTTTCGCGAAGTGCAAACAGAAGCTGCTTGGCGTTTTCAGGCGACATGATGATGCGGCTCTGCACCTTAGCTTGCGGCATATTGGGCATCATGGCTATGAAGTCCATGAAAAACTCGGTGGGTGAGTGTACGATCATGGCGAGGTTGGCGTAATTTCCGTGAGCCACTTCGGGAGTGAGCTCGATTTTTATCTCCTGTTTCTTGTTATTTTCCATAATGGTTATTGTTTTTTGAATGAATAAATATCTTTGTTTAAGTTAGAGTCGTTGATGTGGATGTCGATACCTGAGCAAGTGGGACGGTTCCATATTTTTGAAATGTCATACGAGCCATAGGTCTCAAACATATAATTGTCGGGCGCGCCAAAGGTGTCGTGGCACATATAGAGCTGCGGCACGGCATCGTTGATGGTGGCTGAGTCGACAGTGAGGTTGAACAACCGTGCCGTCTCGGTATATATAACGCGCAAGTGGAGGTTAATGTATGTTCCCGAACGCCAAATTGAGTTTAAATACACCGGAGTGGCATTCCAGGCGATGGTGTCGATCGCTGCCACTCGGGCAGTGTCGCAATTGATGGGGGAGAGGGCGGCTATTTCAATCTCTTCAGCCATGGTGCCGCTTCCGGGCTGTGAGTAATAACGTAGCAGCACGCGCTTGCCTATGAGCTCTTCTTTCACCGCCATTCCGGGTGCGGTGAGTGTGACGGCAGGCGAGTCGTCGTAGCGGATGAATTCAAATTCAGCGCCCTGCGGAGTGTTTTTTGTCGCTGTCACAATCTCGCTCAGCAGTGCCCGGTGGTTATACTCCTCATCCGAGCAGGAGGCGATCGATATGGCAAGCAGCGCTATTGCTGTGATGTTCAGTGTTTTCATAGCCGGTTGTTAATGATGTCGGTTATTTTTCCGTCCTTCATGTGGACTATCCTGTCGCTGTCGGCGGCAAGTGATTCATCGTGAGTGACGATAACAAAAGTGTGTCCCATGTCGCGGCGCAGGTCAAAGAAAAGTTGGTGCAGCTCGCTGCGGTTGTGTGAGTCGAGGCTTCCCGAAGGCTCATCGGCAAGTATCACTTTCGGCGAGTTGATAAGCGCTCTTGCCACCGCCGCGCGTTGGCGTTCGCCTCCCGAGAGTTGTGCCGGACGGTGATCTTTTCGGTCGCCCAGATGCAGATATCCTATCAGTTCCTCGGCGCGCTTGAATGCATTGGCTCGTGATTCTCCTCCTATCAACGCCGGCAGTGCCACGTTTTCGATGAGTGAGAATTCAGGTAGAAGCTGATGGAACTGGAAAATGAATCCAATGTTGGCATTACGGAACTTTGCGAGTTTCGCTCCTTTCAGTTTCAGCACATTCACCCCTTCGTAAATCACCTCTCCCGAGTCGGGGAGGTCGAGTGTGCCTATTATTTGCAGCAAGGTTGTTTTACCGGCTCCGCTCGGTCCTACAATGGATATGATCTCCTTCTGTCGTATGTCTAAGTTGACATCCGACAGCACTTTAAGAGAATCGTAGCTTTTATTTATGCCGTGTATTTGAATCATTTTTCAGCTATGTGGTTAAGTGCGTAGGCGGCAAGCATTATGCCAAACATTGATGGAAGCCACGCCACAGTTCCGAATGACGATGTCTTGAACGCTATTTCATCGGTCATCATCAGCGAATGCCGGCTTGGCTGTTCGGTGGAAAATACCGTTTTTATTCCTGAAGAGATGCCCGCTTTGCGCAAGCGTTTTCTCACCTCTCTTGCCAGCCCGTCGTGATAGGTTTCGGAAATGTCGGCATATCTCACTTTGGTGGGATCGGTTCTTCCTCCGGCGCCCATTGACGAGATGACTTTTATCTTATTGCGGTAGCAATATTCGAGAAGCGCCACTTTAGGCGAGATTGAATCGATGGCGTCGATCACGAAATCAGGGCGGTCGGCGATGAACGATCCTATGTCGTCGGCTCCGATGAATGCTTTTATAGCGTCGACGTTGCAGTCGGGATTTATGTCGGCGATGCGTTGTTTCATTACCTCGGCTTTCGCCATCCCTATGGTTGAGACGAGCGCCGGCAATTGGCGGTTGAGGTTGCTCTCGGCTACATTGTCGCCGTCGATGAGAGTGATGCGTCCCACGCCGGTTCTTGCCACCATCTCAGCCGCGTATGCGCCGACACCTCCCACGCCTACAATCATGACGTGGGCTTTCCTGAGTGATTTTATCGCTTCCTCACCCAGTAGAAGAGCCGTGCGTTGATTGTAGGCGTTAAGTGTCATTGATGTGGCTTATTTTAGTTTCTTGGAAATTTCAGCAGGCACAGCAGCCTTGTTTACCATAATGTCAAGAGTCTTGGCAAGGAAATAAGGCTCGGAAACGTAGATGTAGCCGTCATATACCTGGTTGGTGTCCCATGAATTCTGTACTTTGTAATATTTGTTGCCCTTCTGGTCCACAGCTTTACCTACAATCACCATTCCATGGTCGTCGGTAGTTTCCTTGCGGTCAAACATATCCTGACGCATCTCCTGGGTCACGGTGATCTCTTCTACCGGACCGTTGATGTCATAGCGCTTGTCGGCGCGGTCTTGGTCGCTGAGCTTCACCCAACGTGAAAGTTCGGTGCCGGTAAGGTCTTTCTCTCCTTTTTCCACGGGAATCACCGCATAGCCCTTGCGCCACTTGAAACCGCCTTCGCTTACATCGGCGCCCCAAGCCACGGGATAACCGTTGTCAAGCGCATTGTCAACCACAGCTTTCATCTCTTCCATTGGCACATTGTGCATGTATCCCCACAGCCAGTTGTCGGCAACTTCAAGCGGGAATGCTTTGTAGAAGGGATGGTGAGTGTAGGATGTGAATGAGATGTAGTCGGAAGGGTTGAGGTCGAGCGATTCGGCAAAAGATTTGGGAGTGTAGCTCTTTCCTTCGTAAGTGAAAGTCTCGGGCAGCGGTCCGAAATATGCGTCGAGAATGCCGTTGAATCCGGCTTCCCAGGCTGTTGACAACCGCTTGTTGCCCTGTGCTTTCAACACAGCATCAAGATAAGCTTTCAACACGGCTGAAAGCTCGCCGTGAACGTGCTTCTCCTCGCCGTAGTTGAGGCCTTGGTAAACCTCTTCGGGAACTATGCCGTAGGTTTCGATCACGTAAGGAACATCGTGGGCGGCGCCGCCTTGGGCGAAGTTGATCTTGCCGTCCATGCGTATGTATTTGCGCGCTTTGTCAAGATAGCAGTAACGCACCACAAACATTTCACTCAGGTCCACCGGCTTGCTGCCGCGTTTGATCATGTCCTCTTCGAGAAATGAGTTGGTCGAGAAGCACCAGCAGGTTCCCGAGCTGTTCTGGTCGCGCACGGGAGTGGTCTTTACTGTTTTCACGTCAGTGAACTTGAACCCTGTGCTGTCGGGGTTCACCACTTTGTCATCGGCATTCGCGCCAAAGGCGATCGATGAAGCGAGAATCGCGCTTAATAGATATTTCATAAAAATTTTAAGGTTAAAAGTTATTTCTTAGACACAAAATTAAGCAATAATTAATTAATATGCCAATAAAAGAACAAACTTTGGGGTGTGCGATCGTGTTTTATTATCGTAACATTTAAAGAAATTAGATTATGAATATTAATAGTGATCTCGCCGCTAAGGTTTCACAAGCCGCGGCACAAGTGAGTGTGGATGCTGCGAAGGTCAGCGCGCAGGAGGCTGCCCAGGCTGCAAAAGAAAAAGCTGCCGAGCAGGTGGAAAATATCAAAGCTGAATCAGCTGAAGTAAAAGAGGAGGCGGGCAACGCCATCGATAATATTAAAGCTCAAACTGCCGAAACATTGTCAAATCTGAAAGATAAGGCAGCTGACATCATTGCCGGAGCACAAGAGAACGGCGGTTCAATAGTCGACAAATTGAAAGACAAAGCGTCAGACCTGCTTGATTCAGGAGCCGACATGATGCACAACCTCGCCGACAAATTGGATAAATAAAGGGTGGTAGTTTTGCAACACCATTCGCGAAAAAAACGGGAATAAAAGCCCGGAAATAAAAAAACATGGAGTTTCGAATTGATCGAAACTCCATGTTCATAAGATAAAGGTGAGATAATATCAACCATTAAATAATGGTGTGTCGTGCGTTTTTGTGCCAATTCGCCAATTTTATGGACGAATTCCATTATTGTAGGTAAAAATATCAATAAACTTTAAATTATGTGACGCCACAAAGATAGCGAAAAGGGACAAATTACCCCCCCCATTTAGTTAAATAAAGTTAAAGTAGTTTTAAGATGTTTTAATTGTGTTTGCTTCTTTAACTGAACTATGTCAGAAGATTATTGGAAAATAACGATAGCGACCGAAGGAGAAATAGGAAAAAATTTCACAAAGAATTTCACAAAGCCATCCGTGGTCAAGTAATACTAAATTAAGAGGGCATTTAAAAATTATTAGTGTCCGGTGAAAATATTGGCTGTCAGTGTATCTTTCCATTATACAATGGATTACAAGCGTTTTTCTGAACATGGACTTATAGCCGTGAAACGGCAACATAATTTAAGCACCGCCACGAGGCGATAGCCGAGGTGCGGTGTAAGGTACACTACATAACGGGCATCGAAGATGTCCACCAATCAACGCCGGATAGCCTACATTCCTTCAACAGACTCGCCCCGCCCGGGGCTCGTGGTGGTGTGTTCCGCCCCTGCCCCCGACTGAGCGAGCGAAGTCGGGGATAGTGACGGACCTGTGCCTGACGGCACTTAGCTCGATCCATCCGGATTTATTACCCCAATTATTATCTAATTTTATCGGACATCAATATTTAAAAATAAATTTTACTACCTTTGCACTTTAAAATCTAAAAAGAGATTTAACAGTGGAAACAAGGTACATTTTCGTCACAGGTGGCGTTGTATCATCCCTTGGAAAGGGGATAATCTCATCATCGCTTGCTTGTCTGCTCAAAGCTCGCGGTTACAAAGTGACAATTCAGAAGTTTGACCCCTATATCAACATTGATCCGGGCACTCTTAATCCCTATGAACATGGCGAATGCTATGTGACTGCCGACGGGCAGGAAACCGATTTGGATCTCGGTCACTACGAGCGTTTTACAAATACACGTATGACTCGTTCCAACAATATCACAACCGGACGCATATATCAGAATGTGATTGAGAAGGAACGCCGTGGCGACTATCTTGGAAAAACAGTCCAGATAGTTCCGCACATAACTGATGAAATAAAGCGAAACGTGAAGTTGCTCGGAACCACCGGCGACTTTGACTTCGTGATCACTGAAATCGGAGGCACCGTGGGCGACATCGAGTCGCTGCCGTTCATCGAGGCTGTGAGACAGTTGAGATGGGAACTCGGGCAAAACGCTCTGTGCATCCATCTCACCTACGTGCCTTATATCCGTGCGGCTAAGGAGTTGAAGACAAAACCCACGCAGCACTCCGTGAAGCAGCTTCAGGAGGTGGGTATACAGCCCGACATTCTTGTGCTGCGCACTGAGCATGACATCCCAGCCGATATGCGCAAGAAAATCGCGCAATTCTGCAATGTGTCGCCCGACGCCGTGATTCAATCGCCCGATGTCCCCACCATCTATGAGGTTCCTGTCAAGATGCATCAGCAGCATCTTGATGACATTGTATTGCGTAAAACCGGAGTCGAGTCGCCCTCAGAACCCCACATGGAGCCGTGGCTTGAATTCCTGCACAAGATTGACCGTGCAAGCGATACCGTGACCATCGGATTGGTGGGAAAATATGTGGAATTGCAGGATGCATATAAATCAATAAACGAAGCTCTTTTCCAGGCAGCTACCTATAATCATCACAAGCTTAAACTGGTCTACATCCATTCTGAAAAGCTAAATGACGATAATGTGGCATCCAAGCTTGCCGGACTTGACGGCGTGATAATAGCTCCGGGATTCGGGCAGCGTGGCATCGAAGGAAAATTTGTGGCGCTTAAGTGGTGCCGTGAACACGATATACCCACATTCGGCATCTGTCTTGGTATGCAGTGCATGGTCATTGAATTCGCTCGCAATGTGCTCGGGCTTACACAGGCAAATTCAACCGAAATGGATCATCTCACCCCCGATAATGTGATAGACCTCATGGATGAACAGAAGTCGATCACCAATATGGGCGGAACCATGCGTCTCGGTGAATATGATTGCCGTCTGGAACCGGGATCTCGTGCGGCTAAGGCTTATGGTAAAACAGAAGTGAGAGAACGTCACCGCCATCGCTTTGAATTCAATAACGATTACCGTCAACGGTTTGAGGAGGCGGGAATGAAGTGTGTGGGTGAAAATCCGAAGACTCATCTTGTGGAGGTGGTTGAGCTGCCTGATCACCGTTGGTTTATCGGCACTCAATATCATCCGGAATATTCCTCGACGGTGCTCGCTCCGGGACCGTTGTTCCTCGATTTTATAAAAGCAGCTATTGACTACAAAACAGAAAATATTAATAATAAATAATGGATAAGAATACGATGCTTGGATTGCTCCTGATGGGAGCGGTCATTCTCGGATTCATGTGGCTGAATCAGCCTGAACCGAATCCCGACAGTAAAATGCCTCAGGAAGAGTTGACTGAACAGCAGGCGCAAGGTCTCGAAGCTGAGTCTTTGGCGCTTTCGAGCGACACTCTCAGCAGCGCGGAGATGACAATGCTCGCTGCCGCTGTGAAAGAGTATGGACACTCTGATGCCGATGGCAACGTGACATTGAAAAATTCAAATGTGAATCTCGTTTCCGACGGATTGTCGGTGAAAGGAACAGTGAGCGTAGACTCTTCAGTGGTGAATGTCGAGCAGCTTGCCCGTCCGAGCATGAGCTCGCTGCCGGCAGCCGTGCTGAATCGTGCCGTAGCTGAAGTAAAAGCCACTCTGCGCGACCTTTCGCAATATCGCGGATTTGCTAAATATCTGCGTGGCGAGGATAAGACAGTGACACTTGAGAATGATCTCATTTCACTCGACCTTTCATCAAAGGGCGCGATGATCTCCCGTGCCGTTCTTAAGGACTATAAAAGCTATAAGGGCGGAAATGTGACGGTGTTTGATAACGATGACGACGCCTACTCATTTATACTTACCTCGGTTGACCGTGAGTTCAATACCCGCGACTTCTATTTCACTCCGGTGCAGGAGAGCGACACCACGGTGTTGATGACTCTGAATCTCGGTTCAGGAACTGAGTTTGGCATCCGTTACACTCTCGCTCCTGAAAGCTATGTAGTGAAGATGGATATCGTGCAGAATGGAATGCAGTCAATCATTCCGTCGAGTGTGGTGTCGATGGACTTCCTTTGGAATCAGAAGATGATACGACAGGAAGAGGGACGTATGTTTGAGGAACGCAATTCGGCAATATACTATAAGTATTCGGGCGGCGATGTTGAAAACCTGAGCGAGACCTCCAATGATGATGAGGAAGTTAATGAACGCATCAAGTGGATAGGTTACAAAAACCAGTTCTTCTCGACTGTGTTCATAGCGCGTAACTCTTTCAACACCGCTGAGATGACCTCAAAGATATTGACCAAGAGCGAACCAGGTTATCTTAAGGACATGGCTACGGTCGCTACCGTTGACTATAATGCTCAGAGCGGCAATCCTGCGTCTTTCGACCTTTACATCGGTCCTAACCTGTATCCGTTGCTCTCTGACTTGCAGAAGAGCATTCAACCCGGTGAAAATCTCAATATGACAAGATTGATTCCGCTCGGCTGGACGTTGTTCCGCTGGATCAATACATGGATTGTGATTCCGGTGTTTGACATTCTCGGTCACTGGTTCACAAACTATGGAATCATAATCCTCATCCTCACTCTCTTTATCAAGCTCATCCTGTTCCCCTTCACTTATAAGAGCTATATGTCGCAGGCTAAGATGCGATTGCTTGCTCCGGAAATCAAGGAGATAAACGATAAGTATCCCGGAAATGAAAATGCCATGACACGCCAGCAGAAGACCATGGAGCTTTATTCGCGCGCAGGTGCCAACCCCATGGCAGGTTGCTTGCCCATGTTGCTTCAGATGCCGGTGTTGATCGCCATGTTCACATTCTTCCCGTCATGTATTGAGCTTCGTGGAGAGTCATTCCTTTGGGTGAAGGATCTTTCTGCTCCTGACGCTATTTTGTCATGGACCGGCAATATTCCGCTGGTGACTGAGTATTTTGGCAATCACCTGTCATTGTTCTGCTTGTTGATGACTGTCACCAACATCATCTACACCAAGATCACAATGGCTAATCAGCCCGGAGGAAACACCATGCCGGGCATGAAGTGGATGATGTATCTGATGCCCTTGATGTTCCTCGTGTTCTTCAACAACTATGCAGCTGGATTGTCCTACTACTATTTCTTGTCACTGCTCATCACAATCATTCAAACCTACATCTTCCGTCATGTGGTTGACGAAGAGAAGATGCGCGCCAAGATGCGTGAGGCGGCAAAGAACCCGAAGAAAAAGTCAGGCTTCATGGCTCGTCTTGAAGAGGCTCAGCGTCAGCAGCAGGCTATGCTCCGTGAGCAGCAGAAGAAACAGAAAGGTGGTCGTCGTTAATATATTTGCGCAATGAATAATTTCACATTTTGGTCACCGACAAAGTTTGTTTTCGGAAAGGATACGGAAACTCGCACCGGAGAACTCGTAAAAGAGTTTTCCGGTAAAAAAGTCCTTATTGTATATGGCGGAGGCTCGGTGGTGAGAAGCGGATTGCTCGAAAGAGTTAAGAAATCTCTTGATGAGCAGGGCATGAACCACATTGAACTTTCGGGCATTAAGCCTAACCCCACTGATGACCGCGTTTATGAAGGTATTGAGCTTGCGCGTAACGAAGGCATCGATTTCATTCTTGCCGTGGGTGGCGGTTCGGTTATCGACACGGCTAAAGGAATAGCTTGCGGTGTGCTTTACGATGGTGACTTCTGGGACTTTTATTGCGGCAAAAAAATAGTGGAGAAAGCTCTTCCGGTGGGCGTGGTTCTTACCATTCCGGCTGCCGGCAGCGAGGGTTCCGGCAATTCGGTAATCACTAAACTCGACGGCTTGGTGAAACTTAGTCTTCGCACCGAGTCGGCGTTGCGACCTAAATTTGCCGTGATGAATCCCGAACTTACTTTTACGCTGCCACCTTATCAGACGGCTTGCGGCATAGTCGACATGATGGCTCACATCATTGAACGCTATTTCTCGACCACACCTGAGTGTGAGATCACCGACCGTGTGTCGGAAGGCGTGCTGAAAGCTATCATGGCGGAGGCTCCGAAGGTGATGGAATCACCGTGTGATTATGACGCGCGCGCCAATATAATGTGGAGCGGCACACTTGCCCACAATGGTGTGTGTGGCACCGGCAGAGTGGAGGATTGGGCTTCGCACTTTATCGAGCATGAATTGAGCGCTCTTTATGATGTGGCTCATGGCGCGGGTCTGGCTGTGACCGTACCGGCATGGATGACCTACGTTGCCGCGATCAATCCTTCCAAGGGGGCTCAGTTTGCGGAAAGAGTGCTTGGCATCGAGCGTTGCGCCGGTGATAGCGATCATGACATGGCTCTCAAAGGCATCGCTTGCCTGAAAGATTTCTTCCGCAGCATAGGAATGCCTGTCACGATGGAAGAGCTTGGAATCAAGAATGCCGACATCGATGCGCTTGTGAAGAATCTGCACCTGCACAAAGGTGAACTGATAGGAGGCTACGTGAAGCTGTCGGCTGCCGACACTAAAAAGATTTATCAGCTTATGGCTTGATGATATATTGACGCTTGACCGTGGCTATGCCTCCGATACGCTCTTTGTAGGCGCTCAGCCCGGTGTTAAGCTCATCGAAATCTCCTGCCGGACCTGCATCCAAGAATGCGAGTCCGGCATTTTTATAATAATCAATGATGCCGGTTGTCAATATCGACATGGGATGCCGGCGGCTCAATGCCGAAATATCACCCCAGTAGATCACCTGCGCCACTGTGTCGGAGACGCGGTATACGAGAGCCGCTGCGGCATCAGTGCTATCCTGTTCTACAATGAACAAGTCGGATGGTACGGTTTTAAGTGTATTGACAACATCCTCACGGGTCATGGCGAGGTAATATCCCTTTTCGCTGCGGTTTCGGCTGATGACATTGTAGACTCTGTCGACATTGACGGTGTCGCGTGGCGACAGACGGGAGAAGGTGAAGCCCGATGCGAGCGCTATGCGTAGGTTACGCTTTTGGTCGGGGGAGAGCATGTGGTTGACGTCAGTTGCCTGGCTTAAATTGAAATGATAGTTGAGTATCGATCGGCATTCAGCCCCGATCGTTTCCATGGCAAATGATGTTTTAGCCACATTGTCCTCGTCATAAAATGATGGCGGCAAGGTCACAATGATGCTTTTTGAAGCTGCAAATTGAGTCCGCAGTTCTTTTACGGCTTCGATATAGGTGGTTGCCGGTTGATGCCTGAGAGCGGTGAAACCTCCGAACGGTGCCGAGAACGGGCTACGCAGTGAGGAATCCTGTTCCCCCAAGATAAGTCCCAGCCGCGCCTTGCTGTCGCTGAATACCAGAAAATGCAAACGGTTGCATTTGTGTCGGTTTAGAAGATTGAAGTCAACAGTGTCATATACTGTCTTTCCCGGAAAGATGTTCCGGTAATCGTGGGCTGAAACTTCATCGATGGTCATGGTCAGATGGCATTAAGTGACAGAATTTCCTGAAGGATGGCGACTGCCTCCTCGACTGTTGGCACATCAGATATGGCAAAGCTGCGGCGTCCGTTCTTCTCCCTAATGCGGCATCGGCGAGGATTGCTTTGAAGGTAATTAAGCAATCGTCCGAACATGGGCGACTGATAATATGCCTTGTTGCTGTCGTCGACAAAATACAGGTACATATTGGACTGCTTTAGGCCTATCTTTTCTATGCCGAGACGGCGGGCAAGATAGCGGAGACGCGGGATGCGGAGCAGCTCAAGGGTGACAGCGGGTATTTTTCCAAAGCGGTCCTCAAGATGCATTTTGAATTTCTGCAAGTCAAGTTCACGCTCTATTCCGTCGAGCTCTTTGTATAAGCTGATGCGTTCGCTTTCCTGCGGCACATAGTCGGGCGGCAGAAGCAGCTCCATGTCGCTCTCCACGGCACAGTCGGCTACAAATTCCTCTTCGTTCAGTTCTGACCCGGAATCGGGAGAGGAGAGTGTGTCGGCAAATTCTTCAGTTTTAAGTTCTATTACGGCTTCCTTAAGGATGCGTTGATAGGTTTCGTATCCGAGGTCGGCGATGAATCCCGATTGCTCGGCTCCGAGCAGATTTCCGGCGCCGCGTATGTCAAGGTCCTGCATGGCTATGTGGATGCCGCTGCCGAGCTCGCTGAAGCTCTCGATGGCTTGAAGACGGCGACGTGCCACGGGAGTGAGCGGTGAGCCTGCCGGAACCAGCAGGTAGCAGAATGCTTTGCGTGAGCTTCTGCCCACACGTCCTCTCAACTGATGCAGTTCGCTGAGCCCGAAATTTTGGGCGTTGTTCACCACAATGGTGTTGACATTCGGCATATCAATACCCGACTCGATGATGGTAGTGGCGAGAAGCACGTCATAGTCATGATTGGAAAAGTCGAGGATCGCTTTCTCCAGTTTCTCAGGCGGCATCTGTCCATGTGCCACGATAGTCCTTGCATCGGGCACGAGGCGGTGAATCATATTTTCGAGGTCATATAATCCTTCGATGCGTGGGTTGATAATGAATATCTGTCCATTGCGCGACATTTCAAAGTTGACCGCTTCGGTGATGATGTCGTCGTTGAGCGATGTCACTTGTGTCACGATAGGGTAGCGGTTTGCCGGAGGGGTGGTGATTGCCGAGAGATCGCGGGCGCCCATGAGCGAGAACTGGAGTGTGCGGGGTATCGGGGTCGCCGACATTGTGAGTGTGTCGACATTCACTTTGAGCTGTTTCAGCTTCTCTTTCACTGCAACTCCGAATTTCTGCTCTTCATCGACTATCAGAAGTCCGAGGTCTTTGAACTTCACATCCTTGCCTATTAGCTTGTGGGTACCGATCAAGATGTCTATTTTCCCTTCGGCAAGCTCAGCGAGAATGTTTTTCACCTCTTTTGCCGTGCGGGCTCTTGACAGATAGTCGATTTTGACCGGAAACTCTTTCAGGCGGTTGGAGAAAGTGTTGAAATGTTGATATGCCAGCACGGTTGTAGGAACGAGCACTGCCGTCTGCTTGCCGTCGGTAGCCGCTTTGAACGCGGCACGTATGGCAATCTCGGTTTTTCCGAATCCCACATCTCCGCATATCAATCGGTCCATGGGACGCTGTGATTCCATGTCGGCTTTCACTGCCTGTGTCGCCGTGAGCTGGTCGGGGGTGTCTTCGTAGATGAACGATGCTTCCAGTTCTTGCTGTAGATAGCTGTCGGGAGAGTAGGCATATCCCTTCTCATCCTTTCTTGCCGCATATAGCTTTATCAAGTCGCGGGCTATGTCCTTTAGCTTTGACTTGGTTTTCTCTTTCAGTTTTCCCCAGTTGCCCGATCCGAGACGGTTGATGCGTGGTTCCACACCCTCCTTGCCACGGTATTTGGCAAGTTTGTGGAGAGAATGGACGCTCACTAAAAGTATGTCGTCGTTGGAGTAGATGAGCTTTATCATCTCTTGATTTCTTCCGTTCACTTCTGTGCGGATGAGTCCGCCGAAGCGTCCTACTCCGTGGTCGATGTGCACCACATAGTCGCCGGGTTCGATCTGCCCAAGCTCTTTAAGCGACAATGCCAGTTTTCCTGAGCGGGCACGGTCGCTTTTCAGATTGTATTTGTGGAAACGGTCAAAGATCTGATGGTCGGTGAACACGCATATTTTCGCCGTGTTGTCGGCAAAACCTTCATGCACTGTCGATATAACCGGTGTGAACGGTATTTTATCGCCTCGGTCAGAGAAGATGGCGCGTAAGCGTTCGATCTGCTTTTCGGAATCGCTTAATATGCAGAGGGTGTAACCGTCGGAAATGTATTTGGAAAACGTGCTGCTGATCAAGTCGAAATTCTTGTGGAATATTCCTTGAGGTGTGCAGTCAAATCCGATTGATCTCCCTACGGTTGTGCCTTTCTCCGATGCGGCGGTGAAGTGTATTTGACGGCACTTTTCAAGACGCCTGGCGAAATTGTCAGGGTCTACCACGTTTGACATCGCGTTGGTGTCGTAATCCTCCGTCATCACGGCATTGGCGCTCATGGTATCGGCAGCCACGCTTTTCACTCGGTCGGCGGTGTATGACGCGTCGCGCACCCACACCGGCATCTCTTCGGGCACATAGTCGAGGAACGACGCTGCGCCGTCGGGTGTGACATCGGCAGTGATTGATATGCTGTCAAATTTCTTTTCCGACAACTGTGTCTCGATGTTGAACTGGCGTATGCTCTCTATTTCATCGCCGAAGAAATCGATGCGGAACGGCTGGTCATTGCTATAGCCGAATATGTCGATTATTGAGCCTCGCACTGCGAAATGTCCGGGGTCATAGACGTAGTCCACCTCTTTGAATCCGTTGGTGCGGAGCCATTTCTCCGTTTCTACCAAATCCACAGTTTCTCCCACTGAAAATTTCATAGTGTGCTTGTCGATGGAATCGCGTGAGGCGACTTTTTCGGCAAGCGCTTCAGGATAGGTCACCACATATTTAAGTGCCTGATCATTCATCCAGCGGTTGAGCACCTCGGTACGCATGATCTGTGACGGTGGATCGACCTGTCCGTATTTGATGGCGCGTCGGTAGCCCGAAGGCAGCATTAGCACGGCATTTTCTCCCAATATCCTTGAGAGGTCATGATAGAGGTAGCCTGCATCGTCGAGAGAGTCGCCGATGACAAGCGCGGGCTTGTCTGTCCCGGCAACAGCAGCCATAAGCATAGGTGCCGATGAGCCGGAGAGTCCATAGAAGGTGACACGCTTCACGGCGGCATCATCAAGCAGGGCTTTAACCGCCCGCCGGCGTGTCTTGTTGAATACGGTTTCGCAAAGTTGCTCTATATCCATTATTTCTTAGCCAATTTCGTGCCAGGAGCCGAGAGAAGAGCTTTGTATCGGTTTATGTCATTAAGTATCACTGCGGCTGAATCAAGTGTTTCGTCGCGTTTAAGCGCTTCTATCACCTGTCCCTGCTGGTAATAATATCGTTTGATGATTTCGCCGGCAAGAATCTCTTCGATGGCGCGGCGGTTATTGTCGAGGTCATGGTCGAGATTGTGTTTCAGCATACCCTCAAGCGCCTTGAACTGTGCTTTGATTGAATCGTTCATGTAGCCTTCCGCTTCAGCTGTCTTTTGAAGAGCGGCAAGCATCTGTTCGCACACCTTGTCATAGTTGAATTTCTTGGGGTCTATGTATGCTTTGAAATCGTCAAAGATGGAATCGGTGAGCACGAATTGGTCGGCAGGCGCGATGGTGGGATTCTGTGCCGCGAATTTGGTGGCATAGTCAAAAGCCCAGTGGTCGACGATAATATTGTAGGTGAGGCGGTTTATTTCCGGATATTCCACCTTTATGTCGGGGGTGATGCCTCCGCCGTCGCGCACCTCTCTGCCATGAAGAGTCTTGAACACATTTGTCAACGAGTCGGGAATGCGAGCCACAGAGCCGTCGGGGTTACGGTGGCTGTAGTCGATAGCCTGGATGAGTCGTCCGCTCGGGATGTAATATTTTGCGATAGTCACTTTCAGAATTCCGTCGTAGGGGAGAGGGCGTGTGGTCTGCACAAGTCCTTTTCCGAATGAGCGGCTACCCACTATCACAGCTCGGTCAAGATCCTGCAACGCTCCGGCGGTGATTTCGCTTGCTGATGCGGTGTTGCCGTCAGTGAGAATAACCAATGGGATCTCGGTGTCGACAGGCGAAGTGGTGGTCTTGTAGATTTTTTCATTCATCACGCCCTTTCCGCGTGTGCGTAGCACCTCAGTGTTTTTAGGCACGAATAGCCCCACTATCTTGACCGCTTCTTCCAAAAGACCACCGGTATTGCCACGAAGATCGAGGATTATTGATTTTACTTTCGGATTTTTCTTTAGTTCTATAAGCGCATTGCGCACTTCGGCACCTGACTTGTCGGTGAATGATGACAGGTCGATATAGCCGATGTTGTCTTTTACCACGCCATAATAGGGAATGGTGGGAATCTGGATTTTTTCACGCACGATATTCACCGTTATTATCGAGTCGGTGGCATAGGGGCGTTTCACCTGCACTTTCAGTGGAGTTCCCGCTTGTCCGGTGAGCTTGTTTTTCACTTGGTCGCTGTGCCAGGATGTGACGGTGTCATTGTCAACCATCATGATTAGGTCACCGGCTTTCAATCCCGCTTTCTGCGACGGGCTTCCCAGATATGGCTCTGAGATGAAAACACCCTTGCCGGGTTTCTCCATTATTATAGCGCCGATGCCGGCATATTCGCCTGAGGTCATGAGAGCGATGTCATCCTGATTGGAAGAGGAATAGTATTCGGTATATGGGTCGATGTCGTTCAACATGGCGGAAATCGCGGTGTTGATTGACTTTTCAGCACTGATTGAATCGACATAGTTGGTTTGCAATTCTTTGTAGAGTGCGTTGAAAATGTCGAGGTTGCGTGTTATTTCACCCTTGTTGCTGCGGGTTGCGGCTATGCCTGATATGGTCGCTGCGGCAAGCAGAGCGAGCACGAAATATTTACCGTTCAAAAAATTATGTTTATTCTTCATCCTGGTTATGAAATTAAGTTGCTAAGTTACTACAATTATTATAACAAACAAGTCTTAATTTTGTCAAAAATAATTAACATATTTCTTTGTCGGCTGCTATTGCATTTGTGTGGCGGACGCGATGTATCGCAATGTCACTAACTTAAGGCTAAAATGGTCTTTTGTAATTTTGTATGGTGATAT
>CAJUTE010000047.1:0-14918 GCA_910589555.1 uncultured Muribaculum sp.
GTTTTAACGAGTTCGGTTTTTTCCCGAACTCTTCCCGAACTCCACCTTTCGCCCGCTTGAAAATACATCCAAAAAATATAAATAATCACGCTTGATAATCAATGATTTAATGTTTTGGAATATAAATCGGAACAGTACGGAATCCGTACTGTCAAAAGTGCGGAATTTAAAAACCGAACTTTTTCCGCACTAATTCTTGCACGACCTATCAACAAAAATCACTATCTTTATAAATTTTTGCAATCGCCTCCGTCCTAATACAAAAGATTGGCTTCCCAAAGGAGGTTGATGGCACGGCGTTCTGTAGGAACGTGAGATGACTGCCCGGTATGTAGCGTCAGCGAAATGCCGGGTTGATACGAGCATGGAATATAAGCTCTGTAAGAGCGATACACCGTGCAGTTCCTACGGAACTATAATCGGGAGATGGCGATTCCCATACCCGGCATTGCGCTGGCGCTACATACCTGCTGAGATCTTTCGGTCCTACAGACCAAATAACACTAACGATTTGTAAAAAAAAACGGTTTTAACGAGTTCGGTTTTTCCCGAACTCTTCCCGAACTTTTCCCGAACTCCACCTTTCGCCCGCTTAAAAATACACCCAAAAAATATAAATAATCACGCTTGATAATCAATAATTTAATATCTTGGAATATAAATCAAAACAGTACGGATTCCGTACTTTCAAAAGTTCGGAAAAAAACCGAACTTTTTCCGAACTCTTCCCGAACTACCCATTTACCTGCATTAAAATTATACCCCAAAAATATAAATAATCACGCTTGATAATCAATGATTTAATGTTTTAAAATATAGATCTAAGCAGTACGGAATCTGTACTTTTGAAAGTGCGGAATTTAAAAACCGAACTTTTTCCGCACTAATTCTTGCACGACCTATCAACAGAAATCACTATCTTTATAAATTTTTGCAATCACTTTCCATCCAAACAAGATTCTCACCGCAGCTCTGCGTCCTACCCCCCTCGAAAAAAGATGAATCTTTCAGATTCTATGTTTTTGTTAAATTCTTTCCGTGCGTATCTCTGCAATGCAGAGCGGCTAAAGCCGATAACGCCGTTGGCTCGGCACACGGCTACACAGAGACGTTTCCTGCGGAAACCCATTACATACCATGGTTTGGGAGGTTGATGGCACGGCGTTCTGTAGGAACGTGAGATGCCTGCCCGGCATTTAGCTTCGGCGGGAGTGGAAAACCTGAAAGGTTAATCTGTAGGTAGCCGGTGGCGGAGCGTTAGCGACACCACTGGAAAGCATTGGTTTACAGGATGTTTCTGAAAGAATCATCTTGGATGTTTGCAAATCGGATTCAACGAATTGTTGTAAGATGAATCTTTCAGATTCGATTGGTTTTATCGCATTTTTCCGTGCGTATCTCTGCAATGCAGAGCGGCTAAAGCCGATAACGCCTTTGGCTCGGCGCACGGCTACCAATGGATGAATCCTAGCGGATTCGTTTTACGGTGTTGACGGGTGGACATCTTCGATGCCCGCTCATTAGCGCTCCTTACAACGCACCTCGGCTATCGCCTCGTGGCGGTGTTTAAATTATTTTGCCGTTTCACGGCTATAAGTCCATGTTCAGAAAAATATAGGTAATCTATTGTATAATTGAAATATACATTGATAGTCAATATTTACCGTACACCAATAATAAATTTTTACAATCAGCAAACAACAAAAACGCCCTCGGCACTGCTGCCGGGGGCGTTCATCATATTTTTAGACGACCTGCTGTTAGTTGTTCTCAGGACGGAGTTTGCGCACGGTAACCGCAGTCTGCCACATTTCGCTTTCGCGGAGTGACTTCAATTCCTCTTCAAGCTTCTCGCGATAATCAGGCTTAGAGTTGCTGTCGATAGAGATCTGAGCCTCGTTTCCACACTTCACGCTCGCATAAAGCTTCTCAACCACCGGCTTGATGGCATCGTGGAACGGACCCATCCAGTCAAGAGCACCGCGCTGTGCAGTGGTAGAGCAGTTGGCATACATCCAGTCCATACCATTCTTTGCAAACAACGGCATCAATGACTGAGTAAGCTCCTCGACAGTTTCGTTGAACGCCTCAGAGGGAGTGTGGCCATTTTCACGAAGCACCTCATACTGTGCAAGGAGAAGACCCTGAATAGCACCCATGAGCGAACCACGTTCGCCTGTAAGGTCGGAAGTAGCCTCACGCTTGAAAGTAGTCTCAAAGAGATAGCCTGATCCAACACCGATACCGAGAGCAATAGTGCGTTCAAGAGCACGTCCGGTATAATCCTGCTCAACGGCGTATGAAGAGTTCAAGCCACGACCTTCGAGGAACATGGTACGCAAAGAAGTACCTGAACCCTTAGGAGCAACCATAATCACGTCAACATCCTTGGGGGGAACCACACCGGTGCGGTCGCTCCAGGTGATTGCGAATCCGTGAGAGAAATAAAGAGCCTTGCCCGGAGTGAGATACTGCTTGATGGTGGGCCAAACCGACATCACAGCGGCATCAGAAAGAAGACACATGATGATAGTTCCGCGTTCGCAAGCCTCCTCGATGCTGAAAAGGGTTTCGCCCGGTTTCCAGCCGTCGGCGACAGCCTTATCATAAGTCTTTCCCTGACGCTGACCAACGATCACGTTGAAACCATTGTCGCGCAGGTTCATGCTCTGACCGGGGCCCTGAACACCATAACCGATCACTGCGATAGTCTCATCTTTGAGCACTTCTCTCGCCTTTTCCAAGGGGAACTCTTCGCGGATGATCACTGTTTCTTCAACTCCGCCAAAATTCATTTTTGCCATAGTTTTTTCAATTTTATAATTAAATATTGTTTGTGAATATTATTCTTGCTTTTGACAGCGGCTCGCCACCGCGCGAAATCATGCAGAGATAAGCATTGTCATCATCGGAGCTTTTTTGCCGAGTCACCACGACCTCCTCGCCATAACGCGCCTCATGCATAAACGCAATGTCAAACCGCCTCACTTTATGGGCATCATAAAAATCAAGATCCCATTCATTAAGGAGCAGCTCCACATAACGCACCGTATTGACATGGCGGTTGAAATCGCAGTCGCAATAACGGAACCGGTAGTCATTGCCTGTCAGCACCTGTCCATCGGAGCTGAAGTTTATACGGGGAAACCGGTCGATGGGACACCGCTTGTCGGAAATGACATCACGCATCGATTCCAGGAGCGAAAGATCGCCGCTCTGACGCTTTTTCACGTCTATCCCCATCCACACCGACGAAGCATATCCCAACACCTCATCGCCCGATTTTATCTCGAAATTTCGCTGCGAGAAATGACGGTTCACATCCTCGACCCAGGTGGTGAGGGAATATGTCTCATTCACTCCGGGCCAACGCTTCATTTCGAGCGACACTCTCGACAGCACCCACGCAAGCCCCTCAAGACTCAGCCGTGCAAATCCCACATCGAGATGATTGGCATGAAACGTGGCAACCTCTATGATCCTCGACACAAGCAGCTGCACCGGCATCTTCTCCTCAGGATTGCATTCTCCTGCGGTGAGCAGATAATCGACAGTGTATTCCTTTATGCGCAAGCTCATAGAGAATTGTATTTACGCATATTTTGCTCGGTGAGATAGATCGACAGGTGCTCCTTGGTGTCCTTCGTGACAGCCACGCGGCCCGATCTCACAAACTGAAGGATGTCATACTTCTTCAATTCCTGAAAAAGCGCCTCGGTCTCTTCAGTGTGTCCGGTTTTCTCAATCACCACATACTCACGCGTAATCTCAAGGATGCGCGCATTATGGCTGCGGATGATCTCCTCCACGTTCTTGTCGTCAAGCAGACGGCGGGTGGGCACCTTGTATAGCGCCACCTCCTGATACACTATTTCCTCATCGGTGTAGAGATAGGCTTTCAGCACGTCAATGCGTTTCTCTATCTGCTGAACCACACGCTCCATCATCGGGCGGTTGCTATAGCAGGTGATGATAAATTTGTGTATGCCTTCTATTGAGGAAGGGCTCACTGAAAGGCTCTCTATATTGAGGCAGCGGCGAGTGAATATGATTGAGATCTGATTCAGCAGTCCCACTTGGTTCTCAGAGAACACTGCCACTGTAAATAATTGCTCATCCATCGTTGTCATCAGTTAGGATTTGTAAAATTCAGTTGCATTAAGCATTATATTGTCCACATCGCCACCTGCCGGTATCATCGGGAAAATCATGTCGGTTTCATCGATATTGACATTTAGCAGATAGGTGGCGTTATGCTCCAGCATACGCTTAATAGCGCCGTCGAGCTGCTCACGTGTCTCCACATTTTCGGCTTTTATGCCATAAGCCTCGGCAAGAGCCACGAAATCCGGATTTATAAGCGGGGTCTGCGAGAATCGGTCATTGAAGAAGAGCGATTGCCACTGACGCACATTTCCAAGGAAGTTATTGTTGAGCAGTATTATCTTCACATTGGTGCCATATTCGAGAATGGTGCCAAGCTCCTGAATGGTCATCTGCAAGCCGCCATCACCCACAAAGAGGCACACAGTGCGGCTCGGCTCGCCCATCTTGGCGCCTATCGCCGCCGGAAGTCCGAAGCCCATTGTGCCGAGTCCGCCCGATGTCACCATCGAACGCGGCTTGGTATAGCGGAAATACCGTGCAGAAAACATCTGGTTCTGACCGACATCGGTCACCACTATTGCATCATGTCCGGTGGCTTCCGACACTTTATTTACCACCTCGCCCATGTTCATGCGTCCCGATTCGGGATACACCTCACGCTTCACCACTTTCTCATATTCCACCTCATCAGGGCGGTTAAAAGTCTCAAGCCACTCAGTGTGCTTGGCGTTCTTCACTTTCGGAATAAGGTGTTGCAGCACTGTGCGGGCGTCGCCGTGCAACGCTACATCCACCGGTATATTTTTGTTGAACTCCGAGGAGTCGATATCGATATGCACAATCTTGGCATTGGGAGCGTAAGTCTTCACATTGCCGGTCACACGGTCATCAAATCTCATGCCTATCGCGATGAGCAGATCAGCTTGATTGGTATTGATGTTAGGACCTATGTTACCATGCATTCCCAGCATACCCTTATACAGGGGATGGTCGGACGGCATCGTGGAGAGCCCCAGCAGCGTCGCCGCAACAGGAATGTCGGCAGTCTCGGCAAAACGCGCGAGCTCCTTCTCGGCATTAGCTATCATCACGCCATGACCCGACAGAATCATGGGGCGCTTAGCCTCATTGATCAGCGCAGCCGCACTGTCGATAGCCTTTTCGTCGATTTCCGGAACCGGTTGATAGGAGCGGATGTATTCACATTTCTTATGAGAAAATTCAGTCATGCCCACTTGAGCATCCTTGGTGAAATCAAGCACTACAGGCCCGGGACGACCGCTTGACGCGATATAGAACGCGCGAGCCACAGCCCAAGAGACATCCTCGGCGCGACGTATCTGATAGCTCCATTTTGTCAACGGCTGGGTGACACCCACCACGTCGGTTTCCTGAAACGCGTCAAACCCGAGAAACGGCGTAGCCACCTGTCCGGTGATAACCACCATAGGGGTGCTGTCCATCAGAGCGTCGCCAATGCCGGTAATGACATTGGTCGCGGCAGGACCCGATGTGACAATCACCACTCCGGGGCGACCGGTGACGCGCGCATATCCCTGCGCGGCGTGAGTGGCTCCCTGCTCATGGCGCACCAATATGTGACGCAGGCGATCCTGGTAATCATATAATTTATCATAAACCGGCATAATGGAACCTCCGGGATAACCAAACACAAGATTTACCCCTTCGGCTATAAGCGACTGCATCAACGCATCGGCTCCTGAAATCTTCTCACTCATAAAATCTTTCTTTTTTCTATTCTGACAGATTTACAACTCTCTCACCCCACCCTTGTCGGCTGATGTCACCATGGCAGCGTATGCTCTGAGGGCTTTTGACACCTTGCGGTCGCGGTCGGCGGGAGTGAACGCCTCTTTGCCTCTCGCTTCCTCGGCGCTGCGGCGTGCGGCAAGCTCCTCATCGGAAAGAAGCACATTGATCGAGCGTCCCGGGATGTCGATCTCGATGATGTCACCGTCACGCACAAGACCGATGTTGCCTCCGGCGGCAGCCTCGGGCGAGATATGACCGATAGAGAGTCCCGAAGTGCCTCCTGAAAAACGTCCGTCGGTGATCAGCGCGCACTCTTTGCCGAGGTGCTTTGACTTTATGTAGCTTGTGGGATAAAGCATCTCCTGCATACCCGGTCCACCCTTGGGACCCTCGTAGGTGATGACAACCACATCACCGCTCACCACCTTGTCACGAAGGATGCCGTCGACCGCAGCTTCCTGCGATGTGAACACCTTGGCAGGACCACGGAAACGGAATATGCTTTCGTCGACACCGGCAGTCTTCACCACGCAACCGTCGAGGGCGATATTGCCTTTAAGCACCGCGAGACCGCCATCCTTCACATAGGCATGGTCGAAATCGCGTATGCAACCCTTCTCACGGTCGGAATCGAGCATCACGTAGGTGTTGTCCTGGCTGCCTAGCTTGAGGTTGCGCTCATGTCCGGGAGCGCTGAGCCACATCTTGCTCGCCTCGTCATCAAATTTCTTACCCTCGATGGCATACTTGTCGATGGCATCGCCAAGCGTCATGCGGTCCACACGGTTCACCGCAGTATCGATGATGCCATGGTCGGCAAGCTGCTTCATGATCGACAGAATGCCGCCGGCGCGATTCACATCCTGGATGTGGAAATTGGAGTTGGGCGCCACCTTGCACAAAACCGGGGTCACACGCGACAGACGGTCAATGTCGGCCATCGTGAAATCGGCTCCCGCTTCATTTGCCACGGCAAGAAGGTGGAGCACCGTGTTGGTAGAACCACCCATCGCTATGTCGAGGGTCATCGCGTTGAGCATAGCCTGGCGGGTGGCGATGTTGCGCGGCAACACACTCTCGTCGCCGTCATTATAGTAAGCGAGTGTATTCTCTACAATCTGTCGGGCAGCCTTGCGGAACAACTTCTCGCGGTTCACGTGAGTGGCGAGAATGGTGCCGTTGCCCGGAAGCGCGAGACCGATCGCCTCATTCAAGGAGTTCATGGAATTGGCGGTGAACATGCCGGAGCATGAGCCGCATGTGGGACACCCCTTCTGCTCAAGGAGCTTAACCTTGTCATCGCTCACCGATGAGTCGGCGCTCTCGATCATGATGTCGATAAGATCCACGGCACGTCCGTCGACCTCACCGGCTTCCATAGGACCGCCCGAAACGAAGATTGTGGGTATGTTGAGCCTCATCGCCGCCATAAGCATTCCGGGAGTCACCTTGTCACAGTTGGATATGCACACCATGGCGTCAGCCTTATGGGCATTGACCATATACTCTACCGAGTCGGCGATAAGATCGCGCGAAGGGAGCGAATAAAGCATTCCGTCATGTCCCATGGCGATACCGTCGTCAATGGCGATCGTATTGAATTCGGCGGCGAAGCATCCGAGTTTTTCAATCTCCTCCTTCACAATCTGCCCGATCTCATGCAAATGAGTGTGACCCGGCACAAATTGCGTGAACGAGTTGACCACGGCAATAATCGGTTTGCCAAACTGAGATTCTTTCATTCCATTCGCACGCCAGAGCGCTCTGGCGCCAGCCATACGTCGGCCGTTTGTACTTGCGGAGCTTCTTAATTCCATGCCCATTGTTATAGTTGCAATTTTTTATTATATCATATTAACTGAAATGCCTCCCGGCTCGCTTTTGCGACGGAGAGGCATCGTGTATCGGAATATCATTGGATGCTAACAATCGCCCCTCCTCAATTCAAGAATGGTAATGACGACAGAAATTAGATATAGGGGTGTAGTGTTAAACATCTATGTACCTTTCAAATTTTAGTTTGTGAATGCAAATTTATAGCATTTTGCAATAAAACACAAATTATTTCGTAATTATTTTTCACTACAATTCCTTGACACCGGCAAAACAGTAGAAATCGACGGCGGCGACACCCCTTATTGGAGCTTTATTTCCTTAATATCAATGAGGTGGTGGATGATGGCAAAGATAGCGAGCCCCGACTGGGAATGAATCTGCAACTTAGAGGCGATGTTGCGGCGGTGGGTGGTCACGGTATTGATTGAAAGACACAGCTCATCGGCTATCTCCTTATTGGATTTGCCCTTTGCCACGCACACTATCACCTCCTTTTCTCTTTCACTCAACGAGTCGGGCGACTTGGCGGCATCCTCACTTTTCTCCACCTTTTTTGGCACGATGCTCGATTTGTCGGCGATGCTTTGCTCAAGCCTTCTCACCGCCGGCACAAGAAGACGGTTTTCGACCATGCAGTGTGTCACAAGGTCAGCCTGGCAATTGATAATGTCATACAGCACGGAATTCAACGTGTCGTTACCTTTCTGCCGGTAATGCCGTATGATGATGTCCTTCAACTCATTGAGCTTGTCGCCCATGTCAGTGTGGGTCGCCGAATACTCCTCTATACTGTAATCGGTAACCGCCTCTCCCGATGCAAGCCGTGAAATATATCCGAAAAGAGTGTCGTTTTCATACTCCATGTGGCGACGCACCTCAATCACATAATCATCAAAGTATTTTATTATGAGAAAAGCCACATCGTCAATGCTCGAATTATTGACGGCATCTATGAGCTTGCGCCTTATCAACGGCAGATTGAAATCAAGGAAATAAGTGTGAGCTTTCTTAAGATAGTCAATCAACGCTCGGGGCGACACGTCGTAAGTTTGAGCCTTTTTGGAGCATACAAGATTTGCCACGGAAAGAAATGTGGCGCAATCAATACCATTCTCTTCACACACCTCACCTATGGTGCTGTCGCCGAAACCAAACGGTATCGAAAACCTGCTTATCACAAGCAGCAACAAGTTATTGTCATCGATCGCATCACGCAACCGATCACCTGCACGATATTCCGTAAGCACCTTACCCATAGCTATGTTCACTTGAATTCTGCCTGCAAAGATACTGATAAATCCCGCAACAATCAATACTCAAAAATGGTGATTCCACTCCGCCCCCTCCGAAATAACTCCCATTAATCTCCGATGAAATAAAATAAGCTCCACCGGACCAAGCGGTCCGGTGGAGCTTACTATACATGTTCTGTTATTGATTATTTCTTTGCGTCGATGTCGGCGATTTCCACATCAAAGATGAGGAGCTGGTTAGGACCGATGCCTGCCTGAGGCATACCCTTCACGCCGTAAGCAAGGTCGCCGGGGATGTAGAGCACATACTTGGCGCCCTTGTTCATCATCTGAAGACCTTCGCCAAATCCGGGAACCACACGGCGCGGGCTGAATCGGCGAGCCTCGCCCTTGCTGTCGTCAAACACGGTGCCATCGGCAAGCGAGCCTTTGTAAATCACCGAAGCCATATCGTCCTCCTTGATGTTGTCACCCTCTCCGGCAGCCACCACCTTGTAGGCAAGACCGCTCGGGGTCACCTGCACTGCTGGATCAGCCTTGCGGATAGAGTCGATATAGGCAACGCCGGCAGCACGGTTGGCTACTGCCTCGGGAGCATTGTTAAGCTCGGCTTCCTTACGCTCTTCGGCACGTTTCTGTGCGGCTTCCATCATCTGGTTGAGCATTGTCTGCTGCATCACAACATCGCCCACTGTGTCGGCGAGGATAGCTTTCTTAAAGTGCTTGAGGAAAAGGTCGCGGTCGATGTCAACTCCCATCTCATTATAGAAATACTGGAATTGCTGGGCGATGCGGGCGCCTTGCGACAAACCCTGGAGATAAGACACATCAGAGGTGTCGGCAAGAACAGCCGTAGAGATGCCGCGCAAAAACGCATCCTTATTCATCTCAGGCATGTGATTGATTTCCTGTGCAAACTGGCTGCCGACAACCACTCCGAAAAGTTCCGAGATAGAGTCATTGGCGGCACGATCAGCCTCCGACGTCGCATTTGAGTTGCCACACGCGGTGGTGGAAAGGAGCATCGCTCCTACGCCGAAGGCGAGAAATACTTTCTTCATTTTTCTTTTTATTGTTTAATTTACTTTTATGAGTTCTACATCGAATATCAAGGTCGAGTTAGGACCGATGATATTACCGGCACCGTTAGGACCGTAGGCAAGATTTGACGGGATGAAAAGACGCCACTTAGCGCCCTCTTTCATCATCTGAAGCGCCTCAACCCATCCGGGGATCACCTGAGTCACTCCGAAAGTAGCGGGTTCGCCACGCTCTACCGAGCTGTCAAACACGGTGCCGTCGATAAGCTTGCCGGTGTAGTGCACGGTCACGCGGTCAGAAGCCACAGGCTGCTTGCCGGTACCCTCATTGAGCACTTCATACTGAAGTCCCGACGCTGTAGTCTTGACCTCAGCGCGCTTGCCGTTCTCGTCAAGAAACTGCTTGCCGGCAGCTTCATTCACCTCGCCCATCTTGGCGGCTGCGGCACGCTGCTCTGCCTCAAGAGCCTCAAAGAAATTCTTTATTTCAAGCTTAGCCTCATCGTAGGTCATCTTAGGTGCGGCATTATCAAACACTGCGGCAACACCGTCGGCAAAATCCTTAATGTCGAGAGTCTTTATTCCCGAGCTGCGGAAGTTATTTCCCATGCTCAATCCAAGAGCATAGCTTATGCGATCTAATTTTTCTGATTCCATAATTCTTGATTTTTTGGTTATTTTAATTGAGTTACAAATTTATAGAGAATATTTGGATTGTCCAAAACATAACATCCCCACACCTGTTAAAGTTCGTTGCATCAGAACCTGCGACGTCCAACCTCATTTCTTGAAATACATTTTCACGAGCACGGGGTTGTCATCATCAGCCACATCCAAGTCCCACCCGAACGCCTCCTGACAGGCATCCAGTTCATAATCTCGGATATATGCCAGCATAAATTCCTCATTCATGAACACCGGCATCAGTCTCACGCCATCTGTAAGATAGACTATGCTGTGGCTCTGTTTATCTTTTCGGTCATAAAACACTTTATAAAATGTACTTTTTCCCAAAGGACCAACAGCAACATTTACAACCATGTATCGTTTATTCCCGAAATGCTCCAACTTTCGATGGGCGATTTTCCCCGCACGATTATCATCGCGATATTTTTCATAGCGCTCTCTTGAAGGCTTCATCTTGTCCAACTCCGCAAAATAACTCATGTCAACATTGTATTCGCCGAAATCCCATGCTGCAATAGGAATAATTGAATCCATGCCGACACTATAAATCTCATTTGAATATGGAGAACCAAGTAAAATTTTGCCCTCTACCTCAAAAAATGATGAGATACTTCCGTTTAATTCATGTTGTCTATGCCACATACTGCGAACAGGTTTGTCTGAGGGGACATTTAAAAAAGTTATTGCCGGATAGGCTGCACTAACTCCTGACCATAAAATTAAAGTGTCCTTATTCAACCACTTAGCATCGTGATAACTTGGCTTAGCAGGCAGCTTCCTATTCTCTATGAACTTCCCTTGAAGATCGTATGTATATAAAAACCCAAACGGTATTATCATCGCTACCTCATTTTTTTCTGGATTTAGTGCAAAACTATAACAATGAGTATATTGGTTCGGTCCGTCCCCGACACTGCCGATATTCCGCAAAAAATTTCCCGTTGAATCAAACAGTAACAGCCTCGGATTTTTGCGGTCAAGAATAAATATGGTGTCATTGCGAATTTCCGCTTTTTCAATAATAGTAATCAGACTGCTGTCATTCGTTTCAAGCACTATAGGCTCAAACCGGTCAAACAATCCGCTTTCAACCGCAGTCTCAGTCTGCGTCAAATCAGGCACACATAACTTCCACTTCGCTATCGGCATGTTGCGACGCACACCCCGACAGCACTAAATCAAGAAACAAACCGATGACTGAACAGCAAGCAAAAAGGCACAATAATTTCATATTATTCAAGGTGTTATATGGCAATAGAGATCCATCGGCAAATTTAACCATATTTTTCTGACAAACAAGCATTATCACCCATTTTTTATCCCCACCCCCAACGAATCCGTAAGGTTATCGGCGTTAGCCGCTCTGCAAGGCAGAGACACTCCACAACGAATCCGTAAGGATTCATCCATCGGTAGCTGTGTGCCGAGCGTTAGCGAGACGCACAGAAAAATGCGATAAAAAGCAATGAATCTGAAAGATTCATCTTACAACAATTAACCGAATCCAATTTGCAAAACATCCAAGATGATTCTTTCAGAAACATCCTGCAAACCAACGCTTTCCGGTGGTGTAGCTAACGCTCCGCCACCGGCTACCGACAGATTAACCTTTCAGGTTTCCCATCCGTCCCCAACCAATTCGCTGAATGACAACTCCACCACCCCGACAAAGCCAACGCCGCGTCGCGGCGACATAACCGCCGCCAACCTCATTTCTTGAAATACATTTTCGCAAGCACCGAATTGTCATCCTCGGTCACATTGAGATTCCAGCCGAAAACTTCAGAAAACGCATCGATAAAGTCCAGATCCACCTCCGCAAGCATATACTCGTCATTCATGTAAATTGGCGAAAACCTCATGCCATCAGGCGTGTTGTCAATAACCGTGCTGCTGCCGTCATTCTTGTTGATAAACACACTGAGCAGCCTCGCCTCAGGTGTGCCGGGATTAGTTCTCAGCCATAGATATAGATAATCCTGATTTGCAAGCGTGAGAAATTTTTCATAGTTGAACATTCCTGCCGCCATATCTTTTTTGAACGTGGTCGTGCGCTCCTTGGCATCGGTCAGTTTTGACAGGTTTTCAAAATAACAACTGTCATTGGTTACTTTACCCAGATCTACAAAATATGCAAGTTTGACCCCGTCAATCCCCACTTCTTTTATTTCATTATTGAATGGCGAACCACAATACACTCTCCCGCCATCGTTGAAAAGAGGTGTCGCCGACAGACTGCCGGCTTCGCGCACATCAAATTCCCCCTCATAAATCACAGAATCATTCTCCTGGTCAAACACCGTGATGGATGGCTCTTTTTCATCCACATACGACCACAACGCCAGCGTTTTCCCGTCAAGCCATTGGGCGTGATGATAATTCGGGCGTTTTGGCAGACCTATCTTATCTATGAATTTGCCCTCAAGATTATAATTATACAGATAACCCATAGGACATATCACAGAAACCATCCTTTTTGCTCGATTCAACGCAAATCCCGTGGCTGTAAGATATTCCTCCGGTCCCGTGCCGGGCTTGCCTATCTGCCTTACAAAACGCCCGTCAGGATCAAACACATAAAGCGCCCTGCTCTTACGGTCAAATGTCAGTATCGTGTCGCCCAAACAATCAGTATCGGCAAGCCATGTGACAAAGCAACTGTCATTAGCCTCAAGCACTATCGGTTCAACACGAGAGAATACCTCCCCGATACTGTCTGACTTGGATGCCAGATTCTCCACCACATAACTCTGCACACCGTCATCATTCCGGTTGTCGGTGGAGCTTTTACACCCCACCAACAGCAGGGCAAGCAACATTACTTTCAATCTCATTTTCATATCTATTTCTTGAAATACATTTTCACGAGCACGGGGTTGTCATCGTCAGCCACATCCAAGTCCCATCCGAACGCCTCCTGACAGGCATCCAGATCTCTTTCCATAATCTCAGCCAAAACATAATCATCATTCATGTATCTGATAGCTATATCCGATTTTGACAGCAAACCGTCAAATACCGAAGACTTCCCATTGGCTCTATCATAAAATATCATCTTTCGGTCAACTTTCTTTCCATTCCCATAACCGCCTGTGTATATTTCCACAAAACGATATCTATCGTTCGCCAAATGCTGCAATTTGGTGTGAGAAAGGATCCCCGCCCTTCTATCGTTAGAGAATTTTTGACTGCGTTCTCTCCCTGAATATGTTTTTATCTCATCGAAATATGACATATCCACATTCTTTTCGCCGAAATCCCATGCATAGACCGGTTGAAGATTGGCGGCATCGATTTTATAGACTTCATTCAGATACGTAGTACCCAAATACACATCCCCGTCATAGCAGAACAGCGTATTTATAATCCCCCGGTTTATCTCTCTTTGCTTGTGCCATGCGTCATAAACCGATTCTTTGCGATTCATATCATACACAGATATCGCGGGCATATCTTCATCGACACTTGACCACAGCACTATCAAATCTCCATTAAGCCACGCTGCGTCATGGTAATTGTTTTTAGTCGGCAATTTAATCTTGTCAATGAAATTACCGTTTAAATCAAAATTATATAAGAATCCGAAAGGTATGACAAGCGAAATCATATTCTTTTCGGGGTTTAAGGCAAAACTGTAAGCATGAGTATATTCTCCGGGACCGTCGCCAACTTTGCCAATATTACCGAGAAAATGACCGTCCATCCCAAACTCCAAGACAATATGCCTTGTTTTGTCAAGGATAAAAACAGTGTCATTCCTGACCTCAGCTTTTCTTATCATTGTGACAAACGAACTGTCATTCGTTTCAAGCACTATCGGCTCAAACCGGTCAAACAATCCGCTCTCAACCGCAGTCTCAGTCTGCGTCAAATCAGGCACACGCATCACCTCCACCTCGCTATTGTTGGGGCGTGAAGCACACCCCGACAGCACTAAATCAAGAAACAAACCGATGGCTGAACAGCAAGCAAAAATGCGTAATAATTTCATATTATTCAAGGTGTTATATGGTAATATAGGTCCATCGGCAAATTTAACCATATTTTTCTGACAAACAAGCCATTTCTCCCATTTTTTATCCCACTCCCAACGAATCCGCAAGGTCATCGGTGTTAGCCGCTCTGCAAGGCAGAGACACTCCACAACGAATCCGTAAGGTCATCGGCGTTAGCCGCTCTGCAAGGCAGAGACACTCCACAACGAATCCGTAAGGTCATCGGC
>CAJUTE010000047.1:15018-21638 GCA_910589555.1 uncultured Muribaculum sp.
GTTAGCCGCTCTGCAAGGCAGAGACACCCCACAACGAATCCGCAAGGATTCATCTCTTGGTAGCCGGTGGCGGAGCGTCAGCGACACCACCGGAAAAATGCGGTAAAAAGCAATGAATCTGAAAGATTCATCTTACAACAATTCGCTGAATGCAATTTGCCAAACATCCAAGATGATTCTTTCAGAAACATTCTACAAAACAACATCTCCCGGTGGTGTCGCTAACGCTCCGCCACCGGCTACCGACAGATTAACCTTCCAGGTTTTTCCATCCGTCCCCAAATGACTAATCTATGCATAGCATCGCGGCGACATAGCACCGCCCCACCCGAGCCTCATCGCAGCAACCATCGGGTCAGTCGAGCGAGCGGGTGTCGCCGAAGAGCTTGTAAAGCTCGTCGAAGCGGTCAAGCGAGTCGCCACCGTAGCGGGCTATCGAGTTGCGCACGCGGGTGAACGGCTTCTTCTCCATCGTGCCGCTCTTGGAGTAAAACTTGTCGGCATAGCACACAAGTTTCTCAAGCATCGACACCGGGCAATAATCCTCCAGCGGCAGGTCGATATCCTGAGCTATTATATCCTCCTTCGTGATTCCGGTGCCGGTGTGACGCTCGGCTACGCGCGCCCACTCCTCGGGAGCGCCCTCACGGCGCAGAATCGCCCCTCCTATCACGCCATGACGCATATATGACGCAGTGCCATGGCAATGTATTCCCGGAGCGTGAGTGTCAAAGATCCCTATGTCATGGAGCATTGCAGCCCCCTCCACCTCGGCGGGATCAAGACCGATAGCCCTCGTCATGTTGATGGCGAGGGCTAAGTCGGCTACCTGGCGGGCGTGCTTCATGTAGATGTCACGAAGCTCCGTCCCCTCAGGATAATATTTGTCGATGATGGCTTGGTAATCCCTGTTAGCCATCAATCTATGATCGTGTTCCAGTTATGTATATCCTCCTCTTCACCGAGCTGTATGCCGCGGAGCTTGTTGTAGAGAGCGGTCACCACAGGACCCGGCTTGCCGTCCTTGCTCACCACATACTTCACGCCGGTGTCAATATCGTCGATCTCGGCTACCGGCGAAGCCACAGCCGCCGTGCCGCACGCTGCCGCCTCATCGATCTCGGCAAGCTCCTCAAGCGGAATGTGACGCTGCTCCACCTCGATGCCCATGTCGCGGGCAAGCTGCATGAGGCTGTTGTTGGTGATCGACGGAAGAATCGATTCCGATGCCGGGGTTATATACTTGCCACCCTTTATGGCAAAGAAATTGGCGGGACCGCACTCGTCGATATACTTCTTCTCCTTGGGATCGAGATAAAGCACCGCCGAATAGCCCAGCGAGTGAGCGCGTTCGCCCGCATCGAGGCTCGCCGCATAGTTGCCGCCCACTTTCCATCGACCGGTGCCTTTCGGAGCCACGCGGTCAAACTCGCGCATGATGCATATGTTGGTGGGCTTGAATCCCTCCTTGAAATAGGGACCCACCGGAGTCACGAGAATCAGGAAAAGATACTCAGTGGCAGGCTTAACACCCACCTGAGCCGACATTCCGATCTCAAGCGGACGGATGTATAGCGACGCTCCGCTGCCGTAAGGAGGCACGAAACGCTCATTGAGCTTAACCACCTTCTTGACCATCTCGGTGAAAAGCTCCACCGGCACGGGTGCCATCATGATACCCTTAGCCGACTCGATGATGCGCTTGGCATTCTCCTCAAGGCGGAACACTCTCACCTTGCCATCCTTGCCTCGGAAAGCCTTAAGACCCTCGAAAATCTCCTGTCCGTAGTGAAGCGACGTTGCAGCGATGTGCATTGTCACAGTCTCTGAAGATGAAACCTCGATTTCACCCCATTTACCGTCACGGTAATAGCATCTCACATTATAGTCGGTGGGGATATAGCCGAATGACAGATTACCCCAATCAAGTTCCTTTTCCATGTTATATTTAATTTTATTCTTAACTCTGCGAAATTACTTATAATTCCCCAATTTTCAAAAATATTTTCCGCCATGTTGTAACGACAACGACCATCAGCACATGCGCCGATGGTCGTTGTCGTTATTATTGGTCTAATTAGTCTAATGTGACTAATCGGGCTTATCAAGCTTTTTTCTTCTTTCCTCCGAAAGTGATATTGAAGCCGAAGTTAAACGAAGCGTTCAGATTGCCAACAGGCACATACTGCGGAGTAACCTTGAATATCTGGAAGTCGGAACCAAGGAACAGGTTGATGCCCTTGGGGTGGAAGTTCACGATCCAGCCGAATGAAGAGCCGAATGTAGATACAGCGTAGTTGACCGACGCGTCAAACCATCCCACAGGAGTCAAGTTTGCCGAGATGCGACCCTCGGTCCATGAGTAATGACCGTTGATGCGCTGAGTCAGCAAAAGACCTCCCTTGAGGAAACGCACGTAAGGCACTGTGTACATACCGCCCACGGTGATAGTGGCGCCGACACCCGACATACGGCTGCTCTTGCCGCCCACTTTGTGGAACTCAACACTCTCCTCAAACTGATCGCCGAGGTCCTCAAGCTGCTGGTCGAGCTTCTTGTCCTCATAGTTGGGATCATTCTTGTCAAGGGCGATGTCATGGAAACCTTCAAATTTCCATGAAGCCTCGGAAGTCTTTCCTTTGTGAACATTTGACCATGACATGAAAGAAAGGTCGGTAATTGCCGCCGACAGCTCAAGGTCGGGGAGCAACTGATAAGTGGCTCCGAGGTCAAGACCCATACCGAAACCGGCAAGACCGAACTTATCATAGTCGATGTTGTCCCAGTCGATAAGCGTAGCCTCGCCGGGGTTGTCGAGATGCTTGCCTGATTCACCCTTGGTAGGCACTTTAAGACCGGAACCGCCGGCGATATTCACTTCACCGTTAGCTTTCACCTCCCACAGGTCATTGCTCAGCGTCACGTCCATGTTGCTGATACGGGCGCTCACGTTACCAACGCCGAGAAGGGCTTTCACCTTAACTCCGGCACGGAGTTTCTCATTTATCTGGCGAGAGTGTCCAAGCCCCAACTCAACTATTTCCGAAGCCTCGATACCGAGATTCTTGAAATTATAGTGGGTATGCTCTTTATTCTGACCGAGCTTCATGAAAGTGAAGAGATCCTTAGGCAGTGCGTGAGCTCAACGTAAATGTATTATAACCGCCAAATCCACGGAAACCGAACGACAGAATCATAAGGTCAAGATTCTGGTCGATGTGGTTCACGCTCTTGAGTTTTCCCAAAAATTTGCTTGCTTTCACATCGGGGCTCATGAATGTGGTGAGCTCACCGTTCTTTGTCGGGTAAAGGAACGTGCTCAATCCCACATTGGAGGTGAGGTTGAGATTGATATTGCCGAGAGCCGGAAACGCCACATAACTGCGTTCAGGAGCGAATGCAGGGTTAAGCATGTGGCGGTAAGTATAGCCTTCAAGGAAATATCCCGTGCGCAAGGCATTCTGCGCCGATACGCTCATTACGCCGGTAAAGCCGATCATCGCGGCTGCTATATAGGCTTTGATATGTTTCATAGCTGAAATTACTTTTTAATTGATGGTTAGTTTAGATCTACTGTTAATCCACCCTTGATCGCCATAGTGATATTGGTGAACTTCATGCTCTGCTTCTCGTTAAGAGTGGCGCCGGTTGCCGGTGATGTGGCATGGAAAAGATACTCGATGCCATCAAGTCCGTCAAGGTTCTTGCCGATACCCTTAAGTTCGATTGTGAGCTTGGAAGTCGAAGGATTGGCAAGTGTGCCGCCGCCAATCTCGCCGGTGACAGTCACCTCAACAGTCTGCGAATATCCTTGCTTGAAGATGGGAGTGACCTCCGGAGTCATCTTCAGCGGAATTGTGTTCTCGGCTTCGATAGTAATCACTACAGTGCTGAAATTATAATCCTCGAGATCCTCATCCCAACCATCGTCGCTGTCGGAATAAGTGAAACGCAAATCAGGACCGAACGACAGCGGAGCCACAACCTCATTGTCGATGTCAAACGCGTACACCTCACCAAGACGGAACTCAGCCTCACGCTGAACCACCGCCGCGCTGCACTTGATGCGGATATCATCGGGGATGGTGCGGATCACATTGGCAAGGTCGGGAACAACCACGTTGGTCCATCCGGCAACGCCTCCCAATCGGGAGATACAGATTTTGTTCAAACCGGGGTTGACAACAATGCAGTTATTGCCATCGATTCTCACCGTGCTGCCGCTCAACGGAGCATTGTCAAGATAACCGGTAAGCACAGCCTCAACAGCCACCGACACATCCGATGTATTGTTGACTGTCAGATATACACAAGGATTGGCGATGTCGAGCACGTTGCCGTCCTCACGCAAGAAGTCAGGGATGTCAGTGATCGAGAACTCGATGTCGTCGATATTGATGTCAGGATTTACAACACCCTTTGCGCTCACGATCTTTGCCGATGACACATTGGAGGTGGTGACAATCTCAAGCTTGGGAGCGGTGCCGCTCACAATGCCCGAAGCAGCGATCGACAGAGTACCCGTAGTCTTGATGCCGGCATTGAAGCTGAAGTTATGATTAGAGTCAAGACCCTGTGAGCCAAGAACGATCTTGGTTATCTTCACGGGAAGATACAATCCTGAGGCGGTCACAACCTTGTCGGCGGTGAACACGATGGTGTGTCCGTTTCTCACCTCGCAGAAATCATTTCCGCCGGCGAGTTCAACGGTGAATGCCTGATCGAAATCAATGGTGAACCCGTTCTCTATTGTCAATTGACCGTTATAATTGGTCGTAGCGCAGCTCAATCCGAAATTGAGCGATATATCGGTCTTCACCTCAGAAACGCTCACAATCGCATGGTCAATATTGTTCTCGGCGATGTTGACCGAGTTGTCAAACGGCGCAAGACCGCGATCCCACTGGGTGTCGGCAGCGCCTTCACCGATAACCACCCTGAGCTTTCCGCCAGGAATGGAGATGCCCGAAGGGATAGTGGGGAAATTAACCGTAGCTGCGTAGCGGTTGCCACTGAGCTGGTTGAGGTTCACCTCATCGATTTTAAACGTAGAAGAGGTACGGTTGCCGTCAACACTCAGCACATAGTCGCCGTTGGCGTCAGGCTTGATCGACGAGTCATCGTCAAGATCGAGAATTTGTGACAAAGAATAGTTAGAAGTGCTGCTTGAGGGGATGGTTAGCATATTGCCACCCACACCTATAGTCATGTCGATGTCTTTATCAAGGTCATATTCATTATCTACACAACCCGAAACAACACCCACCAAAAACAAAGATGTGCCCAACATAGCAACCTCGCGAAATAATTTGTTCATAGCAGTTGATTTGATTTATTAGTGTTTTCTATTGCAAAGTTATAAAAATATTTTAATAATACTGTAAGAGTCTTAAGTTAAAATATAAATTAGTAATTTTACACGCTAAATAACACTTCGAAAAAAGATCATGAAAATAATATCCCAATTTACGCTTTCAATCTTGATCGCGTTGATGACAACCGCTTGTGACTCGCAGAAACCGTTTCGCACGGTGCAAGGAATGGTGTGGAACACAATGTATCACATAACCTACGCCTCCAACGTGTCGCTCGACGACTCGATACAGGCGGTCATGAAGCAGGTCGACAACTCCCTCTCGGTGTTCAACGACTCCTCGCTCGTGAGCCTGATAAACCGCACCGATTCCATCCCCGTCGACTCACTGTTTAAAAGAGTGTTTCTCGAATCACAGGCAATAAACCGCATAAGCTCCGGGGCATTCGACCCCACGGTAGGACCGCTTATCGAATTGTGGGGATTCGGCAAAAATAAAAAAGTCGACCACACACCATCCCAGCAAGAGATTGACTCTGTAATGGAATCGGTGGGAATCGACCGATGCGCCATCGAAGAGGGACGCATAATCAAAAAATCGCCCTCCACAAAATTCAATTTCAGCGCGATCGCCAAAGGATACGGATGCGACATGATCGGCGACATGATGCGACGCAACGGCGTGAAGAACTACATGATCGAAATAGGCGGCGAAATTGCCCTCAGCGGAAAAAGCCCCCACGGAGGATCTTGGAGAATTATGGTCGATGCCCCTATCCAAAACAATGACTCGGTGGTGCATGAGCAGATGGCGATCATCGAAGTGGACTCTTGCGGAATAGCCACCTCAGGCAACTACCGCAACTACCATGTCATCGACGGAACTGCAATGGGGCACTCCATCGATCCGTTCAACGGACGTCCGGCAATCACCACCATTCTTTCAGCGACTGTCATAGCTCCTCAATGCCTCACAGCCGACGCGCTTGCCACCGCCTGCATGATCATGCCTCTCGACAGCGCCATGGCTATGATTGAAAAGACACCGGGGGCAGCAGCGCTTTTTGTCACAGCCACCCACAACTCAGAGTGGGGTCTCCACACCACTTCCCGCTTCCCAACCCTGCTCAACAATTAACGCCGGTTTCAAATATGTGGATGTGGCAATGCTCTTGTCGGTGTGAACCGCAAGAGTACGGATAAAATTCTTTTTTGTAACACCCTCTTAGATATGTAAAGAAGGGGGTGTCATCCGGAGCCCTCGGAGCGTAAGGGGAATGAATGCGTATCCCCGAAACCGGTAGTG
>CAJUTE010000048.1 GCA_910589555.1 uncultured Muribaculum sp.
TCATCGATGAATATCGTGCATGGTTGATTGAAAATGGCGTAAGCTCCGATGAGCCCTATTTTCCCGATTAATATTAGGATGATTCTTTCAGAAACATCTTAATAAACAATTATCTTCCGAGGGTCTCGCTACGCTCGGCCCTCGGCTACCGATTGATGAATCCTTGCGGATTCTGATTTAGTATATACGTATCTATGCAAGAATAATTGGTGAACGCCACAATCACACCGCACAATCACGCTATGGCTCCGTCGTGGAAAAATCTCACATCGTGCTCGCAATACCGAAATAAATGCTTACTTTTGTGTTTATAACAATAGAACTACTGATTTGTGAGCATGAAAGGTATTGTCATAAGAAATACAGGAAGCTGGTATGTGGTCCACACCGAAACCGACAAGGACATAAACTGCAAGGTGAAGGGCAATTTCCGGCTTAAAGGAATACGCACCACCAATCCTGTTGCCGTAGGCGACCGCGTGGAAATAAGCGTGAATCCCGACGGAAACGCCTTTATCACGGCTATTGAACCGCGTGAAAATTATATCATACGCCGCGCCAGCAATCTTTCAAAGGAATCACACATAATCGCCGCCAATGTCGACCGCGCATTCCTGGTGGTGACACTGTTCCATCCCGTCACTTCAACCACATTCATAGACCGCTTCTTAGCCACCGCCGAAGCATATCGAGTGCCGGTGACAATAGTCATAAACAAAGTGGATCTGCTTGATTCGGAAGAGGACAAGGAATACTGCGACGCAGTGAGCTATCTATACTCGTCGATAGGCTATGATGTGATGGAAGTTTCAGCCACCCAAGGCATAGGGATCGAGGAATTGCGCGGCAAGCTCTCGGGCAAGGTGTCGCTATTCTCCGGAAATTCAGGCGTGGGAAAATCCACATTGATCAACGCCCTGCTGCCCGGACTGAAACTTAAAACGGCTGAGATATCCGACAACCACGACACCGGGATGCACACAACCACGTTCTCCGAAATGTTTCCACTTCCGGAAGGCGGATGGCTCATCGACACCCCGGGAGTGAAAGGCTTCGGCACGATTGACTTCGAAAAGAACGAAATAGCGCATTTCTTCCCGGAAATATTCGAGAAATCCCACGAATGCCGCTACAATAACTGCACCCACACCCACGAACCGGGATGTGCCGTGCTCGCCGCGCTTGACGAGAATCTGATAGCACAATCACGCTATAATTCCTACCTGAGCATACTCGAAGACACAAATCCTGATAAATACCGCAAACCGTTCTGATTATGACAATCCTGAAAATGTATCCCACGAGCCTCAACGAGAACTATCTCGAGCTCGTCACCAAAACGCTGAAGGATGGCGGAACAGTCATCTACCCCACCGACTCTCTATATGCCATAGGGTGTGACGCATCCAACGGTCACGCCGTAGAGAAAATATGCCGTTTGAAAAACGTGGATCCGCGCCGCAGCACACTCTCGATAATATGCTCCGACATATCGCAGGCGGCAGAGTATGCCCGCATCGACAACAAAGCGTTCAAAATACTGAAGGAATATCTTCCGGGACCGTTCACATTCATCCTGCCCACGTCGCCGGCATTGCCCAAAGTGTTCAAAGGCAGAAAAGAGGTGGGCGTGAGAATCCCCGACAACAATATAGCACGCGAAATAGCCCGACGCCTTGAATCGCCTCTGCTCACCACTTCGGTTGAAATACCGGGTGATGAGACTGCCGACGCAAGATTTGCCGAGTCAATCGCAGCCCACTATGAAGATATCGCTGAAATAGTGATTGATGGCGGCGAGGGAGCCGGAACCCCCTCTACCGTTGTGGATGTGACCGACAGCTCTTCGCCGGTCATAGTACGCCAAGGACTTGGCGAGTTTGATCAGTGATTACCACTTATTGTAATGCACATTCTCAGGGACCCACTTGTCTTTAGGGGTCTGCTCTCCCACAGGATAGCCCACAGGAACTACTGAAAGCGGAATGATATTAGCAGGCAATCCTAACGCGCGCTGCACACCCTCCACACGATCCTGAAGAGGATATACGCCGGTCCACACCGCACCGAGTCCGAGAGCATGGGCGGCAAGAAGGAGGTTTTCAGTGGCAGCCGACACATCCTGAATCCAAAAGTCGCGTCCGTCGCCCTCTATCGCCTTGTTCATGTCACCGCAGGTGACTATCGCAAGCGGAGCATGGGACAACATTTTAGCGTATGGAAGCGCCGATACAAGCGAATCGATTGCCTCACGGCGGTCAAGCACGATAAACGCCCATGGCTGCTTGTTGACCGCTGTCGGTGCAGCCATAGCGGCACGGAGCAGCAACTCCACGGTATCCTGAGGGATAGCCCTGTCAGGTTGATATTGACGCACACTTGTGCGTGTCTCGATACATTGCAGCACTGCCGCAGTGTCAAATTCTGTTACATCCATAGCCGGAGTGTCGATTTTTTGATTACAGCCGACGAAAAGAGCCGATAGAGCCACGCCGGCAACAAGTTTTGTTATATTCATAAATTCAGAACAATTATTTATTTCAAATAGTTTTAATCAGCCCGGATCCACATCATAATACACCATGAGCGACCGGAACTCCTTATATTCCATAAACTTCTCATATACTTCCCTGAGAAGCGATTTCACTTTAGCCATCGACGCGCCTACCTCAACCTTAAGCATTATCTTGCGGATGTAGAGCGACTGGATGCGCGACACATGGGGTTCATCGGGTCCGAAAACACGGTTGCCAAGCAGCCCCCGCAAATGCTCGGCGTAGAGCGCCGACACCCTTATCAACGGCTCCTCCTCACGGTGCTTCAGATAGATGTTGATAACTCGCGTGAACGGAGGATAGTTGAACCGGCGGCGCTCCTCAAGCTCATGATTGTAAAAACCTGTGTAATTATGAGCTTGCAGATAGCCTATCACCGGATGCGACGGCTGGGTAGTCTGCACCACCACCATCCCCCTTTCGCTGCGCCGCCCCGCCCTGCCGGCGACCTGTTCGAGCATATTGAATGCTCTTTCAGCCGAGCGGAAATCAGGGAAATTGATCAACGTATCGGCGTTAAGAACACCCACAAGACTCACTCTATCGAAATCAAGACCCTTTGTCACCATCTGGGTACCCACAAGAATATCGGCTTTCCCCTTGGAAAAATCGGTTATAATGTTCTCATAGCTGTCCTTGTTGCGTGTGGTGTCGAGATCCATGCGCAGAGTCTTCGCCTCCTTGAAAGTGGCTTCAATGATATCCTCTATGCGCTCCGTGCCATAGCCATGCACCTCGATCGCCGGCTCTTTGCAAGCAGGGCATATCGTGGGCAGGCGGTAGGTGGCGCCGCAATAATGGCACACCATCTCTCCGGCTCGGCGGTGATAAGTGAGCGACACGTCGCAATTCTGGCATTTTGGCACAAATCCGCATTGACGGCACAGCACCACCGGAGCGAAACCGCGACGGTTATGGAAAAATATAAGCTGCTCCTTCTTTCCAAGACGTTCACGCGACAATTGAGCCAACGGAAATGAGAGCGGACCCGACAGACGGTTGCGCTTGCGCTCATCATTCATGTCGACCACCATTATTTCGGGCAATTTCACGCCCTCATATCGCTCCGACAACGTGACGAGCCCATAACGCCCCGATGTAGCCTTATAATATGTCTCTATCGCCGGCGTGGCGCTCCCAAGCAAGGTCTTCGCCCCGTGCATCGACGCAAGCACGGTGGCGCAGTCACGCGCGTTGTAGCGCGGAGCGGGATCGAACTGCTTGTAGCTCGACTCATGCTCCTCATCGACTATCACTATCCCAAGATTGGAGAATGGAAGGAAAAGCGAGCTGCGCGCCCCTATCACCACGCATGGCGACGGATCGTTGAGCACACGCTTCCATATATCCACACGCTCATTGTCGGAAAACTTTGAGTGATATATCACCACCTTTTCGCCAAACACTTTCTGCAATCGCCGGGTGAGCTGTGTAGTGAGCGCGATCTCAGGCACGAGATAAAGCGCCTGCTCTCCTTTCTTCAGAATGAAGTCGATGAGATGTATATATATTTCAGTTTTGCCGCTCGACGTTACGCCGTGGAGCAGCACTATATCTTTCTCCAGAAAACCGTTGTGAATGGCACGCAACGCCCCATTCTGCGGTGCGGTAAGCACAGGCAGCTCGCCCACCGCCGGTCCGAGGTATTTGAACCGGCTTATCTCGCGGGTATATGTCTCAAGCACACCCTTCGCCACCACAGCCGAAAGGATGGCGGGAGTGAGCCCGGTGCTTTCAAGCAACTGCGCTTTCGTGACTTCGCAAGGGATGCCGCGTCCTGTGTTCTTATTGATCATGTCGATCATCGCCACAAGCAGTTTCTCCTGCTTCTTGGAGGTTCTAACGGTGTCAAACGCCCGGTGCATCGCTTCGCTATCATTACGGTCCACGGCGAGCCTCACACAAGTCTCCTTCTTGACACGGTAACGCTCCACGAGCTTCTCATGGATCATCACCACACCCTTTTCAAGCATCCTCGCCACAAGCGACTCCACATTCTGCATTCCGGTCTTGCGGCTTATCTCGGCAGGGGTCATGCGTCCGTTATGGTCAAGGGTCTGGGCAACGACAGCCTCCCGCTCCGACAAGCGGTCGTCGGGACTCTCCTCATAATCACTGTTGATCTCGACAAATGTCTCACTCTCGACTTTAAGACCCGCCGGTACAGCCGCCTTATATATGTCGCCGAGCGAACAAAGATAGTATTGCGACATCCATTCCCACAACTTGAGCTGCGGATGCTTCAATATGGGCTTTTCATCAAGTAGCGAATATATCTCCTTCACGTCAAAACCTTGCGGAGCCACCGGCGTGACGGCAACGACAATAGCCGTGTAAAACTTCTTCTTGCCAAATGGCACCACTACACGATGACCCACGGCAATTTTCCCCGACATAGCTGCCGGAATGCGATAGGTGAAGGTGCAGTAAAGAGGCAAAGGCAGTATCACCTCGGCGTATGTAGTGTTTTCAATTGACATCCGCTTCCAAGAGATTGAGTTGAATTATTCTGTAAAGATAGCTATTTTTTCCGTAAAGGCAACGCCAACATAAATTGAAAATGCGAGTTCTAAATTGCAAGTTTAAAGAGTATTTAGTAACTTTGCAGCCAAACTAATTAGTACTGATGGGAATATTCAGCTTCTTCTCCAAAGAGAAAAAAGAGACACTTGACAAGGGTCTTGAACGCACAAAACAAGGCGTATTTTCGAAAATCGCACGCGCGGTAGCCGGAAAATCAAAAATTGACGATGAAATACTCGATAATCTTGAAGAGGTTTTCATCACATCTGACGTGGGTGTCGAAACCACATTGAAGATTATCGAACGCATCGAAAAAAGAGTGGCTCGCGACAAATATGTCAACTCATCCGAGCTCAACCAGCTTCTCTGCGAAGAGATCACCGAACTGCTTGCCGAAAACAACAACGAGTCGGCACAGGAAGACTTTACCGTGCCACCCACCCACAAACCCCATGTGATAATGGTGGTGGGCGTGAATGGCGTCGGCAAAACAACTACTATCGGAAAGCTCGCCCATCAATTCAAGGCTGCCGGCAACAAAGTGATGCTCGGCGCCGCCGACACTTTCCGCGCCGCCGCTGTCGAGCAGCTCGACGTGTGGGGAGAACGTGCCGGAGTACCCGTCATCAAGCAAAAACTTGGCGCCGACCCGGCTTCAGTGGCATTTGACACGCTGCAATCGGCAAAAGCCAATGACGTGGATGTCGCCATCATCGACACCGCAGGACGACTGCACAACAAGAAAGGGCTCATGGACGAGCTCACCAAGATAAAGAACGTGATGCAGAAAGTGGTGCCCGACGCTCCCCATGAAGTGCTGCTGGTGCTCGACGGCTCAACCGGACAAAACGCATTTGAACAAGCCAAGCAATTTGTGGCAGCAACCAACGTCAACGGTCTTGCCATAACCAAACTTGACGGCACGGCAAAGGGCGGCGTGGTGATCGGCATAAGCGACCAATTCAAAATCCCGGTGAAATACATAGGTCTGGGAGAAGGCATCGAAGACCTTCAGGTGTTCCACAAAAACGAATTCGTAAAGTCACTATTCGGCTCTGAAATCTGATGGCTCGCAGGAAAGTGGATGTGATAACGCTCGGATGCTCGAAGAATCTTGTCGACAGCGAGCGGCTGATGGGAATGTTTGAGGATGCGGGATTTGACGCTTGCCATGAGCCTGAAAAACTGCGCGGCGACATAGTCGTGGTCAACACCTGCGGCTTCATAGGCGACGCAAAAGAGGAATCAATCAATGAGATCCTTCAGCAGATAGCCAATAAAGATGCCGGCGCCGTGAAGGAGCTCTATGTCATGGGATGCTTGTCGCAACGCTACCTCAACGAACTTAAAGCAGAGATGCCCGAGGTCGATGCATGGTACGGAAAATTTGACTGGCACAATCTCGTGAAATCGCTCTCGGCAAAAAATCCCGGCATTGCAAAATATGACCGCCGCATCACCACTCCGCGACATCACGCCTACATCAAGATAGCAGAGGGGTGCAACCGCTTCTGCGCATTCTGTGCCATTCCGCTCATCACCGGGCGATTCCACTCGCGTCCTATCGAAGAAATTCTGTCGGAAGTGGAACATCTTGCCGCTAAAGGCACCAAAGAGTTCAACATCATCGCCCAGGATTTGTCAAGCTACGGCTATGACCTCGACGGTCGCTCGCACCTTGCCGAGCTTATCGACCGCATGGCTGACATAGACGGAGTGAAACGCATACGCCTCCACTACGCCTATCCGGCTCAATTCCCCATGGATATTCTCGACGTGATGGCTAAGCGCGACAATGTGTGCAAATATCTCGACATAGCCTTGCAGCACATCAGCGACAACGTGCTCGCCAATATGCGCCGCCACATAGACTCCAAGGGCACACGCCAACTTCTCGACGAGATAAGGCAGCGTGTTCCGGGAATACACATCCGCACCACTCTCATGACCGGATTTCCGGGAGAGGGCGAAAAGGAGTTTGAGGAGCTGAAGGAATTTGTGAAAGAGCAGCGTTTTGAACGCATGGGCGCATTTGCTTACTGCGAGGAGGATGACACTTACGCCGCAAAAAATTTCGCCGACGACATACCACAGGAAGTGAAACAAGCACGTCTTGACGAGCTGATGGCTATCCAGGAGGAAATATCCCTTGCACACAATGAAGCGAAGATAGGCAAGCGTCTGAGCGTGATTATCGACCGCGAGGATGAGGACTATTACGTGGGACGCACGGAATATGACTCCCCTGAAGTTGATCCGGAAGTGCTCGTGAAAAAGGACCGGAAGCTTGCCACAGGCGAATTCTACGATGTGATTATTGAAAGCGCCATGCCATTTGAGCTGATAGGCAGGATAGCCGATTAAGCTAATAACACCGCCATTCCACAACGGCACCGGGCGTCGATGCCGCAACATCCACAAGACGCTGATTGGACGACCCGCGGAAACGCAAGGTCACGTCGCGCAACGCTTCGACAAACCTGCCGTCGACAAGCACGTCGATATTTTCCAGCAGATCGGCAAAACGAGGTTCTGTCGCCACCTCTTCATAGGTGTAGCCGGTATAGCACCACACCGTTCTTCCGTCAGCTTTCAGCCGCCGGGCAAGTTCCCCCACCCCTTCGGCTTGCAGCAACGGATCGCCGCCGGAAAAAGTCACATTAAAATCATTCTCATCTATGACCGCCATTATCTCGTCGATGCTCATCTCCACTCCTCCGGCAGCATCCCACGACTGAGGATTGTGGCATCCGGGGCAATGATGGCTGCAACCGGCGAAATAAATAGAAGTGCGGAGCCCCGGTCCGTCGACCGAAGTTCCGCCCACTATATCAAGAACTCTCAATTTCATAGTTCCTTTTTCGATTATTTATGCACCACACGGTCGTTGAGCTCGGCGAGCTTGGCATTGTTCCAGCGGTCGGTGGTTCCCACCAGATAACCGGTGATGCGCTGCAGCTTGTCGATGGCGCGGCTGCCACACTTCGGGCATATTTCCAGATTCTCCTGAGCATCCTCATGACCGCAATCCATGCAACGGTTGCGATTGTGGTTGACCGAGCCGTAACCGATGTTATACTTGTGAATCATGTCTACGATGTCGCTGATAGCGTCAGGATTGTGGGTAGCGTCACCGTCAATCTCCACATAGAATATGTGGCCTCCGCCTGTAAGCTCATGGTAAGGAGCCTCGATCTTAGCCTTGTGGCGCGGCGAACACTTATAGTAGACCGGCACATGATTGGAGTTGGTGTAATAAATCTTGTCGGTCACACCGGGAATTTCGCCGAAAGTCTTACGGTCGGCTTTTGTGAACTTGCCTGAAAGTCCCTCAGCAGGTGTAGCGAGCACCGAGAAATTATGCTGATATTTTTCAGAATAGTCATTCACGCGGCTTCTCATGTGCTTCACGATACGCAATCCGAGCGCCTGCGATGCCTCATCCTCGCCGTGATGCTTGCCAGTGAGAGCCACAAGACACTCGGCAAGACCGATGAAACCGATGCCAAGGGTGCCCTGGTTTATCACCGACTCGATGGTGTCGCCGCTCTTCAGCTTCTCACTGCCCACCCACAAGCGCGACATGAGCAGCGGGAATTGCTTGGCAAGAGCCGTCTTTTGGAAATTGAAGCGGTCACATAGCTGGCGTGCGGTTATATCAAGCACATCATCAAGCTTTTCGAAGAAGCGGCGTATGCGCTCCTCCTTGTCGATGATGTTCATGCACTCGATAGCGATGCGCACAATGTTGATAGTCGAGAAGCTGAGATTGCCTCGACCGATGGAGGTCTTTTCTCCAAAACGATTCTCAAACACGCGTGTGCGGCATCCCATTGTCGCTACCTCATAGCGGTAACGCTGCGGATCGTTGGCATCCCACTTCTCATGCTGGTTGAAAGTGGCGTCGAGGTTCACGAAATTGGGGAAGAAACGGCGTGCTGTCACCTTGCAAGCAAGCTTGTACAGGTCATAGTTGCGGTCTTCCGGCTTGTAGCTCACACCGCTCTTCGACTTCCATATCTGGATGGGGAATATCGCCGTAGCGCCGTTGCCCACACCCTCGTAGGTGGAATTGAGCAATTCTCGGATGATACAGCGCCCCTCAGCCGAGGTGTCGGTACCGTAATTGATTGAGCTGAACACCACCTGATTGCCGCCGCGAGAATGAATGGTGTTCATGTTGTGGATAAACGCCTCCATAGCTTGATGCACACGGTCGACAGTCTTGTTGATTGAGTGCTGGAGCACTCGCTCCTCACCTTTCAACCCGTCGAGCGGACGCTTGATGTAGTCATGGATTTCAGCGTTATATAAATGGGAATAGTCGTTTCCGTCAAATGATTCCACCTGCTTCACCTCTTCAATGAACGAGCTGCGCACGTATGGAGCAAGATAGAAGTCAAACGCCGGGATAGCCTGACCGCCATGCATCTCGTTTTGAGCTGTCTCAAGGGAGATACACCCTATGATACTTGCAGTTTCGATGCGCTTTGCAGGACGCGATTCGCCATGTCCGGCAGTGAATCCGTGCTCAAGGATATTGTCAAGCGGATGCTGCACACAGGTTAGGCTCTTGGTGGGATAATAATCCTTGTCATGAATATGGAGGTAGCCGTTGCGCACAGCGTCGCGCGCCTCAGCCGACAGGAGATAGTCATCGACAAACGGCTTGGTTGTCTCGCTGGCAAACTTCATCATCATTCCTGCCGGCGAGTCAGTGTTCATATTGGCGTTTTCACGAGTGATGTCGTTGTTCTTTGCCTCGATTATTTCAAGGAACATATCGCGGGTCTTAGCCTTACGGGCTATGTTTCGCTGGTCGCGATATGCAATGTAGCGTTTAGCCACCTCCTTGCGGGGGCTCTTCATCAATTCAACCTCCACGCGGTCCTGAATCTCCTCGACAGTCATGCGCTCGGCACCCGACATTGAGATGCGGTCGGTGATTTTTAGGATTAATGACTCATCCTCGCCCATTTCGGTCTGGAGCATGGCTTTGCGGATAGCCGCCTTGATTTTCTCATCGTTATAGCCTACGATACGGCCATCACGCTTTACTACAACTTGTATCATCGGTGTCTTTTTGTTATCGTATTTTTTAGGTTTGATTTCCGGGTACAAAGCTAATTAACCTTACCTTAATTTGCAACTTTTATCATCAACAAGTTATCAACAATTTATCATTTCGGAAAACTTTTAAGCATAGTTAAATTTTCAAACACTTGAAAGCCAACAATTTAAAAATTATTTTGGAAAACTTCACAATTGAGTCGACATAAAAGTTGCTCCAATTAGAGTAATTAGTCCAATAAGACTAATTGGGCTAATTAGACCAATTGGAGCAATTGACGCAATTGACGCAATCAGGCTCATTGGATTCATCTATTCTTATCTCGATAAGCGAGACGTGCACGAGTCATCGACTCCCTTATTCCTCCATTAGCCACAAAATTTTTTTGCAACCGGTCAAGCAGCCGCCTTAAAAACACATCCTCCTGATAAATCAGCGTGATCGCTATGTTAGCTATCGCTTCATCGCCACGAGCCTCCATCCGCTCCATATAAAAAGCAGAATCATTATGTTCTGAACACACCTTTCGTGCAATTATTGCCTTTTCTGAAGTTTTATTCCACAATTCAAGACCCCTTACACGCAAGTAGTCCTCATAATCCGCTAAAAGCTCCTGAAAACTTGCCCGCGCCACATTAATGAGCTTTATTTCCGTTTCACTCGACGTAGCTGAAGCCGCCGATCCTTCTGCAATATTTTGTTTACCTGACCGTGCAGCCTGAACCATCTGATCAACCGTTCTGTCACCCTTACTCAGAAAACGATGGGCAAAGTGATAGGTGATATCATAAATGCACTCAGCTTTCTTATACGCGATAAGACTACGATAATTGCCTCGCTTGGGCAAAAAACGGTTATCATTCATAGGATTGAATTTAAATTGTATAAAATAATATGTTCACTAAACTTATTCGGCTCATTAGACCAATTGGACTAATTGGGCTTTATCGCGGTTACTTGCTTTGGCAGAAGTATTTCCAGAGCGGGGCAGCCATGAGGGCTTGCTTCATGCCGTCGTTCACGAGCAATGCGTAGAGCTCGTCGCGGCTCATGAGCCTGACTCTTATATCTTCGGTGCGGTCAAGATGCTGGGTGCCGGTGAGCTTCACTCCGCGGGCTATATAGCAGTAGGTGAGGTTGGTGGTAGTGCTCGGATTTGCCGACAACACTGAGGTCAATTCCCATTCTCCGCCGGTATACCCGGTCTCCTCGGCAAGCTCGCGTTGGGCGCCATCCATGGGATCCTCTCCCTCCTCAACCACTCCGGCACACAATTCTATACCCACTTCATCGAGCCCGTGACGATATTGCTCGACCATCACAAACTTGCCCTCCTCAGTGATGGCTATCACATTTATCCACGTGGGGTATTCAAGTATGTAGAACTCATCATTGACCTCACCCGAGGGTAGCTCCACCACATCGCGTCGCGCCGTGAGCCACGGACGCTTAATCAAATATTCGCTTGACAGCGTTTTCCATTTCTTTATTTCGCCAGCCATACAATTCTCAATTTCCAACTCTCAATTCTCAATTCTCGACTCTCAATTCTCAATTCTCAATTCCAAATTACGCACCATGTGCTCCATATCGGCAGTTATAGCCTTCACGGCAGGCTTTATGACACCGGCAGTATCAGTCTGCGGCACGGTGAATTCAAGCTTACCGTGCAGCATCATAGTGGCGCTGTCAGTCACAATCATCTGCAAGGGTGTCTTATCAGGAAGCGATGTAAAAATCCAGCCTCTCACTCCGGGACCGCTGACGGTGTCCTGCTGATAATAGGAATAAAATACACGGTCGCCCATGCGGTTCAGTTGACCCACATAAGCCTTCATCAATCGGGCGCTATCGGCGGAATGCACCATGCCATACTTGACAACGGCATTATACTGCGGATATTCCACGCGAAACATCACCACGTTAGGATAATTATGCACCAAATAAGAATTGGTTTCAACATTGGTTTCTATATTGAAAGGCACGCTATCCATCGGAGCATATTCAGCAACATATTCGCTCTTTCCGGAGCACGATGCGAGCACAAACGCTCCGGCAACAGCTCCCAATAAAAATCTATTCATAGCAGTTAAGTTTTCAGATAGCTAAATTACAAAATAATACCCACCCCACAAAACTTCATCCACAACAATCATCATTAGTCCAATAGCACATAAAAAAGGCGCCCCGTGGTGGGAGCGCCTTTCTATTTAATAGCGAGGGGATTATTCCTCGGATTTGAGCATCCAGAATGACTTCATGTCGGAAGCGTCACGCCAGCGGGTGTCGCCGATGCCGAGCTTGTAGATCTCGTGGTTGGTCACCTTCTCAGTGTGGTTGTAGAAGAGACCGTCGAGAGATTCACGCTGGTGCATCTTAGGATCCGGATCATGATGCGGAGGATTGGGGGCACGCATCAACTCGGTGGGGAGCAACGGAGTAGAACCGCAAAGCACCTTCAGCTGAGAACCGGAAGTAACGCCGGGGATGAAACCGTTTTCTACAGTATAGCGTCCGAATGAGTTCTTGGTGTCAGAGAACTTGGCTGTGGTCGGGGTTCCGTCATCCTTCTGGTTGGCAGCATCCCAAGTACAACCGTAGTTGCCGTTGACATCGATAGTGATTTCCGACAGAGGATCAGAGTTGATGGTACGCACGTCGACCAATGCAAGGTGCATCGCACGGTTATCATCAGCATCCTTAGCCTGGATGAACAGGTTGTTGTGGATGTGGAACTCTGTAGCGCCGGGCACGTAGCGAAGCTTGATGAGGTTGTTGCTGTTCTTACGGGTGTTGAAATTGAGGAAAGTATTGTTCTCAATAGTGAAACACCATTGAACAGAGCTCGGCCAGTTATTAGCCTTGTCCTTATCATGCACAAGAGCGCCCTTAGGTGAGTCAACAAATGTGTTGCCACGGAAAATCACGTTACGGAACGGATTTGAGCGCACGTTGGCAGCCTCATTACCATGGATCCAGTTGTAACCGCCACCACCGTTGTCATAGAATCCGCAGTTCCACATCACACAGTTCTCGATAAGAATCTTGTCGATGGTCTTACGGGTAGAACCCTGCACACGGGTAAATCCACGGGAAATATCCTGGAATGAGCAGTTCTTCAACTGGAGGCTGTTCATTGTCAATGGAACAGAGTTGGCATTACAGTTACCGAAATAGTTACCAGAACCGGTTTTGTTAGAAGCGACATCAAAACGCTTAGCCAACGGGCTGCGGAAATCGATGTTCTCAAACACGATGTCGCCCATCATGATAGGAGCAGAGCTTTCACCTGCTGAAGCCACCTTACCGAAGTTCCAGTTGCAAGTCTGCACATCAGTATTAGCGGAATTCATGTGGATACCACCAAGGAACACTGTTGCGCGAAGACCTTTTTTAACATCCTCAGGACGTGTACGCAACACGAAACCTTTCTGAACATCGGTGTTAGTCTCGATATAGTAGTTCTTACCGCCCTCAAGCTCAAAGATTGTTCCTTCAGCCAGTTCAGAGCTCTTATTGAAGTTGGTGATAATGGTATCGATGCGGGCGCACTTGTATTCGTGAGCGGCAGGGATAGTGTCATTATCATAGATGCATTCAATGAAAATAGGATCGCCTACATCACCTGTTGTACGCGGAGCAACCATGTTATATCCGCGGTCTACGGCATGAGGCACATTTTCATTGATGATGTCAACCACATAAGAAGAGTTCTTTGACAGACCGGTAATGTCAACATAACCATTGGCAAGATCGGTAGGAGTCAAGCGATACCACTTCCACTGCTCGTCAATCTGAGCATCAGGGTTGGTGGAAGAAGGGGTCACTGAAAGAATCTGCGCTACGAAGTTACCGTTTTCATCGCGTTCAAACTGCTCAAATGTCTCGCTTGATCCGGAGGGGAATCCGAAATCGAAGTTCACACGGAAAGAGTTGTCAGTACGGTCAGAAATCTGAAGCACTTCAGGCACCTCATAACGAGGATTGGTAGGTATGCCGAGATAATCGGTGTTGTGACGCTGGTCGCCATGACCATACCACTTAGAGTGATACTTTGAGGTCAAGTCAAACGATCCGTCGGGATTCTGTCCTTTTACCGACAGCGTGCGGATAGCAAACTTATAGTTGTAGTCATACTGGAGATAGTCAAGAGTGAGGTTTAGCACTTCAGGACCAACGATTGTGTCAAGAAGCACGTGCTCGGGCTCTTCCCATCTTTCAGCCCAGCAGGTAGCGTCGCCCATCTGAATCTGATAAGCGGCAGCTCCTGTAACTCCATACCATGCAAGGTAGATGGAGTTAAATGTATTGTTAGGACCGGCTACGGTTTGACAACCGTATATATCGTCATCACCACGGTTCGTATTGCTATTAACACGGAACATGGTCATAAATTCGCGGTCAATGCTTGAGTCATCGAAACCTTTCGGATCTTTATCCTCACATGAGCATAAAGATGCCGAGGTCAAGGCAACCAAACCATATAAAAATTTCTTATTCATGATTGTCTATTATCGAGTTGTTAAATTAATAACCGTAATGATTTACATAGGCGCCGGCAGCATCCTGAATCTGAGACTGAGGATAAGGCATCAGATAACGTACCACAGGGAAAGTAGAGGGGACGTTATTAACCGCTCTCGGAGAGCCGTTCTCAACAATCGATACATTACCATACTCATCAGCATGAACATAGCCGAACATTGAGTAAAGAACTTCATTTGAAGGATATCCGTCGCCGGTCACCCATTTCTCATACATAGTCTCAGCCTTGTACTTCTTAACATCAGAAGGACGGTTTCTGTCATAGAGATTGAAGATGTGAAGCATATCCACCTCAGTGTTGGGGAACCAGTCCACGTTAAGATTAGTATACACGTCAAGCTCGGTATATACCAACGGAGGAACATTATCCCACTTTTCGTCGGTAGCGCCGTTGGTGTCATAAAGTGATACTACAGCCGAAGCATCGTTAAAGCCGTTAGCCGCACCGGTCACCTCAGCCACTGCAAGCATACGAAGGAAAGTATAGAATATGGTCTTGCCGTAGATATTGTTACGTACAAGGTCTCTCCAACGCATATTCTCACCTGCGAATTCAAAGAAGCGCTCGTCAAGCACAGCCTTGAGGAAAGTATCCTGGGTAGAAGCGGCATTAGCTACATAAGCATCTACTTTGTCAGCTTTATTTGCCGAGTTCTTGAATGCGCGTTCACGCACTGCAGTCAAGGCAGCTTTAGCCTTATCTCCGTTAGGACCTGCAACACCACCCTCGAGCTCGTTGATAGCCTCGGCATACATCAGGAGAACATCAGCATAGCGCATATAGGGGTAGTTGATACCGGTATTGCCCTCTGAATCTTTTCCGCGTGCCGGACCCCATAGCTTGCACCACTTGCCATTGTAGGTGGTATAAGCGTTAGGCTCGAATGAAGGCACGCCTTTATTAGAGTATTTCCACATCGCGAAGATATAGTCGCGGCGAGCATCCTCAGAGTCAAAGAGGAAGCGAGCGAGCGGATGGAGTCTCGCGCCTGAATCATCCTTACCGTAGGTGGTCACAGATGATGTGGTGGCATCGTCAGGAGCATCAACCTTATAGCCCTGGATATAACCGATATTACCTGAGTTTCCTTTGGTGAAAGGAATCTCGAAAATCGGGTCATCGTTAGTAGCAGCTACCGATCCCTTGCACTCATCGGCAAATACCTGGATATAGCTCTTTGTCAAAGAGTGCTTGCCTGAAGTGATTACAGAATCGCAATATTCAGCCGCGATTTTGTAATAGTCGGTATAGTTGGTGAGACGCTCCATCTTACCATAGCTGGTAGGATTGGCTTCGTCGGGTTCGAGCGAGTAACCGCCGCAAGTCATGGCAAGACGTGCGATCTGCGCCCAGGCAAACTCCTTGGAAGCACGGTCAGAACCGCCATTTTCCTCAGCAAATTTCATGTCGGGAGCAACCTTGATGATATCCTGAATAAGAGTGTCAATGATTTCGTGACGGTCAACCACCGGGAAGAGTTCCTGATCCTTGCCGCTTCTATTATAAGCAGGCTCAAGAGAGAAGGGAACATCTCCGTAGTACCATGTAAGTTCATGGTAGAACATGGTGCGGATCACCACAGCCTCACCAAGCATCTGAAGGAACTCGGCATCATCTTCAGCATAATACTCTGAATTACGGATCTTGTCAATAAAGATATTGCAAGCCTCTATGCCTGAGTAGCAAGCCTTCCAGAGGTTGGCGTCACCATGCTCACGGTCCATGTCAAAACGGCGATACTCATTGCCATTAGCCAATTCTTTACTTGAGCTGGCGAATTCAAGGTCGCTGTTGGGAGTGAATTTGCTAAGCAATTTATCGCCCCACAGGTTGCCATCGAGCATTTTGGCGTAAAGTCCGTTGAGCGCTAATTTAGCATCATCTTTCGAACTGAACACGTAGTCGAAGTCAAAGCGGGACGGTGACTCGACGTCAAGGTAGTCGTCGCAAGATGCAAAGCCCACCGCAAGCACTCCGGCTAATAATATATTACGTAGTTTCATTTTCTGTTATTCATTTAAGGTTTAGAATGTTACGTTAACGCCGACAACATAGCCGCGAGAACGCGGGTAACGGTTGTAGTCCCAAGAAGGAGTAAGACCGCTCATCACGTCAACCTCAGGATCATAACCGGAATAGTTGGTGATGATGAAGGGGTTGGACACAGAACCATAGAGACGGAACTTAGACATACCGGCTTTCTTTGTCCACTTTTCGGGGAAAGTGTAACCTACGGTGATGTCGTTGCAACGGAGGAATGAACCATCTTCTACGAAATAGTCCATAGTGATTGTAGTCACGAGGTCGCCTGGGTTCCACATCTGAGCATTGGCATTGATTTCCTTGTAGATGTCGATTGAACCGTCGATATAGTTGTTCTTGAAGTAGCTGTCGGGCTCGTTGCGCTTGGTGTAACGCCAACGGTCGCCGCTGAAACGTCCAAGGACATTGTTGAGAGTGCCGGCTTTGAAATCCTTGTCAGAAGAAGACAATGCGTATGCGGTGGCATTGTAAACGTCGAAGTCAAGGAAGTAAGTGAAGTTGGCGGTGAAGTCAAGGTTCTTCCACTGTCCACTGATTCCGAAACCACCCTGAAGTTTAGGAGTGGTGTTACCGATAACCACGCGGTCGTTTTCAGTGATGTAACCGTCGCCATCGATATCTTTCAGCTTAACCTTTCCGGGAAGAGTTGAAGAACCGTTATTAGAGTCGCCGAGGATACTGTTGATCACAGTACCGCTCACACGCTTGCCGTTTTCATCAAATTCCAATGGAATGGGCACCTGATTGTAGCTGTTGTTAACGTCGGTAGTGAATTCATCGAAGCTATAGATGCCGTCATAAACCCAACCGTAGAGAAGACCCATCTGGCTGCCTACCTTCAAGCAGTAAGCATCGTAGTTACTCTTGTTTCTGCCTCCCTTTTCCCAAAGCTCGGTGTCGGTACCGTTGAGCTTGTCGACGGTCATTTTGTTACGTCCGAGAGTGAGGTTGGCGCTCAACACATAGTCCTTGCCGCGAAGGATGTCGTAATCAACGGTCAACTCGAAACCTTTGTTGGTGATCTGACCGATGTTACGCCACTGCTGCGCATAACCTGAGTTGGTCAACACCTGTGACTTGTGAAGAAGGTCGCTGGTGGTGTTCCAGTAGAACTCGGGAGTGATGGTCAAGCGATGGTCAAACATAGCGAGGTCCACTGCCACGTTGCGGGTGAGGGTTGTTTCCCATTTGATCTTCGGGTTGGGAAGATAGCCGCTCATGCCATACCAGTTGTCACCTTCGGTGTCGTCTGATTCAGGACCGAAAGTAGGACCTCCTGTTGAGTTGAGATCGTAAGCGTAATCCCACATATCAGCTGTGGTCAAGTTCTTACCTGCCTTACCGATAGCGGCGCGGAGCTTCAAGTTGGAGATGACGGGAGCGGCATCCTTCATGAAACCTTCGTTAGAGATAACCCAACCTGCTGATACCGACGGGAAGAAACCCCACTGGTAGCTGGGAGCGTAGAATGAAGTACCGTCAGTACGTGCTGTGAACGAGATAAGGTACTTGTGGTCGTAGTTATAGTTGATCTGACCGAAGAATGAAGCCATGCGGTTAGGAGTGCCCTTGCTTGAAGTCACAGAGTACTTCTTAGCCATACCCATCATGTTAAGAGCCTTGTCGGCAGTGATGTCGTCAGGGAAGTTACGGCCTTCCATGTAGGTGTTCTTGCTCTCCTTGTTCTGAATTTCCTGACCTAACAAGAAGTAGAAATTGTGGAGATCTTTCAAAGTCCAGTCATAAGAAGCGGTGTTGGTCCAGATATAACGGGTGGTCTCAGTCTTCTTGATAGAGGCAACCGGGTTGTTCTCATACTTCTTAGCCTCGGCGGTACCTACAGCATAGAAAGCATTTTCATCTTTGAACGAAAGAGCGTAGGCGCCTTCAGTGCGAAGAGTCAAGCCGCTGATGGGTTTCCATTCAAGTGAAGCCTGGTTGGTGAACTCATAATTATGCTTCTTGTAAGAGTTGCGCTTGATGTCGCCAACAGGGTTGGTGTAAGCGAAGTCAGCCTCCTCTTTGGGGTCAACGGTTGCGGGATCCCAGAATGCGAACTCGCGGAGACCGTTGGTGGGACGATACTTGAGGATGTCGATGATACCGCCGGTACCCACGTGCTCACCGCCTTCACCGAGGTCGCGGCGATAAGACATCTTGGGGTTGAAAGTGAAGGTAAGGTTCTTGCCGAGCTTGGCATTCAACTTGGTGTTGATGTTGGTGCGGCGCACACCTGTGTTAAGGATGATACCCTTATCCTCACTCTGGGTGATCGACACGTTGAAACGCACATTTTCTGTACCACCACCGATTGACACGTTGGATGAATAGCTCATAGGAGTGCCACCCATCACTTCGTCCTGCCAATCATGGTTGGGAGCGCGCATATAAAGGTCGATATCCTGAGGGTTACCGAAGTTGGCGCGGAACATACGAAGGTCGCTGCTTGATCCTGAGTTACCCTTCGCTACCGCACGCTCATACTGATAGTCTACGAAATCGTAGGCATCCATCAAGTCGAGTTTCTTTGACAAGTGGCTCCAGGTCAATGATCCGTTGAATGAAACGGTGGTTCTGCCCTCTTTGGCGCTCTTGGTGGTCACCACAACAACACCGTTACCACCCTTGGCTCCATAGATAGCGGTCAACGACGCATCCTTGAGGATGTCGATTGACTGGATGTCGCTCGGGGGAATATCGTTGATGTTTTCCTGCTGGAAACCGTCGACGATGAACAACGGGTTGGAGTCACCGCCTGATGATACGGAAGCCGTACCACGGATGCGGATATTGATATCGGCACCCGGCTGACCGTCGACCGATGATACCTGCACACCGGCTACCTTACCCTGAAGTGCCACCGCTGCTGATGTAACGGGGACAACACTCAATTTGGCGCCTGACACTGAACCGACTGAACCGGTCAAGTCGCGACGTGCGCGTGTG
>CAJUTE010000049.1 GCA_910589555.1 uncultured Muribaculum sp.
TTGCCGTGATTGTGGCGGAACCGTGACGGGATGTCTCTCCCGCAGATTGATGCCGTTATGTTTGTGCAAAGATAGTGGGGGTTTGCAGGGGATTTACCCACTTTTTATCCCCATGTATGAAATTTTTTCAACGGGTTCGTCCCGGATGGGGCTCGTGCGGCGTTGGCATTTTCCACGCCAAAGAATTTCGACAGCAGCACCGAGTTCCAAAGCATGGGCTTCAAATCTCATAAAAATTAAGATGCGTCAGCCCTGAAAATGCAGTCAAATACGCTTGCCATGTTCAATTTTTCTTGTTATATTTGTATCAATGTTACCGGTGTAACGGCAATTTAACTATGGATATACTTTTAAGCATGCTCGGTAAAATTATCGGTGCCATTATGTTTTTGGGCATCATCGGTTGGCTCGTCGCTTTCCTGCGTGCCGTATTAGGCATTGCACGTGGTGAGAGTTTTGGCTTCTTTTTGCCGTTTGGTTTTATCTCATCCAAACGAAAGAAGCGTCCTTAACGCTTCTTTCCGTCACCGAACAGCCGTGCAATTAGCTCGGCTTTATTTTTATTGCGCCAGCATTCCAGCCAGATTGCTTGTGAGTATAGAGCCGCCCAATCCTCGGCGTTTTCAACCGTTTCAATATCCACGTGAAGATTAGCCCGTATAAGGGCGCACCCCTTGGCGAATGTGTCCTCATCCGCCAGAGTGTGTGCCTCTACAAGTTTTTTAGCGAGCCCATGCAGCCGTTAAGCAATCCCCCCGAGCTGTGCTTGCACTGCCATGAACAGCACGGCATCCTTGCGCAGTTCCTCGCTGCCCCCAAGCCAGCAGTTGTCCATCATCACTTTGCCCGCTTCCACCTCGTCAGTCTTGGCGAGCTTTGTCACCGCCTTGATCGTCGCGAAGTCAGGACGCTTGAAATAACCTATATGCGTCTCCTCGCCGTCAACAATGTCTACGCGGTAGGCTTTGCGGTGTTGGCGCTTAGTTCGGTGGTTGGTGGACGTCTTCGACGCCCGTTTCTTGGTGGTGCCTTTCTCCGCGCCTCGGCTTCGCCTCGTGGCGGAGCTATAATTGCATTGCCGTTGCACGGCCTTTTGTGTGGGAATTTGGATATATTTTCCCGTGCCCGGCTCGCCTCGTGGCTATTACTGCATTGCCGTTGCACGGCATCGGTCTGTTGTTTGTGTCGCTCTTACAGAGCTTGGAGCTGATTTCTCCATTATTACCCGGCATTCCGCTAACGCTGCATACCGGGCTGAGCTTTTGCGGTCTTACAGACCGGTTTTTGTTGGCGGCTGGTATTTTCTATAATGCGGCATACGGACTGAGCTCTTGCGGTTATGCCGATTTTTTCTTGGTGGTTTTGTTTTTCGGGTTTGTGTCGGCTTTCTCCGCTGATTTCTATGGTGGATGTCGCCACAGGTGGCGACACTACATTGTTTCATGGTGTTAGGTTGTTTCATGGTGTTAGATTGTTTTGTGGTGTTAGATTGCAGTTTCTTGGTTTCGTTGTTGGTTGTGGGTTAAATGGCATTTTCGAGTGGTTTTGGTTGATTGGCTTGTTGGTAATGTGTGGGGATTTGTGTATATTTGTAGGTTAAACTGAATGTAAGATGAATTTCCAGCTTGAATCGAAATACAGTCCCACCGGCGATCAGCCGCAGGCGATAGCTGAGATAGTGGACGGTCTTAATTCCGGAACCAAGGCTCAGACGCTTTTAGGGGTGACCGGGTCGGGCAAAACATTCACCATGGCTAATGTTATAGCCGAGGTGAACCGCCCGACGCTTATCCTCAGCCACAACAAGACACTTGCCGCACAGCTTTACGGAGAGTTCAAGCAATTCTTTCCGAATAATGCCGTGGAATATTTTGTGAGCTACTACGACTATTATCAGCCGGAAGCCTATATCCCGTCGTCGGACAAATATATCGAGAAGGACTTGATGATCAATGACGAGATCGACAAATTGCGTCTTGCCACGATTTCGGCGCTTTTGTCGGGGCGGCGTGATGTGATTGTGGTGTCGTCGGTGTCGTGTCTTTATGGCGTGGGCAACCCCGAGGACTTCAATGCAAGCGTTGTGAGCATAAAAGTCGGGCAGAAAATAGCACGGAATGTGTTTCTCCGCAAACTTGTCGATGCTCTTTACAGCCGCAATGAAATGGAGCTTAGCCGAGGCACATTCAGGGTCAAGGGTGATACAGTAGATATAAGACTCGCTTATGAAGAGATAACCCTGAGGGTGATTTTCTGGGGCGATGAGATAGAGTCAATCTCCACGATTCATCCTGAGGACGGAGTGTCGCTCGGAAAGCATGATTGCTTCAACATATATCCGGCGAATGTTTTCGTGACCTCCCGCGAACGAATAGGAACCGCGATAGCGAAGATGGAGATTGACCTCGGTGAACAGGTGAATTATTTCAGGCGTGAGGCGAAGGAGCTGGAGGCTAACCGCCTGTATGAACGTACCACATACGACATAGAGATGATACGTGAGATAGGACACTGCTCAGGCATCGAAAACTATAGCCGTTACTTTGACGGCAGAGAGCCGGGTATGCGTCCGTTCTGTCTGCTGGACTATTTTCCGAAGGATTTCCTGACAATCATTGATGAGAGCCATGTCACCATTCCGCAGATAAGGGCGATGTATGGCGGCGACTTGTCAAGAAAGATGAATCTTGTGGAATATGGGTTCCGACTGTCGGCGGCACTCGATAACCGCCCGTTGAAATTCAATGAGTTTGAGACATTGACGGGGCAGACGATATATGTCAGCGCCACGCCCGCCGATTATGAGCTTGAAAAGAGCGAGGGTGTGATTGTGGAACAGATAATCAGACCAACGGGACTTCTTGACCCGATTATCACAGTGCGTCCGTCATTGAATCAAATTGACGATCTGCTTGAGGAGATCCAGCAGCGAGTGGAGCTTAACGAGCGTGTGCTTGTGACTACGCTGACCAAGCGAATGGCGGAGGAACTGAATGAATATCTCTTGAAACTAAGGGTTAAGGCAGCCTATATACACAGTGATGTGGAAACGCTTGACCGAATAAAGATTCTTGACGACCTGCGTTCGGGAGTCTATGATGTGCTTATCGGCGTGAATCTGCTCAGGGAGGGTCTTGACCTGCCTGAGGTGTCGCTTGTGGCTATTCTTGATGCTGACAAGGAGGGATTTTTGCGAAGTCACCGATCGCTGACCCAAACAGTGGGACGTGCTGCACGAAATCTTAACGGAACTGTGATAATGTATGCCGACAAGATTACCGACTCGATGAAGCAGACTATCGAGGAGACCGAGCGAAGAAGGGCTATCCAGCTCGCCTATAATGAGGAGCACGGCATAACGCCGCAAGCTATCGTGAAAGCCCGTCAGGCTATAATAGGGGTGGATGAAGATGAATTCGATCAGAAACCACGCAATAGCCGAGGAGCAGCTTCGCCTGCCAAAAAGCCGCGCAAGGAGAGCGTGCCTTACATCCAGGAATACACCAATACGGTCAACATCGCAGCAGATCCCGTTATCCCATATATGAATAAGGATGAACTTCAGAGAGCTATCACGCGTTTGAGAGGGGAGATGGTGGATGCCGCCAAGCGTATGGACTTCATGGAGGCTGCCCGGATGCGCGATGAGTTGATGAAAATGGAAGAACACCTTTCGACATTAAAATGAGAAAAGAAAAAACTGAATATATAAGCCGAAACTCATGGCTCCCCACATCGGCAAAGGAGGTTGAAGAACTTGGATGGGATTACATTGATGTCATCCTGTTTTCGGGTGACGCATACGTTGACCATCCGTCATTTGCCGCTGCGGTCATAGGGCGGACTCTGCAAGCCCATGGCTATAGGGTGGCAATAGTGCCGCAGCCCAACTGGAGAGATGATTTGCGAGATTTCAAGAAACTCGGAAAGCCACGTTTGTTCTTCGGAGTATCGGCAGGAGCCATGGACTCGATGGTGAATCACTATACTGCCGCACGCCGCCGGCGCAGCAATGACGCTTACACTCCCGGAGGCAAATTCGGGATGCGCCCTGATTATCCCACCATAGTTTATTCCGAGATTCTGAAAAAGCTCTATCCTGATGTTCCGGTTATAGCCGGAGGCATAGAAGCGTCGTTGCGTCGCGTGTCGCATTATGACTATTGGCAGGATCGCTTGCGTCCCTCCATCATGCTCGATGCTCCGGTGGACATGGTCATATACGGGATGGGGGAAAAGACAGTGGTGGAGATTGCCGATGCGCTGGCTTCCGGCAGATCGATAGAGTCAATGACCGATGTGATGCAAACAGTGGTAATGCTGCCTAAAGCTACAACGCCTAAAGCTGATCCGGACAATGTCATACTGGCATCCTACGAGGAGTGTCTTCGTGACAAGCGTAAACAATCGGGAAATTTCAAGCACGTAGAACAGCAATCCAACCGTATGCACGGGGCTACGATATGGCAGCCTCATGGCGACAGGGTGGTGAAAATCAATCCGATGTTGCCGCCAATGACAACAGGGGAGATTGATGCGGCTTTTGACCTGCCTTACACCCGCTTGCCTCACCCACGTTATAAAGGGAAAGAGATTCCGGCATGGGAGATGATCAAGCATTCGGTAAATCTTCATCGCGGATGTTTTGGGGGTTGCTCTTTTTGCACTATTTCGGCTCATCAGGGCAAATTCATAGCCTCGCGGAGCAAGGAATCTATATTAAAGGAGGTGAAAGCGGTGATCGCCATGCCCGATTTCAAAGGATACATTTCCGACCTTGGCGGACCGTCGGCTAATATGTACCGCATGGGCGGGAAAGATAAAAGTGTGTGCGAGAAATGTATGCGTCCGTCTTGTCTTCATCCTAAACCGTGTGCCAATCTGGATAATGATCATGGTCCGCTGCTTGACATTTATCATGCAGTTGACTCACTTCCCGGCATAAAGAAATCATTCATAGGCAGCGGCGTGAGATATGACTTGTCGATGGCGCCGTCGGGCGACAGCCGCGTTGACGCCGTGAACCGGAAATATAATGAGGAGCTTATAAAAAATCATGTGTCGGGTAGGCTTAAGGTGGCTCCGGAACATACTTGCGACAAGGTTCTTGAGATAATGCGCAAGCCGTCGTTCAGCATGTTCTATGACTTCAAGAAGATTTTCGACCGAGTGAACCGTCAATATGACCTGCGACAGCAGATCATACCTTATTTCATATCCTCGCATCCCGGATGCCGGGAAATGGATATGGCGGAACTTGCCGCCGAGACCAAGACACTCAATATGCATCTTGAGCAGGTGCAGGATTTCACACCCACTCCCATGACTGTGTCGACCGAGATATATTATTCAGGCATCCATCCTTATACGGGAGAGAAGGTGTATTGCGCTGTGCGGCCGGAAGAAAAGCTGGCTCAACGCAAATACTTTTTCTGGTATGACAAGACTTATCGAGACGATATTGTCAAGTCGCTGCAAAAGATGCATCGCCCCGATATAATACATAAATTATATCCTGCTTACCGTGATCCGCGAGGTCATAACAAAAAAGATAGAAGATAGCGATTAATCAAAATAATATACGTATATTTACAGAGCGTAAAATAATAATCATTTATGAAACACTTACTTTTTTATTCGACAGCCCTCGCGCTGTCAGTTTCGATGGCGGGATGCGGCAACAAGCAGAAAGCCGCAGATGTTCCCACCAATGACAATGTGATTCTACATGCATGGTCATGGAGTTTTGACACAATCGCGGCAAATATGAAAAATATTGACAATGCCGGATTTGACTATGTGCAGACATCTCCGGCAAATACATGCTTCATAGGCGAGGAGGGCGGAATGGCGCTTTTCAGCCAGCCCGGTGACTCAGTGAAGGGAAAATGGTACTATTATTATCAACCGATCGACTGGAAAATCGGCAATTATCTTCTTGGTAATCGTGACCAGTTCAAGGCAATGTGCGACAGCGCCAACAAGTATGGGGTGAAAGTCATAGTCGATGTCCTTCCCAACCACACCGCCGTTGACCACACCGCCGTCACCGCAGCGCTTGACAGCGCAGCCGGAGGTCATGACAAGCTTTTCCATGCCAATGGCTTCACTGATATAACCGATTATAATGACCGCTATCAGTGTACGACCGGAAAAATGGGCGGTCTGCCTGACGTGAATACCGAAAATCCGGCATTCCAGCATTATTATATGCTGTATGTCAATGATCTGATTGCCAACGGCGCAAGGGGATTCCGATATGACACCGCCAAGCACATAGGGCTGCCCTCGGATCCTGTTGATTCCGCAGCCGAGCGAAACAATTTCTGGGATGTCGCTACCGGAAGGGAAGCTGTGGAAGGCGTGAAGCTTGCATTGCCTGCCGACAGTCTGTTTATATACGGCGAGGTGCTGCAAGATAAAAATGTGAAAGAGCGCGAGTACACAGAATATGTAGATGTTACAGCAAGCGCCTACGGACACGCGTTACGCAATGCCCTTCGAGCCGGCAACTATTATGCCGACAGTCTTGCGTCATGGCATCACACAGCCGATCCTGATCGGTTGGTGACTTGGGTTGAATCCCACGACACTTATGCCAACGAACATGAATCTGCCGATATTGAGGATGCCCGAATAAGAGAGGGATACGTATTTCTTGCTGCCCGTCAATATGGCACTCCATTGTTCTTCAGCCGCCCGGCAGGAAGCACACGCCAAAATTACTGGGGAAACAATCGTGTAGGGGCACGAGGAAATGATGAATTCATGAATCCTGAAGTAATTGCTGTGAATAAATTCCGTCATGCCATGCACGGAGAGCCGGAAAAAGTGGTAGTATCGCCCAACGGAGCAGCTATTGAAGTGGCTCGCGGAGACAAGGGCGTGGCTCTGATCAATATCAGTGATGCGACTGAAAATATAAGCCTCGCCACCACTCTTCCCGACGGCAAATATACCGATGGTGTGCATAACACGGAATTTGAAGTGAAAGATGGCACTATAATGGGCGAAATGCAGCCGCTTACATCTTATATATTATATAAAAAGTAGCATTTTGCCATAATTGCGATATATCCACCTCTGAAAATGAATGCTTGAATAGCATAAAGTTCGGAGGTGGATTTGTTTTAACTTATTTTAATATTGTTAAAAACAATTATTTTGACGCCCGAAAAGTGATACTCTTACATTTTAACAGATTTGGAGGTTAAAAAGTGTCAGATTTTGCGAGCTGTTTTGTGGAAAGTTGTCAAGATATGTTGTAGAACATATCTTTATGGTTGATAATCTTAAAGAAAAAAGCGCTATCTTTGTATTGCAATTGATAAGCAACTATTCCCGATTGCTGGGAAAAAGGCGAGTTAATTGCTAAGCTGATACCTTCTTAGCTAAAATTAAATTTAAATCATGTCAGACACGAAAAAAGAATAACAAGAAAATAACAGAATACTTTTTCATACGTAACTTTCCAATAAAAAAGACAGAATAGATATTCAACAAGCAACAAGCGAAAAAATAAGGGAGCCGGGAGGCTGTCTTATTTTTTTTTACTATTTTTGTTTTGTGAAAATCATAGAAAAAGAAACCGTACAACGCATATTGGACACTGCCGACATCGTGGATGTCGTCAGCGATTTCGTGCATTTGAAGAGAAGGGGAGCCAACTACATGGGGCTGTGTCCGTTTCATAATGAACGTACGCCATCTTTCTCTGTATCCAAGTCGAAAAATATATGCAAGTGCTTCAGTTGCGGAAAAGGGGGGAGCCCTGTTAACTTCATCATGCAGCTGGAGCAGCTCAGCTATAATGAGGCTCTGCGTTATCTTGCAAAAAAATATAATATCGAGATAAAGGAGCGTGAGCAGACCGATCAGGAACGTGAGCTTGAATCGGAACGCGAGAGTATGTTTGCGGTCAATGAATATGCCATGCAACATTTCGAGCGGAATATCCATGACACCCCCGACGGCAGAAACATCGGTCTTGCATATTTCCTCGAACGAGGCATCAATGAAGCCTCGATAAAGAAATTTCATCTCGGTTATGCTTTTGAGAAAAGCAATGATCTGTATGAGAATGCACTCAAAAAAGGATTTAAGGACAAGTACCTTTTAGATACCGGACTTTGCATAAAGACTGATTCGGGAAGAGTGTATGACCGCTTTAAGGGAAGAGTGATTTATCCTGTATTTGCGGTTTCCGGAAAGGTGGTGGCATTTGGCGGAAGAACCCTCAAAAAGGATGTCGCTAAATATGTCAATTCGCCGGAGTCGCTCATATATCATAAAAGCAGCCAGCTCTACGGTATGTATCAGGCTAAATCGGCTATAGTGCGTCAGGATAAATGCATTCTTGTGGAAGGATATATGGATGTCATATCCATGCATCAATCAGGAATCGAGAATGTGGTGGCGTCTTCAGGAACCTCCCTGACCGAAGGGCAGATAAGGATGATACACCGATTTACCGAAAATGTCACGGTCATATATGACGGCGATGCTGCCGGAATAAAAGCTTCGTTGAGAGGTATTGACATGCTTCTTGCCGAAGGTCTTGACATAAAGGTAGTGCTGCTTCCCGACGGTGATGATCCCGACTCATTCGCCCAGAAACACACATCTTCCGAGCTTGAAAATTATATTAAAGAGCATGAAGATGACTTTATCCGCTTCAAAACGGAGATATTGCTGAAAGGGGAAAATGACCCATTGGCTCGCTCCCGCATGGTCAACGACATCATACGCTCGATAGCGGTAATCCCTGACCAGGTGAAGCGCAACATCTACATAAAGGATTGCAGCCGCAGACTTGATATTGACGAGCTTGTCGTGAGCCGTCAGGTAGCTCTCCAGATAAAGACTATCGCAGAAAATGAATATGACCGCAAGCAGAAGGAGCGCGCCCGGCAGACGATAGCAGATATAGAGCAACCTCAGGAATCGGAAGTCGTCAATGAGGAAGCCAATAATCTTGTGATAGGGTCGGCGTCAGGATCGGAGCAATACAATGTGCGCATCTTGCGTCCCTACGAATCGGCTATATTGAAGTATGTGATAAGATATGGCATGGTCACTTTGTGTGAGGAATATGACGAAGATGGTTCGCCGCTTCAGTCGGTAAAGGTTATCGATTACATTGACTACGAGCTGAAACGTGAGGAATTCGAATTTGTCAATAAGGATCTTAAACGCACTTTTGACGAGGCTCTCCGATTGTGCTCCGATTGGGAAACCGAACGTATCGCAATTGAGGAGCGGCTCGCCGGCGAACGGAGCGATTACATATCGGCCGGTGAGGAGGAGCTGCGCAATTCAGGATTGGAGATCGCCTCGATAGAGCGCAAGGAAAAGGAGCTGATAGCCTCTGCCGATGAAAAGTATTTCGCCGACCGAAGGAAGGCGGAAAGTATGTTTGTGGAAAAAATCCTTATCTCACATCCCGATGATGCGGTCAGAAACATCGCCATCGAGCTTGCGAGCGAAAAGCACGTCCTCAGCAAGGTGCACACCAGGTTCATGAAAGTGGAGACCGAAGAGGACCGGCTTCAGGAGCTTGTCCCGCGAGCTATATATGAGTATAAGGATGCGATATTGGGATGCCAGATCAAGGCTATCCAAAAAGAGATGGCAGCGATAGCTGCCGTAATGCCTTATGACGGGGAAAAAGTGATGAATGCGATGAAGCACCTTACCGAGTTGCACACTCTGCGCAGCGAGATAGCCAAATTCCTTGGCGAACGCATACTTTATCCTCGCAAATAATGGTCAAGAGGAGCAGGTAAGACGGTTTATTACGGAAAAAATTCTGTATATGCGCTAATTCGAGGGTGTTTTATTTTATAAATATCGCCTTATTTTATACCTTTGTAGTTAAAATGTGATTATATCACACTTGACAACAAAAATGATTTCTTAAACTATTAATACCAAGATCATGGCAGAAAAAAAAGAGAAGTTGTTCGACATGTTTCAAGGTTGCTCTTATGATGAATGGAGAGCTAAAGTCGAAGCCGATTTGAAGGGCGCCGATTTTAACAAGAAACTTGTATGGCGGACAAACGAAGGATTCAATGTGGAGCCGGTGTACCGCGCAGAGAACATTGCTGACTTCAAAACCTTGGATTCTCTCCCCGGAGAATATCCGTATGTGAGAGGAACACGTGATAACAATGACTGGCTTATCCGTCAGGAAATTCTTGCTGAAACAGTGGCTGACGCCAACGCAGTGGCAAAAGAAATTATCACTAAAGGTGTAACCTCTTTGGGATTCCACCTGCAATTGAAAGACGCGGCTGAAATCGCGGCTTTGCTTGATGGAATTGACGTTGCTGAATATGAGATTAACTTCAAGACCTGCCCTCGCCACGCGGTAGAGTTGGCAAAAGCTCTTGTGGACTATCTCCGCTCCAACGGATTGATGGATAAATTCAGAGGTTCAATCGACTTCAACCCCATGCGCCGCGCATTGAAGCATGGCATGGAATTCCCCGGCGACATCAAGTCTATGGCAATTGAGCTGCTTGATGTAGTCAAGGATGTACCTGCTTTGAGAGTGCTTGCTGTGGATTCATTCATGTTCTGCAATGCCGGAGCATACATTTTCCAGGAACTCGGTTACGCCCTTGCCTGGGGAGCTGAATGGATGACTATGCTCACAGAGGCTGGTGTCAAAGCCGATGAAGTGGCTCGTCGCATCAAGTTCAACATGGGTGTTTCTTCCAACTATTTCATGGAGCTTGCCAAGTTCCGTTCGGCACGCATGGTATGGGCTCAGATTGTAGAACAATACAATCCCGAATCAAAGGATGCTTGCAAGATGCACGTTCATGCAGTGACTTCACGCTTTAATCAGACTATATATGATGCTCATGTGAATCTGTTGCGTTCACAGACCGAGACCATGTCGGCAGCACTCGCCGGAGTGGATTCAATCACCACTACTCCGTTTGACGTGCCCTACAAGAAGCCTGATGCATTCTCGGAACGTATCGCCCGCAACCAGCAGTTCCTTCTTAAAGAAGAGAGTCATCTTGACAAGGTAATTGACCCGGCAGGAGGTTCATACTATATCGAGACCTTGACTGTGTCACTCGCCAAGGAAGCGTGGAAACTGTTCCTCGAAGTAGAAGAGAATGGCGGATTCCTTGCTTGCATAAACAACGGCACTATTCAGAAAGCTGTCAACGAGACTGCCGCTAAGCGTCATGTCGATGTTGCCCGCCGCAAGGAGATCCTTCTTGGAACTAACCAGTATCCTAACATCAACGAGACTGCTGCAGCAAAGATTGAATGCGATGGCGACTCATGCGGTTGCCACCACGGTCATCATGAACACGCCGAGGATAATGCCAACGGTCTTTCTACCAAGCGTGCGGCAAGCGATTTCGAAGCGTTGCGTCTTGCTACTGAAGCTGCATCCAACCGTCCGAAAGTGTTTATGCTGACAATCGGCAATCTTGCCATGCGTCTTGCACGCGCTCAGTTCTCAACCAACTTCTTCGGATGTGCAGGATATGAGATTATCGATAACCTCGGATTTGAGACTGTTCAACAGGGTGTTGATGCTGCACTTGAAAAGGGTGCTGACATAGTTGTCCTTTGCTCAAGCGATGATGAATATGCCACTCTTGCACCTGAAGCATTCAAGTATCTTGACGGACGTGCGATGTTTGTGGTTGCCGGAGCGCCGGCTTGCATGGAAGACCTTCAGAAAGAAGGCATCTCAGACTTCATCCATGTGCGTTGCAATGTCCTTGACACTCTTAAAGCATTTAATGCAAAACTTCTTAAATAATCAAATCTATGCGACCCGATTTTAAAACTATTGATATAACAAAAGATGCTTTCGGTGCTCAGCATGGTACCGTGGCTCACGGAGAAGACTGGCTCACCCCTGAGCTTATTCCCGTAAAACCTATATATACAAGAGAGGATCTTGAAGGAATGGAACACCTTGACTTCATGTCAGGTATACCTCCTTATCTGCGCGGTCCGTATAGCGCGATGTATCCTTTGCGTCCTTGGACCATCCGTCAGTATGCCGGATTCTCTACTGCCGCTGAATCAAATGCATTCTATCGCCGTAATCTTGCTTCAGGACAGAAAGGTCTTTCTGTGGCATTTGACCTTGCCACACACCGCGGATATGACGCCGACCATGAACGTGTGGTAGGTGACGTAGGTAAAGCCGGTGTGTCAATCTGCTCTATCGAGGACATGAAAGTGTTGTTTGATGGAATTCCATTGAACAAGATGTCAGTGTCTATGACCATGAATGGCGCGGTGCTCCCTGTACTTGCATTCTATATCAATGCCGGTCTTGAGCAGGGTGCCAAGCTTGAAGAGATGGCAGGTACTATCCAGAACGACATCCTCAAGGAATTCATGGTGCGTAACACCTATATTTATCCGCCGGAATTCTCAATGCGTATTATCGCCGATATATTTGAGTACACTTCACAGAATATGCCGAAGTTTAACTCAATTTCGATTTCAGGTTACCACATGCAGGAAGCGGGAGCTACTTGCGACATTGAGCTTGCTTATACTCTTGCCGACGGTCTTGAATATCTCCGTGCCGGTGTGAATGCAGGAATGGATATTGACTCATTCGCTCCACGTTTGTCATTCTTCTGGGCTATCGGTATGAATTTCTTCATGGAGATCGCCAAGATGCGTGCCGCTCGTATGCTATGGGCTAAGATCGTGAGCCAGTTCAATCCCAAGAATCCGAAGTCACTTGCTTTGCGTACTCATAGCCAGACTTCAGGATGGTCTCTTACCGAGCAGGATCCGTTTAACAACGTAGGTCGTACTTGTATCGAGGCTATGGGTGCCGCTCTTGGACACACTCAGTCGCTTCATACCAACGCTCTTGACGAGGCAATCGCACTGCCTACCGACTTCTCGGCACGTATAGCACGAAACACTCAGATATATATTCAGGAAGAGACTTGCGTGACCAAGGCTATCGACCCGTGGGGAGGCTCATACTATGTAGAGTCGCTTACCAATGAGATCGCTCACCGCGCATGGGAGCACATTCAGGAGATTGAGAAACTTGGCGGTATGGCGAAAGCTATCGAGACAGGTTTGCCTAAACTTCGTATCGAAGAGGCTTCAGCCCGCACTCAGGCTCGTATCGACTCAGGCCGTCAAACCATTGTCGGCATCAATAAGTATCGTCTTGACCATGAAGATCCTATCGATATTCTCGAAATTGACAATACTGAGGTGCGTAAAGAGCAGATTGAGCGTCTTAATGATGTGAAAGCTCATCGCGATGAAGCGGCGGTAAAGGCGGCTCTTGAAGCTATCACAGAGTGTGTGCGCACTAAAGAGGGCAATCTTCTTGATCTTGCAGTAAAGGCTGCAGGCCTTAGAGCTACCCTTGGTGAAATATCAGATGCCTGCGAGGAAGTTGTAGGCCGTTATAAAGCAGTAATCAGAACAATTTCAGGCGTGTATAGCAACGAAACAAAACAGGATCCCGACTTCATCCGCGCTCAGCAGATGTGTGAGGAATTCGCCAAACGTGAAGGTCGCCAGCCCCGTATCATGATTGCCAAGATGGGACAGGACGGTCATGACCGTGGCGCTAAGGTTGTGGCAACAGGTTATGCCGACTGCGGATTTGACGTGGATATGGGACCGTTGTTCCAGACCCCGGCGGAAGCAGCTCGTCAAGCAGTGGAAAATGACGTTCATATTCTTGGAGTGTCATCTCTTGCCGCAGGACACAAAACTCTTATTCCTCAGGTGATTGAGGAACTTAAGAAGCTTGGTCGTGAGGATATAATCGTGACTGCAGGTGGTGTGATTCCTGCTCAGGATTATGACTTCTTGTACAAAGCCGGTGTTGCTGCGATATTCGGTCCCGGCACACGAATCCCGGTATCAGCTATAAAGATGCTCGAGATACTTGGCGGAGAAGAATAATTGGATCAATCTCCATTACCATAATGAAGGCGGCGTAGCGAATACTACGTCGCCTTTCTATTATTAGTCAAAAACAGTCTTTTAGAGGGTCATTTGAATGTTATTTGTTAAAGATAGTAGCAACTCCAGGATTTTTAGATTATAATCACTGAATATCAATTTTCATCTCACTTAATACAATATTCAATGACATCAATCAAGATCAAATTCCGCCCATCCATAAATGCGGGCAAAGAGGGTTCAATCTACTATCAGATTATCCACAATCGGCAAGTAAGGCAAATTCTATCCTGTCACAAAATGTTTCCTGACGAGTGGAATGCTCAGAACTCGACAGTATTCATCGGCATACGTCAGGATGTTGAGCGATTAAACAGGATAATAAAAATGCTCGATGAGAGAAACGGCGTTTACACTGCCGATGATGTAGTGGAGGAATATGACAATTACCGGCGCTCCTATTCGCTCTTTGGTTACATTGAAGCCATTATCACCACCCTTAAACAGAGAAAGAGAATAAGGACCGCTGAAACATATCAGGCGACACTTAACAGCTTGCGAAAATTCTTCGTGGAGTCAGGTTATCTCATGGCGGGAGAGGTGATGCTCGATTGCATCTCTTCGGAGATCGTGGAGGATTATGAAGCTTACCTTCAGGCAAAAGGACTTGTGCCCAACACCACGTCATTTTATATGCGCATATTGAGGGCTATATACAACAGGGCGGTGGACGATGGAATACTCGATCGTAAAAATCCGTTTAGACACGTCTATACAGGTGTGGAGAAAACCGTGAAGAGAGCGTTGTCGGTCGATTCCATAAGGATGATAAAATCTTTGGAGCTGCCGGCACGTTCATCGTTGGATTACGCGAGAGATATGTTTATGATGAGTTTCTATTTACGCGGAATGAGCTTTGTCGACATGGCATTTCTGCGCAAGGCGGATCTTGTGCGTGGATATATATCTTATAGACGTAGAAAAACCGGGCAGTCGCTCACCATAAAATGGACTCAGGAAATGCAGGATATAGTGAATAAATATCCCGTCAACACTACCTGCTACTTATTGCCAATTATTACAAATTCAGCGGTCAACGAATTGAATGCCTATCGTCGATGCGGCTATAAAATCAATTTCAATCTCAAAATTGTAGCCGAACTTGCATCCTTGGAAATACCACTCACACTCTATTATGCACGCCATAGCTGGGCTTCAATCGCCAAATCTAAAGGAGTGCCGTTGAGCGTTATAAGCGAAGGGATGGGGCATGACTCGGAATTGACCACACGCATCTATCTCGCGTCTCTGGACGCATCGATAGTCGACAACGCCAATTCCCTTATCATATCGTCATTATAATACCCCCTGAATTGTGCCGATTGGATAAATCTATTGTCAATCGGCACAATATTTACCGGCTATCTCCTGAATGGCGGCAGTGTTAAGTTCCGCAAATCCGCCTTCTGTGATATTTATGAGATTCTTGATAGGGTAGAAATCAGGATTACGTGACACCTGATAATCAGTATTCTCCTCCGATTCCGCTCTTTCCGCAGCTGAAGCATCCTCAATCCATTCGTTTGCTTCCTCAATGTCGGCAAGCATCTCATCTTCTGTCACAATGGCGACAAATAGAGGCTCCGGTGTTATCTTCAGTTTCAATTCCGGAGTGCCGGTGTAGTGGTCTCCAATATATTCTCGTATTGTAATGGCAATATTATCCGCCAATTCTTTTTGAGTCATAAGCATCATTATTTAACGGTATATGATTATAACAACCGTATCCCCGAAATGTTACTACAATATCCAAAATACTATCTCAATCTTTAAAATGAGTTCTCAAAATGAGAACTTAGCACCCACATATACTTTCTAAGAATACGATAGGCGGTAACCTCCTTTTTATCGGAGCGTTACCGCCTATACTGTTGATATATAGCGTCTATTGCTTATTCCTCGATGGCAGCCTGCGCCGCAGCGACACGGGCGATGGGCACACGATAGGGTGAGCAGCTTACGTAGTTCATGCCAAGTTTGGCGCAGAACTTAACTGAAGAGGGTTCGCCGCCGTGTTCGCCGCAGATACCTACTTTGAGTTCGGGCTTGGTGGCACGTCCTTTTTCTACACCCATGCGTACGAGTTGACCTACGCCTTCCTGATCGAGCACTTCAAATGGATCGGTCTTTATAATACCGTGTTCTTTGTAGAATTTGAGGAACTTGGGAGCGTCGTCACGTGAGTAACCGAATGTCATCTGGGTCAAGTCATTGGTTCCGAATGAGAAGAAATCGGCTACGGTTGCGATTTGATCAGCGGTGAGAGCGGCACGAGGCACTTCAATCATTGTACCTACTTTGTAGGGTACTGATTCTCCGCGTTCTTCAAATACTTTAGCAGCGGTGATGTTGATTACATCAGCCTGGTTCTGAATTTCTTTGAGTGTTCCTACGAGAGGAATCATGATTTCAGGATGAACAGAAATTCCGCGGGCTTTCATGTTAAGGGCAGCCTCAATGATGGCGCGTGTCTGCATTTCAGTGATTTCCGGATAGGTGATACCAAGGCGGCAACCACGGTGTCCGAGCATGGGGTTAAATTCCTCAAGGCTGTCAACCTTAGCTTTTACTTCCTCAAGAGTGAGACCCATTTCTGATGCAAGTTCTTTCTGAGTTGCAGTCTGGTGAGGTACGAATTCGTGCAACGGGGGATCGAGCAAGCGGATAGTCACTCCAAAACCGTCCATAGCTTCAAATATGCCTTCAAAGTCAGAACGCTGCATGGGGAGAAGCTTTGCGAGGGCGCGACGGCGTCCTTCCACATCGCTTGACAAAATCATTTCGCGCACAGCCTTGATGCGGTCGCCTTCAAAGAACATGTGCTCGGTGCGGCACAATCCGATTCCTTGAGCTCCGAAATGACGGGCTTGTTTAGCATCGCGTGGAGTATCGGCGTTAGTACGTACAAGAGTTTTAGTAAACTTAGCGGCGAGGTTCATGATGGCGCCAAAGTCTCCTCCAAGTTCCGGTTCGGTAGTCGGAACCTGACCGTCATATACTTCGCCTGTTGAACCATTGAGTGAAATCCAATCGCCTTCCTTGTAGGTCTTTCCACCCATTTCCACGGTTTTAGCCTTATAGTCGATTTTTATTTCTCCGGCACCTGAAACGCAGCATTTACCCATACCGCGGGCAACAACAGCGGCGTGAGAGGTCATACCTCCACGCATGGTGAGGATACCCTGAGCCACTGCCATACCACGAAGGTCTTCAGGAGATGTCTCGATACGTACAAGTACAACTTTTTTCTTCTTGTCTGCCCAATTTTCTGCCTCTTCAGCTGAGAACACGATTTGTCCGGCAGCTGCACCGGGAGATGCGGGAAGACCCTTAGCCATAACGCTTGCACGCTTAAGACCTGCCTTGTCAAATACGGGGTGAAGAAGCTCATCGAGTTTCTGCGGTTCCATACGCAATAGGGCAGTCTTTTCGTCAATTTCACCGGCACGAAGCAAGTCCATGGCAATCTTGACCATAGCTGCACCTGTGCGCTTACCGTTGCGGGTCTGAAGCATCCAAAGTTTGCCATCCTGGATTGTGAATTCCATGTCCTGCATATCCTTGTAATAATCTTCAAGGCGATGGGCGATAGCTATGAGCTCAGCGGCACATACCGGCATGGATTCCTCAAGAGATGGATATTTTTCAGCACGCACTTCTTCTGATATTCCCTGAAGGGCTGCCCAACGCTTTGATCCTTCCACTGTGATCTGCTGCGGAGTGCGGATACCGGCAACTACGTCTTCACCTTGAGCATTGATCAGGTATTCGCCGTTGAAGAGGTTTTCTCCGGTAGCCGCGTCGCGGCTGAATGCCACACCTGTAGCCGAATTGTCGCCCATGTTTCCGTATACCATAGCCTGTACGTTGACAGCGGTTCCCCATTCTTCGGGGATTTGGTTCATGCGGCGATAAAGAATGGCACGTTCATTCATCCAGCTGTCAAATACAGCACAGATGCCGCCCCAAAGCTGTTCCCATGCACTGTCGGGGAAATCTTTGCCTGTGAAATCTTTTACCGCGCTCTTGAATTGTTTCACAAGAGCTTTTAAGTCATCAACATCAAGCTCAGTGTCGAGTTTCACGCCCTTAGCCTCTTTCATCTTCTCCATTATTTCTTCAAACGGATCGATGTCGGCTTTGCTCTTCGGTTTCATACCGAGAACCACATCGCCATACATCTGGACGAAACGGCGATAGCTGTCCCATGCGAAACGCGGATTTCCGCTTTTTTCTGCAAGAGAAGCCACAGTAGCGTCATTCATACCAAGATTGAGCACTGTGTCCATCATGCCCGGCATAGATGCACGCGCGCCTGAACGCACTGACACAAGCAGAGGGTTGGCAGGATTGTCAAACTGCTTTCCGGTCAATTTCTCAACATGAGCGATAGCTTCTTCAACCTCTTTTTGAATCAATTTTACTACTGCATCACGTCCCTTGAGGGTATATTCATTACATACTTCAGTGGTAATGGTGAATCCCGGAGGAACAGGCATGCCCAACAGGTTCATTTCTGCAAGATTGGCACCTTTGCCGCCGAGAAGATTTCTCATTTCGGCATTGCCTTCGGCTTTTCCGTCGCCAAACGTATAAACTCGTTTCATTGGCTTTAGTAGATGTTAAATGTTAAAAGTGTTTAATTGTATTTTGGTTTTGTATTATACTCCTTGTTAGAAGAGATATATGCAAATTTAAGATTTTATGCCGAAATAAGAAAACTATATGTATAGAAAAATAGTTTTCAGAATAAAAAATGCATTAACGTATCGATATTAACGCGAAATATGGTTAACAACAGTTAATAGCCCATCCTGTGGGGCTGTGTGGTGAACCTTGCCGGAATAGGAATGTTATAAGAACATATAAAGATAAAAAATTATGGTTAGACTTAATGTTTTCATATTAATCTATAACTTTCATTGAATTTACGTCATACATTGGGCGGTTGGCAGATTCT
>CAJUTE010000050.1 GCA_910589555.1 uncultured Muribaculum sp.
CAATTACTATCATTATAATGCATTGTGTGTCAATGATTTATTTTCCGATGCAGAATTTTGAGAAGATGGTTGAGAGTATTTGGTCGGTGGTGATTTCGCCGGTGATTTCGCCGAGGTAGTGGGTGGCTTCTCTTACATCTTGGGCGATAAAATCGCCGGAAATTCCATTAGCGAGTCCATCGATGACGCGAGTGATGGAGTTATCGGCATTAACAAGTGCCTCATAATGGCGGGCATTGGTGACAATTTTGTCGCTTTCCCATTGCCTTACGCCTGATGCCTCTATCAAAAGGGTTTTCAATGCGTCGATACCATTCCCTTTTTTTGCTGAAATCGATACCTGTGAATATTTTTGGGGCATATCCAAGGTTCGGTCCATCTCATCGTTCTTATTTTTAGCGACAATAACAGTTGCCGATTCATTCAGTTTTTCCTCAATTTCAGAAAGCATTGTCGCTATTTCGTCATCGCTTTGATGCGGATCTACCAAAAGCACCACAATTTTCGCTTGCTCAATCTGCTTGAATGCGCGATCAATTCCTAATTGTTCAACTTTATCGGATGTTTCTCGTAAACCTGCCGTGTCTATTATGCGGAAATTAACGCCATCAATTTCCAGCAACTCTTCAACAGTGTCGCGCGTAGTACCGGGGATATCGCTCACTATCGCGCGTTCATCGCCAAGCAAGCTGTTAAGCAATGTTGATTTTCCGGCATTAGGCACGCCGACCAAGGCTACCGGAACACCGATTTTTAGTGCCTGTCCATCGCCAAACGAACGGCTAAGTCCGCTAACCACCTCATGTATTCTGCCTGATATTTCAAGCAGTTTATCTCTTGAGGCAAATTCCACATCCTCCTCTGAAAAATCCAATTCAAGCTCAAGAAGTGAGGCAAGCTCCATCAACTCCTCACGCAGACGAGCCAGATGCCCTGAAAATTTTCCCTTCATCTGGCTGACTGCTATGCGATGCGAGGCACGTGACGATGATGCTATCACATCTGCCACAGCCTCCGCTTCGGCAAGATCCAACTTCCCTGCCGAAAATGCTCTGCGGGTGAATTCGCCCGGTTCTGCAAGGCGGCATCCATGATTTATCAGAAGTTTCACCAGTTCACGTTGAATCCACACTGAACCATGTATTGAAATCTCCACAACATCCTCTCCAGTAAAAGAGTTAGGAGCTCTGAACACCGTTACCACGGCATTGTCAAGCACTTCTCCCCCATCATCCAACAAATCGCCCAAATGCGCTGTATGGCTTCCGACATGAGAGAGATCCTTCCCACGCCATATAGTGTTCACAATTTCAATTGCATCTTTTCCGCTGACTCTTATCACAGCAATCCCGCCTACGCCGGGAGCTGTCGACACAGCACATATCGTATCATCTGTCAAGTGTATCATCAATCCTATTTTAAAGCAAATTTACGAATATTTACCGACAAATATCCAATCAGGCTATCATATCTGCCATTACCTGGCTTTTAATGTGCTCCAATAGTGAAACCGGCATTCAGCCTCAACTTGCTCTTCAATCGAATCGGGCAACTGTGAAAAGAAATCATGTCCGGTCACCTTCTCTACACTGTCTACGGAAACGGCTGCTTTCTGCATACCTCCTTCCACATATCCATTGTTCATTATAAAACCGATCGCTCTGGGAGGATTGGCATACGGCGACAAAATCACTTTGAAAAAACGCTCCGGAACCACTATTCCTGTCGATCCTATAGTCTCTGTCAGTTCATCGCTCAACACCGGTCCTGCCACTATAACAATCGCACTGTCTATACGAGCCCAGTTACGGCATTTTTCCTCAAGACGCATCCACGCTCCTGAGTTCAATGACTTCACCTGAGGACATATATTGGTCATGAAAAAAGACTGCTCCATAGCCTCGGCATCCCATTTCATATCACCTGCCGGTGCCATGTGTCCCCTATCATATCCGGAATAAGAATAGTCCCATGGATTAGCACACCCCTTTACCGATGGATCAGCCATGAAATCCCGGGCACGAGGTTCCGTCCCGTCAGCTTCAGCTCCGGTCAGCTCCCATGCCACCCAATTAGGCACATGCTTTTCTGAATTGAAAGACACCGTCATACCCTTATATCTGAGCAGGGTATCCGACAATTCGGATGCTGTCAATACCCGTTCAAAGTCACTCCGTACAACTCCATTGCCTCTTTTTTCATCAGTGTTGCATCCCATCAAATGTGATGCAACGCCCATAAACGTCAATATATAAATAATTAATTTCATACGACTGCAAAAATACGAAAAATCGCTTCATCAGCAAATCGCTTTAACGAAATTAATTTATCTGATACGACGCAGCGTGATTCCACTCAGCACAGGCAATCCCGACAACGGCACAAACTTCACTCTTATACCTCCATCTACATTATCCACCACATAACGCCTGCGCACAGGCTGAAAATAATTATCTCCGCCAGATGGCGCATAATTCTCTTCAACCATAACAGAATTCATCTCTATGTTAAATCGAACCGCTCCCGGCACATCATCAATTGCGCCACGTCCCAACAAATAAGGACTCAACGATGACGGACGATTGACATCAGTCATCAGCAATTCCACCTCATATCGCCCATCAGGAACATCAAACCGATATTCATCAATCCCCTCACGGAAAGTTTGATACACCGGACCGTCAACCGTGTTAAATATTTCACTTGTAGTAGAGCGGTCTCTTCCACCCACAAACCCCCATGATCCTGAAGAATATTCACGATCAGGCAGCCATGTAAGCTTGTCAAAATCCGATTTAAAGAAACATCCGCTGCCCACATTCACGGCTAGCGTTTCACCAGTTCCAATTTCAGGCACTCCTTTGACTTCAATTATAGCCACATCCTCCACTTCCTTTCCATTCCTTACAGCACGAGCTGAAATAATCGACTTACCGCAAGAAAACTCCACATTAAACACACAATTGTGATTCTCCAATTTCTGCTTGCCTAAAGAATTACCATTCAAGATCAATTCTACCTCATCGACATTTCCATAAATCTTGACCGGCATCTTCATCCCGCTTTCAATTACACGCTCATCCCAGTCACGCGTCGCAATATGAAGCACGGGCACATCATCCCTCCAAGCAGCCTTGAAATAATAAGCCACATCCTTCAGCTCACGATTATTATAGACAATACCCTTATTATTCACTCGAGGCATCGACTCCTGCCTCTCAGCCACATTAAAATCAATGAAATTCCAATATGCGCCGCCGGCTACAAAATCATGTGTTTCTATATATGGCAGATAATGCTCTATGTATTTTTGCTGATATTCTATTGAAAAATCAAATGGCACAGGGCTCAAAGAATGCAAACGCCTGTCAGAACCGGCACCCCATTCACTCACTATCACCGGCTTATCGGGAAATCGTCTATGCTGATCCTCAAGATAACGGTCAAAGCCGCTTAAATCTCCACCATACCATCCTTGATAAAGATTCCATCCTGTCACATCGGCAATGTTTAATCCCACCTTATTATACCGGTCACTCCCATGAAATGCAGTAAATGACACTCGCGATGAGTCTTCATCCTTCAACAATCGTTCAAGACGCGATGCAAGATCCAAAGTATGCTTTCTCACTCCATCCCATGAAAGGTCATTATCACCAGGCGCCCTCAGCAAAATTTCATTCATATACCCCCAACCTATAACCGACGGATGATTGCGATGCTGACGAATCATCTCCACCAATTCATTAGCCACATTGTCGTCAAATCCAGGCGTAGAGTCAACACGGTTAACGATGGGAATCTCTTCCCACACAAGCAACCCGAGCCTATCACAAGCATCAAGCACCGCCTCATCCTGAGGATAATGAGCCAATCTCACAAAATTGGCACCCAGCTCCTTAATCAATTCAAAATCATGTCTGTGAGCCTCATCACCAAGAGCCCATCCAAGAGGAGCCATATCTTGATGCCGGTTCATGCCTCTAAGCTTCAAATGCTCACCATTCAGCATAAAGCCTTTATCAGCATCAAAACTAAACCATCTGAATCCCAACGGACTTATGACCTCATCCAGCTTCTCTCCGGTTTTAATGTCATAAATACCCGTGTTCACGCTATACATATTCGGTTGAGCAGGCGACCACAGCTCCGGATTCTCGATATTCTCAAAATCCACATCCACCAGCATCCGTTGCCCGCTACCCATCTTCACCTTTTTATCATTATTGGCTATGACTGTTCCGTCAGGCGCCGCGATCGAGTTCTTAACCAACACCTCAACAGGACGGGGCAAATCATTTCTCAATCCCGAACTCACCCTTACCGAAGCCTGCTTCCCGGTCACCTCACTCACATTCACTGCGACTCCGTTACTGCCATGATCAGCCATATCGAAGTGAATCATGGGAGTGCTTATCAACCACACATCCCTATAAATGCCACCCCAGAAAGTATAGTCGGCAGATATCGGCCCCACATCCACGCGTGAATTGTCGACCGTCACAACAAGCTCATTGTTCCCGGGTTTCAACCAGTCGGTCACATCCACAACAAAAGCCGTATAACCGCCGCAATGCTCCGTGAGCCGATTATCGTTCAACGAAACTTCTGCCACCTTATTCGCTCCCTCAAACTTAAGAAAATAACGTCTTTCCGGATCTATGGATTCCATGGAAATATTACGCCGGTATATGCCTTTACCTTTATAATAATCTCTCGAGGAATAGGCATCGGCATTGAATGAGTGAGGCAACGCTATCCTCTCCCATTCATCCTGTCTCGGAAATTTAAAATCCCAATTATCATTGATAGTCTTTTCATTTCTATCTGCCGCTAACGGCACTGACAAGACCATACCAGCCAGAAACAGCCCTATTCCAATACTATATCGCTTCATAAAATCATAAAAAATGAGCCACGACCCGATCCCTGACAGGATACAAGCCAGTGGCTCACCGATAAATGGTTTCTATTCAAAATTAAATTCTACTGATGAGCGCGGCGCATCACTTGCTGAAGCGGCAACCGCCACAAATTTACCCGGTTCTGCAACCCACATGTGATTGTCGGCATCAAAGTAGCACAAAGCATCCTTATTGACAGTGAATGAAACCTCGCGTGTTTCTCCAGGCTGCAAAAACACTTTAGCAAAACCTTTAAGTTCCTTTGCCGGACGCATCACCGAACATTTAGGGTCGGAAATATAAAGTTGCACAATCTCGGCACCGGCAACTTTCCCGGAATTAGTCACCGGCACAGTGAGTGTAATCTCATCTGTATCACCCATCCTCTGCTTGTCAGCTCTAAGTTTTCCATAATCAAATGTGGTATAACTCAATCCATGTCCGAAAGCAAACAATGGAGCTATTTTTTTTGTGTCGTGCCAGCGATACCCTACCAGAATACCCTCGCCATAAGTGTTGTCCCATACATTTTCCTTATCACGCTTAATTCCGAGATAACTATTGGTGGCATGAGCTCCCACATCGTCCAATCTTACAGGGAAAGTAAACGGAAGCTTACCTGACGGATTCACTTTGCCAAACAATACATCGGCTATAGAATTTCCCGCTTCTGAGCCAAGGAACCATGCCTGCACAATCGCCGGCACCTTCTTGACCCATGGCATTGCCACGGCATTACCGCTCACATTCACCACTATCAGATTTTTATTTGCTGCAGCAAGAGCCTCGATCACGGCATTTTGACCGTAAGGCAACTCAAGCGATTCACGGTCGGAATCCTCACAATCCTGACGCTTGCTCTTATTCAAGCCGCCAACAAATATGACATAGTCAGCTTTCTTCGCTTTCTCAACAGCCTCGTCAATCAGTTCCGAGGCACTGCGTGATTCCGACAGATCCTGCCCGGTGGTCACTCCATTGTAAGCACCTGTCACATCACCCACATAACCTCGGGCATAATCCACAGTCCAGCCCATTGATTCAGCCATCTCACAAATCCCGTCGTAAGGAAGAACCTCGTGCTGCACTTTAAGCGACGAACTTCCGCCACCCACAGTCATCATTTTTATGGCATTCTCCCCCACTACAAGAATTCGTCCTTTGCCTTGATTCGGAATGGGAAGAAGCTGACCTTCATTACGCAACAACACGATTCCGGCATCACCTATCTTGCGTGCAGCATCGTAATGCTCATCGCTGCAAAGCGATCCAAAAGGTTTGTCAGCGCTCATGGCTGTACGGAAAATAAGCCGGAGCACACGCCGGGCTTTATCATCAAGTTCCGTTGTTCCCACTTTACCATCCTTGATACGGGCAAGATACGGATCGGCAAGATAATAATTGTCATACGCATTGCTGCGACCGTTAGACAAGCCATTAGTCCAGCTGCCAAATTCCAGATCAAGACCATTGGCGATAGCCTCGTCAGTGTCATGAGTGCCTCCCCAGTCACTGATAACAGCGCCGTCAAATCCCCACTCTCCTTTAAGAATATCATTCAGGAGATATTTGTTATGACACGCGTGCTGGTCTTTATAAAGATTATAAGCACCCATGATCGACCAAGTTCCCCCATCGACTACAGCAGCCTTAAATGCCGGAAGATATATTTCATAGAGTGTGCGGTCATCAACCGCCACATTTGTCGTGTGCCGGTTCACTTCATGGTTGTTAAGAGCATAGTGCTTCACACAAGTTGCAACACCATTACTCTGAACTCCCTTTATATATGGCACCACCATCTTTCCTGCAAGATAAGGATCCTCGCCCATATATTCAAAGTTACGTCCATTAAGCGGTGTTCTGTAGATATTGACTCCCGGACCGAGAAGCACATCCTTCTCTCTGTACCGAGCCTCTTCTCCTATAGAGGTTCCATAAAGCAACGCCATCTCAGGATCCCATGTCGCTGCAAGACACGTCAACGCCGGAAATGCCACACATGAATCATTGCCCCATCCGGCTTGTTCCCACTCGTCCCAGAGCACTTCCGGACGAATGCCATGAGGACCGTCGGTAGTCCACAGTTCAGGGATGCCGAGTCTCTGCACTCCTCGCGAACAAAATTTGGACTGCGCATGAAGCAACCCCACTTTTTCCTCAACGGTCATTCTTGACAGGGCATCCTCAACACGCTCCTCTATAGGCTTGCTCGCATCCTTATAGACCGGAACACTCCTATTCTGTGAAAAAGCGCTGAGCGCCAAAACCGAAACTGCAAATACTGAATATAGCGACTTCATCTTAATCCACGTTTAATTTTATTGATCTGATATACTCCTTCTGAGGATCACAATTCTCAAACTTGCTGTTTTCTACAAAATCAAGCATCGCCTTACGGGCAAGCTCCTTGTTCGGACGCGCTTCACGGATAGAAGCATAATTATCACGCCGGGCTTCAGAAAATCCCACTATTGAATCCCAGTTTTCCGGAGCTTTAACTCCAACCATGCAAGAACTGTCGATTTTCTTATAAGGCCAGAAAGTATAGCCTATATTATTCTCCTCCATGACATCGCAGAAAGCGCTTTGCCACTCATTTGTGTTATGCCCTATCTCGCCCATATACATAGGCAGGTTCACACTGTCACGGAACTCAATTATCCCTCTTATGGCATCTGCCGTGGGCTCTGAACCGTAACGATGGCAAGTATACATCAGCTTGTCATCGTAATTCCAGTCGGTGAACGGCTTGAAATTACCGTTCCATTGCGACCCGCCAAGCAATATTATATGATTATTGTCCACCTCTCGTATCGCAGCCACGGCACGTTTGTGGAGAGGTTCAAGTTTTGAATTCAGTTCATCCACATTTTCAAAATATGGAGCGATGGGCTCATTTATAAGCTCATATCCGAGAATTACAGGCTCATTCTTATAATAATCGGCTATCTCTCTCCATATATCGCAGAACTTATTTTGAGCCGACTCATCGTCAAATAGCCAGGGATACCCATAGCTGTCGTCAATATTGTCACCGGTCTGTCCGCCGGGGGCGTCATGCATATCCAATATCAGATATAGATCATTGTCACGGCACCAGGCGACAACACTGTCCACTCTCGCAAAACCATCCTGCGAAGAAGTGAGTCCCATATAATCCTCATCGGTGAAAAGCTTGTAATGAAACGGCAATCGGATGGTATTTGCTCCGGTGGAAGCAATAAATTCCACATCTTTGCGGGTGATATAATTGTCCTTGAACTGTTTCCAAAATTCTCCCGTGAATTCCTCTCCCACCATTTCACAGAACATCTCATTGATGAACCGAGGTGAATTGGTCTTGCGGAATCCAAACATATATCCCTCGGGGTTTAACCAATTGCCGAGATTAGTTCCGACTATATAAAGTTTTGTACCGTCAGGTTTTATGAGATCCTGTCCCTGAACTCTCACAAAAGCCTCTTCCGGCAGTGAGGAGTCAGTACTGTTTCCGCCACAGGATACAAATCCTGCAGCCATGACCGCCGCAAGCATGACGCGGCTTATATTTTTTTCCATTGCACTTCTGTTTTGTTATATATTTTCAAGCCTTTGTTTTCGTGCCAATGCCTCCAGATAGTAGTAGTCGGCATAATTCAACGGCACATCAATCTCGCTGCCGCCAGGATGATGTCCTGTAGAATGCAGCAACAGAAATCCATAATCGGAATCCGGCGTAGCCTGATAGTTATTGTTCAAGCTATCCACAATCTTATCGGCGTATGCCTTATAGCGCACGCCTTTTTCAGGAGCAACATATACGCAAAGTTCATAGAGTCCTGATGCGATAATGGCAGCCGATGAGGCATCGCGGGGGATATCCTTGTTCACATTATCCGGAGTGCAGCTCTCAACTGAAGGCATTTTCATGTCCCAGTAAGGGATTCCGTCGCCGGGCATATTTCCGAGCGAGAGGAAGAAATCGGCAATATTCTCACCCTGTTTTAAATAAGCCTCGTCGCCGGTAAATCTGTAGCACATCGTAAAGCCATATAGCCCCCAGCCCTGTCCGCGGCTCCAATAAGAATCATCGGCATAGCCCTGATGAGTGCATTTGCCTCTCACCTCGCCTGTTTCAGGATCGTAGTCAACCACATGATAAGATGAATAATCATCGCGGAAATGATTTTTCATTGTGGTATTGGCATGGGCTACCGCTATATTCCAATAGGTTGAATCGCCGGTAAGCTCAGTTGCCCGGAACAGCATCTCAAGGTTCATCATGTTATCTATTATCACCGGGAACTTCCATTTGTCGCGGTTATGATCCCAGGAACGTATGCTTCCAACTGTCGGATTATAGCGGCTTATCAAGGTAGTCGCACTCTGAAGCACGACATCCTTATAGGACTTCTCGCCGGTAATATCGTATGCCTTGCCAAAGCTATTGTTCATCATGAATCCGAGATCATGAGTACCCTTATGCCACTTTGCATCCTCGATGGGCCATGTCCAGGAGATTGCGGTCTGACGCCATGAATCGTCATTTGTGTAGGCATAAATCTGCCACAATGATCCGGGGAAAAATCCCGAACACCAGTCATGGGAACCCACCATGGCAAGAGAACCATCCTTACCTATGGTGCGCGGCATCACTTTGCGCCTCTTGGCATTTCCCTCAATTTTGCGTGCTTTATCAGCCTCCTTTACCGCATATTCCATCTGTCGGGCGGCAAACGCATAGACATTGTCCACATCATCTGCCTCATAAAACAAGAGATTGAAACGGTCCGACGGATTATAAACACGATTTTCACGATAAATCGACAGATATTTCTTCGCACGTGACTTCATCTCTTCACCTGCATTAGGATCAGGAAGTATCAGATATGTTGCCGCGCGATAGAGAGTCTGACACAGTTCCTGCACCGTTCCCTCAATGCCGTTAAGCTGTTGATATTCCCATTGACGGGCGTTTTTGCCTAAGTAGGGAGTAAGAAAGTCGGCAGCTTTATAAATGTTTCTGCCGTCAGCCGAGGTCTTTTTGTCCACATCCATGCCAAGTTTGCGTGCCATGGTCATGATATCGACAAAATGCACAAGATTATAGTGGGAATAATGAAACGATATTGTCCTGCGCAATTCATGAGGCTGTGATCCGTCGGGCTCTATCTGGGCGAATATGCGTCTTTCAGGAACACTGTTGATTATCTCTTTTGCCTTATCTATCTTACCGGCATAAATAAGAAATGCGATTATCTGGGTGTCATAAGCCACGCTATGATTGTTTGCCGCATTGCTCTCCTCTATGCCCTGAGGGCTTGAAAGCATCCATTCGGTCAAATCTCCAAACCATTTCTTCAACTGCTTGCTATCCTTCGCGGTAAATGACTTTGACTGCTCAAGCAAAGCCACAGCATCAAGCATCTCCACAAATGAATAACTGTCGATCAATCCGAAACTCCTGCCCTTGTTATTGTTCCTGCCGGGAATCATCTGGGCATACTCAAGATTAGGATTCATTTTGGTATCCTTGTCAAGGAACCAAGCCCGCAGAAGCTGTGTAGCTTTCTGAGCATACTTTTCATCGCCGCTGAAATACCATGCGAGCGATAATGTTATAACGCGTGACGCAGTGCTCCCCAACCGATTTCGATCAAGTTTATTCAACTCCGGATTGGAGACTCCGTCGCGGCTTATATATGGCAGCCCGTCGGGCTTTGACGGATCAGGCCAGTAATAACGCGCCTGACTCATGTAATCATGCTTATCACCGCTTCCCGGCACCTTCTCTTTCATCATCACCGAGAGAGGCTCCGCATCCAGAAGCCCATCGGCATTTGACAGCAGTTGAGAGTAGGCTTCACTATAATAGGGTTTGTCAATATTCTGTTTGACACGTGTGAGATGATCGGCATTCCATATTGATTGGCTATGAGCGACGGTCGCTACAAGTAGCAACATCGAGAAAAAGAATTTTTTCATAATTAATTTTGCTTTATCAGTTAGAACTGTTCACTTTTAAAACCATGAATTTACATATTTAACCGGATTTAAGAAAGCAGCGGGATACCATATATTATCAAAATTATCCCGCTGCCTTCACTACCCATGAGAAAAATGCTTATTCTACCTGATTTTCTTTTAAACAATCTCTTTTACCTGAGAATCCAAACCTATTTGATTGTAACCGTCACATAATAATTCTGAGTGAAGATGCGCACCTCATATTTGTCAGTTCTGCTTTGAACGGTGCTTTCAACATCCTGATTACTCAATTTCACTGATGAAGCGGGATTGAATGTCTGCAAATTGAATGAACCGCTTTTGGCTCCCGGCAATGCTTTTATATAGACATTCTGCACCCCTTTTTGAGCATTCTTCCACAAGAACGAGAACGCTCCGTCGGAATCAGGAGATATGACATTGCCATTTTCATCAACAACCTCGTAATCCACTCCTCTCACAAGTTCGGGACCGGAATACTTCACTTTCTTTGTGTCATTGGGAGTGGGATAATATTGCTGGTCTATAGGCTTGGGAGTCGTATAGTAGAATGTGGTCACGTCATAACTGCGGATGAACTCACACCAGAATTGCATCGGGATGGCGACAACATCACCTTTCTCCACCTGATAGACGGCTACATTGTCGGCACTCTTTTTGTTGCTCTCGTAGCCCCATACCTGCGGACCGAAGAAATATACATTTTCAAGGCTATGGTCATAATCCCAATCATTATCATCACTGCATGATGTGAAGAACAGGCTTCCTATCACAGCCAATAGCATTATTGTTTTTTTCATATCCATTTATTTCTAAATTTATTTCCAATTAGGATTCTGTGTCACATTATTGCCCGATTGCGAGATTTCATACAACGGCACCGGATATAAATAATCTTTGGAAGGATCAAAACGGCGGTCTTCGGCAAACTCCAGCACATACATATCGGCTTCGGCATAACGCACCTTGCCGTTTAAAGATCCTGAAGCGTCAGTAAGCCTGTTTTCATAATCCTCACGCTGCTTGCCGTTCTCGCTTGTCACAAACTTCGCGCCTATTATATCCACAGGAAGAACTTTTTCCGCAATCTTCCATCTGATGATATCGTCATATCTCTTGCCTTCATCAATGAATTCAACCGTGCGCTCACGGCGTATCTCATCAATCATGCTAAGACCGTTGGCTGCGACAAACGCATTGGTAAGCATTGCCGGCATTCCCACTCTGCGTCGTAATTCATTGACCGTCTTATCGAGCTGATCGTCGGTGATCGAACCGTTCAGCTCATAAAGGGCTTCGGCGTATGAGATAAGCACTTCAGCATAACGGATAATCATCTTATCAGTCCACTCATTATTGACTGAGCCCCACTGCTCAAGGTCAAAACCTTTCTTGAGGTTATAACCGTTGCGGAAAGAGAATGGAGTATAAGCACCTTTGTAAGCTTCTTCTCCGATGCGGTATATCGTCAAGCCAAGGCGAGGATCGCGGTCAGTGAAAACATCGTCAAAGCTTGTCTCTGGCGACACTTTCAACGGCGACTTCTCACGTGGAAGACCATCGATGTAAAGGAATTGATCAACAATATTACGGGTCAACGTAGCGGAATTTTCCATCTTTCGGCTATTGTCATGCTTGGTGGTGGCTCCCGCGCCATTGGGACCGTAGGCTTTCACAAATATATTCTCCTTGTTCTGGCGACCTTCGGCTTTCACCTGGAAAAGATCGGAAAAATCAGGATAAAGATCAAATTTGCGGCTCTTGATCAACGATTCAGCGGCACTGACGCTCTTTTGCAGATGCGCTGCATAATCAGAGCCCAAAGAATGGTATTTGCCGAATGTGCCCTCAAACAATTCCGACCGCACTATCATTGCTGTCGCAGCCTGCTTGGAAACGTGGCCCCAATTGCTGGTGATTTCCGAAGCGTCGATATCAGGCAACCAGGTTTGGGCAAAATCAAGATCCTCATACACCTGCTTCATCACCTCTTCACGCGGCGTGCGCGCCATCATGAGCGCAGGATCCTTGGTGCTGTTGACTGCATTGAGAAGCAGGGGCACGTCACCGTATTTTTTCACCAGCTCAAAGTAGTAATAAGCCCTGAAAAAACGCGCTTCGGCGAGATAGCGGTTGAGCACACTCTCCGACACCGATGCACGAGGCGCTTTCTCGATGATATTGTTTGCGATGAATATACGCCAGTAAGCATCGGTCCATGTGCCGCTCTCGGAGGGAATGGTCCAGCTGCCGTCCGATGTGCTGTTGGCTGCTCCGTTATTGTTCAATTCATCTGAGCGGTAATCATGGGAAAATCCGCCGCCGAGAGCATTGTTGCCATTCAGCTGTTCATAAAAGCGGTTGCACGCGCCACGCAGATCGCCTTCGGTCTTCCAATAAGCCGTATCGGTCATGCTGGTCTCGGGAACCATATCGATGTCACAGCTCGATACTGAAAATGTGACGGCTCCTAATATCAGATATTTTACTATATTTTTCATTATGCTTTCAAGTTTAACCGGTTAAATTGTGATGTTAAGACCCACTGTCCAGGTGCGGAAGAAGGGGTAATAATTCGCGCTCGGCTTGTTGCCTGTCTCCGGGTCAAACACCTTGAGCATATTGGTGTGCTCCCAAAGATCGGTGCCATTAACATAAATGCGGCATTGCTCGATTTTAAACTTCTTCAACGGAATTGAGTAACCGATTGTCAGATTCTTCAAGCGGATATAGGACGCATCCTGAACCCAGCGGTCCGACGGATTATAATTGAACGTATTGGCACTGTATAAACGAGGCCATGATGCATTGGGATTCTCCTCGGTCCAGTAATCGCGGTGGATGGTCCATGGCATATCAGCCGTAGCGCCAAGAGGTGCTATCTGACCGGCTTCGATAAGCACTGTGCGTTTGCCTACTCCCTGGAACAGAACTGAAACGTCAAAACCTTTCCAATTGAGCGACAGATTTATGCCGTAAGTATAGCGTCCGTTGGAATTGCCGAGGCAAACAAGGTCGCCGGGATTGTCAGGTGTGCCACCTCCGGCGCCAACGGTATGACAACCGTCGCCTTGAGCCAGATATTTAACATCACCTCCCGACACTTTAGCGTCATTGAATGACTGGTAGCCAGGATGAGCGGCTTTATAGTCCTCATACTCCTGGCGGCTCTGCCACAACCCGTCGGTCTTGTAACCCCATATTGTGTTCAGCGGATACCCTTCAAGAATATCAACCGAGCCTGCCTTAATCGTGTTTTTACCATCATACTTGGTCACCTCATTCTGGCTGTCGCTGATATTGAATCCAATACTGTAATCAACCTGTCCGATGCGGTCACGGTAAGAAACTTCAAATTCCCAACCCCATGTCTTCAAAGTGCCTACATTTGACTTTGGAACAGTGATACCGGCAATATGAGGCAATGTAACATCGGCAAGCATATTGTCATTTTTCTTCCAATAGTAGTCACCTGAAAGATTCAGCTTGCTGTCAAACATTCCCAGGTCAATACCGACATTGGTGGAAGTGATCACCTCCCAGGTTTTGTCAATTGAAGCCATGGCCTTTTGATAATAGCTTGCCTCACCCATGTTGATGCCTCGGTCAATGACAGGAATATAGTCATAGAGCCCGAGTACGGCTCCGTTGCCAAGCTGTCCCCACGATGCGCGGAGTTTCAAGTTGTACACATAAGGCAGATTGAACCATTTCTCCTGGCTCACACGCCACGCCGCCGAGAACGACGGGAAAGCTTTCCATCGCTGTGACTTTGCCAACCGCGAGCTTCCGTCATAACGCACATTGGCTTCAAAAAGATAACGCTCGTCATAGTTATAGTTGATGCGACCGAAATATGACATCATTGCCCATGTCTCGATGTTATCGCTGAGCGTGGTATTGGTTGCGATTGAGTTATCGTAATAGTTGAACGAGAAGAAATCGTTTGAGTTAAGGGACTGAACCTTCGCATAATCCTCGTCCTTGCGGTAGCGTTCGTAAGAAGTGCCGGCGAGAAGATCCAGAGAATGCTTCTTGAATGTTCCGCTATAGGTGAGCAACGCTTCGATATTATCATGATAATCATGATTTTTCTTTCGCTCAAATGAGTTGGGATTATTATACTGGAAGCGGATGGTGGTGCCGAGGCGATCATACCACTGAAGAGTGCGGCGGGATGTTGCCTCGCTGTAATATCCGGCACGACGGCTGGCATTGAGGCGAAGGGAAAGCCCCTTCACAAAGTAATCATGGATGTTCAATGACACCTTGCCTATGAAGGACTCATATTGAGTTTTCTTCTCACCGCCATTCTTCATAAGATCAATGGCATTTTGCTGAAGGTCGCCATTATAAGGATTTTCGTTTATATCCTCTTCAGGCTGGAAGATGGGCTGACGTCCACGCACACGGAACAAGCGGCTCAACAGCCACTTGGAGCCATTGGGATTCTGCTTAAGGAACTTGCCTTCATAACTTGCCATCAAATTCAAGTCAATATGGTCATTGAGCTGTGAATTGATCTTCATTCTGAAATTGTAACGGTCATTCCCGTCGGGTCCATATTTCAAGATACCATCTTTAGTATAATAGCCTGCCGAGAAAAGATAGTTCAGCTCCTTTTTCCCTCCGGTGATGCTCACACTGTGGCTCTGCTGGGTGGTGTATTTACGGGTTCCCTCCTTGACCCAGTTGGTAGACTCAAACAAGTCCCATCTGCCATTGCCGTGATTAGGACGATAGTTGAAGTTAGGATTGCCCACCCATGAACTCTGCTCAGGATTCCATTCGGGAGTGCCTTTTTCCTGACGGCGGCTCTCATTGATCATCTCCTGCTCTTCCCATGCGGTGACGCGTTCAGGCATAATACCGGGCTTATTGAACCCGATGAAGCCATTGTAACTCACCTTCACTTTGCCTTCCGATCCACTCTTGGTGGTGACGAGAATGACACCAGCTGCGGCACGTGCTCCATAAATGGCGCAGGCGGCTGCATCTTTAAGCACCGACACTGATGCTATATCGTTGGGATTCAACAGGGTCATGTCGCCCTCCACACCGTCAATCAATACAAGTGTGGACGTTGCGTTAGCCGATGAAAAGCCGCGCACACGCATTCCGCTTGTCTCAGCTCCCGGCTCACCGCTGGATCTAAGCACCTGCAATCCGGGCACCTCACCCTGCAATGCCGACAGCACATCGGTGGCAGGCTTAGCGGCAATCTTGTCTCCGTCGATTGCTGAGACAGCTCCCGATAGATTCACTTTTCTCTGAGTGCCATAACCCACAACAACGACTTCGTCAAGTTGCTCCGAATTTTCTTCCATCACGATAGTGCCGGAAGCTTTGGATGCCGGAACCTCAAGAGGTTTGTAACCCACATAGGTGAACTGAATTACCGAATTAGGTTTCACTTTAAGGATAAAGTCACCATTGATATCGGTCACCACTCCGTTATTGGTGTTCTGCTCTCGCACTGTAACACCAACCATCGGTTCACCGGTAGCATCGGTAACTACACCCTTGACCACATCCTGAGCATAGACACTTGATGTGCCCGCCAGCAGGATAGCCACTAAAATCACGATGGATTTCAAATGTTGTTTTACTCTTTCCATTACTGTGTTTTTGGGTATGATTTGTTAATAAATTGATGTCACAAAATTAATGACTCATATTATTAGACAAAACACTCAGTAATAGCGACAAGTAAACTCTACATTTTCACAAACAATTTAATACCAATTAATTAACTTTATAAGAAAATAGCAATTTGGTAAACTCACAACACCCTTACAGGAGGGTGTTCATCATCAGAAAGATGGTTTACCAAGGGTCTGGACCGTTTCAGCAAACTTATCCTTGGGGATATCCGATTTATTGCGCGTGCGTTGACGGGTGTTGTAGACCGTCTGCACGGAACAGTGCAAAAATTTCGATATTCTCACGCTGTCATTGATGCCGAGACGCACCAGTGCATATATGCGCAACTCAGTGTTGAGCAACTCACCCTTCTTAAGCTTAATCCTTTCTTCAGGACGCAACAACGCGTTGAAATCATCAACAAAGCCGGGATAAACTTTAAGGAATATTCTATCGAAATTATTATAAAGCTCCTTTACCTCTCCATGTGGCAATTCCGGCGTTTTGGTAAGCTCTCTCACATCATCAAACCGCTTAGCCACAATCATGCGGTAAATGCTTTTTCGAAAATCATCGAGTTTGCTGATGTAATCGGAACATATTCCGAAAATATCAGCTATGTACTTCTCCTTGGCGTTATTCCTTTGCGACAGAGAGCGTGCATCCTCCTTGACATCATCATACATGGTGGCAAGCTTCATATTGGCTTCCTCAAGCTGACTCCTGGTGTTGTTGAGCTCCTCAATATGCTTTCTCAATTGCTCATTGGAATAATTAAGACGCTCACGTGAACGTCGCAGCTTCTTCATCTGCACAAAGATGAAAACCACAGCGGCAGCAAGACCCAACAGAATAATCACAACACTCCATAATGCAAGATTGATCTTATGTGCCTGGCTTCTTATTCTGTCATTATAAGCTTGCGAAATGTGGAGCTGCATATCGGCAAGCTTACCCACCCTCACTCGGCTCTTATAATCATTAGCGCACTGGATACAATAATTGATATAGGCATTCGCGTGCTCAAGATCACCATTCCTATACAGCAGATGCGCCACTTCCTGAAGCGATGCAATTTCCTTATTACAAGAGCGGATATCAGATATCGCTGAGAGTATGAGATATTTCAATTTATTCTCATTATCATCCACTCGCTCATAAAGTCGGCTCAATATCCAGGCATTCATGGCAGCTCGAGGTGTGTCGCCATCGCTTTCATCCACTATTTTCTTTACTGAAGCAATCGCATTTGCCGCTGAATCAACATCATTCAAGCTTCTCCAACCGAAAAACCATGGATAAGAAGGATCTGATGGAGGTATTTGAGCAGATAAATCAGAGAGAACCTTATATGTCTTCTCTGTATAAGGCAGAGTTCGGCTGACTTTTCCTACATAAGAATCACGGTGAGTGTTAAGAAACAGCAGATTCTGATAATAAGGTATCTGCAACACACTCGATAGATTATCTACATCTATTTTATCGATGCTTTTCTGCGCCTCGTCAAGCAATCCGGTTGCCGCATACAGATAAGTGCGATGAATGTTCATTTCATCAAGCCAACTACGTCTGCCCAGTTCATCAGCTATTTCAGTGCACTTATTAGTGTAATAAATTGCTGAATCAGAATCAAACACCCGATACTCCTCATACAAATCATGCAGAAACCAATATTGTTGCTCAATATCACGAGCATTACCCAATGAATGTCGCAAATCCCTGATGCGGGTTCTCTTAGCATCAACAAACTTATTATTCTCCGACAAAGTCACATCCAGAGAATCAATAAGCGATTTAAGTTCAGATGTAAAATCGATATCAAATCCATCTTCCTGAGCATTTAAACCTCCCACTCCCTGGAAAATGAATAATAAAGCCACAATAAGCCTAAATATCAAGTTATTAGCTTTAAGGACAAACATACATCTATATATTGAAATGAGATTTAAGCATAATCTTACGACAAATATAACCATTTTCCGGCTAAGCTCATCACCATCAACAAAAATTTTCACAACCCTCAAGTCAACAACCCTAAGGACCTTAATGACCTTAAAGACTTTAAGCAATGGTTCGGTAAGAAAATCTCAGGCAGCGACACCTGCATAGGTTGCGATGAGC
>CAJUTE010000051.1 GCA_910589555.1 uncultured Muribaculum sp.
GGCTCCCTGTACCCGGCTAACCATAAGCATTGCCTTTCAGGCGTTTGCGAGTAGATTCACGCAGGTTTCTGTTGATTGCCTTTAGGCGTTTGCGTGTGGATTTGGATGTGCGTCCTCCCGGGCACAGGCAGCCTGCGGCTCCCTGTACCCGGCTAACCATAAGCATTGCCTTTCAAGCGTTTGCGAGTGGAATTACGCTGGTTTCCGTTGATTGCCTTTAGGCGTTTATGGGTGGATTCGGATGTGCATCCTCTCGGGATTCGGAAATCCATAAGCATTGCCTTTCAGGCGTTTGCGAGTGGAATCACGCAGGTTTCCGTTGATTGCCCTCAGGCGTTTATGGGCGGGGGGTGATGGTTTTGGCGGCGTGGAGGAGGTCGGCGTGGATGGCGTTGACCGCGGGGGTGTTTGCCTCGATGTCGGCACTCTTGAATTGCACGGCGCCTGAGAGGACGAATGTGGCACTGTCGGTGGCTATGAAATGCAGCGGTGTCACGGTTGCCGACGGTGTGAGCATTATAGTGGATGCGACTCCTGACGGTGATGTCAGTTCGGTGAGCTCGGTGGGATATCCGCCGGTGTCGAGCATGGCGCGCTCCATGCGGTTGGCGATGGCGGCAGCGATCTCCTGTTTCGGCAGCATCTGTAGCGTGAGCCTCACGGTCGCTCCGTAGCGGAAATAGTCGATGTTGATCCAGTAAGTGTCAGCCGACTTTTCATTGATCTTCACGCCTGTCGATGAGTTTACGGCAAACATTACGGGCAGTCCGGTGACATTCACATAGGTTGAGTCATAGAGCTCCACGCGCGGATAGGCGACCCTGCGCGGCACCGGAGCTTGATTGCCGGTGTTTGTGCAGGATATTGCCGCAGCGGCTATGATGCAGGAGAGAGCTCGTAATATCATTGTTGGGTTATCTCTTCGGGCATTACTTTCACGCGCACGTCGGCTATGCGGTGGCGCTCGATCGAGAGCACCAGGAAGCGGCAACGGCGGTATACGATCGACTCCTTGGATTTCGGGAAGTCGCCTTTTATGGCGAGCAGCATACCTGCGAGCGTGTCGCAATCCTCGGTCACGTCGGAATAGTCCTCTTCATTGAGGTCGGTGATGCGGAAGAAGTCGGTGAGCAGAGTCTTTCCGTCAAATATATAAGTGTCGTCGGGCAGACGTTTGTAGGTCACCTCCTCTTCATCATATTCATCGTTGATGTCGCCCACAATCTCCTCGAGCACATCTTCAAGGGTGACGATGCCTTGGGTGCCGCCAAACTCGTCGATCACGATAGCCATGTGGATGTGGCGGCGTCGGAAATCTTCGAGCAGGTCGTCGATCATTCGCGATTCAGGCACGAAATATGGCTCGCGGATGAGTTTGGTCCAGTCAAATCCGGAGGTGTCACAGCCGATGTAGGGGAGCAGGTCGCGGCTGTAGAGCACGCCTTTTATATTGTCGTCGGTGCCCTCGTAGACCGGCAAGCGAGAGAATCCGCTCTCGATCACCACCTTCATCACGTCGTCAAATGATGAGTTGATGTTCAGGTCGGTCATGTCGATGCGCGGAGTCATGATTTCCGAAGCTGTCGTGTCGCCAAATTCGAGGATGCCTTCAAGCATCTCCTTGTCATCGGCGGCTTTCACTTCGGTTATCTCCAGTGCCTGCGACAGATCGTCGACCGAAATATTCTCGGCTTTCTTGGTCACCACGCGGTTGACTATGCCGGTGCTCTTGACGAGCATCGATGATATCGGGGAGAACAGCTTTATAGCCGAGCTTATGCCGGGAGCCGCCATCTTTGCCCACTTCACGGTATAATTGTTGGCATACAGTTTGGGCAGGATCTCGCCGAAAAGAAGTATCAGGAACGTCAACAGCACACTCTGGAATATGAAGTCCACCACTCCGCTGTGGAATGTGAAAATCTGGCTGAATGCGAAGTTACACAGTATGACTATGGTCACGTTGACAAGATTGTTGGCTATCAGAATCGTAGCCAGCAATCGCTCGGGAGTCTCGAGAAAACGGTTGATAGTATTTCCCGCCGAGCAGTCGGAAAGTTCCTCGCGTTGATCGGGGGTCAATGAAAAATAGCAAATTTCGCTTCCCGATACAAATCCGGAAATTAATAATGCGAATACGGCTGTGATGAGCGCGATGATGCTGCCGAGTGTCGGCGGCTCAACGGTGACGAATTGATTGACAGCCAATATAATCCCCAATACGGGATTAGTGGCTGGTAACGGGTCTATGTCCAAGTCGGGTAGAATTAGTTTAACAAAAGGTGTCATCGACACCGGCTCCGTTTTTAAGAGCCGATGCAAAATTAACTCATTTATGGCAAACGACCAAATCATTTGTGAGAGATTGGATTGTGTATATTCTTTTTTTTGTTTACCTTTGTGAAACTTAAATAATGCCTGATGAATAAAACTGTGCCATCACTTGTACTTGCGGCGGCGATTAGGCTGTCGGAGAGTGTGACGGCAAGTGGCATACATAATAGAATTTGGATTGATGACCTTTGACCACGGGAATATGCGGCAGTGATGACTGATTCGTTTTCCCGTGGTCATTGTTTTTTAGAAATCAGAAAAATAAAAACAAAATACAGTGTAAAAAAGGGTTTGATATGGAAAGAACGACACTCGATGAGATCATATCGCTCATCAAAAGGGAGGTGGTTCCCGCCATTGGATGCACCGAGCCTGTAGCGGTTGCATTGTGCGTGGCTAAGGCTGCCGAACTGCTCGGTAAGGAACCTGAACATATTGAAGTGCGTCTAAGCAGCAACATCCTTAAAAACGCCATGGGGGTGGGCATCCCCGGCACAGGTATGATAGGACTACCCATAGCCATAGCGTTAGGAGCTATTGTGGGCAAGTCGGAATATGGGCTTGAGGTGTTGCGCGACGTGTGTCCCGACGCAGTGGAGCGTGGACGCGACTATATCGCAGAGGGACGCATAGACATCAGTCTTGACAAGGATGCTCCGTGCAATCTGCACATTGATGTGGCGGCGAGCGCAGGCGATGAAAGCGCGCGTGCCATAATCTCACGCGAACACACTAATTTCGTGTATCTCCGTCAAGGCGACAATGTGATTCTTGAGGATATGGGAGCCGCCGACGGCGATGCTGCTGCCGATGATGTGGAGCTTAATCTATCGACGGTATATGAATTTGCCACCACGGCGCCACTCGATGATATATCATTCATCCTTGAGGCTAAGGAACTGAATATGGCGGCGGCGCGTCTGGCTCTCGACGGGGACTATGGTCATGCTCTCGGATCGACTATACGCAATTGCGGCATGAAGTATTTCGGCGATACTCCGGTGGAGCACATGATCTCCTATACTTCGGCGGCGTGTGATGCCCGAATGGGTGGCGCTCCGATACCGGTCATGTCCAATTCCGGCAGCGGCAACCAGGGTATTACCGCCACGATGCCGGTTGTGAGCTTTGCCGAGGATATTAACGCGACTGAAGAGCAGACTGTCCGCGCGCTGATATTGAGCCACCTCACGAGCATTTATATCAAGCAGAGCCTTGGACGCTTGTCGGCGTTGTGCGGCTGTGTCGTTGCTTCCACGGGTGCTTCGGCGGCGCTGGTCTATCTCATGGGTGGCGGATATGAGCAGATATGCGCTGCGGTGAAAAATATGATAGCCAACCTTACCGGAATGATATGTGACGGCGCCAAACCGTCGTGTGCCATGAAAATATCATCGGGAGTGTCTACCGCGATGATGTCGGCAATGCTCGCCATGAACGGCAAGTGTGTGACTTCGGTGGAGGGAATCGTGAGCGATGATGTGGATGCCACTATCCACAACCTCACCTCCATAGGGCGTGAAGCGATGGTTGAGACTGATCATCTGGTGCTTAACATCATGACATCAAAGTAAATTGAACCAATTAGTCTAATAAGTCTAATTAGTCCAATAAGTCTAATCGGTCTAATAAAAAAAATTAAGCGGGCGTGAATTTCACGCCCGCTTACTTTTTATGCGATGATAGGTGGATTAGTCGTTGTAGAACTTCAAGGTGTTGTTCTTGATGTCGGTCTTCTCCATCATGATGTCGAAGAAGTTCTGGAGCACAGCCTGATTACCGAACTGCTGGTTGTAGCGTGCTGAGTTTTCAACATACTCGTATGGACGAGATTCGTTGTCAACATCATATACTACATAAACATACACGCCGTTGTTGCCCTTTACCGGACCGGTTACCACGCCGGTAGCGGTCACAGGCACCTGACCGAGCAATTGTGACTCCATCGCGCCGATGCCGGGGATGAACATCTGACCGAAGGTGACGTCGGTTGAGTCCACGTTGCTCTTCATCAACTGAGCGTATCCTGCGAGGTCGCTTGCTTTGCCTGAAAGCTGCTCGATGAGAGCTGCACCCTTCTTCTCGTTACGAACCTTTTCGGTGAGAGCGTCGCGCACGTCAGCGTCGCTTACGGGGATGTAGCCGGGCTTCAAGATGTCTTCAAGAGCCACTACCACGAGAAGGTCGTTCTGGTTGTCCTCAAGGATGGGTGAGATCTGACCCTTCTTGGCGTCCATAGTCCATTTAACCGCGTTGCGGGTGTAGGGGAGGTTGCCAAGAGTGGCGCTGCTTGCGGTCACCATAGCGGGCTGCAGGTTGTAGCCTGCGGTGAGAGCCTTCGCAAATGTAAGCGAGTCTACCGAGTTGATTGAGCCGATGAATGAAGCAAGGTCGTCATTGAGCTTGGCGATGGTCGCATCGGAAGGATACACCTGATATGAAACGGTGGCGTAGTCATAGAGGGTGACCGGAGCGCGTTTTGTGTTCACGCGGATGATGCGGGCGTTGCCTGCTGCGCTGTCGGCAATGAAATAACCGTTTCCTGCTTCAAGGATGCGGGTCTTGATTTCATTGTCGGGAGCTGCGGCGAGTTCTTGCCACAAGTCAGCCTGTCCGCCCTGCACACCGTTCATGGCGAGCACGTCGTTGAAAGCCTTTCCTGAGTTCAATGCGTTCATCACTGAGTCAAGACCGGCTGCGTCGCCCTGGTAGTCGAGCATATCGATGTTGATTGAGTCAACGGCGGTCTTCTTGCCGAGGAGCTTGGCGATGGTGTATTCATCGTTGATGAAAGATATCATCTTCACGCTTCCGGCAACACTGTCGGTCACGAATGACTTGATCTGAGGATTGGTGATCTTCGACGCTGCCTGAGTGGTGCGGTTCACGCCGAAGTTGCTGTCGCCGTTCACTGCGTCAAGGTCGGGAGTGGTGGCAAGGCGCACGATGGTTGTGTCGATAAGAGTGCGGGCTGAAGCGATATCTTCCTGAGAAGGTGCTACGTTGACCGAGATATATTTCACACGGCGCACTTCGTCTTTGAGCTTGTAGAGCTCTTTGTCCTTGTCATATTGAGCCTTGAGCTCTGATGCGCTTACGGGGAAATCATCGTTGGGCATCTCGGCATAGCTCTTGCGGGCGTAAGCGATGTGGCTTGTCGATGCGTTGCCGTCGTAATATGCGCGAGCGTCAAGATCGTTGGCTACAAGAGCGCCCATGAGCATCGACTGGAACTTCTGCTGCTTGAGCATTTTTTCCATCTGCTGCTCCTGGTTGAGCCATAAAGCCTGAGCCTGCTGCACGTATTCAGCGGGTACGTCGCCGAATTTTGCAGGATTGTAGGCGAGGTCATAAATGTCGCGCGGAGACTGGAAGCCCATTTGCTGCGCAAACTGCTGCATAGCGAAATGCGGGCGGTTGCCGAGCATGGCTTCGGTAAGCTCGCTATTTGTTACTTCAATGCCGAGAGCGTCGAGCTCATCATTGAGAATCTGTTCCTGGATCATGCCATAAAGCACGCTCTGCTGGAGTTGAGCGGGGTCGATCTTGGCATTCTGCTGCTGATACTGCTGGTTAGCATTTTCGTAGCGGCGCTGGAATTCCTGGATGTCGATTTTGTGACTGCCGACTTTGGCGATTGTTGTTCCATCGCCGAAAAGAGTGCGGCCCGAAGTGAAGAAATCACCGATGATGAATGCCAATAGGGCAAGACCAACGACGATCAGTAGCAGAGTTGATCTCTTGCGGATTTTTTCAAGTGTTGCCATTTATTTGCTTTGTGTTTTAATTTTATTTTTCTGGTAATGAGTGACTTATTGCTATATGAATAGGCACATTGCGGTAAAGTCGCACAAAGATACAAAATTATTTACAAATTTGCCATTGTCAAATGACTATTTTCATAGAGTCGGTGGCTTAAAGGTGATTAAAGCGTGTTAAAAGCGTCTCTTCGGGGGCGATATGAAATTTCAAGTGCTGCGGTGACCGGGAAATTTACTATATTTGTAGATTAAGAAAAAGAAATCAACGCAATGAAATCGATAAAAGAGCTTTTCCGCATAGGCAGAGGTCCGTCAAGCAGCCATACAATGGGTCCGCGTCTTGCGTCAGAGATGTTTGTGAAACGTCATCCCGACGCGTCAAAGTTTTTGGTCACACTCTATGGAAGCCTTGCCGCCACCGGCAGGGGGCACTTGACCGATGTCGCTATCAATGAAACTCTCCAGCCTCATGCCCCGGTTGAGATTGTGTGGGAGCCTCATGTGTTTCTGCCGTTCCATCCCAATGGCATGAATTTCAAGGCATACAACAGTGATGGCACGGAAATTGATGACTGGACTGTGTACAGTGTGGGTGGAGGGGCTCTTGCCGAAGAGGGCACGAAAGCTCTTGAAACGCCCGATCTATATGAGATGAATCACATGAGCGAGATTCTTTCGTGGTGTGAACGCACGGGACGCAGCTACTGGGAGTATGTGCTGCAATGCGAAGGTCCCGACCTGTGGGACTTTCTCGCCGAAGTGTGGGACACTATGAAAGCCGCCGTGGAGCGAGGACTCGACGAGGAAGGAGTGCTCCCCGGTCCGTTGAATCTGCGCCGCAAAGCTTCCAACTATTTCATTAAGGCAAACGGCTTTAAAGACAATCTGCGTTCGCGCGGGCTGGTGTTTGCCTATGCGCTTGCCGTAAGCGAGGTCAATGCATCGGGCGGACGCATTGTCACCGCTCCCACCTGCGGATCATGCGGCGTGGTGCCTGCCGTGCTCTATCATCTTCAGAAAAGCCGCGATTTCAGCGATATGCGTGTGCTGCGCGCTCTCGCCACCGCCGGACTTGTGGGCAACATAGTGAAGCACAACGCCTCTATCTCGGGTGCCGAAGCCGGGTGCCAGGCTGAAATAGGGGTGGCGTGTTCGATGGCTGCCGCTGCGGCGTCGCAATTGTTTGGCGGAAGCCCGGCACAGATAGAATATGCCGCCGAGATGGGGCTTGAACATCATCTGGGCATGACGTGCGACCCGGTGTGCGGCATGGTGCAGATTCCGTGCATAGAGCGCAATGCCTATGCAGCCGCTCGAGCGTTGGATTCCAACACTTACGCCGCGTTCACCGACGGCACGCACCGTGTGTCGTTTGACCGCGTGGTAGAGGTGATGAAGCAGACAGGTCATGACCTCCCTTCTCTGTATAAAGAAACGAGTGAGGGCGGGCTTGCCAAGGATTACCGGCAGATGGAATAAACTCTACCCTTTGGAAGCGTAGGAAAGGATTATGGGGCTTTCGATGTCGACGCCATATTCCTTGGCTCGCGACATGATGGCTTTTGCGAGTTTCGGCTTCAATTCTTCGGGGCAATATCTGAAATATGCTTCGGCGGCACGCACGTGTGCGGCGTCGGGCATAGGGTATTCACGTCTTTCCGGCAGTCCGAACACCGAGTCGGGCAGCTCTTTCTTTTCTTCGTAGCTTAAACGGTCGCTCATAGTTATGTGTGTATTAAAAAATCATGTAAGTTCAACAATCTTTTCGCTGGGATAGTTCCTTTTGGTCAACAAAAGTTAATGTAAAGATGTTAAATTAACTGTGACATATCCGCAGGATAAGATGCCCAATCTCATTTTTAATTATTATCTTTGTGGATTAACATATATTAAAGAAGCTTATGGACCATATAAAGCAAGTTGCCAGCCGTCTTCGAGGACTTCGCGACGCTCTTGAACTTACTGTCGAAGAAATGAGTGGGAAGTGCGGGGTAGATGCCTCTACATTCGCGAAATATGAGAAAGGGGAGATTGATATTCCGGTGAGTATGCTTTACAAGATAGCATCGGAATATGGGATAGAACTCACGGCATTGCTTTTTGGTGAGGAGCCAAAGATGTCGGCTTATTATGTGACCCGTTCCGGAAAAGGCGTGAAGGTGGAGCGTACGAAAGCTTACAGCTATCAGGATATCGCAGCAGGATTCCGCAATCGCAACATGGCTCCGTTCATCGTGACTGTCGAGCCGTCGGCTACCGAGAATAAGATTGTGTTCAACACCCATGAAGGTCAGGAATTCAACTATCTGCTTGAAGGGGAGATTGAAATATCGGTAGGTGGCAAGGTGACACGCTTGCATAAGGGCGACAGCATCATGTTTGATTCACGGTTGCCCCACGGATTCCGCACGATAGGAGAGAAAGCGGCAAAGTTTATCGCTATCATCTCATAACCCAATTTTTTTCTACAGTCTATAGAATATCGCAATATGCTTGAAAGATTTCTTGATAAAACCCATTTTGATTCCTACGAGGATTTCATGGCTAATTTCCATGTGAATGTGCCTGAAAATTTTAATTTCGGATATGATGTGGTGGATGCGTGGGCGCAAGAGGCTCCCGATAAACCGGCATTGTTGTGGACCAATGACAAGGGTGAGAAGATTCAGTTCACTTTCGCCGATATAAAGAGAGAAAGCGACAAGACGGCATCATTCCTGAGCTCGCTCGGTATAGGAAAGGGCGACATGGTGATGCTCATATTGAAACGCCATTACCAATTCTGGTTTTCAATCATCGCTCTCCATAAACTTGGCGCGACAGTCATACCTGCCACCCATCTGCTCACCGAGAAGGATATAATCTATCGATGCAAGATGGCAGGAATAAAGGCGATAATCGCTACCGGCGATGAGGTGGTGGTGAACCACATCGAAAAAGCATTGCCCTCCTGCCCCACGTTGAAAGCGTTGATTTCCACAGGTCCCATAGTGCCGGAAGGATGGTATGACTTCAACAAGTCAATAGAGAATGCCGGTGAGTGGACACGTCCCGCCGATGTCAACGCCAATGATGATGTGTCGCTGCTTTATTTCACCTCCGGCACCACCGGTGAACCCAAAATGGTGGCGCATGACTTCACCTATCCGCTGGGGCATATCATCACAGCGTCCTACTGGCACAATCTCAACGAGGACAGCCTTCATCTCACACTCGCCGATACCGGATGGGGCAAGGCTGTGTGGGGTAAACTTTACGGACAGTGGATTGCCGGAGCCAACGTGTTTGTATATGACTTTGAGAAGTTTGAGCCGGTCGATGTGTTGCACATGATTCACAATTACGGTATCACGTCGTTCTGCGCGCCTCCCACTGTGTTCCGCTTTCTCATCCGCGAAGACCTGTCGAAATTTGACCTGTCGACACTGAAATATTGCACCATAGCCGGAGAGGCTCTCAATCCGAGCGTCTATGAGGAGTGGTTGAAACTCACCGGAATAAAACTTATGGAGGGTTTCGGGCAGACCGAGACCACGCTCACCATTGCCACTTATCCCTGGCTTGAACCGAAACCCGGCTCAATGGGTAAAAAGGGTCCGGAATATGACATTGACCTGATAGCCCCCGACGGCCGTCGCGTGGAGGATGGAGAGCAGGGCGAGATAGTGGTGCGCCTCGACGGGAAAAAGCGTCCGTTGGGTCTTTTCAAGGAGTATCTTCACGATGAACGTCTCACCCGTCAGGCTTGCCACGACGGACTGTATCACACAGGCGATGTCGCGTGGCGCGATGAGGACGGATATTTCTGGTTTGTGGGACGCACCGATGATGTTATAAAGTCGTCGGGCTACCGTATAGGACCCTTTGAGGTGGAGAGCGCGCTGATGACCCATCCTGCGGTGGTGGAGTGTGCCATCACAGGAGTTCCCGATGACATACGCGGTCAGGTGGTGAAGGCTACCATTGTGCTTGCCAAGGATTATGAAAAGCGTGGCGAAGAGGATGCCGCGGCTCTCATCAAGGAGATCCAGAACCATGTGAAGAGGGTGACTGCCCCTTACAAATATCCGCGTATGGTGGAATTTGTGAAAGAGTTGCCCAAGACTATCAGTGGGAAAATACGCCGCGTGGCTATCCGCAATAACGGCGAAAACGGTTCAAGCAAGTAGATTATGAGCAAGTTGAAATATAACCGCGTAGCGGTAAAAATAGGGTCTAATGTGTTGACCCGTCCCGACGGCTCGCTTGACTTCACACGTATGTCGGCTATCGTTGACCAGATAGCCGATCTGCGCCGTCACGGGGTGAAAGTCATCATGATATCTTCCGGAGCGGTGGCATCGGGCAGGAGCGAGCTTCGTCTCGCACAGAACCTTGATTCGGTGTCGGCGCGTCAGCTATATTCAGCTGTGGGTCAGGCAAAGCTCATCAACCGCTATTTCGAGCTTTTCCGGGAGCACGGGATGGCTTGCGGTCAGATTCTTACCACGAAAGAGAATTTCTCCACACGCCGCCACTATCTGAATCAGCGTCACTGCATGGAGGTGATGCTTGACAATGACGTGATTCCTATCGTCAACGAGAATGACACGGTGTCGGTGACCGAGCTTATGTTCACTGATAATGATGAGCTGTCGGGACTGATAGCGTCGATGATGGATATGCAGGCGCTGATCATTCTGAGCAACATCGACGGTGTGTATACCGGCGACCCGAAGCTGCCCGGCTCGGAGCTTATCACTGATATACGCCGCTCGTCCGATGCTGAACAGTACATTTCTGAATCGCGTTCTTCCTTAGGGCGTGGAGGTATGATAACCAAGTACCGCATCGCTACCAAGGTGGCTGAAGAGGGTATAGCCGTGATGATTGCCAACGGCAAGCGTCCCAACATCCTTCTCGACCTTTTGGTGAACACTTCCCAAGAGGTGCCGCACACTCTTTTCCATCCTGCCGACACTCCGGCTTCGGGAATGAAGAAATGGATTGCTCATAGCGAGGATTTTGCGAAAGGCAGGGTGATAATAAACGACGGAGCTGTGGAAGCTCTACGCTCTCCCGCCCGCGCGAGTCTTCTTCCGGTGGGAATAATTGCTATTGAGGGCGTCTTCGATGAGGGCGACATCGTGAAAGTGTGCGACCGCAACGGCGATGCTATAGCCTGGGGAAGAGCCGGATATAATTCCGCAACCGCTGCCGAAACTATCGGGCAACGTGATGCGAAACCATTGATACATACTGATTATCTTTATATTGACTAACTTTTTTTATTTAATGATGAAACGATTTACTATTTTATTTGTCTTGACTCTATTCTTGATTAGTGCGGCAAATGCTGCTGAAAAACTCACCGGCACCGGCAATCTTAAATTTGGCTGGAAATTTGACCGCTGTGTGGAAGCTGTAGGCGATGTGCCCAGAAAGAGAACAGTTGAAGAGGGTCTTGAGAAAAAGTTTTCCTATGCTCCGGCTCGCTGGGGACGTATCGAGTGGGACAGCTCTGTACTGAACTTCTATAAGGACAAACTCTATCAGATCGGCTTTTATAAGAAGACGGCTAAGAGTGATATGACTCCGTTTGAGCAGGCTAAGGTGATTTTGTCGGCTGCCTACGGTAAAGCTGTGGCGCTTAAGACTAAGGATTGCTATATGTGGCGTTCGCCCAACGGGAATATTGCCATCCTTCAGTATGCCGCTGAAGAGGAAGCCGGAAAAATCACAGGATATGCCACCTATCTGTATCTCATTGACAACAAGCAGGTAGAGAAGAAGGCTAAGGCTGTAGAGAAAGAGATGCAGGACATTATTAACGGAAATTGATATCATGCAGTCCTTAAACCCAACTTTTCAGGCGGCACGCACTGCATCGCGTAAGCTTGCCCTGCGCACGGATGAAGAAATATCACGCATAATAAATGCGGTTGCCGATGAAGCGCTGAATAATATCCCGGCTATTCTTGAAGCGAACCGTTCCGACATGGATCGCATGGATCCGGAGAATCCTAAGCGCGACCGCCTTCTTCTCACTGAGGAGAGGCTTCGCGACATCGTGGCTGACATGAGAGCTGTTGCCGCCCTGCCGTCGCCGCTCGGTATAACGCTGATGAGCGTGGAGCGCCCCAATGGATTGCGCATCGACAAGGTCACCGTGCCTTTCGGGGTGATAGGAATTGTGTATGAGGCGCGCCCCAATGTGACTTTTGACGTGTTCTCGCTATGCATGAAAGCCGGAAGCGCCTGCATTCTCAAAGGCGGCTCTGACGCGCAGGACACCAACATTGTAGTGGTGGCGATGATGCGCAGAGTGCTGTCGCAGAACGGCTGGGACACTGACTGTGTAAATCTCCTTTCGGGAGGACATGAAGCGACGGCGTGTCTGCTTAACGCTGTGGATTTTGTGGATCTCATCATCCCGCGAGGATCCAAGAATCTCATACAGTATGTGAGAAACAATGCCAAGGTGCCGGTGATTGAAACCGGAGCCGGAGTGTGTCACACTTATGTCCATGAATCGGGAAATGTGGAGATGGCGCGTGATATAGTGTTCAATGCCAAGACACGCCGTGTGAGTGTGTGCAACGCTCTGGATTGTCTCGTGATTGACCGTGCCCGTGTGTTGTCGTTGCCTGAAATATGCGCTCCGCTTGCCGATAAGCGTGTGATGATATTTGCCGATTCCGCAGCTTATAAGGCTCTCGAAGGGAAATATCCGTATCTCTATGAGGCTGAGGCTGATGATTTCGGCAGAGAGTGGCTTGACTATAAAATGTCGATAGCGACTGTCGACGGGCTTCGTCAGGCTATTGAATTTGTTAGCAATCACACCTCCCATCACAGCGAGGCTATTATTGCCGAGGATAAGGCGGCGCAGGATGCTTTCCTTAAGGAGATTGACGCCGCGTGTGTATATGTGAATGCGTCCACCGCGTTTACCGATGGCGGACAATTCGGCTTCGGAGCCGAGATCGGTATCTCCACCCAGAAACTTCACGCTCGCGGTCCTATGGCGTTGCCCGAGATCACTACCTATAAATACATAGTCAGGGGCAACGGTCAGGTCAGATAATCTCAGGTGCGTGATCCGGAACGTGTGCCGACAGCACTCGCCAGTTTTGCGGATACAGGTTGTTGGCGCGGTTGCCGAGATTTTTCACAAATCCAAGCGGATTTCCTTTATATAACAGCAATACGAATCCTCGGGGCACGTCCTCGAGGATTATTGTTTCCCGGCGCAGGTAGGATATGGCGGTGGCGTAATCCACTTCGGCAGTGTTGAATGCCTGACCGTTAAGGGCGGTGGATAATGCCAGTGCCTGAGTGGGGATAAAGTCTTTCCCTTTCACGGTGGCGATTTCAATTCCGCGGTAGATCACGTCGCAGGCTGATGCCACTGCATCGGCTTCACGTGATGGGGAAGCGGCTATGAGTTTGTCGTCGGTTATGGTGAATTTGAATCGGTCAGAGTCTTTGACCCATTCCTTTACGGTGTCGGGAATTTTTGCCGTGTCTTTTTTTGCTTTCTTTTTGGATGTTGCGGTGCTGTTCCGGCTTTGCGTGTCACCTTGCTTTCGGAATATAGCTACTGTCAGACCCTCGCCTTTCACTTTTCCGGGGATGAAGTGATGGCAATTGTCACGCAACACGATATTCCATTCTTCAGGAAATACGGGGTCGACAGCCTCGGCATCGAAATTTTCAAGAATGAATGCCGCCATATCTTCATTTTCCGTGCGGTTGAAGGTGCAGGTTGAGTAGATGAGATATCCTCCCGGACGCAAGGCGCGCCACAGGTTTTCCACAATCTCGCGTTGTTTTGCGGCACACTCCTCGACAAGAGCCGGCGTCCATTGCGCCACCGCCTCCGGGTCTTTGCGGAACATACCCTCCCCCGAGCATGGCACGTCGGCTGCGATTATGTCGAAAATGGCTCCGGTCTTGCGGAAACGAGCCGTGTCACCACGGGTCACGATGCAGTTGGGATAACCCCATTTAATTATGTTCTCAGCCAATATCTCGGCACGTTGGAACATATATTCATTAGCCACTACGAGCGATCCTGAGGGGAGCACGTCGATTGCTGCGGTGGTTTTTCCGCCCGGTGCGGCGCACGCGTCGAGATAGTTGACCGGCTCCGACCCCACGAGCTGCGATATGATGTGGTTGTATATCATCGATGATGCATCCTGGACGTAATATAGTCCCTGATGCATCGCCGGATCGAATGTGAATTGAGGTCGCGAATCAAGATATATGCCCTGGGCGCACCACGGAACTTTGGCTGTACCGCTGTGGGGCGTCATTCCCTTCCCTGAGTTGAGACGCACACTGACCGAAGGGGGAGCTTGCAGCCCCTCCTCAAGTCCATCAAACTCGCAGATGAATCCTTCAGGCAATATCATGATTCAATAACTGTTGCGGTTGATTAAACACCCTCTAAAAGATTCTCACTCTCAGCCAAGCCTCCAGTTCGCCGGTCCATTGGCGCTTGTAGATGAAGCTGTCGCGGAATCCCCATCCGTGGCCTCCGGTGGGATATACGTGAAGTGAGAATGGCACACCGTGGTTTGACAAGGCTTCAGCGTAGCGCAAGCTGTTAGCCACGGGCACGGCGCGGTCATCAGCCGATACCATGATGAATGCCTGGGGAGTTTGTTCGGTAACTCGGTTTTCCAAGCTGTATAGCTGCACAAGTTCCTCGGTGGCTTCTTTGCCGATGAGGTTGTCGCGTGATCCCTTGTGGGTGACTCCTGCTTCCATTGTGATTACGGGATAGAACAGAATCTGAAAGTCGGGACGTGAAGCATTGTCGGGAAACATTGTAGCTGCCGATGCGGCGAGATGTCCGCCGGCTGATGCTCCCATGATGCCTATTTTAGAGGGGTTCACGCCAAGTTCTTCAGCATGGTCACGCACATATTTTATCGCTCTTGCCGCATCTGACAACGGAATTGTAGAGTGAGCGTTGGGCATTCTGTATTGGAGCACCGCATAGGTGATGCCCATGGCATTCATCCATGACGCCATGTCTTTTCCTTCATGTGCGAGAGCAAGGTGGGCATAGCCTCCTCCCGGACAGGCTACAATGGCGGTGCCGTTGGGTTTGGAGGGTTTATAGAGGGTGAGCACAGCTTCGGTGGTGGCAGAGGCGCGCGAGTCGGTGACCACCATTTTGGCGGGGTCAAGTCCGTTGGATTCGGGTGCTCCATCCTGCCATAGTTGGATTACTTCGGGCTTGTTCTGTGCCGATGCGATTACTGATATAAAAGCCATGATTACAAATAATGCTTTTTTCATGTCTTGATCTGTTTTGGTTATTTTGAAATTCGGGAGATATATTCTATTATCTGTTCAACCGATGAGTCTTTAAGTGCCACGGTATTGTCGGCGTTGAGCAGGTACAGGGTGGGTGTGCGGCGCAATATGTATATTTCTTCTTGCTCGATGCCGTTTTCAGGCGAATAGCCGTTTATCCAGGCTGAAGGTAAAGAGTTGCTGACTGTGTTCCACACCTCTTTCTCGCCTTCGGCATATATGGCGATGATTGATATTTTGCCGTCGCGGAGCATGCCGTTGACCACCGGCGACGCTTCAAGCTCTCTGATGACCTCGCGGCAGTGGTCGCAGTCAGGATCATAGAACAGGAGGATGCTTAGGCGCTGCTGTCCGTCGGTTGAATTATAGAGCGATCTTTCGGCACCTTTTGAGTCGATGAACTTGAAGTCGGCAGCGCGGGCGCCTTTCCGGTTCTTTGCGGCATCGGTTAGTTCGTATTCAAATCGGGCGCGTCGTGACGGCTCCATGAACCGGCTGTCGGTGATAGTCTCCAGAAAGATTATATATGACTCTTCGTCAAGCATCGGCGACTCGGGGTCATACAGATATTTGTCGGCTAAGTCGGCGAGAATGTTATAGGCGATGGTGTCGGCTTCGGCACGTTTCATCAATTTCGGCACGGATCTCTTAAGTGAGTCGGCGGGGGTGTGGGGGAACAGACTCAGATAGTTGACGAAATTCTGCTCTACAAATTGTGAGTTACGGCTGCACAATGTGTCGGAAAAGTCCATTTTATCCCAAAAATGCGACACTATGTAGGCAGCCCTCTCCCCCGGGGTTCTGAGGGTTGCCGGCACTTCGGGGAGTGGCAGCTCATCGGCTGGAACTCCGCTTGCTCCCACGGAGAAAACGGTGGAGAGAAGGACTATGACGGGCAAGATGTAAGATTTCATCACAGAGCGGTTTCGTTATCTGTTTCACCGGGGCGGAATATCGAGAAGTTGACCGAGCCGTATACGCGGTGTTCCATGAATCCGGGGAGGTGGGAGAAATCATAATTCTTTGAATGCTCGATTATGACAATGGTGTCGGGCTTGAGCATGGCGGAGTTGAGGATCAATTCAGGTACCTCGCCGAAATTTTTCAGGTCGTAGGGTGGATCGGCGAAGATTATGTCAAACTTTTCGGTGCAGGTCTGCACAAACTTGAACACATCGCCCTTGATGAGGTTCAGATTTATGTCGCCGAGGCGTTCGGCTACGCTCTTGATGAACCGGTATTGCACGGCTGCTTTTTCGACAGCCGTCACTCTGGCGCATTCACGTGACAGGAACTCGATGGATATTGCTCCTGTGCCGGCAAACAGATCAAGCGCGCTCTTGCCCTCGAAGTCTACGAGGTTTTCAAGCACGTTGAAGATGTTTTCACGGGCAAAGTCGGTGGTGGGGCGAGCCGATATGTTGCTCGGCACGTCGAAGCGCCGTCTGCCGTATTTTCCTCTTATTATTCGCATAACGGTAAAACAATTAAATCAAACGGGGCTTTCATGGTGTCCTTAGCCGCCTTGAATATGGTTGACGGGAATATGACAGGCATTACGTAGCCCACGTATTTGCGTAAAACGGGGGTTATACTTTCCCTTATCTCTGAGTTGCCTGAGATGAGAATCTCATGGTCGCAGCCATCCTCTTTCAGCTGCTCGCGGCACGCAAGAATGTAGTAGACGGCATCCATTTTGTCGCGGAAGTTGAATGTGTTGATGAGGTTTGGCGAGCTGTTGGAGTAGGATATTATGTCGAGCGACTCGCTGCGCAGATTCACGAATATCTTTCCTGCGGCGCCCAGTTTGTCGCTTTTGCTGAAGTATCTTATCAACGGCACGGAGTGGTGGGTGATCTCCGGGTTGTTGAATGTGCGTCGTAAGAAAGCGAGAAGCCTTGTCTCGGGTTTGAGCGTCACGGCAATCTCTGTTTCCGGGACAGGAATCATCAGCAGTTCTGACTCGCATTCGTCATTCACGAGCAGTTTTTCAGCTACGGCGTCGGCAAGAGTGTCATCAGCGGCAACCCATTGCGGGACTATGGCATATTCGTTGGTGGCGATTATCACAGTGATCTTGTTGAAATCGCCGAGCAAAACCGGATTGTCGTACACGGCTTCCTCAAGGGCGGCAATCTGCGACAATGACGCATCTTGCCTGATGCTTCGGTATATAATGGAATCCTCTTCGTCGCCATTGTATATCATCACGTCAAGACGCATCGGCTCCACCCTCAGAATCAGGTTATAGAGCCGCGGATTGGCAATGAGTGAGCTGTCAAGCGGTTGCTGTG
>CAJUTE010000052.1 GCA_910589555.1 uncultured Muribaculum sp.
TATCTTTTTTCATATACGGTTTGCCGTCATTCTTTTTCTTTAAGAATACAAATTTGAAAGATTTATTTATCTGAAACATTAGTTTTTTACTGTCATTGCTCCTGCATTCTTCTGTGCCGCAGGGAGGCACTTCTGTTCTCCATTCAAATGCTGAATCCACTTCATATTTATAACTGTCAAAGTATATTCTTACCAAATCTACAACAATAGTGTCATTTGATTGATTTGATATGTCACAAAAATAGTAATCTCTGCCGATTTCTTCAGCGCACATAGGCAGGATAAGAAATATAAATGGTATTAATGATATCTTCATAACTGAAATAAAATTTAATTATAATTCAAATGGTCCCGGAAAAATAAGATAATTGTACCAGTTAGGACTAATCGACAAATTTCTTCTTATGTCCCTCATCTGGTCTTTATCTTCGTAATCAACATATTTTCCACCTTTTGCCAACGGATTGCTAATAAAATTCCAACCTTTATTCTGATTATGTCCTAAGACCCAGTCACGTTCTGACTTATAGAATCCCTTTACATTCTTGTTAAAGTATTTGAACGCACGGTAATTGGCATCCATCTCAAATGATGCATAATCATGTCTTTTGTTAAATTTCGCGCTTATAAGACTCGGAATACCTACTCTCCACGTGTAAGCCCATCCCATCGACTGACTTTGCAAATAATGCCCGTACTCATGTTGGAATACTGAATTGTTGGGATCGGCACGTAGCCTCCTTCCTCCTGTGATAAAGTTTCCCAATGTGAATGCCCTGCCTCCTTTCATATTGGAAGTGGTTACAACCGTTGCTCCATATTTATAATCAACCTTTCTTACGTGTCCAAAAGTGTTAAACCCCAAAGCGGCAATAAGACCGAATCCGGTTTGAGGAGCTTGCCACGTAAATCGAGACAAAAGATCCAATCCCATTCCAAAGGGTCCCTTGTTAGTGTCAAGAGCAAACAATCCGGCATAAATCATGATGGTGTTCAACGGCTGCTTGAGGTAGCTCGCATTCCACTTGAACAACGCCTTTGCCGCTCCAAGCACTATGTCGTCAATGATAAAAAGCTCACCCGTGGGATCGGTGTACAACAGCGGATTATTGGCACAATAAGTATAGCGGTTGAAGCTCTGAGTGGCATCGGGGAACTGCACGTAGGGATCGGGCGACAGGAACCGTCCGAGCATCGGGTCATAAAGCCGTGCATTCATGTTAATAAGCCCGAATTCAGGAAGATACTCGTGTCCGCAAAAACCTCGCTCAAACGCATTATATTCTGGGAACTTCACCGGCTCCAATGTCGTAGGATCACGGAAGCCTCCCCACGAGTCATAACTCCATTGTTCCGATACTGTATTATCATTGCCCATCAGATAGGTCACCGACCCTAAATGGTCACGCAACAGGGGGAAACATCGGTCCTCAATTCCCATTCCACGCATTCTTACCAACAACAGTGACGAGCGGTAATACCCTCCGTTGAGATATAGTTTCTCAACCCAGCCGCCAATAGAGTCACACTCATAGCATCCACCGAAATAATACTTCGCCCGAGATTTTCTCCCGTTAAGGTAGTATTCCGATTTCACTCGGTCATAATCATTATTGTAGGTGAAGTCAACCCTATCTTTGCCATTATCTATGGTCAATGGTCGCTTGAACGATGCATAATCTATATCCAAAGCACACGGCTCTGATACTCCTGACGCAAACTCCGCCGAGCTCACCACGTATGGATTACCCGGTTGATTATACTCAAATGCCCCCAGTGCCGTACGTCTCAGTAAATTCCCTTTTTGGTCATAAGTAACCGTGTCATTATGACATGAAACGAGGCGATTAAGTTCATCATATTCCAGCATTTCATATCCGGTAGAACCGGGAACAGTCCGCATAATCACATTTCGTGTGGCTGGATTAATAACAGTTGTGTTATTATTCATTGATGCCCAACGGTTGTTTTCTCTCGGAACATAGCTTCTGGAAGATTGGTGAGTGCCATTCTGCTTGTAAGTAAATTGATGGTCTATGCCTCCGCTCATATATCTCGCCACTCTGCCATTTGGATCCATGCGGCGCAACCTATACACCTCGGTCGAATCATCGAGCGTCACCAAGCTCAGGCAACCACGGTCATAATCTCTATGTTCAGTTGCAAGCACTCCGGAGGGAGATGTGTATTTAATCGAACTTACATTGCCGTCGGAATACCCGTATTCCATCAGCAGCCACCGGCTTCCGGCAACCTCGCGCTCCGACGTGAGGCGTCCGTAACTGTCGTAAGTGAAGCTTTTCGATGTTCCGTTGTCCGAAGTTATGGCAGTAAGTTCGTCAAGCTCATTGTAGGTATACGTAGTGGAAAACTCCGGCGATGAGGTCTTGATAAGGCGGTTGAACTTGTCATACTCATGCAGGGTCTCGTTTCCATTATCATCAATAGTCTTGCTGAGATTTCCCGCATTATCATATTCAAAAGAGACAAATCCATGACACTGATCCTCAACCAACGTACGACGATGATATAAATCGTAACCAAAATTTATCGTTACTCCATCAGCCACTATAGTCGCTGGCTGCCCGTCTGCCTCAAGTTCATAATCGATTCTGCCGCCCGGATCGGTCACGGATATAAGATTACCTTGCGAGTCATATTCGCGTGTGGTAGTGATTTTATTCTCGGTCGTTGTGACATTGCATCCGGAATAGGAATATATCAGCCTGTTTGGTTCCATGACTGATATCTGTATATCTTCACCATCAAGCTCTTCCTCAACCTCAATCAGTCGGTCATACTCGTCATAGCTGTAATTGGTCCAAAGACTGGCACCGTATTTTTCTGAAAACGGAAATGACTTCCGCGACATATTTCCATCGGCATCATACTCTGTATCAACACAAGCTATCCCATCGGAGCAATTATCATTTACAGGAATCTCACGGCTCTGCCTCACCTCCCGGTTCATCGCGTCATAAACCACAGTCTCGGTCGATTTTCCGGTCTCGGCAGTTGTGATGGAATATAAATGCCCCTCTTTATCTCCGCTTGCCCAATCGTAGGTGGTGGTCTTCACCGTTCCGTCGGGGCGGCTTATCTTGTTCTCCCTGCCAAAAGCATCGTAGGAATAGGTGGTCACACCGCCATAATAATCGGTCTGCGATGCAAGCCGTCCATAGAGGTCGTATGTATATTCCTCACTCAACCCCTTGGGGTCAGTTATCTTCTTGACCCTACCGTAAGTATCATACTCGTAGGTTGTTTTGAGCTGCTCTGGCGATGAATAATTCCTATCAATCTCTGATAATTTGTTTCCATGATTATCATATTTTAATGTTGTAATTTTGCTTATCTTTCCTTTAATATATTCCGCATTTAATGATGGCTGCCGGTTCACTAAACTGGAATAGAGCCGAGTGGAATACGGCGATTTTCCGTTTTCAATCGTCACAGTTCTGTCAGATAATGCTCCGATACTATACTTACTGTTATTGTCGATACATTCGTAAACAGACGTTGTCGTGCGTGTTATCCCATCGGAATAAACCGTGACCTCTTTGGTAGGATAGCCGTAAGTGTCATATTCGTATGTGGTGGAAGCCGACACATTTTTCAACAGATCTTTTTCCTCAAGATTGGTTAGTCTTATATCTGCGATTTTGTTATACCTGACATTCACGCTATGAGTGTGAGTCCTTTCGCTCTGTGGTGTGACTTCCTTCTTGACCACGCTGTAATTATACGGGTCATAGGTAGTGGTGGATGGTCGCATTCGCCTGTCATAGCTTGTGATCGATTCAAAACCTCTGAAGCCAAGACCTTGACGATGAATCACGGCATTGTTATACTCAAACCGCCGAGTATCGACCGATCTACCGTCAATATAAGTTTCTGTCGATGCGAGCACGGCAAGCGGTTCCTGGATATTGACGTAGGGATATGTAGCATTCCATCCTCGAGAGTAAACACCCTCGGCGATTCCTGAGTTATCAATTTTGGCATACTCATTCTTCTCCACTATGCCGAAACAGTCAATCATCCCGGTCAAAAGAAGCTCCTCGCTCTTGTTCACTGCGTATGAATACTTTGTGACCTTACCGCCTTTCATTCCGAACAATTGCGTCGACCGGTTCCGTGAATAGATGTTAGCAGGGATAAGTATTGTTTTGGAATCTGATTTTGCGTATGCAGTCTCAATAGAATCTGCATGGAGCATATTTGGCGATAGGATATGAGTGTCAAACACCTTACTGCCAAATTTAATCAAGTCGGTGACGCCGTCTCCATTCACATCATGGGCTATAATCCCGGAATAGCCGCTATCTCTACTTTTTGGACCGTATAGAGCAGATGAACTAAAATTTCCGTTGCCCTGAGAACGGTATACCAGCCATTCAGTTGATGTAAGACCTACGGGAGAAATCATAATATCGGCAAGTCCGTCACCGTTCACGTCACCCAACAATAAATCGCGATTCTGTAAAATCGACTTATAAAGCATGGAATTGGATGTTGTTTTTCGCGGAGAAAGCCCGGTTCCTATCACATCAAATGTATAGAAGTCAATTCCATTCTTATTGATATGACACAGGTCGCTTTTACCGTCACCATCATAGTCTATCACAAAAAACTTGTCACTCTCATTATATGCCTGCTGTGGGTCGGGAACCTGATCGCCCACCAATGTTATGACATAGTTGCACAGATTGCCGGAGTACAGCAGCTTGTTTCCGAGCAGATCGAACACATAGCACTGAGATGGCAAATCTGTGTCATCAAATGGCTGATGCTCACATATTGCAAGCACCTCCATCTTGCCGTCGCCGTTGAAATCTCCCACATGATAAAATTTAGGCTGGATGCTTTCTTTATCACGCTTGTCGGTGTATATTGTCGGGAAATCAAACTCCCGGGTGCAAACCTTCGACAATCCACCTAATACATTTGCTCGCAATACAGTGAACGTCACCCGGTCTTTACCGTTGACTACATTATTATTTACCTTTATAATAAATTCCTCCTGTTGTCCCTCGAGGTCAGCACAGAAAATATCAATAAACCCTTCGCCTGTGATCAAATCAGGCATAGGTGATGCAAGAGTCCCTTTAAGTCCGGCGTACAGAAATATTTTCTCCTCACCGGTATAGTTATTATAATATCGTTTCTTGGAATGCGTGGTAGCGGTTCCTTTTTCATAACGTCTCCAATAAGGGTTCTGATTGGGACACACTATCAATCCCTCATTTCCGTCATCGTAGTCAAATTTACCTTTGACCACCTTTATCCTCTCCGGGTCATCAGAAACATACCATTCAAGCAACTGGACTGTGGAAGTGTCGTAGGAGTTGCCCTGTGCACCGGTCCCATAATGAAAATTTACGGGGTTGGAAAATTTGCCATCTCCAAGATATTCGAGTTCAGTAAAAAAGTCAGTGTCATGTTCGTCATTGTAGCTGAGAATATATTTCCCGAGCGAACGTCCGTTGAAATTCCATTCTATTTCGGTGAGTATATAATCCTCTTCAATTTTCACTCCACCCATATAAGCGATAATAGGGTACATACGAAAATCATACGTAAAATAAACCGTAACCCCGTTATAGGATATTTTTTCGATGTTTATGAAACCGTCCCAGTTATATTCATATAATATTTGGTTTCCATATAAATCGGTCAACGACGTGATGGGGAAGCTCAGATTTTTTGCTGTGCCCGATTCCTTGCCTAAAATAGCTTTGTTCCCATCGGGATAGAAAACCTCAAAGTAACCTATGTCACCCGCCGCTATATAGCCTTTGGCTTTTATATTGCCCTGTTCAGTCTGATAGTTCACATAACTTGAGGTGTAACCTGTTTTTATAAGCCGCACTCCGTCAAGCATAAATGCGTCATCCTTAGTCATCCGGATGCCATCGGTCACTTGGTCATAATAAAGATTTTTGGGACTCCTTGTTATTCTTGGTAATCCTGACAAACTCCATCCCTGACCCAGAATCGAATTACCGCCTTGGCTATTGTAATTCAAGGCAAGCTCAGGCGTGAAGCCGTTCATTCCCTTTGGCAGCTCAATAGGAATGCTGTACATTTTTGCTCCGCTTGGTGATGTGCTTGACATGACGGGAATCTGCATCACGCCATTTCTTGTTTTCGCGTTGACATCAGTTGGAACCCCGGAATTTGAGATAATTCCGCTCGAAATTCTGAGCGGAGCAGCCTTTCTCAAATTGGAGATCTCATCATCTGACAGTTTGCAAGCCGTGACCGGCGCATACAGCGCCTTAATAAGCGAATCATTACGCCAGTCGGGGTCGTCGTCAATTTCCGCGGAATATATTGTATCGGATATAGCCTCAGCGCTTTGCGGATAAGAAATCAATCCGCACGATAAAATAAGCAACAGTGTGAATAAGGTATGTTTCATGGCGGTCGATTTTAATTATTTCTTGATTATTTTCCACGAGGTCTTATCATCATTAATCTTGATTTTAAGCACGTAGACCCCGTTAGGCTGCGATGACAGGTCTAAGTCGGTAAGCTGCTCATTCACATTCTGATGTATGATATTGACTCCTGAGAGGTTGAACACATCAAGATCGCAACGGTCGCCATCGTCCAATCGTGAAATCTCTACCTGAAGAAATCCATCGGTAGGATTGGGATAAATCTTGATTGTTTTCTTTGATAAAAGATCAGAATAAGGAACCTGCCGCGATTTCTGTTCCACAGAACGCGACAACACAATCTCACGTTTTGTCATGTTGCCGACATTGTCGTAGGTGTACACAACCTTTGGCACCGCCATCACTGATGATGCGAGCAGTACCATACTGCAAATTATGGCTTGTTTCATAGGAATAATGGTTGACTTCATGATTGGTCGGATTATCTCTGTTGCGAATATAGCATTTTCGAGTAGTCATGCAAGGAAATATGCTGTAAAACATATAATATCATGCAATTAATGCTGCAAACGCAGACGAGCCGGGGGCGGGTGTCCTCGGCTCGTGAAGTCGTTGTGTGTTGCAGTGATTGTGTCAGGGTATCTCTTCGTAGGCGCGGAGGGCGGCTTCGAAGCGGTCGGCTACATCTTTCATCTTGTAGAGACCGTCGGCATTCTTGGTGAGCCCTTTGAGCGACAGCGGGTAAATCATGGGAGGATTGTCGAGGTCGAGAAGCTCCATGTTGCGAAGCTGGTCGATGGACTGGTACACGAGGTTAAGGTCGGCATACTCCTCTCCGTCGGGACCAACAAACTTTTCAATCACCAGCTTGGATCCGATCGGGGTCTTCTTTTCGATGGCATTGGGCACCTCATATTCCTCAACGCCCAAGGCTGTTGCCACGCTTGACAGGTTGCTGTCATGTCCCACGAGGAATGTGAACTTGCGGTCGGGCGAACGAAGCTCGTCATACATATATTGAACCAGCGGTTTCGCCACGTTTACGGCAACTATCGGCGCCGTGAACAGCACATCCTGATAAGTGTCCTTGATGTGAGCTATGCGGCTCCACTGGTCGCGGTTGAGTTTGTGTCCGAATCCGGCTTTCACAGTGTCGGGTTCCTCGTAATATTGCAGGATAAACGCATCGCTCGCCGAGTTGAGTTCTTTCAATGCCGAACCACCCTTCATCGACGGTTCCGCCCACTTTTCAAGCACAATTTCGGTGTTGTAATTGTCAAATGCCTTTAGCTTGGGATCGTTCTCCTTGCTCATCGGCGAATCCTTCACATCCATCACTTCGGTGATGAGCGCGTAGTCAGGCGCGATAGCCTCATTGATGCCCACGATGCCCTTTTTGCCACCCATGGCATTGATCTGTTTCATGGCTTCGGCTACAAATTCGGGGCTCACTTTGGTGAGCTGCGGATTGAAAAGCGGATCCATCTTGCTCGGGGTGTAGCGGTGGTTGACCGTGACGCCTCCCACAGGCATGAATCCGGAAGTGAAATATTGTGCTGTGGCGATGCAGCGCTGCATCGAATTGGCGATCACGTTGAGGTCGTCGGCTGTGGGGACATAGTTTTCAGGAAACATTCCTGCATCCACCGCCCACTTGCGGAAATATTGCCCCATCATGGTTTCGAGGGCACCTCCGCGAGAGGTCAATTCGCTCTTGCCCGCGCTCCATTTGTGCCATTGATGCGGCGTCATTCTGCCAAGATCGCTCTTGCTGTCGGAAAGCGGGGAGCGTATGTTGTGACGGCTCAGCACCACAGCTTCCTTCAATTGATATTTGTCCTTAAACTCTTGGCTGCGCTGAGATTGAGCGTATGCCGACATCGGGATTCCCAGCAGGAGAATGGCGAATAGGGATGAGATGATACTTTTCATGATGATAATCGAGTAAATGGTTAAGAATTTATAAACTTAAACATCTCTTAAAACCTTTGGTTCAGCAATATGACTGGAAAATAAATATGTTATTAAACATGAAAAAATATTAAACAAACCGACACGCATAATGTTAAAGATACATAACAGCCAACGGTTGAAAGACTGACGGCATAATTCTGTAGATTCTTAAAATTTTAACAAATATCATACACTATGAAACGATTCACTATTGCTGCAATATCCGCTATTGCAATGTTAGGCGCCGGATTCAATGCTTATGCCGGTGACGATGAGCCAAAGTTGGAGATTAAACCCACGGGTCGTGTGTTGATGGACGGAGCGATATATGCTCCGGATGGCGACGGTTTTGCCGATGGAGCCGCGTTGCCCGACATACGTCTTGGCGCTAAAGTGAACTATGGAAAATGGGCTGCGAAGATCGATGTGGGATTCGGTTTCGGAAAAATCAGCATGAAGGATGTGTATATGCAGTACAACTTCAACGAGCACAATCTCATCCGTGCGGGATATTTCGTGCATCAGTTCGGTCTTAACGCCGCGACTTCAAGTTCAATGAAGCCGGCTATGGAAGCGCCTATTTCCGATAATTTCTTCAACGCTACCGGTAGAAACATAGGTGTGATGTATGTGTATGACAAGGATAAATTCTTCGTAGGCGTGAGCGGCATTGTCGCCGGAACATCGATGACCTCCCCGGCGAACGAGCAGGCTAAAGTGAGCGTGGGCGCGTTGAACCGCATGGTCTACCGTCCGTTCCACAATGAAGGCTTGGTGGCTCAGGTGGGACTCTCGCTGTGGTACCAGAGCGCCATGCACAAGAGCATCGAGAATGAGGATGGCGAAGAGGTTGCCTCGCCCGGATATTTTGACTTCACCTCGGGATTTCCCACAAGAGTGTGCAAGGTGAATCTGCTCGGAGCCGATGTGCAGCAGGCGCGCGGCGTGTTCAAGCTGTCGCCGGAACTGGTGCTCGCCAAGGATCGCATCGCTCTCGAAGGTCAATACTACTATATGAATGTCAACCGCAAGCATGACTTCAAAAACTACACTGCTCATGGCGTATATGGATTGCTGAGAGGATTGATCATCGGCGACTCTTACGGATACTCGCATGGCGATGCCGGACTTGCCACTCCGAAGCCCGGTTCACTGGAAATGATTCTCGGCTACAACTATACCGATGCCAATTGCCGCAAGGCTGAGGTGTTCGGAGGAATCTCCAACGACTACTCGGTGACATTCAACTACTACATCAATAAGTATATGCTCGCCCGTTTGCGTTACTCTTACACCGATGTCCGCAACAGCGCCGTGCAGAGCGACCGTCACGTGAACGCCATTCAAGCTCGCCTGCAGATAATATTCTGACAGTCCTGATTGTAAAATCGCAATATATCAAGGCTTGATTTCGGGAGGTTAGCCCCGGAGTCAAGCCTCTTTTATTCGTGTAGGCGCATTTTTTATAGCATTGGGGATAATATTTAGCGTAAATTCGGCATTTTCATCATTAATTTGTGATTGGAAAACAATAACAACTGATGATTGCAATGAGAAATGGTTTTATATGGTTGCTGTGTGCCGCGATGTCGTTAACCTCTTTTTCGGCATCCGCGCAGCACAGCGGAGATGAACAGGGTTTTGATATCCCCGACAATTTGCAGCTTCCTCAGGACCGCGAGGCGTTGCAAGGCGCCCTCGACGGATGGTGGAGCGAGGCGCGCAGAAACTATGACGAGAGAATGTCATGGTATAATGACGCCAAATTCGGCTGCTTCATTCATTGGGGTGTCTACTCAGTGCCTGCCGGAGTGTGGAAAGGGAAGGAACTGGGAGGATACACCGAGCATCTCATGAGAAAAGGCACTATCCCGGTAGAACAATATAAGAAAGAGCTTGTGGCTACATTCAACCCCTCGGAGTTTGATGCCGATGAGTGGATGCGCCACGTGAAGGATGCCGGAATGAAATATTTCATCATAACGGCAAAGCACCATGACGGATTTGCCATGTTCCCGTCCGACGCATATCCTTACGACATACGCATGACTGCTTATAAAGGTGAGGATCTGATGAAGCAGTTGAGAGAAGCGGCACGCCGCAACGGTGTGAAGTTCGGCTTCTACTATTCCCATGCCTTTGACTGGGAGCACCCCGACGCGCCCGGAAACGACTGGGACTATGACAATCCCGGCGGTGACAAGCTGCTCGGTGGCGCCAACTGGTGGCTCGGCGAAAAGAAAGGATTCCTGCCAAATGCCGAAAAATATGTTGCCGAGAAGTCAATCCCGCAGATTAAGGAGCTCATAAAGCTATATGACCCCGATATATTGTGGTTTGACACCCCGTCAAAGCTTCCGCTCTATCTCAACGTGCGCATTCTTGAGGCGATACGAGAGGCTGACAAGGATAAAAAGATTGTGGTCAACGGCAGACTCGCGCGATTCGCGTCGGGCAACCTCGGTGACTACAAGAACACAGGTGACCGTGCCGCATATTTCCCCAACACCGACGGATATTGGGAATCGATACCCACCACCAATGAGTCCTACGGCTACAGCGTGGTCGACACCGTGCGTAAGTCGCCCAAGCACTTTGTGCAGCTCGTGGCGAGCGCCGCATCGAAAGGAGGCAACATCCTGATGAACGTGGGTCCCATGGGCAACGGAAAATGGGATGAAAAGGATGTGGAGATATTCCGTGGAGTGGGCGAATGGCTAAAGGTGAACGGAGAGGGCATCTATGGCACAGAACGCACCGACCTACCCATACAACAGTGGGGAGTCACCACGTGGAAATCCGATACCCTCTATGCCCATGTTTTTGACTGGCCTGAGGGCGGAAAGCTTGTTTTGGGCGGCTTACGCTCGGGCATAAAATCGGCTCACTGGGTTGCTGATAAATCTATTCCGGTGAAATTCAGCCGATTGAACGATGATGACTATGTGATCGATATTCCTGCGAAACCGTTGGACGATAAAAATTCGCTGCTTGCCATTGTGGTGGATAAGCGTGTCGCCAACTCAACCGTGCGACTCCTTGACCATCAGCGTTCTAACCGTTTGCTCGTGTTTGATGCCGAGCTTTCGGGCAAAGGGCTTGGCTACGGCGACGGAAAGGTGAACCGCAACTATGTGAAAAACTGGAAGAGTAACGACCAGACAATGACATGGTTAGCCCGACTCAACGCTCCGGCTAAGTACGATGTGTATGTCGACTACAACACAGTCAAGCCTGACGACAAAGGTACGGTAGTGGTCGAAATCGATGGCAAGCCGTTGCGTGTCAACTATGACGGATTCACGGAACGCCAAGGCACCAAGAGTGTTAAGGCAGGAACCGTGGAGCTGACTCCCGGCGAAGTAAAATGTGTGTTGAAAGGCGAAAGCTATTCCGGCTCGGAATATATGTGCCCTATGGCTGTGCGTCTTGAAGCAGTTGCAAAGAGATAAAAAATTTTGGTTAGATTAGATTAAGAGCCGCGATTGGCTCGCACTGTTTATCCCGGAAGGCTGTTGATGCAGCTCTCCGGGATAAACGGTTTTATGTATATGGTTGTGCATTCATTTCCGGGGGAGTTGCTCATTTCTACTCAACATTGGGTATTGGGCGTGTTGATGAAAAGTTGTAACTTTGCGCCGAAAAAACGTGCAATAGCTTAAATTTTAGAAATGATTCAGAAAACACTTACACTGATTGTCGCCATGGTCTTGGTCGCAATCTCTGCAAGCGCCCAGTCATCAAGTGTCTCGGATGCTAATATCGTAGGTCATGTTGTGGATGCCGACACCGGTGATCATATCCCCGGGTGCGTGGTGAAAATATTAAATTCCAATCTGGCGGCAATGACCGATGCGTCAGGTCATTACGTGTTCCGTGATCTAAAGCCCGGCAGCTACACTCTTGAAGTGGCATTCATGGGATATGCTACACAAAAGAAGAGCGTGGACGTGAGATCGAAACAGACCGTTGAACTGAACTTTGAAATAGCGCCTGATGCTTTCATGCTCGATCAGGTGGTGGTCACATCGTCCAAAACCGAGACACGCCGCCGTGAGAGCCCCTCGCTGGTGAATGTGCTGTCGGGAAAGACTTTCCTCAACGTAGGAGCCTGTTCGCTCGCCGACGGACTTGACTTCCAGCCGGGAGTGAGAGTGGAAAACGACTGTCAGAACTGCGGCTTCACCCAGGTGAGGATAAACGGGCTTGACGGACACTATTCCCAGATATTGATGAATTCCCGCCCGGTGTTCTCGGCGCTCACAGGAGTGTATGGGCTTGAGCAGATTCCCGCCAACATGATCGACCGCGTGGAGGTGATGCGTGGCGGCGGCTCGGCGCTGTTCGGATCGTCGGCTGTGGGTGGAACCATAAATATCATAACCAAGGATCCTCTGACCAACTCGGCGCAGGTGTCGCACACGTTGACGAGCATCGGTCCGTCGGGAGCGTTGGACAACAACACCACTCTCAATGCGTCGGTGGTCACTGACAACAATAAAGCCGGAGTGTTTATCTACGGGCAGAGCCGTTACCGCGACGGATATGACCACAATGATGACGGATTCACCGAAGTCGCGCAGCTTAAAACGCAAACTCTCGGCGCCCGTGGTTTCTTCCGCACAAGCGACAACTCAAAACTCACTCTCGAATATCATAACACCCACGAATACCGCCGTGGCGGTGATCAGCTCGACCAACCCGCCCACCTTGCCATGATCGCCGAGCAAGTGGACCACAACATCCATGCCGGCGAAGCGACTATGGATGTGTGGCTGCGTGACCGCCGCGACCATCTGTCGATATTCGCCGCCACACAGGACACCAAACGTCAGAGCTACTACGGCTCCGACATGGACCCCGACGCTTATGGCAGAACATCTGACATAGTGGTGACGGCAGGAAGCCAGTGGACACACCCGATGGATCGATTTTTGTTCATGCCTGCCGAGCTTGTAGCCGGAGTCGAATATTCCTACAACCGTCTTCATGACGTGACCGTGGGATATGACCACGACATCCTCCAGACGGTGAACATCTACAGCGGCTATCTGCAAAATGAGTGGCGCAATGAGAAATGGGGATTCCTTGTGGGCGCCCGCGTCGACAAGCACTCGTTGATTCATGATGCTATCGTGTCGCCACGCGTGAATGTGCGTTACAATCCGTCGAGCGACTTCAATTTCCGTGCGTCTTACTCCACAGGATTCCGTTCGCCGCAAGCCTACGACGAGGATTTCCATGTGGCTATCGTGGGTGGCGAGCGCGTGGTGACTGTCCTTGCTCCCGGGCTTAAGCAAGAGAGCTCGCAGAGCGTAAGCCTTTCAGCCGACCTTTATCACCGTTTCGGCAACGTGCAGACCAATCTTCTTGTGGAAGGCTTTTTCACCGATCTGCGCGATGTGTTTGCATTGCGTCAGCTTGACGGGCTTGACGAGAATGGCAATGCCGTGCTTGAGCGTTACAACGGTTCAGGAGCGCGTGTCATGGGCTTTAACATCGAGGCGAAGGCTTTCTTCTCAAGCCATTTCGACGTGCAGGGTGGTGTGACCGTCCAGCGCAGCCGTTACAAGAAGCCCGAGGCATGGAGCGACAACCCTGATGTGCCGGCTGAAAAGAAGATGTTCCGCACCCCCGATGTGTATGGCTATTTCAATGCCAACTGGGAGATAGTCCACTCTCTCCGCGCGTCATTCACCGGTACCGCTACAGGACCCATGCTTGTGCAGCACCTTGCCGGCTCGGGCACTGATGTGGATCTCGCCGTGCGCACTCAGTCATTTTTCGATGCGTCGGTCAAGCTCTCCTACACTTTCCGCTTGTTCAACCGAGTGAACCTCGATGTATCGGCAGGAGTTAAGAATATATTCAATTCCTATCAGAATGATTTCGACCTCGGACCCACACGCGACTCCGGCTACATCTACGGACCCGCTCTGCCGCGTTGTGTCAATGTAGGTGTGTCGCTCAGCCTGTAATTGCATTTTTAGGCTCTTGAGTGAGGGATTTTTCAAAAATTCTGGCTAAGTTTGTACTTTATTAATCACTAAAAGAAAAGTGATGCAGAAAGTCAAACCAAAGAAAGCGTTAGGTCAGCATTTTCTGACCGATTTATCGGTTGCGTCACGCATAGCGTCGACTCTTGATGCCTACAAAGGGGTGCCGGTGCTTGAGATAGGCCCCGGCATGGGGGTGCTCACCCGGTTCCTGATTGATGGCGGCCACGATGTCAAGGTGGTGGAAATCGATGATGAAAGCGTGGACTACCTTAAAGTGAATTTTCCCGAGCTTGACGGCCGTATCATAGAGGGCGATTTTCTTAAAATGGATCTTGCCTCGGTGATGGGTGCCGATAAGTTCTGTGTGATAGGTAATTACCCTTACAATATATCATCGCAGATATTTTTCAAAGTCCTTGAGTATCGCGATTCCATCCCTTGCTGTTCGGGCATGTTGCAGCGTGAGGTGGCTGAGCGCCTCGCTGCCGGACCCGGATCGAAGGTCTACGGCATCTTGAGCGTGCTGCTTCAGGCATGGTATGACGTGGAATATCTGTTTACGGTGGACGAGAATGTGTTCAACCCGCCGCCGAAGGTGAAGTCGGGAGTGATACGCTGCACCCGCAATGGTGTCACCGATCTCGGATGTGACGAACGCCTGTTCAAACTTATCGTCAAGACGTCGTTCGGACAGCGCCGCAAGACATTGCGCAACTCCCTGCGCGGCATTCTTCCTGCCGGCATTGAACTTGATGACGATGCGGTGTGGAAGGAGCGCCCCGAGCAATTGAGTGTCGCCGACTTCATATCTCTAACCAACAAGATTGCCGCCATGCGCGGCGCCTCAGCAGCGACTGAATAAATGAAAGAATTTACCCCTGAATATCTGGATCAGATCCGTGACATAATCGAGTGTCACGATGAGACATTGGCAAGGACCGAGCTTGCCAAGCTCCATCCTGCCGATATTGCCGAGCTATATCAGGATCTTGATCTTGATGAGGCGGAATTCCTGTTCAGGCAGCTCGACGGAGAGAAAGCCGCCGACGTGCTTATGGAGCTTGACGAGGATGACCGCCATAAGTTGCTTAGCGCGATGTCGAGCGAGGATATCGCCAAGCAGGTCATTGATCACCTTGACACCGACGATGCCGTCGACATAATCCAGGAACTCGATGAGGAGGACCGCGATGAGATTCTGTCGCATATCGACAATATGGAGCAGGCGGGCGACATTATCGACTTGTTGAAGTATGACGAGGATACCGCCGGCGGATTGATGGGCACCGAGATGATTGTGGTGAACGAGAACTGGAGTATGCCCCAATGCGTGCAGGAGATGCGTAAGCAGGCCGAGGATCTCGACGATATCTACAATGTCTATGTGGTCGACAATGACTATAAGCTGAAAGGCGTGTTTCCACTGAAAAAAATGATCACCCACCCGTCGGTGTCTAAAATAAAGCACGTCATGGAGACCGATCCCGTGGCGGTGAAAACCGACACGCCTATCGATGATCTTACCCTCGACTTTGAGAAGTATGACCTTGTGGCAATGCCGGTAATAGATTCCATAGGCAGGCTCGTGGGGCAAATCACGGTCGACGACGTAATGGACGAGGCTCGTGAACAGCGTGAGCGTGACTATCAGTTGGCATCAGGTCTTTCCGCCGATGTGGAGAGTAATGACACGGTGTTCTATCAGGCAAAGGCTCGTCTGCCCTGGTTGTTGATCGGCATGTTGGGCGGTATCGGAAACTCCCTTATCCTCGGGCATTTTGAATCGGGGATTGCGATGAATCCCGCAATGGCTTTGTTCATCCCCCTTATCGGAGGCACCGGAGGAAATGTGGGCATCCAGTCATCAGCTATCATCGTGCAGGGGCTTGCCAACGGCTCGCTTGACGTGAAAAGCGCCGCCAAGCAGATATTCAAGGAGTGCGGCGTGGGCTTGCTCAACGCCTGCATCATATCGTTGCTTGTGCTCGTCTACAATATATTCTCTCTGGGACCCACACAGGTCACTACCATTGCGGTGTCGCTGTCACTGTTTGCCGTAGTGGTTTTCGCATCGATTTTCGGTACCTTTGTGCCGCTCACCTTAGAGAGATTCAAGATTGACCCCGCGCTCGCCACAGGGCCGTTTATTTCGATTACCAACGACATTATAGGCATGGTCATATATATGTCGATAAGCTCGGCGCTGTTGAACGCTTTTGGCACGAATCTGTAACATCTTTTTTGGCGCGATTTTTGTTTATATTCAAGTATAAGTAAACTAAATTATATAATTATGGAAAAAATAGAACCCGGCAAATATGTCGAGATGGTATATGACCTCTATGAAGTGAATCCTGAAGGGGATAAGTTGGTGCATCAGGTAGCTGCTGAAGATCCTGAAAAAATCATTTTCGGAGTGACCCGCGGCGTCATCGTCCCCTTGGAGAAAGCTATCGAGGGATTGGCTACCGGCGATAAATTTGACGTAAAGGTTTCTGCCAAGGAAGCTTTCGGAGAATATGATCCCGAGCAGGTGGCTCATCTTGAGAAAGAGATTTTTGAAATCGACGGTAAGTTTGACAACGAGCACGTGAAAGTAGGCGCTGTCATTCCCATGATGACTCAGGACGGTTACCGCATCCCCGGCAAGGTGCTTGAAGTGACTGACAAGGAAGTGGTCATGGACTTCAACCATCCGCTTGCAGGAAAAGAGGTGCGTTTTGAAGGCACAATCGGAGTGGTTCGTGATGCTACTCCCGAGGAAATACAGCCGGCAAGCGGTTGTGGATGCGGATGCAACCACGAAGGCTGCGGCGACGGAAACTGCGGCGAGGGCTGTGGTGACGGCTGCGGCGGATGCCACTGATAAGCGATTGGGCTTAATGACAGCTGTCATTTCCCCGGCGTAAAATATAACCATCATACAGGGCGGTGCCAAAATCGGCACCGCCCTGTATATTTAACCCGATTTGGTACATCCTCGTATATGCCGCCGCAATGCGGCTTGTATAGAGAGGTGCCGACAATTACCTAAGGCTCACGCCTTAGTCTACAATTATGTTGCCGCTATTGGCGGCAATTTTCGCATTCGCTTTCTGCGAATGCGGCATCCACTCACCTCATCAGTTCTCCTGTCGAAATCCAATAATCACGCCGCACATGGCAATCATGTCTATCTTGAAAAACGATACTGCCATCACATCCATTTGTCGGAACGACAAATGAAAAAAGCCGCCAATAGTGGCTTAATAACCGTAGCCCATGATGTGAGTCCAATGCTATTAACTTAAGATTTTCATTTGAGACTTTTGCAAAAATGAAGATATG
>CAJUTE010000053.1 GCA_910589555.1 uncultured Muribaculum sp.
ACGAATTTTAACACTCAACCCCTTGCGCGAGTCCTAGATTTCCCGGCATGTAGCGCCAGCGTAATGCCGGGTCACAGATAGTATCCCCAATATATGGAGTTCCGTAGGAACGATACAATTTTATCGCTCTTACAGAGCTTAATTTTAATTATCGACCAATTTACCCGGCATTCCGCTGGCACTACATGCCGGGCTAATCTCTCACCGTCCTACGGACGGCAAAACATGCTTGAAAGGCGGGGCTTCGATGTACACAAAATGCGAGTATCTGTGTTTCCTTAAGGCTACCTATTGATTAATCCTCCGGATTCAGATATTTCATAATTGCATTGTTCTTGCTCCTTTACGAGAGTTCTTACCAGAATGGCAGTCATGGCGTATAAGGTGGTGGAAACGGCGCGGAGATGCTATTTCCGGAAGGTGATGATTTTGTTGTAGATGTAGTTGGTGAGGGTGTAGACCACGTTGCCTATGAGAGTGGCGATGCCGTATCCTGAAAGGGTGAATACGAATATGTCAAGCTCAAAGTGCTTTAGATCGGTCTTGTAGCTCAACAACCATACAGTGAGCAACTGGATGCCATAGCAGATGAAGAATCCGGCAAGGAATTTCACAGCCTCGGCAGCATACCGCCCCGAGGTCTTGAACACCCAATTCTTGTTCCACAGAAACGAGTTAATCACGCCACACACATAACCGATGGCATTGGACACCAGCGGATTGATGCCAAGCAGCGACTTACACACATAAATCACACACAAAGTGACCAATGTGTTGATGACTCCCACACAGGCATATTTCACAAACTGCCACAGGGATTGGCGAGACTTAAGATTGTCCATCAAATTACTCATTCTCTTCTGTCTTTATATCGTTAACAAGCACCGGCAATGACCAGCCATATTTCACGGCAAGGATGCGGATGACAATCACAGTGACGGCACACGCAAGTCCCTGAACCATGGGGGAAGCATCTACGGCATGAAGCAGCCAATAAACCACACCTCCCGCAAGGCAGGCGGTGGCATATATGTCTTTCTGGAACAGCAGCGGCTCATTGTTAAGAAGGATGTCGCGAATGACGCCGCCTATAGCACCGGTGGTGATACCCATTACCACCGCAACCCAAAAGGGATAGTCGATGGCAAGGGTTTTCTGGATTCCGATCACCACAAACAGGGCAAGCCCGATGGTGTCGAATATAAACAGTATGCGCGTCTTGACAAGGACACTGCGGAAAAGGATCACCACTATGAGCGACAACCCGGTCACGGCAAGATACCACCATGTCTGCATCCAGAACACCGGTATGTCAAGAAGCACATCCCTTACCGTGCCGCCGCCTATGGCAGTCATCAATCCCACCGTATAGGCGCCAAACCAGTCAAAATGTTTTGCCGCAGCCATGCGGATACCGCTTATGGCACACGCCACGGTTCCGATAAGCTCGATGATAAATAAAAATGTAGCTTCAGCGTCCATCGCCATTCTACTTGTTTTCTCTTTGAAAATAACGGCACACCCCTGTCAACCCGCAATTCAAGCAATCAGGACGGCGTGCCTTGCACACATATCGCCCATGAAGTATGAGCCAATGATGCGCCACCGGAATAATATCCTCAGGAATGTTGGCACACAGCGCCTTCTCGGTCTGCAACGGATTCTTGCTGTTGGTGGTTAGCCCTATGCGCTCGCTCACCCTGAACACATGGGTGTCGACTGCCATAGCAGCCTTATTCCACACCACCGAAAGCATCACATTAGCCGTTTTTCTGCCGACTCCGGGGAGCTTCATGAGGTTGTCAATGTCAGAAGGCATCTCACCGCCAAACTCTTCGACAAGCACCTTAGCCGCCCCTATCAGCGAACGGGTCTTGTTATTCGGGTAGCTCACCGACTTTATATACTCATACACCTCTTCCGGCGATGCCGCCGCGAGTGATTCGGGTGTAGGATAGGCGGCAAACAGTGCCGGAGTGACCATGTTGATGCGTTTATCGGTGCACTGAGCCGACAGGATTACGGCAAGCAGCAAGTGAAACGGAGTGTCATAATGCAACTCCGTTTCAGCCACAGGCATCGATGCCTGAAACCACTTTATAACCTCGGCATAGCGTTGCTTGACGGTCATCAGCCGATATGTTTAATGCGCTGCCGTGAATTCACGAAGGAAGCGGGTGTCATTTTCCGAGAACATTCTCAAATCCTTCACCTGATACTTCAAGTTGGTGATACGCTCCACGCCCATGCCCAATGCGAATCCAGAATATTTCTTGGAGTCTATGCCACAGGCGTCAAGCACGTTGGGATCCACCATTCCGCAACCGAGGATTTCGACCCATCCGGTGTGCTTGCAGAACGAGCATCCCTTTCCACCACACAGGTTGCAGGAGATGTCCATTTCGGCTGAGGGTTCGGTGAAGGGGAAATAGCTGGGACGAAGACGGATTTTGGTGTCGGGGCCAAACATTTCGCGGGCGAAGTAAAGCAACGTCTGCTTAAGATCGGCAAATGACACATTCTCATCCACATAGAGCGCCTCAACCTGATGGAAGAAGCAGTGGGCGCGTGCCGAAATCGCTTCGTTGCGATACACACGTCCCGGGCAGATGATGCGGATGGGGGGCTGGGTATTCTCCATCACACGCGACTGCACACTTGAAGTGTGGGTGCGAAGAAGCACATCGGGATTACGCTGTATGAAGAAAGTGTCCTGCATATCGCGGGCAGGATGATCGGGAGCGAAGTTGAGCGACGAGAACACGTGCCAGTCATCTTCGATCTCCGGACCCTCAGCTATAGAAAAACCAAGACGAGAGAAAATCGATACAATCTCATTGCGCACAACCGACAGCGGATGGCGTGTGCCGAGCTTAACCGGAGATGCCGAACGCGTCATGTCGAACTCTGCCGCATCCACCTCCTTGTTTTCAAGAGCTTCACGCAATGCGGCGATCTTTTCGGTAGCAAAATCCTTCAATTGGTTCAACGGAGCACCAAGAGCGCGCTTTTCTTCTCCGGGGAGCGAACGGAAATCGTTCATCAACGCCGAGATCTCACCTTTTTTACTAAGATATTTTATGCGAAGAGCCTCAACCTCCTCAGATGAAGTGGCTGAAAGATTTTCTATTTCCGCCTTTAGATTTTCTATTTTTTCAAGCATAGCTGTCTTAATTACTTTATTGGTGCAAATTTACAAAATATTTCCGTGATATGAGAGCCTCGTCAAAATTTCTTGTCAAAATCATTCCTGCAATCATATCGCCACATAGGCAAACAGCAGTCACAACTATCGGTTTTGTACTTTTTCGTTTAAATTTTCATCCATTTTGCTAAAAACAGGGCATCTTGCCTTTCTTTTATATTCTTTGTCCAAATTATTTTGTTTACCTTTGCCATGCATAATAAATCATCACATAATTATCTTTTGACTTCATGAACAAGATTCTTGAGAAGGAACATTTTTCAGAAAAGGTGGTGAAGCTTGTGGTTGAAGCTCCATCGATAGCCATGTCGCGCAAGCCCGGTCACTTCGTGATCGTGAGAGCGTGTGAACATGGCGAAAGAATACCCCTCACAATAGCCGATGCCGACACTGACCGAGGCACAATAACCCTGGTGGTGCAAAATGTAGGCGAGTCTTCGGCTAAAATATGCGCCCTCAACGTGGGTCAATACCTCACCGACGTCGTGGGACCGCTCGGAAAAGCCACACACATCGAAAAAGTGGGAACCGTGGTGTGCTGCGGCGGTGGCGTGGGTGTAGCTCCCCTGCTACCCATTATAAAAGCGCTCAAGATGGCGGGCAACAAAGTGGTGTCGGTCCTTGCCGCACGCACAAAAGACCTTATCATTCTTGAAAAGCAGGTGGCGGAGTATTCCGATGAACTGATAATCATGACCGACGATGGATCATACGGCAACAAAGGTCTTGTAACCAACGGCGTGGAAAGCGTGATCAACCGCGAGAAAGTAGACCAGGTGGTGACCATCGGACCCGCTATAATGATGAAATTCGTGGCTCTCCTGACCAAGAAATACGATATCCCCACAATGTGCTCCCTCAACACCATTATGGTCGACGGCACGGGAATGTGTGGAGCCTGCCGCGTGACTGTCGACGGAAAAACCAAATTCGTGTGCATCGACGGGCCGGAATTTGACGCCCACCAAGTAGACTTTGATGAAATGATGATGCGTTTACGCTCCTATAATTAATATAGCCATGAGTATCAATAACATTAACGAATCCTCCCGCAACGCCGCTTGGCGTGAAGAACTGAGAAATGCCATGCCGACAAAAGAGCGTGCCGCTATTCCACGCGTGAAGATGCCGGAACTCGACCCTGACTACCGAGTGACCTGCAATGAGGAGGTCAACCAAGGGCTGTCGGCTGAAGCAGCCGTGGTCGAAGCAAGCCGTTGCATGGACTGCCCCGACCCGCAGTGCGTGAACGGATGCCCAGTGAGCATCGACATTCCGGGATTCATCAAGAATATACAACGCGGCGAGTTTGCCACTGCCGCAGCAGTACTCAAAAAGACAAGCGCCCTCCCCGCTGTGTGCGGAAGAGTGTGCCCGCAGGAAAAGCAGTGCGAATCACGATGCATATACCACAAAATGAAGAAAGAGCCGGTTGCGATAGGCTATCTCGAACGCTTTGCCGCCGATTTTGCCCGTCTCGCCCATGAAACTCCGGTTTCAGTTCCCGCCGAGTCCAACGGCATTCAGATAGCGGTCGTGGGATCAGGCCCCGCAGGACTCTCTTTCGCCGGCGACATGGCAAACCGCGGCTATGAGGTGACTGTGTTCGAAGCGCTCCACGAAATCGGAGGCGTGCTCAAATACGGCATTCCTGAATTCCGCTTGCCCAATTCGGTGGTCGACGAAGAGATCAACGCCCTTGCCGCTCTCGGAGTGAGATTTGTCAAGGACTGCATCATAGGAAAGACCTTAAGCTACGACGACCTTCACGGCATGGGCTTCAAAGGGATCTTTGTGGCGTCAGGAGCCGGACTTCCACGCTTCATGGGCATACCCGGCGAAAACTACATCGGCGTAATGTCATGCAACGAATATCTCACCCGCATCAACCTCATGGGCGCCGGACGCCCGGGATATGACACGCCCGTGCTGAAAGGCAGAAACGTAGCCGTGATAGGCGGCGGCAACACGGCGATGGACGCAGTGCGCACCGCCCGACGCATGGGTGCCGAAAAAGCAATGATCATATATCGCCGCAGCGAGGCTGAGATGCCTGCACGTGTCGAAGAAATAAAGCACGCCAAGCAGGAAGGCGTCGAGTTCATGACGCTTCACAACCCCATCGAGTACACCGCCGATGAAAAGGGACGCGTCAACATGATGCGACTTCAGAAAATGGAGCTTGGTGAGCCCGACGAATCGGGACGACGCTCGCCGGTGGCTGTCGAAGGCGCTATAATCGATGTGCCTGTCGATCTTGTCATCGTGAGTGTGGGCGTATCACCCAACCCGCTCATCCCCGAAGCGATAAAAGAGCTCGAAATATCCCGCCGCGGCACCATCGTTGTCAACGAGGAGACATTGCAATCATCAGTGAGCGACATCTATGCCGGAGGCGACATTGTGAGAGGCGGAGCCACTGTAATCCTCGCTATGGGCGACGGACGCCGCGCTGCAGCAGCTATGGATGAACGACTTAGCAATAAAAAGTAAGTTTTTTAATGCAAAATTTCAAAAAGGTGTTGCATAATTAAAAAATTGATTGTAACTTTGCAGCCGTAAAACCACCAACAAGGTTCCTTGGCCGAGTGGTTAGGCACCGGTCTGCAAAACCGTTTACAGCAGTTCGAATCTGCTAGGGACCTCTAAAAAAGGAAACGCACTGAAGCGTTTCCTTTTCTCATTTTAAGAGTTCACCATGAAATCAACCACACTGATCACATTACTTTCATCAGCAGCCATAATGCTGTCGGCTATAACATTGCAGGCGAAACCTCGACACAAATATTTCAAAACCACCGATCCTGAATTTTTCAAAACCGACATCGCCCGGCAAGTGGGCGCAAGAATCCTGATATATCAGCGATGCACCGGAGGGTGGCCTAAAAACACCGACCTCGTGTCGCCCATGACCCAAAAGGAAGTGTCAAAAGTTTTAAGCGAAAAATCACGCACCGACGACTCTACCATCGACAATTTCGCCACGACAATGGAGATGCGTTTCCTGGCACAGCTCAACCACGCCAACCCCGATCCTCGTTACCGACGGGCGATAATGGCTGGACTGGACTTTCTGCTCAGCGGACAATATGACAATGGCGGCTGGCCACAATTCTGGCCCGATCCCAAAGGCTACCAGATACACATCACCTACAATGACGATGCCATGTACAACACCCTTTCGCTGTTTCAGGACATCATTTCTGCACAAGCCCCCTACTCCGACATCGTCGATGAGGAGATGATGGAAAAACTACAGAAATCAGTCGACAAAGCTGTTGAAATAATCCTCGCCACACAAATCAAGGTTGACGGCGAGCCCACCGTGTGGTGCCAGCAGCATGACCGCGACACATACGCCCCCGCAAAAGCGAGAGCCTACGAACTGCCGAGCTACACATCGCTCGAAAGCGCCAACCTGCTAAAATTCCTCATGTCGCTCCCCAATCCTGATGACCGGGTGAAAAAAGCCGTGCATGGCGGCATGAAATGGCTCGACCGCAACAAGATAACCGGTATGCGATATGACCGACCACGCGACAAAGACGGAAAAGCCTACGACGCTCGCCTGGTGCAGGATCCCCAGGCTGCCCCGCTATGGGCTCGTTATTACGACCTCGAAGAGTGCCTGCCATTCTTCTGCGACCGCGACGGAATCCCTCGCCGCAGCCTCGATGAAATAGGATTCGAGCGCCGCACCGGCTACGGATGGTACGACAATCGCCCCGCCGAAGTCTACGACATATACAATCAATGGGCTGACCGCCACGACCCCGACAACAAGCTAACGCTAGAGAATCGTGAGTCGTGAGTCGTGAATTGAGAGTTGAGAATTGAGAATGGAGAATGGAGAATTGAGAGTTGAGGGATTCCGGTGTGCATACAAACGTAAGTATCTGTGTTTCCGCAAGGAAACATCTGTCGGTAGCCGTACGCCGAGCCGCAGGCGAGACGTACGGAAAGCGAATCGAGTCGTTACGATTCTGAAAGAATCATCTTCAATGTAGTCGATAATTGAGGGATTTCGGTGCACATACGAATGTAAGTGCCTGTGTTTCCGCAAGGAAACATCTGTCGGTAGCCGTACGCCGAGCCGCAGGCGAGACGTACGGAAAGCGAATCGAGTCGTTACGATTCTGAAAGAATCTTCTTCAATGTAGCCGAGAGTTGAGGGATTCCGGTGTGCATACGAATGTAAGTGCCTGTGTTTCCGTAAGGAAACATCTGTCGGTAGCCGTACGCCGAGCCGCAGGCGAGACGTACGGGACGGGGTTGTTAGCCTTGCCTATCTATGAGCTTCGAAGAAGCGATATAGGATATACGTTATTTTTTACGTGATGGGCGTGGCGGATTGCTGCCATAGAATTTGCGATAAAGTTCACGGAGGTTTTCTTCGTGAATGTCGTCATCGGGTTCTTCCTTCGGGTCCGGCTTAAGGTCCACGACAAATATATTGCTACCCGGCTTGGCGCTGTTCTCCTTGTCCTCCTTGCGATTATTATGACGTTCCCACAATTCATTTAACAACGCCTTCACTCGGTCAGTCGACAAAACATGATCCTTATCTTCTTCCATGACACTCGATTTTTTTTTTGCAAATATAACATTTTCCCCAAATTAATCCCTTTCAGTTTCTATATATTGTGATAGTTTGACATTTGCCAATCGGTGCCAATCCGGACTGGCATTTTGCGTCTTGTGTGAACGCAAAACATTCCATTAACATCATTTAACTATTGGGGGGGGTAATTTGCGCGCAAATGCGTAGATTTGCATTTTACTTAAATTCATTGTCAACAAATCACTTATGTACACAATCAGGAAAAAGATAATGCCGGTCATTGCACTTGCAGCATTACTCATGTCATGCGGTCACAAATATTCTGCTGATGATTATCTTCATGTCGACGAATTCAGAGATGGAATCGCAATAGCCAATTTACCGCAAGACATGGCAAGGGATGGACAACATCTGTTAATCAATGAAAAATACGAGCCTGTCTCCCGACGTTTTACTTCATTATTCCAACTTGACCACGGATTTCATTACGGTCGTATTCCCGGATCTGACTCCTTGATATTCATCAGCCCTGACTTGAAGGAATATGCCTATCCTTCCCCTTCGTACACATCTTTAGTAAGCCGATTGAATGAGAATAAAAGCATCTGGATTGAAGATCTTGATAAAAAACTCATGCTTATCAATGTCACTGATGGAAAGGTTTTAAGTCCCGTATATGAAAACACCATGATTGAGCAGGAACTGCCCGACGGCACAGCGGTGCTAAGACACTACATTCGTGGCGGCTACAAAAAACTTTGGGATTACGCGATTGTCGATTGCACCGGCAAGGAGCTTGCCCCTGTCGGAAAATACACATTTGTAGGAGATTTCCACAACGGGTTGGCTCGATATTCCACATCAGGCTACGGTCAGCCCAAAATTATGCATGAAGACCAGAAAGACAATCAACTGGTCGATTACTACAACAACACAAAACGCATGGAGATCACACAAGGCTACATAAATGAGAAAGGCGACGTGGTCATCCCTGAAACATATCAGTATGCCGAAGATTTCAAAGATGACGGCACTGCTCGCGTTGGATTCAACAACTTTTATGGAAAATCTATTTCAAGATTCAAAATTGATCGAAAAGGCAGTAAAATAACCGATTAACCCTTAAATTGAAAATCATGACAAGATTAAATTCTTTGGTTAACAAGCTGCTGTTTTCAGCCATCTGCGCATTCATTCTATCCTCATGCTCAGGATCTCCATTTGGCGGTTTACCCGGCGCATTGGCTGACTACAACAGCCAGCACAACACTTCTCCCGGCAGCTTGAAAGGCAAAAGTTGGGAAGACGTGAAGACTATGGCTGAAAAGAACCAGCAAAAGCTCAACAATCTGTCTTCACGCATCGAACAGGAAGCTCGCAAACTTGACGGCAAGACTCTTGATGTCGACCTTAACGGAGAAATGGAAATTCTGGAACCGATCAAAATTTCATTTGTAGGAGCATCAGGAGGCTCAGCCAGTCTCGCGCTGCGAGGAAAAGTCAAGACCACTAAAGATATAAAAGTAAAGCCTTGGAACAGCCATCATGCCACGCAAATAAACGAAGGCAAAATGGTTAGAATAGACTTGGCTGTACCCGAAGATGATGACGAAAGGAGCAGTGGATTTGGTTATGAAATGCTTAACGCTGCCGGCAGAGCTTCTGCCAAAGTGGAAAATGGCATGATAGTAGTTCCCGCCGGAACTGAAATAATCATCGATTGCCCTAAACTTAGTATGCATGCTACTGACTACGATGACCGAAATATTAAACGCTATAAAGCCGCCTCTAAAAAACTGTGGCTTGCGGTGAGCGGCGTTAGCGAAAATTGAAAATCTATTTTAATTCAAATTTTTTAATTCATGAAAAATTATTATTTGCATTTCTTGTCACTTTTATCCTTGATTACACTCTCCTTTTCATTCTCTGCTTGCAGCAGCGACAGCGACAGCGACGATGAACCGGAAATCGTCTATGACGCCTACGCGATATGGGAACTGATCGACAATGGTGATTTAACCTGGGAGGCTGCCAATGCCATTGTTGACAATATGAATGACCAACTTGGAGGTACCGAAGGAATGGACTTGGCTCCATACGAATACCGGGAACTTGTTAATTTAATGGAATCGGAATTTAAGCGGAATCCTGCTGATTACAAAGCTACTTTTGCATTGGCATATTACTTCCGCAACGACGAATCTGACCTCCCTGATGGATGGCAAAAAATCAGAGACCGCAACATATACACTTTAGACCACGGCTCTTGCAAGAGAAAGGACGATGATTTCGCATGGATAGATGACCATGACCACGACACTTACAGAATATGGGTGGAAGGCAACTATGAAACACGCCAAAAACTTGGCAAATATTATGCCGACACCAAGAAAATTCATTACCGCCGTGCTGATGTCGTGACATTTGGCAACGGAATGATGCAAGGCATAGTGAATAGGCTTAATAGCGGGGAGCAGCTCACTGATGGATACCGTCTTGAAATCCGCATCTATAACGATTCACAACAGCGGCTTGAATATGAATATAAAGTTGCCTATGACACGGACACAAAACAATTCTATTACAACCGTATCGACAAATAGCATTCGCGACACCCGACAATCTTCATAAAAAAGCTAAAATCGGGCACTTTATTACGATATTGCACTCAATATGACCTTTAATTAAAGGTTTTTGATTAAATTTGTAGGAAGCTTTGAAAAGTCAAGGCTTCCTACCTTATTTATACCGAATTTTTTATTTTTAACTCAGTCCGGATCACAGCCGGACAGCAATACCAGTAATATTTTTATATGAAAGTCTTAAATCTATTAGTGTTTCTAATGCTTCTGCCCCTCGCAGTGCGTGGCGACTATTGGTCCGACACGGAGTACAAGCGTATCGAGCAGAGCATTCGCGAACCAAAATTCAGTGCTAAGGAATTCCCCATCACCAAGTATGGGGCAAGTGTCAACGCTACTGCTGAAAAGAACCAGAAAGCTATCAACAAGGCTATCGAAGCTTGCTCCAAAAAGGGTGGCGGCAAGGTGATTGTGCCCGCAGGAACATTCAACACCGGCGCCATCACCATGAAGAGCCACGTGAATCTGGTGGTAGAAAAAGACGCTAAGCTTCAATTCGTGTTCCAACCCGAGCTTTACCCCATCGTACCCACTCGCTGGGAGGGCATCGACTGCTGGAACCTCTCACCGTGTATCTATGCTTATCAGGCTACTGACGTGGCAATCACAGGCGAAGGAACCATCGATGGAGGCGGCGAAAACGAAACATGGTGGAAATGGTGTGGCGCTCCCCGCTACGGATGGAAAGAAGGCATCATAAGCCAGCGCAACGGAAGCCGCGCGCGTCTGCTCAAGATGGCAGAGGACGGCGTCGACATGAATGAGCGCCGCTTCGGTCCCGAGGATGGTCTGCGCCCGCAGCTCATCAACTTCAACCAGTGTGACGGAATCCTCATCGAGAACGTGACTTTGCTCCGCTCTCCATTCTGGGTGATACACCCGCTTCTGTCAAAGAACGTGGTTGTGCGTGGCGTACACATCAACAACGACGGTCCTAACGGCGACGGATGCGACCCCGAATCTTGCGACGGAGTATTGATCGAAAACTGCTTCTTCAACACCGGCGACGACTGTATCGCCATCAAGAGCGGACGTAACAACGACGGCCGCCTGTGGGAACGTCCCAGCGAAAACATAATCATCCGCAACTGCGAAATGCAGAACGGACACGGCGGCGTCGTGATAGGCAGCGAAATCTCAGGAGGATGCCGCAACGTATATGCCGAAAACAACAAGATGGACAGCCCCAACCTTGACCGCGTGGTAAGAATCAAGACCAACACCTGCCGTGGCGGAATCATCGAAAATATCAACGCCCGCAACATCAAAGTGGGACAATGCGGCGAATCGGTATTGAAGATCAACCTCGACTACGAGCACAATGAAATATGCTGCCGTGGCTACCTCCCCATCGTGCGCAATGTCAACATCGAGAACGTGACTTGCGAAAAGAGCAAATACGGCGTTCAGATCATCGCTCTCGACACCTGCACAAATGTCTACGACATCAACGTGGTAAACTGCCACTTCAACAATGTGGCTGAAGGCAACTTCATCTCAGGTCTAACTCGCGACATCAATTTCAAAGACTATTACGTGAACGGCGGACTCTGCCTCACTGAAAAGCCCTACAAGAACTACAGCCAGTGGATGACCGAGTCAGAAATGAAGCGTCAGCCGCTAAGCTATATGCTCGACTTCTCGACCCGCCCAAAATGGAGCTATGTGATGGGAATCGAACTTGAATCAATGCTCGACACCTATCTCAAATACGGCGGCGACCACATCAAGGACTATTGCAAGCTCTACACCGACACTATGATCAACGAGAACGGCGAAATCAAGCGCTACAACCTCGAAGACTACAACCTTGACAATATCCGCACCGGACACTTCGTGTCACGCATGTACCAGCACTTCCCCGAAGAGAAAAACCTCAAGGCGATGAAGACCCTCATGAAGCAGATGAAGGATCAGCCGCGCACAAAAGAGGGTGTTTACTGGCATAAAGCCATCTACTCCTACCAGGTGTGGCTCGACGGCATCTTCATGGGTCTGCCCTACTCGACTCTCACCGCAGGAATGATTCTTCCCAAAGAAGAGGCTGAAGCTATCTACAACGACGCAATCGACCAGGTGAAGAAAACCTACGAACGCACTCTCGACCCCAAGACAGGTCTGAACCGCCACGCTTGGGACGAAAACCGCGATATGTTCTGGTCTGACAAAGAGACCGGACTCTCTCAGCACTGCTGGGGACGCGCTCAGGGATGGTACACAATGGCTCTCATCGAGATCCTTGACGCACTTCCCGAGGATCATCCCCGCCGTCATGAAGTGATCGACCTCCTCCGCAAGGACCTCGACGCTGTCATCAACTGGCAAGACAAGAAATCGGGCGTATGGTATCAGGTGATGGACAGCCCGGGACGTGAAGGCAACTACCTTGAGTCGACAGCATCATCGATGTTTGCCTACTCACTGCTCAAAGCCTACCGCAAAGGATACCTCGGCGAGAAATACCGCGACGCCGGTATCAAAGCTTATCGCGGCATCCTCAACAACTTCATCAAGGTTAACCCCGACAGCACCATTTCACTCACAAACTGCTGCGCTGTGGCAGGTCTTGGCCCGGGTCTCAGCCCGTCAGTGCTGAAGGCTGCTCCCAAAGTAAAAGAAAACAAGCGCCGTGACGGTTCTTACGAATATTACCTCAGCGAACAGATCCGCGACAACGATGCCAAGGGTATCGGTCCGTTCATCTGGGCATCGCTTGAAATGGAAGATCTCGGCTACAACACCGAAAACGTAAACCAGCCCATCGACCGCCAGGCAGTCGTGAGCCGCAACAACCCCAAGGTGATCAAAGCCGATCCTCTGTCAGCTCTTTCTGTTGGCAACGGACACATGGCGGCTACCGTCGACGTGACCGGTCTCCAGAGCTATCCTCAATATTACGTGAACGGCATTCCGTTGAACACTATGTCTGACTGGGGGTGGCACTCTTTTGCCAACGACAAGAACGTCACTCACGCCGACACTGAAAAGTCATTCAACCTCCACGGACACCCAAGCGTATATGCCGTTGAATACAAAACCGAAGGCCACAATAAGGATGCCACTGAATATTTCCGTGTGAATCCTCACCGCCTTAACCTCGGCACCATCGGTCTTGAACTCCGCGACAACAACGGCAACATCATCCCCATCGAAAACCTCACCGCTATCAATCAGGAGCTGAAACTTTGGGACGGTATCATCGAGTCAAAGTTCACTGCCGACGGTCAGACTGTAGAGGTGTCAACCGGAGTGATGGGCAATAAGGATTGTCTTTTCTCACGCATCAAGACTCCGCTGCTCGCTTCCAAGGGTGCGAAAGTGGCATTCAACTTCTCTTATCCCACCGGAAAGCACGCCGACGACGCTAACGACTGGACCAAGCCGGAATTGCACAAGAGCGCGATCATCAGCTCAGACAATCGCTCGGCTACAATCGAGCGCACTCTCGGCGACACCAAATACTACATTCTCATCCAATGGGAAGGCGACGCCAAACTTGAAAGCGCAGGTACTCACTACTTCACCCTTTCAACCGACGAGGATCTTCTCTCATTCTCGGCTGAATTTGCTGAAAAGCAGCCCGTGAAAGGCGACCTCTCTTACTCCTACGACCAGGCTATCAAGGCTATCATGAAATACTGGTCGGCATGGTGGAAGAAAGGCGGCATCGTTGACTTCGGAGCTTGCACCGATGAACGCGCGCCCGAACTTGAACGCCGCACGATCCTGTCGCAGTATCTCACTCAGATCAACTGTGCCAACACCACTCCTCCGCAGGAAACCGGATTGACCTACAACTCATGGTTTGGCCGTCCTCACCTTGAAATGACCTTCTGGCACATGATCGACTTCGCTCTCTGGAATCGTCCTGAAGTGCTTGAAAAAGTGATGGAATGGTACAACGAGACAGCTTACCCCGAAGCAAAGAAAATCGCACAGCGTCAAGGCTTCAAAGGTGTGCGCTGGATGAAGATGACCGACCCCGATGCAGGAGAAGCACCGTCCAACACCGGCTCATTCCTCACTTGGCAGCAGCCCCACTACATCTACATGGCTGAGGAGCTATACCGCGCCAATCCTTCCAAGGAGACTCTTGACAAGTATGCTCAAGGAGTTGAGGACACCGCTGAATTCATGGCTGACTTCGCTCTCAAATGCGCTCCCAAGAAAGGCGACATAAAGCTATACGGTCAAACTGCAATGCAGGAGTCTATGTCAAAGGACTTCTCGTTCAACCACCCGTTTGAGCAGGCTTATTGGTATTATGCTCTCACCACCGCCCAGAACTGGCGTGAACGTCGCGGTCTTGAACGCAATGCCGAGTGGGATGTAATCGTAAGCCGCCTGGCTCCCCTCACCGAAAAAGACGGCATCTACACCGCCGGCGAACCGTTGAAGCCATTCGACAAGAAGTCAAAGGCTCAGAAATTTGATCCCTACGTAGCTGCTGAACTTTCAGGAAAAGCCAACATCTCGGAAGAGGATTTCAATCTTAAATCACGCAGCGACCACCCCGCAGTGCTCGGCGCTTGCGGACTTCTTCCCGCGTCACCGCTTTACAATCCCGACGTGATGAGAAAAACTCTCGACTGGGTGATGAAGAACTGGAACTGGGACACTACTTGGGGATGGGACTACGGCATGATCGCAATGGCAGCTGCCCGCCTTAACGAACCCGACACAGCTCTTGAAGCTCTTCTCATCGACAAGGGCAAAAACACTTACCTCGTGAGCGGACACAACTTCCAGGAGCCGAAACGTCTGCGCCTGTATCTCCCCGGAAACGGAAGCTTCCTTGACGCAATCGCCATGATGTGCGCGGGATGGGACGGCAGCGGAGAGGTGCTGAACCCCGGATTCCCGAAAAACGGAAAATGGAATGTACGTTGGGAAGGTCTTCGCCGTATGCAATAAGCATTTCACTCAACATAAAAAAAGGATGGCTCAACGCCATCCTTTTTTTATTATTATTACTGTCCGGTAAAGATATTGACTATCAGCATATATTTCAATTATACAATAGATTACTATATTTTTCTGAACATGGACTTATAGCCGTGAAACGGCAAAATAATTTAAGCACCGCCACGAGGCGATAGCCGAGGTGCGGTGTAAGGCAAGCCAAATGAAAGGGCATCGAAGATGTCCACCAGTCAACACCGTATAATAATCCCGCCAACTTTTCAGCCGGTGGCAAAAATATTATTCGTATATTTGCCACATAAATCAATCCTACAGCATCAACACATAATCATGGCAGAACATAACGACTTTGGAGCCTGGGGCGAAGAGAGAGCCCGGGAATACCTCATAACGCACGGCTACACCATCATCGAGCACGATACCCGCAAAGGCGGCTCGGAAATTGACCTGATAGCCCTGAAAAATGACCGCATCATATTCATCGAGGTCAAAACACGCCGCGAAGGCTCATTTGATCCCATGGAAGCCATCACCCCAAAGAAAATACGCAGCATCTGCCGTGCCGCCGACAATTTCGTCAGAACCTACAACTACCGGCAGGAAGTGCAGTTCGACATTATATGCGTGGTCGGCAGCTCAGAGCATGACTACACCATCGAGCACCTCCCCGACGCATTCTACCCGCCCTTAGGTTAAACATCTGAAAGGCTATGCCGAGGTATTTGGGGCATTTCCGGAGGAAATATCTTTCGGTAGCTTGCACCGAGCGTCAGTGAAATGCCGTCTGTAGGACGGTGATAGGTTAGCCCGGTATGTAGCGCCAGCGCAATGCCGGGTCGCATAAACGATAAATGGCATTAGCTCTGTAGGAGCGTAACGGTTGTTTCGTTCCTCCGGAACTCAATATTATTGGGGTACTCGCGAACCCGGCATTACGCTGACGCTACATACCGGGCTAACCTATGGCGGTCCTACAGACCGCAGAACTATTAAACTATTGCCCGCCCTAAGTCTGCACGGAGGTTTTTTTTTGCATCTTTGCAAAGTTTTGTTTAACTTTGCGGTTGAAAACCTTTCGGGGGCTTGTGGATTGTCAACCACTTCAGCCAATTGCAGCCCCCAGGCATCAGCGACGGAGTATTATTTTAACCGTCCATTTGTCCACATTAAACGCAATTTCGATACGCATAATATGGAAAGGTTTCGCGGCTATTTCAATAGGCTTTACAGGCTTGCCGCATCACCTTTTTCAGCCTTAACCCCTTGCCGTTGCAGCGGTCGGGGGTTTTAATGTTAATGAACTCTTGCAATTTCATCGGGTTGCTATCCCCTTTGTTTGTATTACAAAGATAGTCAATTTATACGAATTACGCAAGCATTAAAACATTCATTTTCAATACATTACACCTGTAAATATAAAGTAATTATTACGTAACGCGTGGGATATGTGGAGTATTGAGAGGTGAAACGGTTTCTGAAGGGGTGCCGGAGGTCCGCGGAACGCGAAATGTTATGCCAATGCGGTTTGGTTGAATCTGTATGGATGCCGCATCCGCGGGACGCGGATGCGAAAATTGCCGCCAATAGCGGCAATATAATAATAGCCTATGGCGTGAGCCATAGGTCGTTGGCGTCACCCACGGTACAAGCCGCATCGCGGCGGCATAATCGTTAACCTTTTGAGGAATCTCCTTACATTAACATCGTCACTTCATCATTCGGCTGCCTTGACGCGGTCGGTATCGGTCGCCACAGGTGGCGAACCCTACGTTGTGGTGAGGCGGCTGCCTTGACGCGGTCGCCACAGGTGGCGGACCCCACGTTGTGGTGAGGCGGCTGCGTTGACGCGGTCACCACAGGTGGCCAATGTCACTAACTTAAGAAAAGACGAGCTTGTAGTCACTCTAGACACAGGCTCGTCTCATTTTCTGTCTCAAATTGTTATATAT
>CAJUTE010000054.1 GCA_910589555.1 uncultured Muribaculum sp.
CCTGTGTCTAGAGTGACTACAGGCTCGTCTTTTCTTAAGTTAGTGACATTGCCACAGGTGGCGAACCCTACTCTAAGGTACAATTAAAAATGCTGTCCGGTCGTTTGTCAGGGTATAGGTATTAGTGTACTTGTTAATAAACCGGCTCAAAAATAAATCTATGTGACGAAACGACGGGAAATGTCGCGGGTTAGGGCGTTGCCCATAGCAAATACTGAAAAAATCCGTTTTTTTATGCCTGCGAAAATTTGAGCCACCGCAAAGTTGGAATTGACAAAACAATTTTATAACTTTGGGGAGAGTGATAAACCAATAAAAGGGATGCCATGAAATATATCAATCTTCCTGACTCTGAAAGCCGGAAACTTCCGTTCTATCTTGCCATGGAAGAGTATGTCGCGGAAAAATTTTCCTGTGATTCTTTTTTCTTATGGCAAGTGGCTCCTACAGTGATCTTCGGCAGAAACCAGGTGATGGAGAGCGAGGTCAATCTCGCCTATTGCCGGCGGCACGGGATACAGGCTTATCGCCGTAAGAGCGGAGGCGGATGCGTATATGCCGACCTCGACAACATCATGTTCTCCTACATCGTGCCCGAAGATGCGGTGAGCACTGTTTTCTCTGCCTACACCTCACAGGTAGCGTCAATGCTCAAGGCAATAGGCATCCCGGCACATGCCACCGGACGCAACGACATCTTCATCGGCGACCGCAAGGTGTCGGGCAACGCCTTTTACCATATCCCCGGGCGCAGCATCGTGCATGGCACCATGTTATACTCCACCGACATCGAGGCTATGGTCAAGGCACTCTCCCCCTCTCCGTCAAAATTGGAGTCCAAAGGGGTGGATTCGGTTCGCAGCCACATTACAACCCTGCGTGAACACACCTCAATATCAATCGAAGAGTTTAAGGCTCACGTGCGTGAATATATGTGTGACGGCGTGATCAATCTCACCGAAAAGGATGTGGAGAAAATCGAGGAATTATCGCAGCACTACTACACTCCGGAATGGATCTACGGCAAGAATCCGCGTTTCAACCGCCGCATATCAAGGCGCATCGAGGGCGTGGGCGAATTCCTTGTCGAGCTTGCCGTGAACCGCGGACGCATCGAGTCGATAAACCTCACAGGCGACTTCTTCCAGCTCGGCGACATCGACTCGCAACTTCTTGACCATCTCAAAGGCGCCGAATACTCGCCGGAAGGAATCAGAAGCGCCATTGCCGGGATTGCCACGGAAAGCATCATCTCGGGTCTTGAAAACGACAAATTAATTAACCTAATATATAATAATCATGAATGACGATAAGAAAACCTGCTTATATGACCGCCATGTGAAGCTCGGAGCGCTGATGAGCCCCTTCGGCGGATTCATAATGCCCATCCAGTACAAAGGAATCGTCGAGGAACACAATGCCGTGAGAACCGGTTGCGGCGTATTTGACGTATCCCACATGGGCGAAGTGTCAGTCACCGGTCCTGATGCCGAAAAATTCGTGAACCACATTTTCACCAACGATGTCACTCCCGGAAAAAGCGGACAATGCTTCTACGGAATGATGCTCAACGAAACCGGGGGCGTGGTCGATGACCTCCTCATATATAAAAATAGCCCTGAAGACTATTTCCTGGTCATCAACGCATCCAACATCGACAAGGATGTGGCATGGATCAACCGGAATGCCGAAGGATTCAACGTGGTGATCAACAATCTCAGCGACCACCTCGGTGAACTCGCCGTGCAGGGTCCCGAAGCCGAAAAAGCGATGACCGGAATACTGGGAATCGAATGCTCCGACCTCGAATTCTACCACTTCAAGAAACTTCCCTATCATGGAGAGGAGATAATAGTGAGCCGCACGGGATATACCGGCGAAGATGGATTTGAAGTGTATGGATCACACCGCATCATCGAAAAATGCTGGGACAGCCTCATGGCCTCAGGCAAAGTGGAACCCTGCGGACTCGGATGCCGCGACACATTGCGCTTTGAAGTGGCACTCCCGCTCTATGGAAATGAGCTTGCCGACGACGTGTCGCCACTCGAAGCCGGGCTTAAGATATTTGTAAAGCTTGACAAGCCTGAATTCATCGGCAAAGAAGCGACTCTCGCTCTCCTCGACAAAGGCGTGACACGCAAAATTGTAGGCATTGAACTTCTCGACAAGGCAATCCCCCGCCACGGATATGAAATACTCAATGACAATGACGAAGTGGTAGGGCACGTCACTACCGGCTATCATGCCATATCGGTCGACAAAAGCATAGCGCTCGCGATGGTCGATGCCCCCTACTCAGCCCTCGGCACGCCGCTGAAGGTGCGCATACGCAAAAAGACCTTCCCCGCTGTGGTCGTAAAAAAGAAATTCTATACTAAAAACTATAAAAAATAAAAACCAATACAATTATGAGCAAGATTTATTATTCTCCATCCCACGAGTATATCATTGTCGACGGCGACACAGGTTTAATCGGCATCACCGACTACGCGCAGAAAGAACTTGGCAACGTAGTCTATGTTGACCTCCCCGAAGAGGGCGACGAAGTTGTAGCCGGCGAAGAGTTCGGAGCCATTGAAAGTGTCAAGGCTGCAAGCGACCTCATCTCACCCGTATCAGGTGAAGTGATCGAAGCCAACGAAAATCTGGTCGACAACCCCGGAGCCATCAATCAGGATGCCATGGGCACTTGGATCATAAAGGTGAAAATCGCCGATCCTGCCGAGCTCGACTCACTCCTCGACGAAGCTGCCTACAAAGAATTGTGCCATTGATATAACACGTAAACATATACCATGACTCACCGCTATTTCCCTCACACCCCCGAGGACATAGAGGCGATGCTTGCCACTTGCGGAGTCAAGAGCCTTGACGATCTCTATTCCGACGTGCCCGAGCAGCTTCTTCTCGGTCGTGAGTATAATCTTCCCGAAGAGATGAGCGAGAAGGAGGTCCGCGATTTCTTCAAAGCCCTCGCCTCAGGCAACAAGGCGCTCACCTGCTTTGCCGGAGCGGGATATTACGACCACTACACCCCTGCCGTGGTTCCGGCAATACTGTCACGCTCGGAATTTCTCACGGCATATACCCCCTATCAGCCGGAAATTTCTCAGGGAACCCTCCAATACATCTTCGAATACCAGAGCATGATGGCGTCGCTCACGGGGCTCGACGTGTCAAACGCCTCGATGTATGACGGAGCCACCGCCACCGCCGAGGCTATGATGATGATGGTTGCCGCAGCCCGCAAGCGTAACCGTGTGTTAGTGTCATCCACCCTATTGCCTCAAGTAATGGATGTGGTGAAAACCTATGCATCCTATCACGGCATCACGCTCGACATCATCCCGGAATTCGACGGAGTGACCTCGATTGATGACCTGAAATCCATGCTCGCCGCTGATGTGGCGGGTGTGATCCTCCCCACCCCAAACAAGTACGGCATCCTTGAGGACTTCTCGGGAGTAGCCGACGCGATACACGCCAACAAATCGCTGCTCGCCATGAACTGCGTGGCTTCAGCGCTCGGCGTCATCAAAACACCCGGCGAATGGGGCGCTGACATTGCAGCCGGCGACGCACAATCACTCGGCATGCCGCTGAACTTCGGAGGTCCCTATCTCGGATTCCTATGCTGCAAGAAAGCTTTGATAAGAAAGCTTCCGGGCAGAATCGTGGGAGCCACGGTCGATGAAGCGGGACAACGCTCATTTGTGCTCACCCTTCAGGCGCGCGAACAGCACATACGCCGCGAGAAAGCCACGAGCAACATCTGCTCCAACCAAGGGCTTATGTCGCTCTTCGTGTCGGTCTATCTGTCATTGCTGGGACCTGCCGGACTAAAGGAAGTCAACGACGTGTCGTGCAAAGGCGCCCGCTATCTTGCCGCCAAGCTTGTAAGCACCGGCAAGGTAAAGCTCACATTCGGCGATCGCCCCTTCCTCAACGAGTTTGCCGTCACCACCGAATTCGACACCGCAACACTCATGGAACGGTGCCTTGAATGCGGCATCCTCCCGGGAGTGGCTCTCGACGACCACACCATGCTGATAGCCGTCACCGAGATGAGAACACGAGCTGAAATCGACCGATTGATCGAAATTGTCACAACCTTATAAAGAGCGCGATTATGAACCGAGAATATTACGGAAAACTGATTTTTGAACACTCACATCCTAATCGCCGGGGCTACAAACTTCCCAAATGCGAATACAATGATGTTGACATAGAGATTCCTGCTTCATTGCTGCGCTCCTCAGCTCCGCTTCTGCCCGAAGCCGACGAACTGACCGTGGTGCGCCATTACACCAACATGAGCGCCAACAATTTCGGCGTCGACACCGGATTCTATCCTCTGGGATCATGCACCATGAAGTATAATCCGAAAATCAACGAGGAGATTGCCGCCGACAATTCCGTTGCGCCGCTCCATCCGTTCCAGCCCACCGACACCGTCCAAGGAGCATTGGAAGCCTACCACACGCTCCAATCCTATCTGTCAGAGATAGGAGGAATGGCTGAATTCACCCTCAACCCCTACGCCGGAGCACATGGCGAATTGACAGGATTGATGATAATAAAAGCCTATCACCGCCGCAACGGCGACACCGGGCGAATCAACGTGATCGTGCCCGACTCGGCTCACGGCACCAATCCGGCAAGCGCAGCCGTTGCCGGATTCAACATCATCGAGGTCAAAAGCCGCCCCGACGGCACTGTCGACGTGGAGGATCTAAAGCCGCTGCTCAACGACACCATCGCCGCAGTGATGATGACCAACCCCAACACACTGGGCATATTTGAGAAAAACATTCCCGAGATAGCGCGTCTCGCCCACGAAGCCGGAGCATTGATGTACTACGACGGCGCCAACCTCAACCCAATGCTCGGAGTGGCGCGACCCGGCGACATGGGATTTGACGTGATGCACATAAATCTCCACAAAACATTCTCCACGCCACATGGCGGAGGGGGCCCGGGAGCCGGTCCGGTAGGTGTACGCGCCGGAATGGAGCACCTCCTTCCCAACCCGAGAGTGGTGAAAAACGCCGACGGAGCCTACAGCCTCATCTGCGCCGACGACTCCATGGGACGCATATCAGGCACATTGGGCAACTTCACGGTCATCCTCAGAGCTCTCGCCTACATACTGTCATTAGGCAGATCGGGACTCGCCATAGCCGGAAAGCTCGCCACGCTCAATGCCAACTACATCAAGGAGTGCCTGCGCGACCTCTACCTGCTCCCCATCGACACCGTGTGCAAGCATGAGTTCGTGTTCGACGGTCTTGCCGACAAGAGCACCGGAGTCACAACCCTGAATGTCGCCAAGCGCCTGCTTGACTACGGATTCCACGCTCCCACCATCTACTTCCCGCTGCTGTTCCACGAGTCGTTGATGATCGAGCCCACCGAAACCGAAAGCAAAGAAACTATCGACCGCTTCATCGAAGTGATGCGCGGCATAGCCATCGAGGCTAAGGAGAACCCCGACATAGTGAAACAGGCACCTCACAACACCCCCGTGCGACACCCCGACGACACTAAGGCGGCTCTTAATCCCATCGTCACCTATCAAGAACTTATAGAAAATGCATAACTGCGATATAATAATCATAGGCTACGGTCCCGGCGGCATGGAGGTCGCCGGGAAAGCCGTGGCGCAAGGGCTCGACACCGTAGTGATCGAGCGCGACAAACCCGGAGGCACCTGCCTCAACCGGGGATGCATACCCACCAAAGCTTTATGCTACTCGGCTGAACACGCCTCAGGCGCGCCCGACGCGTATGCTGACGCATGGGCTCGCAAAAATGCCGTGGTGACCGAACTCCGCGACAATCTATCGGCTCTCACCTCCAAAGTGACATTCGTTACCGGAGAAGCCCGGTTCACCGATGCCCACACGGTTGAAGTGAACGGAGCGACCTATACCGCTCCCAAAATAGTGATCGCCACCGGCTCCATGCCTGCGCGGCTACCCATTCCCGGTGCCGAACTCGCAATAGACAGCGACCGGCTGCTTGAACTTCAACAGCTTCCTGCAAGCATCTGCATCATAGGAGGCGGAGTGATCGGGATGGAATTCGCCTGCATCCTCAATGCATTCGGAGTCAATGTCACCGTGCTCGAATTCTGCAAAGAGATTCTGCCCAACTTCGACAAGGATGTTTCAAAACGGCTCAAAACAGCATTGACCCGCAAAGGCATCAATATAATCACATCGGCTAAAGTCACCGAAATCCTGCCGGGCAAACAGGTGGTTTACGAAAGTAAGGGAAAAACCGCTGCCGTCTCAGCCGAGGAGGTTCTTATAGCCGTGGGGCGCCGACCGGTCATACCTGAAGGAGCACAGGAAATAGGAATTACCATCGAACGAAATGCGATAAAAGTCGACGACAACTATCGCACCGATGTCGACGGCATATATGCCATAGGCGATGTCAACGCCCGCCTGATGCTCGCCCACGCGGCTTCCGCCCAAGGAAGTGCCGTGATGGGAACTCCGATGAACTGCGATGTGATCCCGGCTGCCGCATTCACCACCCCGGAATGCGCCATGGCGGGATTGACCGAAGAGATGTGCAAGGAGCAAGGATTGGGCTACAAGAGCGTGAAAGCCATGTTCCGCTCCAACGGGAAAGCTGTGTCGATGGGTGAAACCGACGGTATCGTCAAGCTGCTCGTCAGCACCGACACCCGACAGATACTCGGAGCGCACATTTGCGGACCTCATGCCGCCGACCTCATAGGCGAGCCGGCTCTTGCCATGAGCGCCAAGTTGCCTGTAGACATAATCGCAAAAACCATCCATGCCCACCCCACTCTCGGAGAGGTCATACACGCCGCCGCTTCATCGGTATAAAATGAAAAACACCGATGTTTCACAACATCGGTGTTCGTTTAAACCTTTATCTTAATCTAATACTATGAAAAACACACATGCAAATGTAGCAATAATTTTAATTTCCACACAAACTTTTCAAGTGTTTTTAACAAATTTTAGCCAAAAACAAGCTAATATTTTCAGCCAATCGAGCAAAAAGACATTTTTTAAGGATTTCTAAGCCTAAAAACTGACACTTTGACCATTTTTTTTCGCACTATGCTTACCTTTGTATTGCAATACCAAAATTTCAACCAATGGACTACAATCAAGTAATCACTCACATATATGACGAACTGAAACCATTCCGGGGAAACGGCAAGCTCGCCGATTATATCCCCGCGCTCGCCGAGGTCGACCCGATGCAATACGGAATAGCTCTCGAATCATTTGACGCCGGACTCAACCACGTGGGCGACGCCGATGTGAAGTTCTCAATACAGAGTATCTCCAAAGTCTTCACCACGGCAATGGTCATACGCCGTCTCGGGCACGAATTGTGGGAATCCGTAGGCAGGGAACCCTCGGGCAACCCCTTCAACTCGCTCGTGCAGCTGGAGCATGAGCAGGGCATCCCGCGCAACCCCTTCATCAATGCAGGAGCGCTTGTGGTCACCGACCGCCTGATGGACCTTTACGACCGTCCCAAAGAGGCTATCCTTGACTTCGTAAGAAAGCTTGCGGGAAACGATGACATATACTATGACAAACGTGTAGCCGTGTCCGAACGCCAGCACGCCGACCGTAACATGGCTCTCGCCTATTTCATGAAAAGCTTCGGCAACATCCACAACGATGTTGAGTCACTGATCGACGTGTATTGCTACCAGTGCTCAATAGCCATGAGCTGCATCGACCTTGCCCGCTCATTTATGTTTTTCGCCAACGGAGGCGTCAACCCCGCCAACGGCGAACGCATCCTCAGCATGAGCCGGGCAAAGCGCCTCGGAGCCGTCATGCTCACCTGCGGGTTCTACGACGAGTCGGGCAACTTCGCGTTCCGCGTCGGCATGCCCGGCAAAAGCGGCGTGGGCGGCGGCATAGTAGCCTACATCCCCAACACCCTGTCGATTGCAGTGTGGAGTCCCGGCCTCAACAACCACGGCAACTCACTCCTCGGCATGGAAACCCTCGAACGCTTCACCACCGACATCGGCAACTCCATATTCTAACCACTCACACATTAAGAGGGTGTTGCAGAACCTGTAAGCACCACAGGTGCGCCGTTGTGGTAAACCCCGCACGAACGTAGTGAGTGTGGGGAGATAGGACAGAAGGGGAAATGAGCTTCGCAGAAGCGATGTAGTATTAGCGGGCTGATATCACCTTGCCGACAGGACGGCAAACTGAGGTGCCAATATTTTTATTTTAACAAAAATAATATTAACTTTATGGTGCTAAAGTGTCATACAATGAAAATATTTGCAGCAGCGCTTCTATGCCTCCTGCCGGCAATATGCCCGGCTAAGGATGTCGAAATAAAACTATTACAGACAAGCGATATTCACGGAAATCTGTTTCCTGAAAATTTCATAACCATGACTCCCGCACAGGGCGGCATGTCACGCATATCGACCATAGTAAAAAACTACCGAGAAAAATATGGCGACAATGTAATCCTGCTCGACAACGGCGACATATTGCAGGGACAACCGTCGGTTTATTACTACAACTATGTCGACACCCTCTCGCCCCACATCACCGCGCAAGTGATGAACTACATGGGATATGACGCAGGAAACGTGGGCAACCACGATGTAGAGACCGGGCGACACACCCTCGACCGATGGGCTAAGGACTGCAATATGCCCATACTCGGCGCCAACATCCTCGACAAAAACACAGGCGAACCGCATTTCACACCCTACAAGGTGTTTGAACGCGACGGCGTGAAAATAGCAGTGCTCGGCATGATCACTCCCGCGATTCCGGCATGGCTCTCCGAGGACATCTGGGAAGGGCTCACTTTCGTCGATATGGAAGAGAGCGCCCGCCAATGGATTCCGATAATAAAATTGAAGGAAAACCCCGACATCATCATAGGACTTTTCCATGCCGGAAAATCGGGCACCGTGCTGTCAGGCTTCAAGGAGAACCCCAGCATGGAGATAGCCCGCAATGTACCGGGATTTGACATGATCCTCTTCGGACACGACCACCTTGTGGAAAACAGGAAGATCGAGAATATAGCCGGCGACAGCGTGCTGCTGCTGAACCCGGCAAACACCGGGCAAGTGCTTACCGACATAACCCTGAAAGTGAGCCTTGACGACAACGGAAAAGTGATAGGGAAATCTATCGACGGCACTCTTGCCGATGTCAACAAGTACCAACCCGACAAAGAATTCATGTCGCTCTTCGCTCCGCAGATCGACACCATACGCCAATATGTCTCGGAACCGGTGGGATTTTTCACCGACTCCATCACGTCCGACGATGTCCTGTTCGGACCCTCTAAACTCATTGACCTCATCCATGAATTTCAGCTTGAGAGCACAGGAGCCGACATATCATTTGCCGCTCCTATATCAACCAACGCCTCAATCAAAGCGGGCACAATCCACATGAGCGACCTTTTCAGCCTCTACAAATATGAGAACGCCCTCTACGTGCTGCAATTGACCGGAAAAGAAATAAAGGATTATCTCGAATTCTCTTATGCCCTGTGGACCGACCGCATCGAAAAAGATGGCGACCACCTGCTCCTGTTCAAAGAGCAGCAGGCTGCCGGAGAAGCCATGAGAGCCAAGCTAAAGAATCCGCCATACAATTTTGACTCAGCCGCAGGCATAAAGTATGTGGTCGACGTGACCAAACCTGCCGGCGAGAAAATCACAATAACGAGCATGGCTGACGGCACTCCGTTTGACATGGACAAAACCTACAAGGTGGCGCTAAGCTCTTATCGTGGCAACGGAGGCGGCGAGCATCTCACCAAAGGCGTAGGACTCGACAGCAAGGGAATAGCCGACCGAATCATATACCGGTCAAAGACCGATCTGCGCTCAATCATAGCCGACCGCATACGCAAGAAAGGACGCATCACACCTCGCACACTCGACACATGGAAATTCATTCCCGAAGATGTGGCACGAAAAGCGGCGGAAAAAGATGCCCGATTACTCCGTTAAAAAGATCATCGACATGGAAAAGAAATACATATTTGAACTCCCGATGAAAGTCAGGGACTATGAAGTGGACTCGGAAGGTATTGTCAACAATGCAGTATATCTTCACTATCTGGAGCACACCCGCCATGAATTCTGTGAATTTGCCGGCACATCATTCCGCTCCATGCACGAACGCGGCATAGACCCGGTGCTGAGCAAAGTGGAGATTGAATACAAGACTCCGTTGGGGCTGGGCGAAAATTTCACCAGCTGCCTCAATCTCTCTCGCGAGGGCGCCCGATTCATCTTCCTTCAGGACATCTACAATTCTTCGGGAAAACTTGTCGTGAAGGCAAAAGTGTCATGTGTGTCGACAGTCAACGGACGCCTGACACGCGGCGATGAGATCGCCGAAGCTTTCGCTAAATACCTTCCTTAGCTATTCACCACGCCAAACATCTCTTCTCTTGCACGACATACATAAAATAGCGTTCTCCACACTGCGTGGCATCACTCCGCAGCTCGCATCAGAAATTCTGTGCCGCATAGGCGACGAATCAACTTTCTTCGCCGAATCCGAGTCACGGCTCGCTGCCGTCCTGGGATTCAAGAGCAAGATCCTGGACCGTCAATACCGCGACACCCTGCTCGAAAAAGCCGAAAAGGAGATAGCGTTCATCGATGCCCATAACATAAAAGTCACATGCTTCGACGACCCGGGATACCCCGAGCGGTTGCGACACTGCGACGATGCACCCATGATATTGTATTCGCTCGGCGAGTGCGATTTCAACAGCAGCCATGTGGTAGGGATAGTAGGCACCCGACACGCCACCCCCTACGGCATCGACTTCGTGATAAACCTCATAAAAGGACTGTCGGAAAAGCTCGACAACCTCATCATCGTGAGCGGGCTTGCCTATGGAATTGACATAGCCGCCCACCGTGCGTCGCTCCACAACAATGTCCCCACTGTCGCTGTGCTCGCCCACGGGCTAAACACCATCTATCCCGCTCCCCACCGCAACACGGCAGCGGAGATAGTGAAATCAGGGGGAGCGCTTATCACCGACTATATGTCGCAGGACAGGCTGCACAAAGGAAATTTCCTCGCGCGCAACCGCATCGTTGCCGGACTATGCGACTGCCTGGTAGTGGCTGAATCGGCTGAAAAAGGCGGGGCGTTGGTCACCGCGCGCATCGCCGCTGCCTACAACCGCGATGTTGCCGCACTCCCCGGCCGCACATCCGACAAATACAGTGCCGGATGCAACAAACTTATCGCGTCAAACATAGCCACATTGACAGGCAGCGACAATGACCTGATCGAGATGATGGGATGGACTCCACGTGCCACCGAAGGCGATCAAAAAGAGCTGCCGCTCGAATTATCGCCCGAAGAACAGAGCGTAATCGACCATCTGCACCAAGACGGAGAGTCAACCGTCAACAGGATGTGCGTCACCCTCGGAATACCCATGCACCGCCTCATGCCTCTGCTTGTCGACATGGAGTTCAACAGCCTCATCCTGCCTTATCCCGGAGGAAAATACCGGCTCGCATGAAACAAGCCATGCCATAATTATGTTTAACAATCAACATCATCATAACCAAAAACAATGAGCAAACACATTATTCAATCATCCGAGATGATAATTAATCCCGACGGATCCATATTCCATCTCCACCTCCTGCCCGAACAACTGCGCGACAACATCATCCTTGTCGGCGATCCCGGAAGAGTCGACATGGTCGCCTCGTTCTTCGACACAAAGGATTTCGAGGTGTCATCCCGCGAGTTCCACACAATAGGCGGAACATACAAAGGAAAGCCCATCATGTGCCTGAGTCATGGCATAGGGCCCGACAATATCGACATCGTGATCAACGAGCTCGACGCGCTCGCCAACGTCGACTTCAACACCCGCGAGGTAAAGGATCATCACCGCACACTCACTATGGTGCGCATCGGCACCTCCGGAGCCCTTCAGCCCGAACTCATACTCGGCACTCCCGTCATAGCCGCACACTCCATAGGATTTGACGGCGTGCTCAACTACTATGCCGGACGCAACAGCGTCGCCGACCTCGACTATGAACGCGCCTTCTGCGAGGCTGTTGACTGGAATCCGCTACTTGCCGCACCCTATGTGGTTAAATCCGACGAAGAACTCGTTGACCGCATCGGCAGGGATGACATGGTGCGTGGATGCACCATAAGCGCCGTAGGCTTCTACGGACCCCAAGGACGCGAACTGCGACTGCCGCTCGCCGACCCCGACATTAACGCCAAAATTGAAAAATTCCGTTACCACGGAAAGCCGATCACCAACTACGAGATGGAGAGCGCCCCCCTCGAAGGACTCGCCCTGCTCATGGGACACAAGGCTATGACAGTATGCTCGATCATCGCCAACCGTGTCAACACCACCGCCTCGCCCAACTACAAAACCGCAATACGCGACCTCATCGAAACCGTCCTCAACCGCATCTGATCTCCCCAAAAACAATAAAAGGAGGGCTAAGCCCTCCTTTTATTGTTTTTTATTCCATATTTTATCCTGCCGACGCCCTGAAATACAGAACCACGGCAATGATAGTGTAGATGATATTGGGTATCCACATCGCCACCAGCGGAGATGTGTAGCCCGACACGGCAAATGTCGATGTGACAGTCATAAACAGGATGTAGCCGAAGCTCAACACCAGCCCTATGCCGATGTTTATGCCCATGCCACCCTTCACTTTCTTCGACGACAGCGACATGCCGATCACCGTGAGGATGAACGCGGCGGCACACATAGCCACCCTGCGCTCCTTCTCAATCTCAAAAGCCTTGATATTGGCAAATCCTCTCGACTTCTGGTTTTCGATATATGTGGCAAGCTCGGGCGAGGTCATTGTCTCCTGATCATTTTTGGAGATAATGAAATCGCGCGGCTCCATATTGAGGATGGTGTCGAGACGGGTGCCTCGGGTGATTTTCTCCTCAAGCCCGTTGATGTCGCGTATCATATAGTCCCTCACCGTCCATTGATTCAATGAATCCCAGCGTATTGAGGTGGCGGTGAGACGCGACACAAGCTTCTTGCCTTCAAATTTGTCAAGCGAAAAACGGTAACCGGTGCTCGTGGTGTTGTCAAAACGGTTGATATAGGCTATTTCCCCCGGCGCCACCATCATCTGAATATTGCTTCCGTGGTCCACTCGCTTGTTTCTCACGTAGGTGTTGGTGTATTCGATGCGTTTCACATTTGCCGGCGGAATTATATACGCGCTCAGCACCCAGGAGAGCGACGCGATCACCGCCGCCGACACCAGATAGGGACGCATGAGCCTGCGGAAACTGACTCCCGACGACAGCATGGCGATGATCTCGGAATTGTCGGCAAGCTTCGAGGTGAAAAATATACACGCTATAAACGTGAACAGCGGGCTGAACTGATTGGCGAAATAAGGAAGGAAATTCAGGAAATAATCAAATATCGTTTCCTTGATGGGTGCTTTCAGAAATGAGTCAAGCTTCTCGTTGACGTCAAACATGATTGTGATCGCGAGAATCAGCGCGATCGCAAACACGTAAGTTCCGAGAAACTTCTTGATTATATATCGGTCAAGAATCTTGAACATCGTCAATAGCTTTTTTTTACAATCTTCGGGTCACGCGTTCCACCATCTCATCCTTCCACGGCTTGAAATCGCCGGCAAGGATGTGCTTGCGAGCCTCGCCCACAAGCCACAGGTAGAAGGCAAGATTATGAATCGACGCGATCTGCATGGCGAGAATCTCCTGAGCCACGAAAAGATGGCGCACGTATGCCTTGCTGTAGAAGCGGTCCACATAGCTCGGTCCATCCTCTTGAAGCGGCGAAAAGTCATTTTCCCACTTCTTGTTGCGCATATTCATTATTCCGTGGGCTGTGAAAAGCATTCCGTTTCTGCCGTTTCGTGTGGGCATCACGCAGTCCATCATGTCCACTCCGCGCTCTATCGCTTCAAGGATATTCGCCGGAGTACCCACGCCCATAAGATAGCGCGGACGATCGGCGGGAAGTATCTCGTTGACCACCTCGATCATGTCATACATCACCTCGGCAGGCTCGCCCACTGCAAGACCGCCTATGGCATTTCCCTCGGTGCCAAGGTCGGCAACAAACTTAGCCGATTCACGGCGCAGGTCATGATAGGTGCAACCCTGCACGATGGGGAAAAACGCCTGGCGGTGCCCGTAAAGCCCCTCGGTCGAGTTAAAGCGCTCCCATCCGCGTTTCAGCCAGCGGTGGGTGAGCCCGAGCGACTTCTTGGCATAATCATAATCGGCTTTCCCCGACGGACACTCGTCAAGCGCCATCATTATGTCGGCGCCGATTATACGCTGTATGTCCACCACCTTTTCCGGAGTGAAAAGATGTTTCGACCCGTCAATGTGGCTGCGGAAATAAGCGCCCTCCTCCTTGAGCTTGCGGTTGGCTGAAAGGGAAAACACCTGAAAGCCGCCGCTGTCAGTGAGAATCGGCTTGTCCCAGCCATTGAATTTGTGCAATCCTCCGGCTTGATGAAGGATTTCGGTTCCGGGACGCAAATACAGATGATAAGTGTTGCCCAGAATAATCTGAGCCTTCACGTCTTCCTTCAGTTCATGCTGATGAACCGCTTTTACGGAGCCGAGTGTACCCACCGGCATAAATATAGGAGTCTCAATCTTCCCGTGGTCAGTGGTTATCACCCCGGCACGAGCGTTAGAGAGCTTATCGGTCGCTTGTAATTCAAATTCCATAATTAGCGGCAAAGTTACGAAAATAAGTGCAACCGTCCACCATAAGCATTAACCTTTTTATTCTCCGGAAAAACTATCGCCGTAATGGACTTCCGGCTCCTCTACTATATCAGGCAATCCTTCGCGACGTTTGCGTTTGACCGAATGCGTCAATTTGCCTATAAAGAAATTCAATTCAAGCGTTGTTTCCGTCTCCTCAGGACGCAGCTCCGGCAATAAAGTATCAGACAACAACCCTGAAAATCGGCTCATTATCGTCTGCTGTTCTTCCGAGTCATGCTCATTATGGAGACTGACAAGGTCTCGCTGCAATGTCTTGACAGCGGCAAAAGTCTCGATAATCTCAATGGTCGCTTCTGTGGCTCGTTTGCTCCTGAGGATCGTAGCAAGCATGTAAAGTCCTTTTTCAGTGAATGCCTTTGGTTTATATCTCAATCCGCCATGAGTTAAACTTGAGGTGAAAATTTTTGACCTCAAGTCTACAACCTCCTGTCTTTCAAGCTCAAAGACATATCCTTTTGGAAATTTATCCGGATTATTCTTTACTGCCTGATTTATTTCCTTCGTCTGCACACCATAAATCGCAGCCACATCACGGTCAATCAACACCGGCTGGTCGCGAAGGATGATGAGTTTTTCTGATAATTTCTCTAACTGATGCAATTGTTCTTTAGCCATATATTAATAGGATTGATTCTATCACAACCCAAATTTAGCGCTTTCATCCGACTTTACATCATCTGTCCGGCATAAAATAAAAACACATAAGCCTATTTTACATTTCAATAATAAATGATGATAAAAAAGTTTAGCCAACAGTCAAAAAGATGTTGTGCAAGTGAAAATTAAGTTGTACCTTTGCACAATGCAAGAAGGTGAGCGAAAACCATCTTGCGAGATTAATTAATTTTATTTACTAACCATTTAATGAACGAAGAATTAAAGAATTCTCCAATCGCAGATTTCGATTGGGATGCCTATGAAAAAGGCGAAACCGCCGGTGACAAGAGCCGCGAAGAACTCACCAAAACTTATGATGAGTCGCTCAACACCGTAAAAGACAAAGAAGTAATCGAAGGTACCATCATCGCCCTCAACAAGCGTGAGGCTGTGGTTAACATCGGTTATAAAAGCGACGGTATTATCCCTGTAAATGAATTCCGCTACAACCCCGACATCAAGATCGGCGACGTTGTTGAGGTGTTCATCGAAAACCAGGAAGATAAGAAAGGTCAGCTGATCCTCTCTCACCGCAAGGCTCGTATGTCTCGCTCTTGGGAGCGCGTCAACCAAGCTCTTGAAAACGATGAAATCATCAAGGGTTACATCAAGTGCCGCACTAAGGGTGGTATGATTGTCGACGTATTCGGCATCGAAGCATTCCTTCCCGGCTCTCAGATCGATGTTAAGCCCATCCGCGACTACGATATCTTCGTAGGAAAGACTATGGAATTCAAGGTTGTTAAAATCAACCAGGAATACAAGAACGTCGTTGTGTCTCACAAGGCTCTCATCGAAGCTGAACTCGAACAGCAGAAGAAGGAGATCATCTCCAAGCTCGAACGTGGTCAGGTGCTCAAGGGAGTTGTTAAGAACATCACCACCTACGGTGTGTTCATCGACCTTGGCGGCGTTGACGGTCTTATCCACATCACCGACCTTTCTTGGGGCCGCGTAAGCCACCCCGAAGAAGTGGTTCAACTCGATCAGGAACTCGACGTTGTTATCCTCGACTTCGACGACGAGCGCAAGCGCATCGCCCTCGGTCTTAAGCAACTTCAGCCCCATCCATGGGATGCCCTTAACCCCGACCTCAAGGTGGGCGACAAGGTTAAAGGTAAAGTTGTCGTTATGGCTGACTACGGCGCATTCGTGGAAATCGCTCCCGGCGTAGAAGGTCTTATCCACGTTTCTGAAATGTCTTGGTCTCAGCACCTCCGTTCTGCTCAGGACTTCATGAAAGTGGGCGACGAAGTTGAAGCTGTCATCCTCACCCTTGACCGCGACGAACGCAAGATGTCACTCGGCATCAAGCAGCTCAAGAACGATCCTTGGGAAAACATCGACACCAAATACCCCATCGGAAGCCGCCACACTGCAAAGGTGCGCAACTTCACCAACTTCGGCGTATTTGTTGA
>CAJUTE010000055.1 GCA_910589555.1 uncultured Muribaculum sp.
AATGGTGGAATGGTAGACACGAGGGACTTAAAATCCCTTGGCCATTACGGCTGTGAGGGTTCGAGTCCCTCTTCAGGTACGAAAGGCTTCCTTACCGGGAAGCCTTTTTTATTATTGGTGTCATCCGATAAATATCATAATTGTGGAATAAATCCATGTTAAACCTTGGCGTTTTTAAGTTTGTTTTTGTTCACGTTGATATACAGCAGGTCGTCATGGTCGGTGATACTGTACAGCTCACTACAGGCGGTAGTCATGAGATAAAATTCATCAAGCCCGTCGCAATCACCGATAAAAGTGTGAATGTCTGACATACAGCCTTTAAAAACCACGAAATCCGTATTCCAATAGTCAATGACAAAATAAAGCACGGTATCACGATTGATTATATCAAGCAAATGCCAATAAGGATCCTCCATATTACAATCAATACTGTCCGGTACATACTTGAAACTCAGCCACAATGCCCGCGGATTGCCAATAACGAACGTATCATATAGTCTTTGCAGCAACACCTCCTTTTCTTGCCCTTCGATTTTAAGAAGCGGAAGTTTGTTGTCACGGACTGTGCGGTCTATTTCCTCATAATCAAACATAGAGTTTTAGTTTTTAAAGCGACATACAGATGAGTCACATCGCAGTAATTTGATTCCTCCCTGATGCGTCGATCGAGAATAAAATCGTCCTCGAAGGACAGCATTTGCAGTTTTGCCATAGCTTAATTCTTATCTTTTTAAGTCACGGAATTTCTTGTTGTTGAGGGCGTTCTCGGCGGCGCGGTTATCGTGGGAGGCGGCGAGTTTGAAATAGTCGTATGCCTTGTGCAAGTCTACCTCAACGCCAAGCCCCTTCAGGTACATATTGCCGATTTCATACTCTGCCACATCTACGAAAGAATCCCTTTTCGAGCTCTTGCCGCCGGCTACTTGCTGATACAATGCCATAGCCGCCGCATAATCCCTGTTGCATCCTGCACCGCGTTTGTAGCACTCCGCCAATTTTAACTTGGCATAAGTATCTCCGCTGTCGGATGCCTTTTGGAACCACTCAAACGCCTTGTCAAAATCCCGTTTCACGCCTTCGCCGTCGAGATATGCCGCTGCCACATTATAATATGCATCGGTATACCCCGCCTCTGCCGCCTTCATATAACATTCAAAGGCTTTTTCTTCGTTTCCTTCACTGCTGTATGTCTGCGCTAAATCGACGTATGATGCACCATCTTTCTTCTCTGTGGAGATTTCCTCATAGAGCCGTGTCGCTTCGTCAGTCCGATCCGGCAGATAGCTGACAATTTCTTCCGGTACGCCCAATTCGTAATACAGAGTATCGGCAAGATTTTTCTTGTCTTTGGCTGTTCCCTTTTCGGCTTTGGCTCTCAATATCTCTATCAGGCGTTCATACCACATCAGGGCTACATCCCTGCCTTCCTTTTCCGTCATATCGTCAGGGCGGTCGTGCACAAAAAGATTCATCAGAGATTTTGCGGCACTCACCACTCCTTTGTCCGCTTTCTTTGTCAGCACCTCAATCATCCTGTAAAGCCATTTCCTGCCCAACGGCTTTCGCTGCTCCGGTTCCATGTCGTCGCAGATAAATCGGTAATAGTCGGCAAGAAACTTTATTGCCTTCAGGTTGTTGCCATCCGCCGCTCTCTCCATCCAAGACAGAAAGCGGGAGGAATCCTCGCTGTAGAACGTATAGTAATACATCCCGAGCCAATATTGCGCCTGTGCATTGCCCTGCTCGGCAATGGGAGTTATCGCCTCGACCGCCGACCGCGCATGCTCCGGACTATCAAAATCATCGACGCTTTGCTTTATGTTTTTAAGATACTCAGATAGTTCCTTGCTGTCCATAGATCTTCTCAGTCAAAAATAGCATTCCTGTTTTCCCATACGAATTCCTCAAGACAGTCGCATAGCGATGGCTCAAAATCGTAATAGGCGTTGTCGGTCTCTTCCCAATCATCCTCTTCGCCATCGGTGATTGCCCGGCGATAGTTGTCGGCAATATCCTTGTTGCCAATAGTCAGGATAGCATCTTCCAGTTCATCGGGATTGGTTTCGGAATAACAGTCCCGATAGCCGGAATGTCCTCCGTTCTGCATCTCGGCATCATACCAGAAGCAGAGCACCGCTTTCTTCTGAATCGGTGAAAGAGTCCCCGCATCACGGTCGCAAATTTCTTCAATAAATCTGTTCCAAAGAGTATCTTTTTCTGTCATAGAGCTAACGTAATTCGTTTAATTTGTTTTCAGCCTGAGGGTTATTGCATTTCTTAGCGGCGAGCGTGAAATAGCGGATCGCCTCTTTCAAATCGGGCTGCACTCCAAGTCCGTTGAGATACATATTGCCGAGTTCATATAATGCAGTTCCGATTCCGGCATACTGATGCTTGAATCCGCGATCATTGACACGCTCGGCAAGCATCAGATAATTGTCCATAGCCTTTTCATAGTCCTGCGTGCCGCCGATGCCATTCTTATAACATTCGGCAAGTTTCAGGATTGCCGTGATTTCACCCACATCCGCACCTTTCTTATACCATTTGCGGGCTTGTGCTTCATCCTTTTCAATGCCATTGCCATATCTATAGGCATCTCCTATTTTTGCATACGCTTCATGCCAATTCAGTTTTGCGGCTTTCTTGAAACAGGCGAGAGCCTGTTTCCATAGACCAAGATCATTGTATGCACATCCCATTCTGAAATATGCCTTATGTTTCAGCAGGAAATGGCAATCAGCAGTAACCTCCTTATACAAAACTATGGCTTGCGACAGATTACGTTCATCATCTTCATCCGTGAAACAATCCAAAAGTTCTTCGGGTACATAATCACCATACAGAAGTATTTCCGCCAAATTCCATTTATCCATAGAATCTCCTCTATTGGCTTTTGCCGTCAATATCTCAATCCAGCGATCATACCACTTGCGGGCGATTTCGATGCCCTCTTCCACTGTAATATCCTCAGGACAATCCTCAACATATTGACTCATCAAGTCTTTTGCCGCATTTGCCGAACCTTTGTTGGCTTTCGCTGCTAAAATAGCAAACCAGCGCCTGTGCCATTTCAGTATAAACGCCTTTCGTTGTTCTGCATCTATTCCATCGGGGCAATCGTTACGATATATTTCCATGATTAATTGAGCGGCTTCGGCATTGCCATTGTCCGCAGCCTTTTCAAACCAATAGATCGCTTTTTGATTGTCACATCCATTGTGATAACCCCATGAATAGTATCGTCCAAGAAGCAGTTGAGCCTCCACATCGCCATGCTCGGCAGCCGGCGTTATCGCCTCAACCGCTTGCCGTGCCTGCTCCGCATCGCCTTGACCGGCGTAGCATTTGATGAATTCCTTTATAGTCTTGTATTGTTGGGATAATCCGCTCATGGATATTCGTTAGTTTTATCACTTCTCAAATACAAAGATAAATATTTTTCTGTAACACCCTCCCAATAAATACCGGCAATTGATACATTGCATCAATATAATTCGACTATCTTATATATGAAAATGTGCGGATATTCAGTTTTTAAACTGATACCCGCACATTTCTATGGCGTGATAATCTTAATTGTTGAAATGCTCCTCATAGAAAGCGGCGATCTCATCCATGGGGATTATGTCAAGTTGGTCGTAGAGGTCGCAATGCGAGGCTCCTTTCACAGTCAGCATCTGCTTGTTATCCCCTTTGAGCTTGGAGAAAGTGTCCTTTCCGAAGTAATATGAATGAGCCTTCTCGCCATGCACGATAAGCACCGCACTCTCCAGCTCGTCGGCATACTCGAAGAACTTGAAGTTGACGAAAGGAAGATTGGAAGTCACATTCCAACCATCGGTGGAGTTACCTGAACGCGCATGATAGCCTCGCGGAGTCTTGTAGTAGGCGTAGTAATCCTTTACAAACTGCGGAGCGTCGTCAGGCAGCGGATCCACCACGCCACCTGCGCGCTGATACTCACCGTTGCGGAAATCGATGGTGCGTTGAGCCGCCATGGCCTCACGCTTAACATTGCGCTGCTCGGCGCTGTTTTCAGAATCAAAATATCCGTTGGCATTGACACGGGTCATGTCATACATCGTCGAGGCAACAGTAGCCTTGATGCGAGGGTCGTTGATAGCCGCCTGAATTGCGATGCCGCCCCAGCCGCAGATGCCGAGGATTCCCACCTTCCCGGAATCGACATCCTCACGGTTCATGAGATAGTCAACCGCTGCCGAGAAATCCTCCACATTTATGTCGGGCGACGCCACCCTGCGTGGCATACCGCCGCTCTCGCCCGTAAACGAAGGGTCAAACGCGATTGTAAGCAATCCACGCTCGGCGAGCTGCTGCGCATACAACCCCGACGATTGTTCCTTCACCGCCCCGAATGGACCGCTCACCGCAATGGCAGGCAATTTACCTGTTGCTCCTTTGGGCTTGTACATATCGGCGGCGAGAGTCACGCCGTAACGGTTCACAAAAACCACCTTCGAATGATCAACCTTATCGCTTTTCGGGAACACTTTGTCCCAATCCTGTGTAAGCTCCATTTTTTCTACGGGAGCCAATGATGTGTCGGTGTTCTTATTATACATATCCTGTGAATTTGCTGTCATGGCACTGAAGGTCAGTACCGCTGACAATATTATTTCATATCTCATTGCTATATTAATCATAGCGCAAAGTTAGCAAGGATTATGCAGCAGCACCAACCCAAATCACGGCAATCCCAACCCGAAATACCTGTGTTTTTCTGAACATGGACTTATAGCCGAGAATCGGCGAAATAATTTAAGCACTGCCACGAGGCGATAGCCGAGGTGCGGTGTAAGGTGTACCAACGAACGGGCATCGAAGATGTCCACCAACCAACACCGTATAGCCTACATTCCTTCAACAGACTCGCCCCGACTTCGCTCGCTCAGTCGGGGATAGTGACGGAACCTGTGCCTGGCGGCACTTAGCTCGATCCATCCGGATTTATTACCCCAATTACTATCTAATTTTATCGGACAGCAATAATATTTTTACCAGACGACAATAAAAAAAGTGCGACAACTTGCCGCACTTTTCTATGTTATCAGGATGTTGATCAGTTCGCTTTCTCAAGATTCAATCCGATCTCAATTCTTGATGTTCCGTTCAACACGGCAGGCAGCTGAGGAATCATCGACTCCATCATCGGAGCAAAGCTCTGCAATGTCTCATCGTCGCTATTTTTAACTGCATCAAGAATCAACTGCTGCACAGAGGGCTGCGCAACCAATGAAGCGCCTACTGAAATGATCGGCATAAGGAAATCCTTGTTCAGGAATACTGACATATTGTCGCCTGTCATTGTATATTCCACGGGCACACCATTTTTCACATAAGGAAGATATGTGTTGAGCACCTGCATTACTGCCGACAAGTCCAACTCTCCGTCGCCGGCTGCCTTTGATTTCTGTGAAGCATTGTAGATGATGTTCTGGATATTCAAGAAAACAAGAATGGTATTGTTATCTTTCACCACATACTGAGCAAGATTTGCCGGAGATTCAACCGGAGTAAGGCTTCCATTGGCAACATCGGCATAGATGGCACGGATATTTCCGTCAGCCTCAAATGATACTTGCTTCAGCAACTGAGGCATAGCTTCTTGCAATCCGAGCACTGTATCGGCGGGTTCAATGGGCACCATAGGCATCTGTGTCATGATACCGATAATATTAGCGAGCGGCATCTGTATAGCCCATCCGGGAGCAAGTTCTATATCAAAATCTGTGCTTGATTCCCATATCAAACGAACAGGATCAGCCACTCCTGAGATAGTGTCGCCCCAGTCATTACGCTCGATTTCCGACAATTTCCATGTAGTATTTGACAATTTCTTGTTCTTAAGCTCCACATTCGACAGTGCTATTTCAAGAGATTTCTTGGAAATTTCACCTGCGTAGTTGAATGTGCAATAATCAGTTTCATAAGAGCCTGAAAATTCGCCGTCCAATACATCGACCGGGATTGTTACTTCAGGAGATCCGGGGATGACTCCGCAAGTCTGAACCATTGTAGAAGGCTGGTTGTCAGCCTTTGAACCGCCAATCAGAGCTGAGAGGTCAAGGGCTTCACCACTCAATGAGATAGTCGCCTTTGAAGAAGCGGTTGCAGGCGTAAAAGTTGCCACTTTACCCACCATAGGCTCTCCGTTCACAGCAAGAATCAAGCCCTCTTCAGTAGTGAAAGTGGTCTCGGAATTCGGGATTTTAACATTGTCGTCATCTTCATCACAAGCTGTCATTAAGCTCATAGAACAGATTGCGGCAAACAAATAGATGAATTTTTTCTTCATACTTTTTCCGTTTTTCGGTTTCATTAATAATTAGTAAATAATCTACCCAACCGAGCAGATTTTAAGGTGCAAAGTTAAACATTTTTTTTATAAATCAGATTATTTTTGGGAAAAATCGACTAACTTTGCAATATTATAGACTAAAAGTGTAAATAATGAAATTATTTAAATTGCTGACTGTTGCGTTGATTTTATCTTCATTGGAGTCATGCATTAAAAAAGAGCCGCTGAATGCCGAGTGTGACATAATATCGGCAACCATGCCGGGAGATATTTTAAACCGGCAACCGGTGATTCAGAACGACAAAGTGACATTTATAGTAAAAAACGGAGTATCAGTGACTGACCTCGCACCGGAATTTGAACTGACACCAGGAGCCACTATCGACCCTCCAAGCGGTTCTTCACATAACTTCATCATCCCGCAGCACTACACTGTGTATTCCGAAGACGGGCATTGGGAAAAAGTTTACACTGTCGAGGTGCAGACCGGCAACAATATTAACCTTGACTTCGATTTTGAGCACGTGCGCATCAACAATGGCTACGATGTGTTCTATGAATTGGATAGAGATGGAAATGAGATATTGACATGGGCAAGCGGAAACGCAGGCTTCAAACTCACAGGAATGGCATCATCACCTGACGGATTCCCAACTTTCCAAACCGACAATGGAAGAAGCGGAAAGTGTGCCGCACTAGTGACACGCAGCACAGGAGGTTTTGGCGCAATGGCAAAAAAGCCGCTTGCCGCAGGAAATCTGTTCATAGGCAAATTCAACATTGGAACAGCGCTTTCAAAGCCACTTGAATCAACACAGTTCGGAACACCGTTCATGAATGTCCCGAGATATTTGACCGGATATTACCAATACACACCCGGCGAAACTTATTGCGAGGCTGATGGCGGCAAACTCGTCCCGGTACCCGGGAAAATCGACAAATTCAACATATATGCCGTGTTCTTCGAGGCTACCCCTGACATGGAGATGCTCGATGGCACAAACGCCCTCTCGCCCGACAATGAGAATATCATCGCCGTTGCCGAGATAAGCGATGCCCAGCGTGTTGCCACCAAGACCTGGACTGAGTTCAACATCCCGTTTGTGTATCGCGACGGAAAAGAGATTGACCTGAAAAAACTGTCAGAGGGCAAATACAGCATCACTATCGTGTGCTCTTCAAGCATCGACGGAGACTATTTCTCCGGAGCGATAGGTAGCACGCTGCTTGTCGACGAAGTGTCGCTCGTGTGCCTCAGCCAGGATGAATTAAAACCGCAACAATCACAGGAATGAAAGCAATACAACACATAACCGCCGCGCTTGCTATCGCGGCATCGGCATTTACAGCATCGGCTCAAGGCTACACCACTCCGGGACTTGAATGGTCGTCACGCCACGGCATCCACTATGAAGTGAATGCAGGGTTGAATATAGGAGGAGCCTCGCCCATCCCGTTGCCTGCTGAAATACGCAAAATAGACTCCTATAACCCCAACCTCAATCTGATGATCGGCGCAACCGCGACCAAATGGATTGAGCCCACGCAGAGATGGGGTGTATCGGTGGGAATACGTTTCGAGACCAAAGGGATGAAAACCGGAGCCACAGTGAAAAACTACGGCATGGAGATAATTCAGGACGGAAGCCGCGTGAAAGGAAACTGGACCGGAAAGGTGCAGACCAAATATTCATCCACTCAATTGTGCATACCGATCCTCGCCAATTACCGCATCAACAGCCGCTGGCGTGTGAATTTCGGTCCTTACATAGCACTTGCGCTCAACAATGACTTCAGCGGAAAAGTCCACGACGGCTATCTGAGAGAAGGCAACCCTACAGGAAATAAGGTAGTGTTTGAGGGAGATTCCGAAGCGACCTACGACTTCTCGGATGAAATACGTCTCTTCCAGTGGGGGCTGCAGGCAGGGGGATCATGGCTCGCATTCCGCCACCTTGCCATCAACGCCAATCTGACATGGGGGTTAAACAACATCTTCAACTCCTCGTTCAAGACCGTGTCATTTGACCTCTACCCCATCTATCTTAACCTCGGTTTCGGATACGCATTTTAAGAAGGTGTTTAAGAATCACATTCTCCCTTCATCATTGTAGGAATAATATCCGGCAGGAGAAATGATCAGATGATCCAATACACGTATATCAAGCAGCTTGCCCCCATCGGCAAGCTGTTTTGTTAACCGGTCATCATCTCCGCTCGGACGCAGATTGCCCGACGGATGATTGTGGACAAGAATGATTCCCGACACCACGTCGCCATATTCCAAAACCTTCTTATATAGTATCTTCGGATCTACGACTGTAGCCGACGCTCCGCCGCTGCTTATGCGCACAAAGTCAAGCATCTTGTTGGCTCTCGACAGCAACACTATCCAGAACTCTTCATGATTCAGCCGCTGCAGAGAGCCTCTCACAGCTTCATAGACCGACGAGCTTCCGGATATCTGCACCATCTCACGCATCGACTCTGCCTGGCAACGTATGCCAAGCTCAATCGCAGCAGCAAGGGATATCGCCTTTGCCGGTCCTATTCCGGGATTGTCTTTAATGATGTCCCTTATCGACTTACGGGCGATCTCCGACAGCATCCCGCGGTTGCGTGCAAGAAGCTCCTGACTCATCGTAAGAACCGACTTCCCTTTCATACCGTTGCCAAAAATTATGGCGATCAACTCCGCTTTCGACAATGAGCGGATGCCATTGCGCATGGCTTTTTCACGAGGGCGGTCATCTGCCGCAAGATCCTCCATGAGCAGATAATCCCTGACCGCAGGGGAAGAAGAATCAGACATAATCTTATAGGATTGATATTATGCCTGCAAATATAGCATTTATTTCCCTTTCCGCATCATGATTTCCTCTTCGACATTACGTCCACGACGGAAAATTATCTTGGTGATGTATGCTTTCAAGAATCCAAGCCCGTATCCCCCTATCTGAATCACGCTTGCAGGAACGGCGATAACGGCTATCCAAGCATCTTCGGTAGTGATATATGCCGCTATGAATATCGCGAGCAGATAAAGTGCCATCGGAGCAAGAAACCACGGACTTACCGTGATGGCAAGCACTATCAACGCGATTGCGGCAAGCACCGCCAACGCCGGAAGGCAATGAACTGCCTTCATCGAATCGGGATAAATCAATTTCAGCGAGATTCGTGACATTCCGAAAACATACACCTGCCTGAAGAATTTCCGGAAGTTCACACGACGCTTGTGGAAAACCACTGCAGGACGAATCAAGGCTATTGAAAATCCGGCATTCTTTATACGCATACTCATGTCAATGTCCTCAGAGAACATTTCCCGGAAACCGCCAACCGTCTCATACACCTTCCTTGAGAATCCCATGTTGAAAGTGCGCGGAGTGAACTTCTCAAGCTGCACGGATCCACCGCGTATGCCACCTGTGGTAAGGAATGATGTCATAGAGTAGTTTATGGCTTTCTGCACATCGCTGAATGATTCATCGGCAGCGTCAGGACCGCCGAAACAGTCAACCGGATTCTTCTCCAGCTCTTCATTGAGCCGATCGAAATAAACAGGAGGAATTATACAGTCGGAGTCAAAGAAAATGAAATAGTCGCCTGAAGCACGTTCCATGCCATAATTCCTTGCGATGGATCGTCCTTCATTCTCTTTGAAAAAATACTTGACATCCACTTTCCCCTCATACTCTTTCACCGCCTCTTCACAAGGCTCGGAAGAGCCGTCCTCGACGATAATCACCTCAAAGTCCTTGCAGGTTTGCTGCGACAGACTTCTCATAAGGTCCTCGACTTCCGTTATACGGTTATATACAGGTATTATTACTGAATACTTCATCAGCTCATCCGGTTTTTGTAATCTTCATAAGTAAATCTGCGCAGATAACGGCACTCTCCGCCGGCATCACACATGACTATATCGGGATGCTTTATCCCGTTGAACATCGTGGTCTTGACTGTTGTGTAGTGGTTCATATCCTTAAGAGTAAGGCGGTCGCCGATTTTAAGAGGTTCAGCAAACGACCAGTCGCCCACATAGTCTCCACTCAAGCATGAATTTCCGCCGAGACGATAAGTGGGGAGCGACGGATCAAGCTCCACGCTCTCCTCAATCGCCGGCTGATAAGGCATTTCGAGGCAGTCGGGCATGTGACACGCAAACGAAGCGTCGATTATAGCGGTCTTTATGCCTTGGTTCTCCACCACATCAACAACCGAGGTAATGAGGTCGCCTGTCTGCCACGTGAATGCGCTTCCAGGCTCAAGAATCACCTCCAGCCAAGGATAACGGCTGCGGAAACCTTTCAGCAATCCTATGAGATGATCCACGTCGTAATCCTTTCGTGTCATAAGATGTCCGCCTCCCATGTTCACCCATTTCACGTCAGGCAGATATTTGCCAAACTGCTCTTCAAAGGCATTCAGCACTTTTTCGAGGTCATAAGATGAGGATTCACACAACTGGTGGAAATGAAGCCCCTCAATGCCTTCAGGTAGCTTGTCGCCTATTATATCGGCGGTGACACCAAAGCGCGATCCGGGCAATGCCGGATTGTAGAGATCGGTTTCTATCACGGAGCATTGCGGATTAACCCTCAAACCCGGAGAGACACGATGATCTCTTTCCGGATTGGCATTATTCCGCATTATATCACTCTTGAAACGCTCATATTGACTGATGGAATTGAATGTTATGTGAGTGCTTCCGTCGATGAACTCCGTTATGGTCTCGGGAGTGTATGCCGGACAATAGCTATGAACCTCGCCGCCAAGCTCTTCATTGCCAAGACGCATCTCATTGAGGGAACTTGCGGTGGAATCCACCACATACTCCTTTATCACCGGAAAGCTGCGCCACAGGGCATTTGCCTTAAACGCCATGATTATATTTACTCCCGCTTCACGCTTAACGCGATCGATGAGAGATAGATTTCTACGCAGTTTATCTTCATACACCACATAAAATGGCGTGGGGAGTTCATTTATTTTCATTAATTGATGATTTTAAATCGAGCAAATTTCAGTAATAATTTTTTTGTGCCGAGGTTTTCAAACTTCACCTCAATCTTGTCGCCGGTAGGTTCGGTAGCTACACTCTCTATCACACCTCTGCCGAAACGGGAATGCTCAATCACCATCCCTGATTTAAGCTCCGAGATAAAGTGCAGAGCTTCTCCACCTTCCGATGATGGAGCCGACATGGGACGTGAAGAAGGCTCCACCTTCCGATGGTCAGTAAGAGGATGAGAAAAAGTGACCCGTCGTTCGGCTGACGATTGCGAACGATAATTGTCGATGGGGTTTATAAAACCGTTGGGGCGCGATGAGTTCACATCATCCGAGTCAGAAAGGTGCAGGTAAACCGGATTTATATCCTTTATAAAGCGCGACGGGCGACACGACATTGTCTGACCGTTGCGGAAACGGGATCGAGCATAGCTTATGGTGCAGTTCAGTTTGGCTCGGGTGATAGCGACATACATCAACCGACGCTCCTCTTCAATCGCCGCCATCGAATCCATGCTCATTGCCGCCGGGAAAAGCTCCTCTTCAGCGCCGACAATAAAGACATTGCTGAATTCAAGACCTTTTGCAGCGTGTACGGTCATCAATGTCACCGATGATTCATCACCATCCGTTGCCGCGTCCTGATCGGTGGCAAGCGACACCTCACCAAGAAAATCGCTCAAAGTCACATCGGTCTCTCCGCTCTGCAACTTCCCGTCCACAAATTCCTTGACTCCGTTCAACAGCTCGGCAAGGTTTTCTCTTTTTGACACGTTTTCAGGGGTATTGTCCGACATATATGCGTTCATCAATCCTGTTTTGGTTATGATGTGCCGCACAAGCTCATCGGCATTCGCTCCACTGAGATTCATGGAGATAAAGCCGTCGATCATATCGTAGAATCCCGCTATTTTCTTAGCTGTCGCAGAGTTGAACCCGGGATTATAATTTATAGGGTCATGCATCACATCCCATGCGCTCACGTTGTTATCGATAGCGCAGCGGAAGAGCTTGTTGAGCGTAGTCTCGCCTATGCCGCGCGACGGGACATTAATGATGCGCTTCAATGCTTCATCATCGTCAGGATTGACAGCGAGACGGAAATAAGCCACCGCATCCTTAATCTCCTTGCGCTGGTAGAATGACAAGCCTCCATATATGCGATAAGGGATATTGCGCTTGCGCAACGACTCCTCAAGAGTGCGCGACTGGGCATTGGTGCGGTAAAGTATGGCATACTCGTCATAGCTGTCCTGCTGCCTCATCTTCATCTGTGAGATGCGGTTGGCAACCAGATATGCCTCTTCAAAATCGCTGTAGCTTTTCACCACCTCGATGCGGGCACCCTTGTCGTTGCGGGAAAACACATTCTTCTTTATCTGCTCCTTATTTTTCTCTATCAAAGAATTGGCGGCATTTATTATGTTTTGCGTGGAACGGTAGTTCTGTTCAAGTTTAAAAGTGCGCAACGCCGGATAGCTGTTCTTCAGTTCAAGGATGTTGCGGATATTCGCTCCACGGAAAGAGTATATGCTCTGAGCGTCGTCGCCCACGACACAAAGTTTGTCATTTCCCTTTGTCAACTGGGTCACGATCACGTGTTGGGCAAAATTGGTGTCCTGATACTCATCGACCAGCACATATCGGAAAAATTCCCGGTAGTGGTTCAGCACATCAGGATTGTCTCTAAGCAGGAGATTAGTGTAATACAGCAAGTCGTCAAAGTCCATTGCTCCGGCAACGAAACAGCGGTTGCAATAAGCGGAATATATTTCATACAGTCTCGGACGCTTTGCTCGTCGGTCGGCTTCCATTATATCCTTAGCCAAGGCATATCTCTCGGGGGAAATCAGAGCATTTTTCGCCGATGATATCGCTGAAAGGACTGCCGCCGGCTTATAAATTTTTTCATCAAGCTCCAGATCCTTTATGATAGTTTTCACAAGCGATTTTGAATCGGCGGTGTCATATATGGTGAAACTGCTTTTGAAACCTATGCGGTCGGCATTCTGACGCAGTATGCGGGCAAATATTGAGTGAAATGTGCCCATCCATATTTTCGATGCCGTCGACTCCCCTACCACACTCTTGATGCGTTCACGCATCTCACGCGCAGCCTTGTTGGTGAATGTCAACGCAAGAATGCGCCACGGTTCATATCCGTGGCACAGGAGATGGACTATCTTATATGTGAGGACACGGGTTTTTCCTGACCCTGCCCCGGCTATCACAAGCTGCGGCCCGTCATTGTAGAGCACCGCTTCCTGTTGCTGTGTATTCAGTTCTTTTATGTAATCTTCCATTGTCAATGCAAAAATAGCAAATATTAACGACAAAACCGCAAAAATCGCCCGGTGACAGAAAATCACTTTTTTTCTTTATCTTTGCATCAATCAAAATTACAACGTAATGACAATACCTAAATCTATTTTGACAGCTTCAATAGCAGCGTTGCTGATCTTTACTGGCTCAATCACCGCTACAGCCGCAGATTACGCCGGCAATTACCAAAATCTACCGTTTGAGGCATCAGCCCCCGAATTGCCTGAAATTCCCGCACTCACAGTGAAATTGGATGATTTCGGCGGCAAAGGGGATGGCATCACCCTAAACACATCATGCTTTGCCGCAGCTATTGAACATCTGTCATCAAAAGGCGGAGGACATCTCGTGGTTCCGGAAGGAGTGTGGCTCACCGGTCCCATTGTCATGAAAAGCAACATAGACCTCCACATTGAGAAAAACGCAATACTGCTATTCTCCGACAATAAGGATCTATTCCCGTTGCTGCCTCCTGATGAGGGCACTGCCGGAAAATTAGTTCAACCGCTCATAAGCGCAAATCACCAGTCTAATTTTTCAATAACCGGAGAGGGCGTGATTGATGGCAACGGCGAAGCATGGCGCCCGATAAAACGCTTTAAAGTGAGCGACGCCGAGTGGAAAAAGCTCAACCGCAAACTGAAGCTGAAAGAAAATGAATATGAGGGATCAAATGTGTGGTTTCCCGTAAAATCAGACGATGCTGAGATTTCGACACGTCGCCCGCGTCTCATAAGAATCGTGGAATGTGACCGATTCCTAATACAAGGCATCGTCGCTCAAAATTCACCAAACTTTCATGTGAACCTCATACTGTCGCGCAATTTCATCATTGACAATGTGATGGTGCGTTGCCCTTGGAACGCTCAGAATGGCGATGGAATTGATCTCAGCTCATGTCAAAACGCACTGCTTGTCAATTGCGGCGTAGATGCCGGCGATGATGCGATATGCCTCAAAAGCGGCACCGGCGACACCGGCAGAATGCGCGGACCATGCCGCAACATTGTCATTAACAATTGCACCGTATATCACGGTCACGGAGGATTTGTGATAGGCAGCGACAATTCCGGCGGCATGAACAACATATCGGTCACCAACTGCCGCTTCATCGACACCGATACCGGACTTCGATTCAAAAGCGGAAGAGACCGAGGGGGATTGATGACCGACATTTTTGTAGACAATATCATGATGTGTGACATCGCCGATGAAGCAATTTTATTTGATTGTTACTATCAGGAAAAGGTGGGCGACGCAGCCGACGCGCCGGCTGCACCCGTGACCGCCGACACTCCCCGCTTCGACGGAATAACGATCAAAAACATCGTGTGCCGCGATGCCCACCGAGCCATTCTCATCAAAGGACTTCCTGAAATGAATGTGAAAAATGTAGCCATCGAAAACTGTACATTCACTGCTCAACGAGGAGCCACAATCAATCACGCGACAAACATAAAGCTCGAAAATGTGACGTTCAACATCGATGAAACTCAAGCAATAACCAGCCACGGCTCATCGGACATAGTTGGGACAAACGTGACCGTTCTGGCAAAATGACATGCGATTGCAATTATGAAGATGGAGCCACATTCATCCTTACTAAAATCCAGTAATCAATTTACTTCACACAACACAAAGAGACTGAATCATTGCGACTCAGCCTCTTTGATATATATATTAAGATTCGTCAATAGGTGATTTTGGGAGGAAGCATTGCCGCCTGATCAATCATTTTCTGTAGTTCAACAGCTGAAGGGACACGTCTTGTGAGATGCTTCGCTTCATTTACCTCTGCCATTTTGACAGCGAGATTCTCGGCATTGCGATGACGGAATTCCTTGACTGTATCCACGCCCGAAGCTTCAAGCAGCTCGGCAAATTGCGGTCCAACGCCATTAATGCGGAATAAATCAGCATGATTCACCCATTTAAGTATCAGCTTAAACGGTATGCCGGTAGCATCAGAAATCTCTTTACGCCCTCTATCGGTGGCTCCCTTTTCAAGCAGCTCTGACACTGTCTTGATTCCGGCTTCCTTTAACTTGGCAGCATAAGCCTCACCAACACCTTCGATTTCGACAATTTGGTAGTTCATAATAGTTGAATTTTGGTTAACTTTTGATAATCTTTTAGTTAAAACGCCACAACCGGCGAAATTGTTTTATAGAATCAATGGATTGATGCAATGCAATAAAAAATGGACTATTATGGATGTGAGAATGCAAGGCAGCTAATGATGTTAGAGCCTTGGAGGATGAATAAAACGGAATCCCCGCCCCGGCAACGACGGCGGCTTCGTGTTGGTGGTCTGTGCACATTGATTAAAGGACCA
>CAJUTE010000056.1 GCA_910589555.1 uncultured Muribaculum sp.
TGGTTAGCCGGGTACAGGGAGCCGCAGGCTGCCTGTGCCCGGGAGGACGCCCCCCCCCAAATGCACTCTGCAAAGAGTGCCCCCTCAATCATTCCGGAAAAAACGGAGAGTCAGGACTAATTCCGTTTTCAATTAAAAAACTACGATATTCGTCACTAAAACTCGTATGCGTATGGTGTTGCTTTTGCGATATAATGTATCTTTTTATATCAATAATGGCTGAATAAGATACAGAAAAACCACCATAACCTTCTGACCACCCTTTCCATTGAGGGAATTGAGTTAATCCGGTTAAATAAATCGATGATCTTCGTTTCACATCTTGCACAAATGCAGATAATGAGATATTTGCGGGCAACGAAACAAGCAAATGAACATGATCAGGCATCCCGCCAATGCGATGAACAAATGCCTTATGTGATTTTGACACACGATATAATTTATCATATAGCATTCGTTCATGTTCGATTGGTATCGTTCTTTCTCTTGATTTAGTTGAAAATACCAGATGATAATTTAATAATGTAAAGCTCATAGTTCATAGGATTGTTCATTATTGAAACGGAACAATCTTTTCATATATTGTGTGATCGTTTTTAAGGGGCACTCTTTGCAGAGTGCATTTGGGGTGTGCGTCCTCCCGGGCACAGGTAGCCTGCGGCTCCCTGTACCCGGCTAACCATAAGCATTGCCTTTCAGGCGTTTATGGGCGGAATTACGCAGGTTTTCCGTTGATTATCCCTCAGGCATTTATGAATAGATTCGTGCATGTTTTCCAGTCGATTGCCCTCAGGCGTTTATGGGCAGATTCATGCATGTTTTCCGTTGATTGCCCTCAGGCGTTTATGGGCGGATTCACGCAGATTTCCCGTTGATTGCCCTCAGGCATTTATGGATGGATTCACGCAGATTTCCCGTTGATTAACCCTCAGGCATTTATGGACGGATTCACGCAGGTTTCCGTTGATTGCCCTCAGGCATTTATGGGTGGGTTCACGCAGGTTCCCGTTAATTATCCCTCAGGCGTTTTGCCGCATTCGCCTTTTGCGAATGCGAAAATTGCCGCTATTAGCGGCAATATAATTGTAGCCTAAGGCATGAGCCTTAGGCAATTGCGCCATTGCCCACGCAAGCCGCATCGCGGCGGCATACACGGGCAATCAAGGCAGGTCAGTCTTTGCCGCCGTAGGCGAGGTCGCCGGCATCGCCAAGTCCCGGCACGATGTAGCTGTGGTCGTTGATCTCGGGATCCACTGCCGCCACCCACAGCGTGGTTTTGTCGGCGGGAAAATGCTCTTTCACATAATCCACCGCCGCCTGCGACGCTATCACCGAGGCGATATGTATGCGCGAGGGGGTTCCCTTGGTTAGCAGGGCACGGTAGCTCAGCTCCATCGACGCGCCGGTGGCGAGCATGGGATCCACCAATATCAAGGTCTTGCCGTCAAGGTTGGGCGACGCGATATACTCGATGAACACATCAAAGCTCTCCTTCTCCTTGTATTTCCTGTAAGCCGACACAAACGCGTTTTCGCTGCGGTCGAGTATATTCAGGAAACCCTGGTGAAACGGCACTCCCGCGCGGAATATGGTGCCGAGCACCACCTGATCGGCTATTACGTCACACTTCATGTCGGCGAGCGGGGTCGTCACCTCCATTTTCTTATACTTGAAAGTGTGGCTGATCTCGTAAGCCATCAGCTCACCGATGCGCTCAAGGTTGCGGCGGAAACGCAGACGGTCATTCTGAATATCCACATTTCTCAACTCCATCATATACTGGTTGATGACCGAGGGAAACTCGTCAAAATTTATCACTTTCATGGTTGCGGCAAGCTATTTTATATAAGTTCGTAAAATTCAGTTCCGGGAGCCACGTGGCAAGTGTTGAACCCTAACGCGGCGGCAGCATCCACATTAGCCTTCGAATCATCGAAGAAGAGCGTTTCCTCGGGTTTTATGCCAAGATGCTCAACCACATAGTCAAATATGCGGCGGTCAGGCTTATAGCATTTAGCCTCAAATGAGGTGACCATCCCGTCGAAATAGTCCTCACGCTCCTTGCCCTCCTTGCGGAACTCCTCGGCGATCTTGCTGTCCCACATTATGGGATTGGTATTGGACAGAAGATAGATGCCATACTTCTCTCTCAGCTTACGCAGCTCGGCAAGACGCTTCACCGGAATACCCACAAGAAACTCATTGAATGCCGCGTCTATTTCGGCATCACTCACGGCATGGGGTATGTGGCGACGCACTTCATCGCGGAACTCCTTTTCGTCGATAGCACCCTCTTCAAGAGCCGCAAACGGCCCTGTCTGACCGTAATCGCCGAGAAAATCACCGATATCAGCCATTCCCAAATCCCGGAATGCCTTCTCACAATTCTCGCGGCGGATATCCATGATCACGCCGCCCAAGTCAAACAATAGATTCTTTATCATATCGCAAAGATAATCAAATTTCCTTACAAGCGGCTTAATTATAAATGAACACTGTCTTAAATTTCATCAAAGTTAATTTTGATTAAACCCGCACAAAACCATCCCTTTTAGTCGATTAACGTCTACGAAATCAATAATTTACCCCCCCCCCCCTTACACAAATCCGTTACATTTTGGTGAATTTTAGGTTACATTAACATCTTCATATATAAATTTCCTATACCTTTGCGAAAACACTATCCAAACCAACTAACTGATTCTATCACCTTAAATATGCGGCAATTAACAGCCGTTTGAAATGATGATAAAGAGACATGCTAATTTAACACTTTTAATTACTGCACTGCTCGTATTATGCATTCCCTCAAAAAGCAACGCCCAGAACTTTGCAGCAAAAACGAATCTGCTCTACGATCTCACTTCGACCATCAACATCGGAGCTGAGGCGGCTCTCGCGCCCAAATGGTCCTTGGACATTTCAGGCAACATGAACTTCTGGAGTTTCTCTAATGGCAAACGCTGGAAACAATGGATGATACAGCCCGAGGCTCGCTACTGGCTGTGCCGTAACATGGGCGGACACTTCTTCGCCGCTCACGCCCTGGGAGGACAATACAACGTGGGACACGTCAACCTCGACTTCCTGAGCTTCCTCGGCGACAATTTCAAGGAGTTCAAGGATTTCCGACATCAAGGATGGTTTGCCGGCGCCGGCATCGGCTATGGCTACTCATGGATCCTCGGCAAGCACTGGAACCTCGAAGCGGAGATAGCCGTGGGCTACGTCTACACCCGCTACGATGTATATGAATGCGCCGGATGCGGAAAAAAAGTCGACACTGACCGCGAGAAGCACTACATCGGCCCCACAAAAGCCGCAATAAACCTCGTATATGTTTTCTAACCGTTTCCAAGCCATATCCAAAATGAAGTCCATCATATATGCCGCCCTGATTCTGTTGACGGCAATCTCAGCAAAAGCACAGACCATAATCAACGCCTCAGGCTCACAGGAGTGCCACGCCCAAGTGCGCGACCTCAAAGTGGAGCGTGAAGGTTCCAATTTCTATCTGAGCTTCACCCTCGACCTCTCCGACCTGAAAGTCAAGAGCGAGGAGCAAGCCGTGATCACACCCGTGCTGCTCGACAGCGTCAACCGCGTCACCCTCCCCGGAGCCATCGTTTCAGGGCGCAACCGCTACATCCGCGACCAGCGTCAAGGCTTCAACCCGTATGGCTACACCCTATTCCGTGCCGGAGCATCAGGATCGCACCCCGTGGAGAGCCGCATCCCATTTGAAGACTGGATGCAAGAGGCGCGCCTCGTGCTCACCGACACCATCACCGGATGCAACTGCCGTCCTGTCGACGCTCGCGAATGCCTGATAGCCACCTTCGATATGCGTCCGCGCATATTCGCCCCGGAATACCTCTACATGACTCCGGTTGCCGAGGTTGAGAAGATACGCCACGCCGACGGACACGCCTACATCGACTTCCCTGTCAACAAGACCGAGATATACCCCGACTACCGCCGCAACCCCATCGAGCTGGCAAGCATACGCGACACCATCGAAATCATCAAAAACGACCCTGACTACAGCATTACTGCTCTTACACTCAAGGGCTACGCATCGCCCGAAGGCTCCTACGCCAACAATGAGCGCCTTGCCCAGGGCAGAACCGAAGCGTTGCGACAATACATCAGAAAGCTCTACGACTTCCCCGCGTCAATACTCCACTCCGAGTGGCAGGCTGAGGACTGGGACGGACTCGTGGCTTATCTGAAAACTTGCGACCTCCCGGCTCGCGACGCCATCCTCGCCATTATCGAGAACCCCGCCAACGCCGCCGACCTCGACCGTCGCGAGTGGCTGATAAAATCGAAATATCCCGCCGACTACCGCATACTCCTTGCCGACGTGTATCCCGGACTGCGACACACCGACTACACCGTGCGCTACACCGTCAAGTCCTACACCACCATCGAGGAGCTGCGTCGCGCATGGGAGCAAGACCCGCGAAAACTATCGCTCAACGAGCTATACAAGCTCGCTCTGTCAATGGAGCAAGGATCTCCCGAATACATCGACGTGTTTGAAACCGCAGCACGTCTTTACCCCGACTCTCCCGAAGCCTGCCTTAACGCTGCAATCCCGGCATTGCAAAGCGGCGACCTTGACCGTGCCGCCCGCTATCTCGACCGTGCCGGCGACTCTTCGGAAGCGGTTTACGCCCGTGCAATACTCGCCGCCAAACGTGGCGACTTCGACGCGGCGCGACCGCTCATGCTTAAAGCTGTTGACCGCGGCGTGGCGCCTGCCACCGACGCGCTCAACCAGATCGATGAAATAATCAAACATTCAAAATAACACCACTTTCACATTCCCGTTTTACCACCACCCGACCTACATAACACTACAACATAACACTGCGAAAAACTCACGTCCACTCCAAACCGGACGTAAGCACATTTCGTACCTAATACCTTACCAAAGAATTACATTTTTATATCTAACTATCCCATTTTTTAACTCAACTTTTTTACAATGAAAAAAGCTAATCTATTGTACGGAGCCCTCGCTATGCTCGCATTCACCGCATGCTCCGACGACAAAGCAAGCCGTCCCGACGAAGTGCTCAACGACGGTACCGAGTCATACATCACAATCCGGCTCATGGATGCTAATACCATCAATGCGCGTGCTAATGATTTTGACAACGGTAATAACGACACCGACTACAAAGAAAGCCTTGTTAATACAATTACCATCGCTTTCTTCGATGCCAACAAAAACTTCATCACCTACAGTACTGATGCAACTCCACTCGGGTTCGGTCCGACTGAATCCACCGGAGGAAGCCTTGAAACTAAAAAAGAGATTAAGGTAAAACTCACTCTGCGTGACGATCAGGCGCTACCCGCTTATGCCATAGCATTCGCCAATCCCATCGAAGCTGCTCCTTCGCTATCTAATGTCGCTTCCACTCAAAGTTCCACTCGTGCCACTTTCGGCAACAAGAACGGCTCTACTCAGTATTTCGCTATGAACAACAGCGTCTACTTCAATGACAAAGGCGAAATGCAAGTTGCTGTGCCCGTTAGCACTAAAAATTTCTATAAAGGTGACAACGACACCAAAGCTGAAGCTGTCGATTTCTACGTAGAGCGTATTGCCGGCAAGGTGGTGCTGAAAGGCAACGGCGATAACGGCTCATCACTTTCAAACAAAGCGAGCGAAATGACTGTCAATGACGGAACTGAAGATGGTTCAAAGAAATACATAGTATTCGTTCCTGAAAAATGGGGATTGAATGCAGTGGAAAAGACCACTTACCTAATGAAGAATTTCCAGCAGAGTTTCAGCACATTGGAAACTAATCTCCAGTGGGCTACAGGAACAATCTGGAACGACGAGGCAAACAAACGCAGCTATTGGGCTCACTCATGCACTTGGAATGAAAATTCATTCCCTGATGTAAGTGATGATGTCACTACCGATGCCACTTTCAAACTTAAATACGTGACTTACAAAGAAATCGCTACCAATGGTACTGCTTTCGGACAACCGGCTTACACTCTCGAAAACACCAAAAAGAGAGATGCCTACAATAAGAACTCAGCTCTTGTATCAGCTGTGGTAATCGGTCACTATGAAATCCGCGATGACCAGAACACACCTGTCGCTCCGGAAACAGGAAAAGCACTCTTCTATCGCCGTAGCGGAAATCTCTACACCCCTGCCGGATATATGTCATTGATGGCTTCTCTACAGCAGATGATCGGTACCGTCACCGGAACTGAGTCAAGTCTTAGCTTCACCGCTCTCGAAGCTGCAGAGCTTGAAAAATATGTAGAGGTTTACCATCCTACTAAAAACAGCCTCGGAGGAAAAGTTAAGGAAAACCTCGTGACTATCAAAGTTAAAGAGAGTGCGGATCTATCTGACCTCTACATCCGTGTCGCTGAGAACGATTACAAGAAATTTGGCGAATCAGGCAAAACAAAAGCTGACCTCAACAACTACCTGTTGAGCGTGTGCGGTCTCACCGAAGCATATACCGAAGGTAAAGCATTCTTCAATGTTCCCATCGAGCATCTTGGACAGAAGATTGAAAACAATCCCTCAGCCGGTTTCTATGGCATCGTCCGCAACCACACCTACGAAATCAATATCACCGCATGGGCTGAAGCCGCATTCGGTACAGGTATCTTCGATGAAACCAAGCCTATCGTTCCCGACACTTCAACCGACGAATACAACTTCAAGGCTAACTTTAATGTCAACGCTTGGAGAATCGTCAACAAGAACGTAACTCTCGGTCAATAACCAACTCCCATTTGACTTATTAGCCCAATTGGTCTAATTGGTCTAATTAGTCCAATGGATCGATAAGCACTATCCCCCGGGCGGGCAACACCGCCCGGGGAACTATAACCATCATTTGCAATGAAACAATTTCTCCACCTGCTTATATCGCTCATAATCAGCTCAGGATTAACGGCATGCCAGGATGCTGTCTTTGACAGCGAGGGCGACTGCTCCTCAACCTACACGCTGCATCTATCCTACACGCGCAACATGAAATGGGCTGATGCCTTTCCTGCCGAAGTGACCAACGTGGGCGTCTACGCGTTCAACACCGACGGTTCGCTCGCTTGGGCGGGTTCTCAGTCTGCCGACCGACTGCACGACAACGGCAACTGCATCGACCTTCCGCTCGACCCGGGCACCTACGACATAATCGTGTGGTGTGGAGGCAAATCGCTCGAATCCGCAGCCCACTCATGGACCCTCGACGGAGGAGAAAACATCGCCACAAAAGCCCACTTGAACTGCCGACTCGCCACAACCGTGGCTAACGACGGTTCACGAATCGCCGACTCCGACATACACCGCCTGTATCACGGCTCAATCGACCGTGCCGTAATGCCCGATGAGCCCGGCACCTACAACTACGACATAGACCTCACCAAGGACACCAACTTCATCCGCGTAGTCCTTCAGCACGCCGACGGCGAGCCCGTCAACCCTCAGTGGTTCACATTTGCCATCACCGACACCAACGGCGCCCTCGACCACACCAACTCCACATCGGCAGCCGTCCCGGTCACCTACCGTCCCTGGGCGATTACAACAGCCGAAACCGAGCTCCCCGACCCCGACAACGTGGCAACCGGCTCACGTGCCACCACTCAGATATCATCGGTGATAGCCGACATGACCACCTCCCGTCTGGTGAAAGGCAACCGCCCCACCATCGAGATCCAATGCACCGAGCCCGGCAACGAGCACCTTGTGGCGCGTCTCGACCTCATCTCCTACTTCCTCATGATCAAAGGCTCGGCAAACCGCCACATCGAGGATCAGGACTTCCTCGACCGTCAGGACGACTACACCATGATGCTCATCCTCGACAACAACAACCGCTGGAATCTCAAGCTCGGACTCTACATCAACTCATGGCGCATAGTAAAGCAAGACGCCGTACTTCAATAACCCTGTCAACTCTCTCGCAATGACCGCAAAACCAATCTGCAACACTCTCACCCGCTGTCTGATGATCCCGGCAATCACGCTCATGCTATTTGCCGCCTGCTCCGACTCGCTCGCCGATCCCCGACAAAACCCGACGTCGGCTTTCAGCTTCCGTCTGTCGGCTGCGCAGTTAAGCTCATCATCACGCGCCCTCTCCTACGACCTCATGGAAACATCCGTAGATGAAGGCACCCTCATCGGATGCGTCATTGCCTACGCCAACACCGACGGTTCGCTGCAATATGTGGCAAACTCCGCTTGGGAATACCACACCGAAGGGCTTCTGCTCAAAAAACTCTTCAATGAAGCCAACGACCCCATCGACATCGACTCTTGGGAAAACACCATCATACTCCCCGCATCACATCCCGATGCCGTCAACACCGCCGTAGAGCCTTCGCCCTACGACCTCACCCTCAAGGAAGGACACAACTACGCCTTCTATTTCTACTATCCCTACTTTGATGAGGAAGCGATTTCCAAAGAATTTTCCGCAATACTCCCCGGAAACATCAACCTGAAAACTCTCAATTACCCCAACCCGGGTGAAGATAAGGATGGCGAAGCTTATCAATACACCTACTATCCAAATGGAGACACCAATCCCATCAAACCTTTCAATGAAAAAATCGCCATCTGGCACATTGGAAATGCCGACACTGATGCTACTGACCACTCCAAAGCCAAGCGTGCAGCATGGACTCAGTATAAAGTGACACCGATGATCGATTTCCGTGCCAATACGGAAGCCGACGGCATCGCACGCCTCAACCACAGTGACTTCATGTATGCCGCAGTCACCACCGACAATAATGGAAACCCAATCAACACCACCAACTCCCACTCTCCCATACCCGTGGTAATGAAAAAGCAGATGGCGACCATCGACCTATGCTTCGCCGAGAAGCCCACCGACCTATACATCTCTCCAAATCTTAAAGACAACAAGCCTCTCATGCCGCGTCTGAAAGAATTTGACCTCTCCACAGGCTCTTTCACCAAGACCAATTATATCAACATATTTGACCGATGGAATGGCTCACTAATACAGCAGTGCGCCGCCTACGCCTCACCCATCTACCCCCAATACATCGGCACTTCACGCGAGCTGAGCACCGACGGACTGGTCGACTACCACATCTACCGCGTCATCCTCATGCCCCAGGCTGCCGGCGAACTCAACTGCGACATCAAATTCACTGTCGGCGAAAAGCAGTTCACACTCCAAAACCTGCAAAACAATCCCCTCCTTTCTTCACTCAAAGGCGGGACCTACTATAAAATCCGATTCTCAAAGCTCGAAGGCGACTCCGGCTGGCACCTTGTAATCGACGACTGGGAAAAGGGCGATGACATAACCCTCGACCGTCCATAACACCACAACACGAAGCTATGAACAAGACCATCAATCACATATTCCTATCGATGCTGCTCACGGCAATAGCCGCCACTGTAGCATCATGCACCGATGAGCTCGACCTGCCCGCCGACTCATCACCCACCATACTGCTCCCCGGCGAATACCGATTCATCATCGGGCACGACGACGAGCCACCCATGTCACGCGTGGAATATACCGACGAAAAGTCTTCCCGATTCGAGACCGGCGACCGCATCGGTGTCTTTGCCACCAACTCCGAAAAGCAGATTCAGAACGACGTGTTCAGCGCCCGCTATCTCGACGGAACATCAGTGCAGGTCCTCGCTCCCCCGAAAGGCAACGTCACCCAGGGACTCGACACCGAAATCCCCACCGGCGACACCATCCAATACATCTTCTACCACCCCATGAACCCGGAGTGGAAGCTATCTGACATCACCCGAGGCACCGGACTATCCTACTCCGTGGAGTCCGACCAGTCGACCAAGGAGGCTTACGAGCACTCCGACTTCCTCTGGAACTACCTCAATTCCAAGCCAGATGAGCCAATACAGGTCATCAAGATGCACCACCTCATGGCTAACATCATAGTACGCATCCACCGCGACAGCATCGACAACTCCAACGATGCCGACAACGGCGTGACCCTCAAAAACATCCACACCTCGGCTTCAAACATCCAACTCACCAAGCAACTCAACAAAGAGATGAACTACCACGTGCCCTCCAACGGCACCGTAAGCGACATCAAGATGTATTGCCAGGGCGAGAGCGGAGAATACCTAATATACCGTGCCGCCGTGCCCGCATGGCAAACACTCGCCGAAGGATCCGAAATCATCTCCGTCAACCTGTTCAACCGCGCAGGCGACACCGAAAAAGTCACCTACACCCTCGCCGCGCCACTCTTGCTCAAAGACGGCTACTACTACACATTCACCCTCCGCTCCGCAGTCAAACCCGCCGTCCCCGAAGTCTCCGACGACGACTCCTGGGTCCTCGACGTGTTCGACCCCGAAACCAACGAAATAGTAGGTCTCCTATGCCGCGAATACATCCGCTACCAACCTCATCACAACACTCCGGAATTAAATCTGACCACTGATGCTCCAACAGGATATTACGAAAACGCTTACGAGCATGATTCCGGGCATCCCATAAAAGGCTATGCCATATCCTCGCAAGCTTATGTATTTTATAACCTATTCGACAATAGCTACCTCCCGAATATGGAGAATGGCACCATACTCCGTATGCTTTACGACATCGTAGCCACCCGCGACGGAATCATGCAAGCTGACCCTGCTTTTCCTGCTCCTCATCACTTTGGTAGCATTGCTATCGGAGGAGGAGGCGCCGACATGGCGATGGGCTTTTTCCGTGCAAAACATGGTCACCGCTGGATTTACGATGAAAGTCTTGGCTATGGCCGGTCTTCTGATGATTGGGTAGAGCATGGTCTACATGGCTCAAAAATTCACTGGGCTGCGACAAATGGTTATAAATATGAGCCTACTCAAAAAGACACAATTGCTAAGGATCTTATCTACTATCATATCGATAATTTAATCGTTCCTGACAATAAAATAACAAATAAAGAAGCTGATTCTTATGGTCATGTGGCAATTCCGGCTAATGGGAAACCATTTGTATCATATACTCCTTTTGATGATGGAGAAATCCGAGATTATGACGGCAATAAGATTGCTTATATCCGAGAGCACTACCTCGTTGACTCACGTTCCGGAATAAACTACCCATTAGTGAAAATCGGATTCAATAACTTTTGGATGAGTAAATCTTACCGCTCTACCAAACTCTCCGATGGAACTGAAATTATATGCCAAAATGCACCTCAAAATTCAGCAAATAATTATGTCAATTTCACACCCTCATACCAAAATTGGGGTAATTGGAAAATTTTAGGTCCATCTTATCTACATCCAAGATACATTGAAGGAGACATTGAAGATATTGATTTTACGAATATTAATACCGAGCATCCGCTGCTCTACAATTATAGTGCCATCATTGATAAAAACTTCATTCCGGAATCAGATGACAGTCGATTCATGAACACAATGCCTACTATATATCAATTCCAAAAAATAATGAATTATTTCGGATGGGGATTCGGTGCCAAATTAATGACTGATGATTCTTGGACATTTATCAAAGGTGGCACAAACAACCATGATGATGCAGTTGAATCCAAACGTGAGGCGCTACTCAAATACAAGACCGTCACGAACGCATTCCTCCCGGTAAATGTGTCAGGATTCAATCTTCAAGCATCAGGAAATTTCCGTAGCTCATTTAGGTGGTTTGGAGGAACTGCCAATCTTTGGATTGACAATGACACTGATGATGACAGTAATCCTCTTACTCAATTAGATGTTCTTCTTTTGGATATGCCAAAAGCGTGGCAATCCCAAAATTTTAGTACTGTTTTCTACGTGGAAAATTTTTCTGCCGGAATATTAGATCAAAATAAAGATGAAAAATCTCAAACTTTTTATCCGGTCAGATTCGTAATGCACCTTGACGGACAGATTGACCAAAACCCGATTATGCCCATCAGCTCGATGGTCAAATCGCTATCCCGTTCAGCTTCGGCTCAGCCTGACCATAAGCCTGAATCAACTGTAGTTTCTGTCCATGTCATTGAATGTAAAGAATAGACACTTAGGCTATGAAGAGAATTAAATCATTATTATACAGAGTGTTGTTGACCGTGACTGTGTTTGTCGCACAGTCATGCGTCAACGATTTCGACCCCGACTGCAACCGCTCCCTCCTGTCGGGCGAAGTGAAAGTGAGGTTCTCCATGACATTCGACCACTCCGAAGTGTTTGCCCGCTCATCGCGTGCCGAGAGTGATGCCGGCGTGTGGAACCCCAATGCGCCTCTGTGCCCGGGAAGCGAATTTGACCGCTCAGTCAACCTCGACCCGAAGTTCATCAACATAATCCTCATCGACCCCGTCACCGGCGAGATAATCCACGTGGATCTGAACAGCGGATATCAGTTTGACGCCTCTCAGCGCCGATATGATGTCGAGGGAACATTCAACCTCGACGGAAGAAGATGGACCGCCGGAACCTACCGCGTCATGATCCTCGCCAACTACTGGAACAAAAACTCCACTCCCGAGATAAAAGCATGCGCCAACCTCCGCCAGCTCCAACAGGTGCTCGGCAACCTATATGTGGACTGGTATAGCGAAGATAAAACTTGGAACAAAAGCAACGTCCCCAACATCCCCATGTGGGGCGTTGGCGAAACACTCCTATACCTCGACGGGGAGCAGGATGAAGACCTCGGCTCCATCGATATGCTCCGCGCCATCGCGAAAGTGAAAATCACCCTCGACCCCACAATCAAAGAGAAAGGCTACACTCTCGCATCGGTAACGGTCAACAAATATAACAAAAAAGCCAACTGCCTGCCCGCAGGATGGCTCACCGCCACAAAGACAAGCGACCCCTCGGTGGCTAACGATGCGCCCTTCAATCCTCGCTCATCATCAGCCTCCGAGCTCACCATAACCGCCCCCGGCGACTTTGAGGAGAGCGCCAACGACGGCAGCATAGTATTCTACCTGCCCGAAATAGAAGCTTCCGGTTCTGACCGCATAAAACTCTCCGTCACCGTCAACGACAAAAACGGTGTCCCCGTCACCTTCCCCGATGCTATGGAAATCGACAATTCCATCGTCGCCGGCGGCGCCTACACCAAAAGCGTCTACAACGTGGTGCGCAACCACTTCTATCTCTTCAACATCGACGGCGTGAACCTCGGCGAATTCTCCTACCGCGCCCAGTGCTGGAACTACGTCCCCTCCGAAATCGGATGGAACCCCGTCTCCTTCACCTTCACCGCCGATGATAATGAATCCTCCAACGGATTTATCACCTTTCCCTCCTATCCGTCTGACAAAAAGAAAGATCTCATCGAAAACACCACAGCGTTTGCCGACTATACTTTCACTCTGAAAGAGCCTAAAGGTGCCGTATGGCAAGCTTTCCTCGTGCAGGATGGCATTGAATATCCCGCCGGTGGCAACTTCATCCTCAACGGAGGTAAAGCCGACACTCCCACCGGATTCTTCTTCGGGGTGGGCAATGAAGATTCAAAAAATCAAAAAGCAGTCTCAACCGGAATAGCCCGCGACAAAGCTTATATGATAAAAGTGGGAACTCGTCTACGTTCAACCGACTTCGATGAAAACAAAAATCCGATTTACGAGGAGGGCAGCACATCCATAATGCAGCTCAATGATGACGCCATCGCATGGAAAGAAAAAGGCGAAGTTCCGGTGTGCTATCTCATAATAAAAATAGCACTTGATGGAAAGAAATTCTCTGAATGCCTTGAAATAAATCCAAAATCATCATCAGGCACATTCGCCCCATATAAGTTTGCCGGAGATGCCTCTCGCATCGAAATCCGTCAGCTGTTCCCGTTCTACAGCTCCAAGAGCACAAATGACAACGGCAAGCTCAACATCGGCATCAACTCCTCCGAAGAGGCTTACAAAACCCACACTTGGTGGAGCTACCCGATGGGACACAAAAACGCTCCGGCAAACACTGAAACCGAAACCGAAACTAACCCCTGACCCGCATGAAACTCAACTCAATACTACTATACTCCATCCTCGCCATAGCCATGCTATCGGCGTGCACCGATGACTCAATCTCCACTCCCGACGACTCATCAGCCGACCCCCGCATATCGTTCGCCTACCGCGTAGACAACTACGGGCAAGGCATGAGCCGTGCCGACGGCGCTTATTGCTGGCAGGATCAAGGGTGGAATGAAATTCAGGTGCTCAGCCTCGACCTGTTCCTCATCAAGGACGGCATCATCACTGCCCACATGCAGAACCGCGAACTTATCAAGACCGCCGACTGCCTTACCCACACATTTGTCAACTACGCCGACCTGCCCGACGGATTCTCCATCAACAAAATAAAAGAATCTGACCATATAGCCCTCGTTGCCAACTATCGCCCCTTCCTCGACGGCAACAATGTGGGAAAAGACTTCATGACAGTCTACAAAAATCACACCATCCTCAAAATCGACAGCAGGCAGGAAGGATTCGTCATGGTGGGCTACATACCCACACCCACCGATTTCGATCCAAAGTCCACAATCGAAATCCCTCTCCAACGCATCGCCGCCAAAATCCGTGTGTCGCTCAAAAGCGTGTCAGGGGCAATGCTCGACCCCTCCACATTCTGCAGCACCCTCTGCCGCTACGTCACCGAAGCTCAGGTGAAGCCCGAAGAAGCGCTTCCCACATTCACCGAAGCCATTGCCGACCCCTCATCGCTCTTCACCACCTCAGTTGCTGTCAACGGCATCGGAGCCGATGGTGACTGGGACTACCCCGAGGACCTCACCGACACCCACGATCTCATCCGCGACAACGGACACGTATACTACACCTACCCATCCGACTGGATTGACTACTCCCGCGTCAAAAACCAGTGCACCCGCTATGGCAGTGCCGACAAAGGTCATAAAGATGATGACCACAAAAACGGTCTCCGCTACGAAGTCATCGACCTCGACGACCGCGCCCCCATTGTCGACTCCCGCGAGATGTTTCTCATAGTCAAGGCGCCCTACACCGATCCCGCCACCGGCTCCGCCCGCGAATACTTCTACAAAGTTCCAGTCAACTACCGCGTCTCAGCCATCAACGACCAGCAGTGCTTCAGCGCCGCCGACCTCACCGACAAGGTGTTCCCACTCTACCGCGCCGAGCGCAACCACTTCTACGACATCATCGCCACCATCGACCGCCCCGGAGCCGCCACACCCCTTGAGGCAACCGCCCTCCGCTTCACCCTCACCGTGGCACCCCTCTTCGACGGCGGCACCTACGACTACATCTACAATTAAGGTCGTTAAAGTCGTTAGAGTCTTTAAGGGCCTTAAAGCCACCGCTGCGGAGCAGCCACCCTATAATCCCCGGCGCTCCCGCGGTGATACAGCGTAGTCGAGATCACATAAAGCCCTATCGCCCGTGTCATCAGGATATCATCATGATACCCCTCCTTGGCGCCGAAACTCCCGTTAGGCTTCACCTCATACACCGCAAGCTCGTCACAAGCCCCCTCGTCACGCTCCACATAGCCTCCGCTCCCCACAAGCTCTATCAACCGGTCGATCACCATAGGCTTGGTCGACGTGTTGGTGTGAAATCCAAGCCGAGTGTCATGGCTCATCGCCACACGGTCATAAATCACGCGGTGATACATATTGGGATACACCTGGCTCAGCTCCGACAGAATAAACTCCGAGTGGTCACCCAATGCTATTAACTTAAGCAGGGCATTTTCAGATGGCTTGTTTGTAATTGGTA
>CAJUTE010000057.1 GCA_910589555.1 uncultured Muribaculum sp.
TTGATTGCGTTCCTCAATCTTGTTAAATAATCTGCTATTGGATCAGTCATTTTATTGAATTGTTTAAATTGATTCGGGATTATCCGAACAATATTTAATACTCGCTCTATTTAGGTCTCGCGTTTTACCAAGATGCTTTCTTTACACCGGGGATCAGTCCGGCTGAAGCCATCTCACGGAATTGAATACGTGAAATGCCGAACTGGCGCATATAGCCTTTCGGACGGCCGGTGATGCTGCAACGGTTGTGCAGACGCACGCTCGATGCATTCTTCGGAAGCTTCTGGAGTCCTTCGTAGTCGCCTTCTGCCTTAAGCGCTGCGCGTTTTGCGGCATATTTCGCTACGAGTTTGGCTCTCTTTACTTCGCGAGCCTTCATTGATTCTTTAGCCATAGTATAAAATTAGTTTTTAGCGTTCTTGAACGGAAGACCGAAATGCTTCAAGAGTGCATAGCCCTCTTCGTCGGTCTTGGCAGAAGTTACAAATGTGATATTCATACCCATCATCTTGGAAATCGAGTCAATGTTGATTTCCGGGAAGATGATCTGCTCGGTGATGCCAAGTGTGTAGTTGCCGCGTCCGTCGAGCTTTCCTTCGATACCCTTGAAGTCGCGGATACGGGGAAGAGCCACACGGATAAGACGCTCCAGGAACTCATACATCTTGTCACGACGCAAGGTGACACGTGCGCCGATGGGGTTCTTTTTACGAACCTTGAAGTTAGAGATGTCCTTCTTTGAGAGAGTGGGAACGGCTTTCTGACCGGTGATGGCGGTAAGCTCGTTGATAGCTGTCTCAATGATTTTCTTGTCCTGGGTAGCGGCGCCAAGTCCCTCGTTGATCACGATCTTCTCGAGACGGGGAACTTGCATCACGCTTGAATAGTTGAATTCTTTCTCAAGAGCGGGGACAATGCGCTCCTTGTAGTCTGTCTTAAGGGTTGCTGTGCTCATTACTTAATCTCCTCTCCTGATTTTTTAGAATAACGTACTGATTTTCCCTCTTCGTTCTTGCGACGACCCACACGGCAAGGCTTGCCGGTCTTGGGGTCGAGAAGAGCGAGGTTGGAAACATGCACCGGAGCTTCAATCTTTATGATACCGCCCTGGGGATGCTTTGCATTTGGCTTGGTACTCTTAGAGACCATGTTGATACCTTCAACGATAGCACGACACTTGTCAGGCTGCACTGAAAGCACGCGGCCGGTTTTGCCACGGTCTTCGCCGGCGAGAACGTAAACGGTGTCGTTCTTTTTAATATTTAATTTGCTCATTGTGGTTTACTTCTATTACTATGGATTAAAGTACTTCGGGGGCGAGTGAAACAATCTTCATGTTGGTGGCACGAAGCTCGCGGGCTACCGGACCGAAAATACGGGTGCCGCGGAGTTCACCGGCATTGTTCAACAACACGCAAGCATTGTCGTCAAAGCGGATATATGAACCGTCGGGGCGGCGCACTTCCTTCTTGGTGCGGACAACCACAGCCTTTGACACAGTACCTTTCTTAACATCTGATGATGGAATGACACTCTTCACCGAAACGACGATGATGTCACCCACTGAAGCATAACGACGACCTGTACCACCAAGGACGTGAATGCAGAGTGCTTCTTTAGCACCACTGTTGTCAGCAACAGTTAAACGGGATTCAGTCTGTATCATAATTACTTAACTTTTTCGATTATTTCTACCAATCTCCATCTTTTAGTTTTGCTCAACGGACGGGTTTCCATCAGTCTGACGGTATCGCCTACGCTGCACTCGTTCTTCTCGTCGTGAGCGTGGTACTTCTTGGTCTTGTTGACAAACTTACCGTAGATGGGGTGCTTCTCTTTCCACTTTACCATTACGGTAATGGTCTTGTCACCCTTGTTTGACGAAACAACCCCAATACGTTCTTTTCTTAAGTTTCTTTTCTGTTCCATTGTTGGGATTATTTATTGTTTAGTTCACGCTGACGCAACTCGGTTTTCATTCGTGCAATCATCTTGCGGTCACGGGTAATGCTCGCCGGATTGTCGATGGGAGAAATCGCGTGGTTTATCTTCACCTGAAGATATTCTGCCTGTGCTTTCTCAAGACGATCTTTGAGATCCTGGGTGCTAAGCTCTTTTAATTCTTCTTTCTTCATAATCTTTAGACGTTTTGAGTCGGGTCATAGTCGCGACGTACAATAAATTTTGTGGTCACAGGAAGCTTCTGAGCTGCAAGACGCAATGCCTCTTTTGCAACATCGAAGGGTACTCCTTCAAGCTCTATGAGGATGCGGCCCGGAGTAACAGGCGCAACGAACCCTTCGGGGTTACCTTTACCTTTACCCATACGCACTTCGGCTGGCTTCTTTGTGATAGGCTTATCCGGGAAGATGCGGATCCATACCTGACCTTGACGCTGCATATAACGGGTCACGGCGATACGGGCTGCCTCAATCTGGCGACCGGTAATCCATTTGGACTCCAATGTCTTTATGCCGAACGAACCGAAAGCCAGCTGATTGCCACGCTGAGCGTTGCCCTTCATGCGGCCTTTCTGAGAACGGCGGAATTTAGTTTTCTTCGGTTGTAACATTGTTGTGTTGATTCAATTCGTTAACGATTGTTTTTCGGTTTGCGGAAACGGTTTCCACGGGGAGCGCGGTCGTTGTTGCCGCGGGTCTCCTTGCCTGAGTTGTTGAACACGGGAGCGAGTTCGCGCTTTCCGTATACTTCACCACGGCAGATCCAAACCTTTACACCAATTACACCAACCTTGGTGTGAGCTTCAACAAGTGCGTAGTCGATATCGGCGCGGAGAGTGTGCAGAGGAGTACGTCCTTCCTTGAACATCTCGCTACGTGCCATTTCAGCGCCGTTGAGACGTCCGCTCACCTGAACCTTGATACCTTCAGCGCCGCTGCGCATGGTGCTCTGTACAGCCATCTTTACCGCACGACGGTAAGCGATCTTACCTTCGATCTGGCGGGCGATATTGGCTGCTACGATCTGAGCGTCAAGCTCGGGGCGTTTTACTTCGAAAATGTTGATCTGAACATCCTTGTCAGTGATCTTCATAAGCTCTTTCTTCAGCTTGTCAACATCAGCGCCACCCTTGCCGATGATCAAACCGGGGCGGGAAGTGCAGATAGTGATAGTGATGAGCTTAAGAGTGCGCTCGATAACGATGCGTGACACGCTTGACTTGGCGAGACGGACTTCAAGATACTTGCGAAGCTTGGAATCCTCGAGCAAGTTGTCGCCGTATTTTTTGCCACCATACCAGTTAGAGTCCCAACCACGGATGACACCTAAACGGTTGCTAATTGGATTAACTTTCTGTCCCATCTCTTATTCTTTAGTTTTAGCGTTATCAATAGTGTCTACATACAATGTCACGTGGTTAGCGCGCTTGCGGATTCTGTAGCCACGACCCTGAGGAGCCGGACGGAGACGTTTCAACATAGGAGCGGGTCCTACAAAGATGGAGCTGATATAAAGCTCGTCCTTTTCTGCTTTACGCTCGTTCTTGGCTTCCCAGTTTGCCACAGCTGAACGGAGGCACTTCTCCAAGCGTGCTGCAGCTTCTTTATTTGAGAATTTAAGAATGCCGAGTGCGCGGAACACTTCCTTGCCGCGTACCATGTCAACCACCAGGCGCATCTTGCGGGGTGATGAAGGCACGTCAAGAAGCTTCGCAAATGCCTGCGACTTGAGGGCACTCTTTCTTAATTCGGCTGATTGTCTTTTTCTTACACCCATTGTATTTAATTTCTTTTTTTGTCAAAAATTTTTATATCAATGGCCCTTGTTATTTTTTCTTATTGCCGGCGTGTCCGCGGAAAATACGGGTCGGAGCAAACTCGCCGAGCTTGTGACCTACCATGTTTTCAGTGACATATACCGGAATAAACTTATTACCATTGTGTACTGCAAAAGTGTGTCCGACGAAATCGGGGGAAATCATAGAAGCGCGGCTCCAGGTCTTGATGACCGATTTCTTGCCGCTTTCCTCCATTGCCGACACCTTCTTCTCCAGCTTAACGCTGATATATGGGCCTTTTTTTAATGAACGACTCATAAAAATTACTTAATTAATCAGATTACTTTTTTCTTCTTTCAATAATGTACTTTGAAGAATGCTTCTTCGGTGCACGTGTCTTAAGACCCTTAGAGTAAAGACCCTTGCGTGAGCGAGGATGTCCTCCTGAGGCGCGGCCTTCACCACCACCCATGGGGTGATCGACAGGGTTCATTACAACACCACGGTTGCGGGGACGACGGCCGAGCCAGCGTGAGCGTCCGGCCTTGCCCGACTGCTCGAGTGAGTGCTCGCTGTTGCCTACAACGCCGATGGTAGCCTTGCATGCGGCAAGTATCTTACGTGTCTCACCTGAAGGTAATTTGATAATTGCGTAATCCCCTTCTCGCGAAGTCAACTGTGCGAAAGTACCGGCTGAGCGAACCATGAAGGCTCCCTGGCCGGGGCGCAATTCGATGTTGTGGATAACAGTACCTACGGGTATCTTGCTCAAGGGAAGAGCGTTGCCTACCTCGGGAGCTGCGTCGGGTCCACTTACCACCTTGTCGCCAACCTTTAAGCCGTTGGGTGCAATTATGTAAGCTTTTGCTCCGTCAACATAGTAAAGAAGAGCGATACGAGCCGAACGGTTGGGATCGTATTCGATCGACTTCACCACTGCGGGTACACCGTCTTTTGTTCTCTTAAAGTCTATGATACGGTATTTGCGCTTGTGGCCACCACCAAGGTAACGGGTGGTTAGGTGGCCTTCGGAGTTACGACCTCCTGAAGCCTTTCTACCGACTGTAAGAGATTTCTCTGGCGTACGGGCAGTTATCGTACCTTTAAATACGCCAATAACCTTGTGTCTTTGCCCCGGTGTAGTGGGCTTGAATTTTCTTACTGCCATTTCTTATTATATATTGCTATAAAAGTCAATAGTTTCACCATCAGCAAGCGTGATGATGGCTTTCTTGTAGTCCGATGTTTTACCCTTGATAAGGCCGCTGCGGGTGTAGCGGGCCTTATTCTTTCCTCGTACTATCATCGTGTTAACCTTAACAACGTGTACGCCGTAGAGCTTCTCTACCAAGTCCTGGATCTGGAACTTGTTGGCCTCGGGGGAAACACGGAAAGTGTAGCGATTAAGCTTTTCGGTAAGCATAGTCGCTTTTTCGGTAACGATAGGTGTTATTTCAAATTCCATTGTTGTAATATTTTCCTCCTATGTTGTTTAAAGATTGTTAATTACCTCAAGACTACCTTCGGTAAGGATGATAGCTTTGTTGTTGAGCAAACTATAAGTGTTTACATCTGAAGCAGTTATAATTTGCGCTCCGGGCACATTTCGAGCCGACAAATATACGTTTTTATTTTGGTCTTTTAAAACCAAAAGTACTTTTTTATCAGCGAGTTGTAGATTTTTAGTAAAATTTACAAATTCTTTAGTTTTGGGTGCTTCAAAGTTGAAGTCCTCCACTACGATTATCTGATTGTCCTGAGCCTTATAGGTCAAAGCTGAGCGACGGGCGAGCGCCTTGAGCTTCTTGTTGAGCTTGAAGCGATAGTCGCGGGGACGGGGACCGAACACGCGGCCACCACCTACGAGCACGGGTGAGTTGATGTCACCGATACGGCTGCCGCCGCCACCCTTCTGCTTGTGAAGCTTACGGGTTGAGCCTGACACTTCGCTTCTTTCCTTGGACTTATGTGTGCCCTGACGCTGGTTGGCAAGATACTGCTTTACATCGAGATAAACGGCATGCTCGTTAGCTTCGATGGCAAACACCTCGTCGTTGAGCTGTGCCTTGCGACCGGTGTCTTCTCCTTTTACATTATATATTGCGAGTTCCATTATTTCTCAATTAATACGATTGAACCTTTACTTCCAGGGATTGAACCCTTTATCAACAATAGATTGTGGTCGGCGATCACCTTAAGAACCTGAAGGTTCTGAACGGTTACGCGCTCGTTACCAAGCTGACCGGCCATACGCATGCCCTTGAACACCTTTGCGGGGTAAGAGCAGGCTCCGATTGAACCGGGCTTGCGAAGACGATTGTGCTGACCGTGGGTAGCCTGACCCACACCGCCGAAGCCGTGACGCTTTACGACACCCTGATAGCCCTTACCTTTTGAAGTGCCTGCAATGTCGACAAAGTCGTTTTCGTTGAAGAAGTCAACGCCAATGGTGTCACCAAGGTTGTACTCACCTTCAAATCCTTTGAACTCGGCCAAGTGGCGCTTGGGGGTTACTCCGGCTTTCTTGAAGTGACCTGCCTCGGGACGGGTGGTGTGCTTGTCCTTCTTGTCCTCGAATCCGAGCTGAAGGGCTGCATAGCCGTCGTTCTCGACTGTCTTAACCTGAGTAACTACACAAGGACCTACTTCGATAACAGTGCACGGTACATTCTTACCGTCGGCACTGAAAACGGATGTCATTCCGATTTTCTTTCCTAATAATCCTGGCATTTCTCTTGATTGTTAAAAATGTAATGTAATAATTGTTTTGATTCTTGAAATTAGGGCTTAAACCTTCACTTCTACCTGAACACCGCTCGGAAGCTCAAGCTTCATCAACGCGTCGACAGTCTTTGCGCTTGAGTTGTAGATGTCGATAAGACGCTTGAATGAAGAAAGCTGGAACTGCTCGCGTGACTTCTTGTTGACGAAAGTCGAACGGTTGACAGTGAAGATGCGCTTGTGAGTGGGCAGAGGTATAGGACCGCTGATCACTGCACCGGTAGCCTTAACAGTCTTTACAATCTTCTCGGCTGACTTGTCGAGAAGATTGTGGTCATAAGACTTTAATTTGATTCTGATTTTTTGGCTCATATTCTTATGCTATAATATTATTTCAATAAATCCACGCGACCCTGACATTCAGTGAGCACGTTCTTTGCAATTGAAGAGCTTACTTCAGCATAGTGAGAGAAGCTCATGGTGCTGGTGGCACGTCCTGAAGTGATTGTACGGAGTGCGGTAACATAACCGAACATCTCTGCAAGAGGAGCCTTAGCCTTTACGACACGGGCGCCGCTGCGGCTTGTCTCCATACCCTCTACCTGACCGCGACGCTTGTTCAAGTCGCCGATCACGTCACCCATGCTCTCTTCCGGAGTAACTACCTCGATCTTCATGATAGGCTCAAGAAGAACAGGATTAGCCTTCTCTGAAGCTTTCTTGAACGCCTGGATAGCGCAAAGCTCGAATGACAACTGGTCAGAGTCAACCGGGTGGAATGAACCGTCGATCACAGTAACCTTAAGATGCTCTACGGGGAAGCCGGCAAGAACACCGTTCTTCATAGCGGTCTGGAAACCCTTCTGGATAGAGGGGATGAATTCCTTAGGAATGTTACCGCCCTTAACCTCGTCAACGAACTGAAGGTTGCCTTCGAAGCCTTCGTCAACCGGTTCAACGCGAACGATGATGTCAGCAAACTTACCACGACCACCGGTCTGCTTCTTGAACACTTCGCGAAGCTCAACGGGCTTGGTGATAGCTTCCTTGTAAGTTACCTGAGGACGACCCTGGTTACATTCAACCTTGAACTCACGGCGGAGACGGTCGATGATGATGTCGAGGTGAAGCTCACCCATACCTGAGATAACTGTTTGTCCGGTCTCTTCGTTGGTCTCAACACGGAAGGTCGGGTCCTCTTCAGCAAGCTTCTGAAGACCTACGCCGAGCTTGTCAAGGTCCTTCTGAGTCTTAGGCTCAACTGCGATACCGATCACCGGATCGGGGAACTCCATAGCTTCAAGAACGATAGGAGCATCTTCAGCGCAAAGAGTGTCACCGGTGCGGATATCCTTGAAACCTACACCTGCGCCGATATCACCACATTCGATCTCTTCCTTAGGATTCTGCTTGTTAGAGTGCATTTGGAAAAGACGTGAGATACGCTCCTTCTTGCCTGAACGGCTGTTAAGAACATAGCTACCTGCGGGGATTGCGCCTGAATAAACGCGGAAGAAGCAAAGACGACCTACATAGGGGTCGGTTGCAATCTTGAACGCAAGAGCACACATCGGTGATTCGAAATTAGGCTCGCGGGTAAGGATCTCGTCGGGGTTGCCCACTGCGTGACCTTCAACCGCGCCGGCATCAACCGGGCTGGGAAGATATGCGCACACAGCGTCCAACAGACACTGAACACCCTTGTTCTTGAACGAGCTACCGCATATCATCGGAACCACGTTCATTGAAAGTGTAGCGGCACGCAACGCCTTCTTGATCTCATCCTCAGTGATAGTGGAAGGATCGTCGAAATACTTGGTCATAAGATCATCGTCAAATTCTGCGATCTTCTCAAGCATCTTGTCGCGCCATTCTTCAGCTTCGTCCTGAAGATTTGCGGGGATCTCCTCTATTGAGTAGTCAGCGCCCATAGCCTCGTCGTGCCAGTAGATAGCCTTCATTCTGATAAGGTCTACCACACCCTTGAATGTCTCCTCAGCTCCGATAGGAATCTGGATGGGGCAAGGGTTAGCGCCGAGGATTTCCTTTACCTGGCGAACTACCTCAAGGAAGTTAGCGCCTGAACGGTCCATCTTGTTGACGTAACCGATACGGGGCACATTATATTTATCAGCCTGACGCCACACGGTCTCTGACTGAGGCTCAACACCACCCACAGCGCAGAATGCTGCGACAGCGCCGTCGAGCACACGGAGCGAACGCTCAACCTCAACAGTGAAGTCAACGTGTCCCGGAGTGTCAATCAAGTTGATTTTGAATCTCTTATCGTTATAGTTCCAGAATGTTGTAGTAGCGGCGGATGTAATAGTAATACCACGTTCCTGCTCCTGCTCCATCCAGTCCATAGTTGCTGCACCATCGTGCACCTCACCGATTTTATGAGTAAGTCCGGTGTAGAACAGGATACGCTCGGAGGTAGTTGTCTTACCGGCATCGATGTGAGCCATGATACCGATATTACGGGTAAACTTTAAGTTTTCGTCTTTGGTTGCCATTTTCGAAATGAAATTAGTGAATCAAGTTATATTAGAAACGGAAGTGAGCGAATGCGCGGTTAGCTTCCGCCATCTTGTGCATATCTTCTTTGCGCTTGAATGCACCGCCTTGTTCGTTGTAAGCATCTACGATTTCCGCAGCGAGCTTGTCCGCCATTGTCTTTCCGCCGCGTTTACGTGCGTAGATAATAAGGTTTTTCATCGAGATGGACTCTTTGCGGTCGGGACGGATCTCAGTAGGAACCTGGAATGTGGCACCGCCCACACGACGCGATTTAACTTCCACTTGGGGAGTTACATTTTCGAGGGCCTTCTTCCAGATTTCGAGGGCCGACTTCTCTTCATTAGGCAACTTAGACTTCACAGTCTCAAGTGCGCTGTAAAATATAGTGTAAGAAGTGTTCTTCTTGCCGTCATACATCAAGTGGTTAACGAACTTTGACACTCTTACGTCATTAAAAACGGGATCAGGTAGAACCACCCGCTTCTTTGGCTTTGCTTTTCTCATTTTAATAAAGTTTTGTTTTTGGTTGCTTGGCTGCGTCTTTAATCTTCAACTCGGCTCTCTCGCCTCATTTACTCAACCTAAATTGCTGTCCAATAAATCAAAAACGAAGTTAAATTAACTGGGTTTTGTTTTATCTCTGCAAGCTGCTTCCAGCTCAGGGCGTCAATTATTTCTTACCCTTTGCTGCGGGGGCTGCTCCCGGTTTCGGACGCTTAGCTCCATACTTGGAACGACGCTGTGTGCGGTCCTTTACGCCGCTGGTGTCGAGTGTGCCACGCACGATGTGATAACGCACACCGGGAAGGTCCTTTACACGACCGCCGCGAACGAGAACGATTGAGTGCTCCTGCAAGTTGTGACCTTCTCCGGGGATATAAGAGTTAACCTCTTTACCGTTAGTCAATCTCACACGGGCTACTTTACGCATCGCCGAGTTAGGCTTCTTAGGAGTGGTGGTGTAAACTCTCACGCAAACGCCACGACGCTGGGGGCAGCTGTCGAGCGCCGGAGACTTACTCTTGTCCTCCAGAGCCACACGTCCTTTTCTTACTAATTGCTGAATTGTAGGCATCTTAGTTGTTTTGTTGTTTACTAAAGTTTATTATCGTTTTCTATAATCTTTCTGCATAGCATCTCACGCTTCCTATCCCCCTGATTTTCAGAACCATGTGGAAGGCAAGCATGAGCTTCACGTCAAAAACTTCGCAAAGTTAGCAACTAAATTCCTAATTTCCAAATATTTTCACGAAAACTCAAAATATTTTTATATATCTCAGCCATCACTCCCTCAACCGCAACAAACCGAGCCTGCAAAGAACAAAAAAAGTCTCCACGGAGTACGCGGAGACATAGGTTTACACCTTCGGCATATAGCCTTATTGTGATAAGATGTAGAATTACCACAAATTTAAACCAAAATCTTTGAAAAACCAAATTTTATCTATAAATTCACGTCAATTTCAAGAATTTACAAACCTTTCAAACCTCATCACACCATGTCAAACAAGACTTTGGGCATAGACTTAGGCACCAACTCAATCGGTTGGGCGATCGTAGAGAACCTCGAAAACACTCACCGCCTGCTCGACTCAGGAGTCATGATATTCCAGGAGGGCGTCGCAAGAGAGAAAGGAGCCGAAATACCGGCAGTCCAAACCAGGACACAAGCCAAAGGCATGCGGCGCCACTATTTCCGCAGGAGACTGATGAAAATTGAGCTGCTGAAGACATTGATCAAACATGGTTTCTGCCCCTCCATACCCGAAGAATCACTGAACCAATGGCGCTTCAAGAAAAAGTATCCGTTGATCGACGAATTCATCCGGTGGCAACGCACCACCGAGCAAAACAACCCATATCATGCTCGTAACGAAGCCCTATCACGCAAACTGGACCTCAACAACAAAGAGGACCGCCACATGCTGGGGCGAGCCCTTTACCACCTTGCGCAGCGAAGAGGATTCTTAAGCAACAGAAAAGAGCAAACCAAAGAAAGCTCAGGTGACGTAAAACAAGGCATAGCCGACTTGACACAAGAGATGGAAGAGTGCGGTTGCCTTTATCTCGGTAATTATTTCCACAGCCTCTATCAGCAAGGCAAGAAAATAAGAACACGTTATTCCGACCGCATAGCCCACACCGAAAAAGAGTTCTACGCCATCTGCTCAAAGCAGAATCTCCCACAAGAGACCATCGATGAACTGCACAGAGCAATATTCTTCCAACGTCCGCTCAAATCCCAGAAAGGATCAATCGGCAAATGCATCTTTGAGACCAACAGAAGCCGATGCCCCGTATCCCATCCGGCGTTCGAAGAATACCGTATGCTCGCTTTCATCAACAACATCCGGGTCATCACACCCGATGACTCCGATTTTCGGCAATTGTCGCAAAAGGAGAAAGCCGAAATCCTGCCATTGTTTTTCCGTAAATCAAAAGATTCCTTTGACTTTGAGGATATTGCAAAGAAGATTGCCGGAAAAGGCAACTATTCATTCCGCGACGACAAGAGAGCCACTGCCTACAAATTCAATTACCGTATGGCGACATCAGTGTCGGGATGCCCCTTCACAACAGGGCTCATCAACATATTCGGCAGCGACTGGCGCAACACCGTATGCTCATGCTATAATCTTGCTAAAGACAAAAACGAAACGCAGATCATCAACGATGTGTGGCACGCATTGTACTCATTCGACTCCGATGAGAAACTATCGCAATGGGCTATCACAAACCTGCAACTCGACTCCGTGCAAGCCGAAGAACTCCTCAAAATAAAAGTTCCGCAAGGACATGCCTCGCTAAGTCTGAAAGCCATAAATAAAATCCTCCCACATCTGAGAAAAGGCATGCGATATGACGAAGCGGTGTTTGTAGCCAATCTCGACGCCACACTCCCCGATCACATAAAGTCCGACGGTGTCCGCAAAGAGAATATAGCCACCGAGATTGCAGAAATGATTGCCGACTTCAAAAACAATCCGCTGCAAAAATCAATGACCAAACAAGCCGCCGTCCGACAGATCCTGGAGGACATCCCGGGAATAGAGCTCAACAAACTTGACCGCATCTACCACCCGTCAAAACTCGACGTATATCCGGAAGCCGAGACCAATTCCGACGGAATAATCCTGTTAGGATCTCCTCGCACATCATCCATCCGAAACCCTATGGCTATGAGAGCGCTGTTTAAATTGCGCCATCTCATAAACAGGCTAATAAAAGAGGGCAAAATTGATCGTGCCACACGCATAAACATCGAATTCGCACGCGGACTGAATGACTCAAATATGCGCAAAGCAATCGAGCGCTACCAGCGTGAAAACGAGAAAATGCACAAAGAGTATGCCGACAAAATCGCGAAACTGCTCAAAGAAACGTCCAACGCCGACATCATCCCTTCCGAAACCGACATATTGAAGTATCAGTTATGGGAAGAGCAGGGACATCAATGCCTGTACACCGGCGAGCAAATAAGCATCACCGACTTCATCAGCTCCAATCCAAAGTATGACATCGAGCACACAATCCCTCGGTCAATCGGAGGTGACGATTCGCAAGCCAACAAGACTTTATGCAGCTCAACATTCAACCGGCAGATCAAAAAAACATCATTGCCGTCACAACTTTCCAATCACTCTCTCATCCTTGAACGCATCGACAATCTCGGATGGAACAAGACCATCAATGACCTAAACAACGAAATCGCCCGTATACGCACCGCCAACGCCTCCACAAAAGACATAAAGGATGCGATGATCCAGAAAAAGCATTACCTGAAAATGAAACTCAACTACTGGAAAGGCAAAGTCGATCGATTCTCAATGACCGAAGTTCCGGAAGGATTCTCCAACCGTCAGGGAGTTGACATCGGCATAATCGGGAAATATGCCCGCGAATATCTTAGGACACTTTTCCGCAGCGAGGAAAGGCAAATATTCACCGTAAAGGGCATGACCACTGCCGAATTCCGCAAAATGTGGGGATTGCAGGACGAATACTCAAAGAAAGAACGCATTAACCACACCCATCATGCCATCGACGCAATAGTCATAGCCTGCATTGGACGCCATGAATATCAGCTTTGGGCTGAATACACCCGAAGCATGGAGGATTACGACTTTAAAGGCGGCTTAAAACCTCATTTTGAAAAGCCTTGGGCATCATTCACTGAAGATGTCAAGGAGATATCCCGACAGCTGCTGATTGTTCACGACTCATCTGACAATACATTAAAGTCATCGAAAAAAGCGCTCCGCAAAAGAGGCAAAATATGTCACACTGCCGATGGCGACACCATATATCAGCAAGGCGACACAGCCAGAGCTTCGCTTCACAAACAAACCTATTACGGAGCCATAAACCTCAACGGCGATATAAAATATGTGCTGAGAGTTCCCGTGGACTCCTTGAAAGAAAAAGATATCGATAAGATTGTTGACCCCGCGGTAAAAGAAAAAGTCATGCAGGCTCTGCAACAACGCGGCTTCAAGAATCTATTCGACGCTCCGATATGGATGAACGAGGAAAAAGGCATCGCAATCAAGAAAGTCAGGGTATTCACCCCCTCAATCACCTCCCCTATCCACCTGAAAAAGCATCGCGACGAATCCAAACACCCCTACAAGCAGGCATTCCACGTTGCCAACGACTCAAATTACTGCATGGGCATATACGAAGGATACGACCATAAAAACAAGCGGAGGCGCTCTTTCGCCATCGTCAACAATCTTGATGCCGTAAAACTCCATAAGTCGGGAGCCGATATACTGCCATTGTCCGACCCCAACGACCTGCCGTTGAAATGGATTCTCAAAGTAGGCACCTTGGTGCTATTCTACGAAAACTCCCCCGCAGAAGTCTACGAATGCTCTCAAGCAGAATTAGCTCGGAGGCTATACGTCGTAGTTGGGCTATCTACCAACCCGGCAGGCAAAGGGTATGGTGCAATCAACCTCAGGTTTCACCAAGAGGCACGTCCGTCAACCGATCCGGCAGCTAAATTCAAGAGCGGCACATGGAAATCCGATGAAGAAACAAGAGCTGCCATATCATTGCTGCACACCCAGTTCAACGCTCTTGTGCAAGGACAGGACTTTATAATTTCAGAGTCGGGAACCATAAAGTTTTTACATCCCTTATGCTGAAACGAACCATCTGTCTCTCCTCGCCGCTGAAAGTGTCTGTCAGGAATTTTCAGCTGCAACTTTCACCCCTCGATGGCAACGCACCCTCTTCATGCGTTCCCATCGAGGACTTGGCTCATGTCATAATCGACAATCCACGTATTTCCATTTCAATCCCCGCGCTCAATGAACTCGCACGAAACAACGTGGGCGTAGTAATATGCGATGAGAAAAGCCTGCCTCACATAATGCTGAACACTCTCGACAGCAACTCCTTGCAAGGTCAGCGCTACCGTATACAGCTCAATGCCTCTCTGCCCGCAAAAAAATCCGTATGGCAACAGATCATAATCTCAAAAATCAGAAACCAGAGTCGCCTGTTAAATAAACTCGGAAAAGATGGCGACACATTGAAGCCTTATTACATGAATGTGAAAAGCGATGACGCCGACAATCGCGAAGGCATAGCCGCAAAACTATATTGGCAGATTCTTTTTGGTCGTGAATATTTCCGCTCAAGGGACGGAGCCCCACCCAATAATCTCCTCAACTACGGCTACACAATACTGCGTGCGGCTACCGCAAGAGCCATCGTAGGAGCGGGACTTCTGCCGGCTCTCGGCATCCACCACCACAACCGGTCCAATGCTTTCCCTTTAGCCGATGACCTAATGGAACCATTTCGCCCCTATGTGGATGAGATAGCCCACTCACTGCATCTTGAAGGGAAATGGCAACTCGACAAGGAAACAAAAGCGCGACTCATCAATATCCTCTACCGCGACACCATTGTCAACGATAAGCTCCACCCCATCAGCATAGCATTGGAGATGATGTGCACCTCAGTGATAAAGGTCATGAATGGGGAAAGCAAAGTGTTGAATCTGCCCGTTTTTCAATAATCGCCATGAGCTTTCTATGCATAAACGCCTATCGCATCATGTGGCTATTCGTGTTCTTCGATCTACCGGTAAAAACAAAAAAGCAACGGAAGGATGCCACCAAATTCCGGAAAAACCTGGAAAAAGATGGCTTCACCATGATGCAATTTTCAGTCTACACACGCCATTGCGGATCTAAAGAAAGCATGGAGGTCCACATCCGCAGGGTGAAAGCGTTCATTCCTCCACTCGGAAAAACATCTATGCTCAAGGTCACCGACAAACAGTATGGCGATATCATCAATTATTTAGGGAAAGAAAAAGATATAGAGTTCAAAACGCCTCAACAATTGGAATTTTTTTAATATATTTGCCTTTGAAATTTTACATCAATTTCACTTCCTTGGTACCGAAAAACCATTTTCAATATGGCTTAACCGTTATAAAACCCTAACAAACAGGGCGTTCTTCAACCAAGGTTGTGGTTTGATGTAGAATTCATTAAATAGACAACACGACTTTGCAATGGTGACCCCGATTGAACGTTGTGGTTTGATGTAGAATTCATTAAATAGACAACACATTTCGCTTAAGCCACTTCTTAGGAGTGTTGTGGTTTGATGTAGAATTCATTAAATAGACAACGAT
>CAJUTE010000058.1 GCA_910589555.1 uncultured Muribaculum sp.
CGACCTCATGGCTGAGATCGGCTGGAATATTACGTAACTTCGATGAAAGTTATAGCTTAAACCGTTTCCTCGGGCATGAAGCCCGGGAAATGGCGTATTTGCTATTTTATGTATGGTTTAGTATATGAGAATTTAACATCGCCTCTTGCAGGAAGTGGCAATGCACGAGTGGAGTTCCGCATTTTAATCGTGAGATAAAAATCGGCAGCATTAATTTCAGTGTACCATTTTATATTCATGGCGCTTTAATTTAATATTCCGCATTGTATATCATGAATGGAGCAATGACGGAAAAAATAGTTATCTTATGAATGTGTTGACAAAGTTAACAAATTTCACCAAACAAACAAGCATCATAAATCATTATATTCTTAAAAGATTATGAATTTTACTCAAATTCAGGAAAAGAAGGATGTTTTTATGAATACGATTACAACCATTCAATTTAAGCCGGTAACAATAGAATCTGTAGACGAGATAAAGCGGTTTTTGTCGATGTCACGTAGCCGCACGTGTGACTACACTGTGGCGGGTATATTGATGTGGGCTGAATATTTCCATTATGAATATGCCGTGGTCAATGACACTCTTTTTATAAAAGGTGTAGCCGAGAATGATCTTGGCACTCCGGCGTTTTCAGCTCCTATAGGCGAGATGGCGCTTGAGGAATCGATAAATATGATTGTGGATTATTGCCGGGAGCATAATCTGCCCGTGATGTTTTCGGCAGTGCCTGAGGACCGTTTGGCTGATTTTCATTCACTTGGAGCTTGTCAGATAGAGGAGCTTGTGGATTGGTCGGACTATCTATACATGGCTGATGACCTTGCGTCACTGCAAGGCAATAAGTATAGCAAGAAACGTAACCATGTCAATAAGTTTGCCTCCGAACATCCGGGATATGAGTTCCGGGAATTGTCGCGTGACAATATCGACGAGGTGAAGAAATTCTACAAGGGGCTTCATCTGGAACATGATGATAAGGATGTCACCGCTGAAATTGAGCGGCAGCAAGTGTTTAACGTGCTCGATAATTATGAGCGTCTTCCATTTGAAGGAGCCGTGCTCACCACGCCTGAGTCAGGAATAGTGGCTTTTGCGATAGGGGAGGTCATTGGCGACACTCTTTATGTGCATATCGAGAAGATGCTCCATGAGATCAACGGTGCGGGAGAAACCATCAATAAGCTTTTTGCCGCCGCCATGCGCGACAAGTATGGTGTCATTTATGTGAACCGCGAGGAGGATGTGGGCGATGAGGGACTTCGCAAGGCAAAGATGTCATATCATCCGGCTGCATTGCTTAAGAAATATAATCTTAAAGTAGAAAAGTAGCCGACGGGCATGAATTTCTGCGAGATTTTATGTATCTTTACGTAATGTCAGATACATAAACGCAAAGGTTATGGAGATAGTACTTCCTCCTCATAGAGACGGAACACGCGACAGAATACCTGTCGTAGGTAAAAGCCTTGTCATTATCGGTGCCAATGGCGCGGGAAAAACACGTTTCACTGACTGGCTTATGTCGGAGATATCCGCCAAGGCTTACAGGATATCGGCGTTGAACGCTCTTTATATCAAGCATGAGATTGATAAGTTGCCCGGATCCATTGACAGCCTTTACCAAGAAGCGGTGTCAAAAGCAGCATTTTTAAGGGATGACATAGTGAGCCAATTTGACCGGATGATGGTGATAATGATTTATTATGAGATGCTGAATCTGATAAATCATAAGGTGTCACGTCAGGGAGATGATGGGGGGCACCGCACGATTTCGGAGAGCCTGCTTGACAAGATGATATCGGCGTGGCTTGAGGTGTTTCCTGACAATAAGGTGAAACGAGCCCGAGGCGAAGTCCTTTTCGCCCGCAAGGATGATGGCGAGAATATGTATTCGTCGTTCAAGCTGTCGGATGGCGAGAAAGCGGTGCTTTATTACTTCGGTTCGGCATTGCTCGCTCCTGAAGGAGGCGTGGTGTTTGTCGACAGTCCCGGATTGTTTTTGCATCCGAGCATCACCGGTCTTATATGGGACAAGGTCGAGCAGCTCCGTCCTGACTGCACTTTCATATATACCACCCATGATATCGATTTTCTTTCCTCCCGGCGCAACGCCAAGGTGGTGTGGGTGAGAAAATTTTATTTTGAGTCCAAGAGATGGGATTATGCGGTGCTGCCTCCTGACGCCGGCATCAGCGATGATATGTATATGACGCTTGTTGGCGCCCGTAAACCCATGCTGTTCATAGAAGGTGACGCCAAGCACTCGATCGATGCCAAGCTTTATCCTCTTGTGTTCAGGGATTATACCGTGAAGTCGCTTGGCGGTTGTGACAAGGTGATCGAGGCTACCCGCACATTCAATGATCTCAACTCGCTGCATCATCTTCTGAGCCGTGGAATTGTGGACCGTGACCGTCGCAGCCCTCAGGAAGTGGGATATCTGCGCGGGCGGAATATATATGTGCCCGACGTCGCCGAAATAGAGAATATCCTCATGCTTGAGGAGGTGATACGCACGGTGGCTTCGGTGCATGGAAAGAATGAGCATAAGGTGTTTGACAGCGTCCGACGCTCTATTATTGGACAGTTCCGCACCGATCTCCATAAACAGGCGTTGCTTCACACGCGTCATCGCGTGAAGAGGCTTACCGAATGCCGCATCGACGGCAAATTCCCCAATATAACCGCTCTTGAGAAGCACATGCAGAATCTGGTCAATGAAATACGTCCTCGCAGGCTTTATGAGAATCTGTGCCGTGAGTTTCAAGGATATGTGGCTGAAGGCGATTATTCATCCATTCTGAAGGTGTATAATCAGAAATCAATGCTGCCGTCGTCGAATGTTGCCGGACTGTGCGGACTGGCAAATAAAGAGGCTTATGTACAGGCGATTATAAATATACTCAGACATAACGGACAGCCTGCCGCAAGAATACGCAAGGCAATAATAGAATGTTTTGGAATCGATGATGAGCGTCTTGACGCTCCAATACCTGAAGTAAGTTTGATAAAAAATGATTAAGTGCTGGATTGAGGCGATGAGGTTGCGCACGCTGCCTGTGTCGCTTGCCGGAGTGACTATGGGAGTCGCCTACAGCGTGCTTGGCGGATCGTTTAAGTGGTTGCCTGCGTTGTTGTGTGCGGTGTTTGCCGTGCTGGCTCAGATATCCTCCAATTTTGCTAATGAATACTATGACTACCGTGCCGGTCTTGACAAGGCAGGGCGTGTGGGACCGCGCAGAGGTGTTGCCGAGGGCGATATATCGCCTGACGCCATGCGCAATGCCACGTTTATGACGCTCGGCATAGCGTGTATGGTGGGTTTGTCGTTGATTTATTGGGGCGGATGGTGGCTGTTGTTTGCCGGAATAGTGATTGCAGCCGGAGCCATGTCATATTCCACGGGTCCATATCCGCTGTCGCGACATGGTCTCGGAGAGGTTGCCGTAGTGGTGTTTTTTGGAATCGTTCCGGTGAATCTGACCTATTACGTGCAATCGGGCGCTTTTGACTTGCAAGTCCTTCTGGCGTCGGTGTCAGTAGGGCTTATGGGAGCCAATCTACTTATAGTTAACAATTATCGCGACCGCGAGGAGGATGAAAGCGTGGGCAAGCGCACTCTTGCCGTGATTTACGGCGAACGCTTCGCATCGACACTTTATTTATTGAACGGTCTTGCGGCAGTGGCGCTTATGAGCGAGGCGCTCGCCCATGTCCAAGGGATCGCGATAGGGTATATCGTGATTCATCTCGTGCTGTGGAAATTTCTGGAGCGGCACAAGGGCTCGGCGCTCAATCCTCTGCTGGGCATGACCTCGATGCTCATGTTTCTGTTTTCGGTAGCGTTTCTGGTTTATGCCTGTTGCATACGCTGACCGATGAGAAGCGATGCGTCGCCATAGCTTAGGAATCGGAATCCGTTGTCAATCGCGAAGTCATACATCTTTTTCCAGTCGCCCTCCACGAATGCCGATACCAGCAGCAGAAGCGTGGACTGTGGCTGGTGGAAATTGGTGACAATGCCGCTTACCACGCGATAAGTGTAGCCCGGAGCAATCAGAAGCTGTGTGTCGGCAATGAAATCCTCTTCGTTATTGGAGTCCATATAACGCAGAATGTGGTTGAAAGCGTCGTTTACCGACAGATGAGGATGCTTTTCGTCATAAGGAAACCATTGTGGGATGATGCCGCGCCACTCGCCGATGGCAAGCAGGCACCCTGCATGATATAGGCTTTCGAGAGTGCGCACCGAGGTGGTTCCCACTGCTATCACAGGAGTATTTTCCGATTCGGCGATCTCCTTTATCAGGCTTCGGTTCACGCGGATGAACTCCTGGTGCATTTCATGGTCGCCCACGCATTCGCTTTTTACGGGCTGGAATGTTCCTGCTCCCACGTGCAGAGTCAGCTCACGGCGTTTCACGCCTTTCTTATCAAGGGCGGCAAATACTTCCGGAGTGAAATGCAATCCGGCTGTCGGCGCCGCTACCGATCCGTCGATGTGGCTGTATATGGTCTGGTAGTCGGTTTCGTCGCTTTTTTCAGTTCCTCTGTTAAGATATGGAGGAATGGGAATCTCGCCGGCAGCTTCGATGATTTCAGAAAAAGTCACATTGTCGTCATCCCAAGAAAACATAATTTTCGATGCGTTGCCCTCTCTGCCTGTTCTGGTGGCATGGAGGTTGACATCTTTACCGTCGATAGTCACAGCCCTTGAGAGCGCTCCATCTTTCCATCGCTTGGAGTTGCCCACGAAGCATAGCCATGAACATTGCTTTCTTGCCGCAAAGTTTTCTTGATGCTCCCACGGATCGATCGGCTCGAGGCAGAATATCTCGATGGTTGAGCCATTGCCGTTTTTTTGAAATTTCAGTCGGGCATTTATCACTCGGGTATTATTATATACGAGCATAGCATTTCCCGGAATCAGGTCGGGAAGCTCAGAGAATATATGCTGTTGTATTTTGCCGTCGGGATACCTGGTGAGCAATTTGCAGGCATCCCGCTGTTGCAATGGATGTCGCGCTATTCGTTCATCGGGCAAATCGTAGTTATAGTCGGCAATCTTAATATCTTTAACCATGTTTTCGTTCATGAGTGCAAAATTACTCATTTTCCCAATACTTTCATATCTTATAAATCCCGAATTCCAAAAAAGTTCGTATCTTTGCAAGCTATGAAGAAGCTGATTGATTGGTGTAAGCAATATTTGTCGGTCACGATGTTGGTAATCGTGGCATTTCTGGCAATTATCCTGTTCTTTAATGACAATTCCATCTCTAAGTCGGTAGAATATAACAATCGCATAAAGGAATTGCGTCAGGAAATCAAGTCCAATCAGGATACATTGGAGCATTACCGTCGGCTTAATCATAGCCTTGACACTGATCCTGAGACAATGGAACGTATTGTCAGGGAGCAGTATCACATGCAAAGGGAAAATGAAGATGTTTATATAATAGAATAATCATGAATCAAAATAACAGCAATGCATTGACATGGGTAGTGACAGCCGGAATGGTGCTTATCGTAGTGGGCGTGCTCATGCCTATACTCGGGTATTCAATACTGGTGTCAAGATGGATATTCTGTGGGGGCGCCGCAGTAAATCTTATCGGACGTATATTTGTGCGCTATAAAGGTGAGAATATCCGCATCAAGCGCTTGTTTCGATTGGAATTTTGGGCAGCTGTCTTTTTTTGCGTGTCAGGTTTCTTCCAGTTCTATTCACCGGCTACGTCTGACTGGCTTGCATTCACGCTTGCCGGTGGCGCCATTCTGGTGTATACATCCATAATGATACCCCGCCTGTCAAAGAAATCGGGAGAAGCTGAGTAAATGTACGTTAAAAGACCATAAAAGGGGGAGTATTTATTATTCTGTGTCGAAAAAGGATATATTTTAGACTGAATATTGATTCGGAATTAGTAATTTTGTCACCACGATGGGATATAATTTAGTCATAGATCAAGGCAATTCGGCAGCAAAGGTGGCTCTGTTTGAGGGCAACCGGCTCATTGAGCACTGGAGAACCGAGAAGTTGCTGCCTGCCGACCTGGAGAAAATAGCGTCGTCCTACAGTATTGACGCCGCCATCTATTGTTCGGTGGCTACCAGAGGCGAGGAAATTATCGTGTCGTTGAGATCTTTCGTGCAGCGTGTATATGAGATGACCTCCATGTTGCCGTTGCCAATAAAAATATGCTATGCCACCCCCACCACATTAGGTCGCGACCGTATTGCCGCAGTAGCAGGCGCATACGCCGCCCATCCGGGATGTGATGTGCTTGTGGTGGATGCGGGAACAGCTGTGACCTACGACCGTCTCACCGCCGACGGAGAGTTTGCCGGCGGCAACATCGCTCCGGGGCTGTGGGTGAGAGCCAAATCGCTTCATGACATGACGCAACGCTTGCCGTTGGTCGATGTGGAAAATAACATGCCTGCGTCACTATGGGGCAATGACACGGATAATGCGATAATATCGGGGGTCGTGTATGGAATAGTGGGTGAAACCGGTTATTACCGATCGCGTATGCCTGACGGCGCTCTTGTGATGCTCACCGGCGGCGATGCTCAGCATCTTGCCTCGCTTATGGACTTCAAAGTTGAGGTAGACCCTGATTTAGTAAGTAAAGGATTAAACAGTATACTTTTATATAATGAAAATATTTAATCGAGCAATATTTGCCGCCGTTGCGGCTCTATTTGTGGGTTTAGGAGCGATGGCTCAGACAGTGACTCCTTACTCAATGTACGGTTACGGTATCTTGAATGACAATGCCACATCGGCGCAGCGTGCGTTGGGAGGAGTAGGTTATGCCATGAACGGCGGACGCCAGATCAATGCGATGAATCCTGCGAGCTATGCAGCCGTAGACTCGCTTACGTTCCTTTTTGACATGGGTATTACCGCCACAAAACTGTGGAGCAAGGATAACGACCAGTCGGCACAGGATTTTGGCGGAGGTCTTGATTACATCACCATGCTGTTTCCGGTGCATAAAAAGGTGGGTGTGAGTCTAGGACTTGTGCCGTTCACTTCGGTAGGATACAGCTTTGGCTCCAAAATAGAGAATGGAGTCACTTCCCGCACCGGTTCAGGCGGTCTCAACCAGCTTTACATCGGCGCAGGTGTCAATCCGATAAAAGGTGTCTATGTGGGCGCCAATGTGGGATATCTTTTCGGTACCACCATTAATGACATATATGGCTACCCCGGCGACTTGAGCTCATCGGCGCTGTTTGAGCGAGTGACACAGGTGCGCGACTTCCACTTGCAATTCGGCGCTCAGTATGAGTTGCAGCTCCATCGCAACCATAAGCTCACGGTGGGTGTGTCATTCGCTCCCGGCAAGGCTCTTCTGGGTCATGCATGGCGTGTGAATTATTATAATATCGGTACTTCATCGGTGCAAGCCGACACGATTGTTTACACAAGTATGCGTAATAAATTCTCATTGCCGGCAATGTGGGGCTTCGGATTGAATTATCAGTGGAGCGACCGCTTGATGGTGGAGGCCGATTTCTCATTGCAGAACTGGGCAAAAGCCAAGTATTCCGATCTTGACGAAAATGACGGTATGCTCGGTATGGATAATCGCACCCGATTTGCTCTTGGCGCGCAATATACCCCTAAGCCACGAGGAAACTATGTGCAGCGCATCCAGTATCGTCTCGGCGCCTACACTTGCCACGATTATCTTGAGATAAAAGGGAATAATGTGCGTGAGCATGGAGTGAGCATGGGCTTCGGATTGCCGACTCCAGGAGGTAACAAGACAGTGGTGAATCTCGGCTTTGAGTGGAAACACCGTCAGGCTCATCCCAATCCTCTCATCAAGGAAGACTATTTCAACATCACTCTTGGCATAAACTTCAATGAGCGATGGTTCCACAAGAACAAGATTGAATAATTCAATGACATCATTCATAAAGCGCATCACTAATGGCATGAATAGACTGACGTTCCTTATGGTTGGAGCGTCAGTGCTTGTTGTTGCCTGCTCTGAAGAAAAAACGGAAGTGGTGCATCGTGAGGTCGATGGAAACATAGTGCCTACGATGCTCACCCATGATGTGGTGACGTTGATTTCTGATTCCGGGATCACACGATACCGCATCACGACACCGGTGTGGTATGTGTATGATGAAGCCGATGTGCCAAACTGGAAATTTCCCGACGGGATGTTTATGGAGAAATTTGCCCCCGATTTTTCAACCGATGCCACCATCGTGTGTGACTCGGCGGTCTATTTTAAGAATGACGGGCTTTGGCGCCTTGACGGAAATGTCAATATCCTGAACACTGCCGGCGAGAAATTTCTCACTCAGCAGGTGTTCTGGAACCAGAAAGAAAAGACTGTATATTCCGATTCATTCATCCACATCGAGAAGAGCGACAGGACTATCGAGGGCTACGGATTTGAGTCGAACGAGCGAATGACGATATACACAGTCAATAACCCTTCGGGCATATTCCCCACATCTACGTTTAAAAACAACAAGAAAGATTCAGTGGGCGCTGATTCGGCAGTGGCTACACGCCAGCCGCACACTCCCGGCAAAATGCCTCCCCCTGTGGCTAAGCCGCCGCAACAGCCTGTGCCGGCTCCCCGCAATCCTGCACATAAACCGGGAAAGAAAATGATGCCGTTGCCCTTGACTGAAAACGTGCAGAAGTGACATACGAAAATTATTGATTTCATTTATGGCAGAAAATCTACATTGGCTCATAATAGCTATTATTTCATTGGCATTTTCAGCACTCTTCTCAGGTGTTGAGATCGCTTATATTTCATCCAACCGTGTCAAGGTGGAGATCGACGTGAAACGCGGTGGATTCATCGGTTATATCGTCAATCTGTATTATAAGCATCAGAATCTGTTTATCTCCACGATTCTTGTAGGGAATAATATCATGCTTGTCATTTATGGTATGGGAGCCGCCGCGCTCCTGTCGCCATGGCTCGAAAGCATATATCCCAATGAATTTTTTGTGCTTGTGATGCAGACGCTCATTTCTACGGCTGTGATTCTTCTCACCGGCGAATTTCTGCCGAAGACTATATTCAGGATTAATCCTAATTCATCGCTGAAGGTATTTGCGTTGCCTATATTTTTCTTCTGGGTCATTCTTTATCCCATTTCCACGTTCACGGCATGGCTGTCGAAGGCGTTGATGAAGATGTGTGGAGTGAAGAATGCCGATGAATCGCTTGGGGTGTTGACAATAGGCGAGCTGAACCAGTATATACAGAAGAGCATCGATGACACTGCGGCACAGGAAAAGATGGAAAATGAAGTGAAGATTTTCCACAATGCCATTGATTTTTCATCGACACATCTGCGCGACTGCATGACGCCGCGTAATGAGGTTGTCGCTGTCAATATCGACACCACTACACGCGAGGAGCTGTCGCAACTGTTCACTTCGTCGGGACGCAGCAAAATTCTGGTGTATAAGGAGGACATTGACAATGTGCTGGGATATATACACGTGAGCGAACTGTTTCATGTGGATTCTGACTGGAAAGAGGCGTTGAAGCCGGTGATATTCGCTCCCGAGACTCTTCTTGCCAACAAGATGATGAAGCGGTTGCTCAGTGAAAAGCGCTCGATGGCGGTGGTGGTCGATGAGTTTGGCGGAACTGCCGGATTGGTGTCGCTTGAGGATCTCGTGGAGGAGATATTCGGCGATATTCAGGATGAGCATGACAACAAGCGTCTTGTCGCCCGCCAGATAGCTCCGGGTGAGTATGAGTTCTCGGGACGTTGCGAGATAAGTGATCTGCGCGACAACTTTAATATAGATATTCCGGAATCGGAAGAATATCAGACTCTCGCCGGATACATACTGACTGAACTTGGCGAGATTCCGGCTCAAGGGGCTACGATTGAGCTTAATGGATTTACTTTCACCATTGTCAAGAAGTCAGCCACACGATTGGAACTTATAAAGGTCACTTCTGCGGCTGAAGAGAAAGAGTGAGGCTCGCTCTATGTCATGATGCATTAACGCTGAACTATGATTACTGTTGACGAAAGAATTTTTGAAGGATATAGGTTTATTGACTTGTTTGCGGGCATAGGCGGATTTCATCTTGCGCTGGAGTCGTTTGGCGCACGGTGTGTGTATGCCAACGAATGGGATAAATTCGCGCAGGATGTGTATTATTCCAATTTCGGCATACGCCCTGAAGGTGACATCACCAAGGTCGACGAGTCCACTATTCCCGATCATGATATTCTTTGCGCGGGTTTCCCGTGTCAGGCTTTTTCCATAAGCGGCAAGCGGCTTGGCTTCAATGACAGCCGCGGCACTCTCTTCTTTGACGTGGCGAGAATCGTGAGGGAGAAGCGTCCGCGTGTAGTGTTCATGGAGAATGTCAAGAACTTTGCCTCGCATGACGGCGGCAACACCATCCGCGTCGTTGAGGCTACCATGCGTGAGCTTGGCTATTCATTTCACTACGCTGTGCTGAACGCCGTTGACTACGGAGTGCCACAGAAGCGCGAGCGTGTCTATATGGTGTGTTTCCGCAACGATATTGACGACAGCCGGTTTGCTTTCCCGAAGCCGTTTGAATTGACAAGACACGTGGAGGATTTTCTGCTTGACGATGCCAGTACGGCAAGTCTTGTGGTGAATCGCCCCGACACTTACTTCACCAATCCCAATGATGACACATATAGCTCTAAATCGATACGTCTCGGCATAGTCAACAAAGGGGGGCAGGGCGAGCGTATTTACAGCACCAAGGGAATTGCGATAACATTCTCGGCTTATGGGGGTGGGGTGTTCTCAAAGACCGGAGGCTATCTGGTCAACGGGGAGACACGCAAGCTGCATCCGCGTGAGTGCGCCCGGTTGATGGGCTATCCCGACACGTTTGAGATGAGTCCGCGTGCCACACAGGCTTATAAGCAGTTTGGCAACTCGGTTGTGGTCGACGTGCTGCAATATATTCTTATCTCAATAGGGCACGCCCTATTGAGATAAGCGGTTATGAACAATCGCCCGATACAGGTGCATAATTCACCGGAATGGAGATATCCTTCTCGGTGTCATATTTGTGGTTGATTCGCCTTATTTCGCCTGTTTCCTTGTCGGCAAGCATTAGTCCGGGCAGATTGGAGTGGAATAGCATATTCCCTCTGATTTATGACTTCAATACACTCAAAAATGAGTGATTGACAGATTGTAGACAAGAATTTTGCCGTTGCTGTCATCCTCAGGTGGTTCATATCCAAACAACAGTCCCTCGGGGCTGTCCCATTGAGGAAAAAATGGATAGCCGTTTGAAGTGGCACTGATTTTGCCTGACATCACTTGCTTTGTTTCCGGATTGACCACGCTATACACACGCTCTTTGTCAATTAGGCTACTCAGCAGCATAAATCCGCCGACAGGAAAACAATGGGTCATAATTATTTTTCCAGGTTCAGGAAGTATGGTGGTGCCATCCTCAAAATTTATTTCAAACCATGGCGACAGCTTTCCGTCGGCATAGGTGAATATGCGGTTCTGTGTACGTGGCGACACGAGAATAGTATCTCCTATATGGCTGAATTCAGTTTGGGCGACCATGTATTCAGGCATCATTTCAGGACACTCTATGTATGAGTCGGCTCTCCCGGAGCTGTCTATTATTTTCAGTTCGTGATTATCGGTCGTCATGTCGAGATTTCCTATAAGAATATTGCCGTTAATCGCTGTCATGCCCATCGCCATTCCGTCGATTTTCACTGATGAGAGGTAATTGAACTCCGTGTCATACTTTTTGATCGACCGGCTGCCGGTGTCAAGCAGATACAGGGTGTCACCATCGATTGCTATATCCGAAGCAAACATATACTCCTCCGGTCCGGGACCTATGCGATGCATTGATGAAACTTCCTTAGCTGTATTTATTGGATATGCTATGACCTGACCTTGGTCGTCGAGAATATAGAAGCAGGAATCAGCATAGGCAATATCTAAAACACTGCCCAACGTGATTCCCATGCTGTCAAGGCTGTAGGGTGTGCAGTGAGCTTTCACCCGTGAGCTGTCGATGCTATCCTTGACGATGTGAGGAATTTCGATTGCCACCACGTCATTACTTCTCGGCTTGCTTTCTTTGCATCCATGTAGCAATGGAATCACACCACTGACTGCTGCTGCCAATGTGGCGATAATCGTTTTGAAGTTCATATTGTAAAAATCAGGAGTTAATTATATTTGTATTTCAAGAGGATCCAGTTTTCTTCATCGAAGGAGTCGATGTTTGAGATATTTGCCGGATTGTTAAGGTAAAGAGCCGGATTTTCTTGTAAAGCGTCTTTACTTACTATGGCGTAGACGTAGTTATCCTTGACAAAATCAATCTTTGGGAACATAAATTTGCCATTCTTATAATGACTATATTCCTTTTTCTCAGAGCTATTTCTATCAAAAACTACAGTAGAAAATCCACGTATAGTATTTCCTCTTTTCAGCATTACAAACAGTTTGTCGGACGTTACTATAGTGTTAACAGGAATCGGTTTCTCGTAATCAAGTAAGTGATTAGCAATTTGAATCTCATCCCCCGATAGTTTTTTTATGTAGTCAAGTGTGATGCACCGTGAGCCTGATTCAATCTCAATAGCCTTGTCCATAGTCAAGTTTTCCGGATCAAGTATATAGGTGTACGGCAGCAATCCCTGAGGATGGCAATATATAGTGCTGTCAGGCAGCACAAAGAAGTGATTGCTCTGAATATTGATAGATGACCAAATATCCTCTTCATAAGAGATTTCACCGATATTCTTCTCCTTGGAAGAATCGTAGACGATAAGTCTCCAAGGGCGTTCGCTGGCACTTGTCGGTGCCATTAGATGGAGGTCAGATGATAAATCATAGATTGTTCTATACATCATGCCTTTTTGGCTGTCTTTCCCAACGCGTGACTCTAATCGGGTGGATTTTACGAAATTAAAGTTTTTGTCGTAAAACATTAATAGATTAGGTGTGATTATTTCTCCGAGTTGGCTGTGAGGATTCCATGAAAATCCCATAACAAATGGATGTTCACCCGGTCCCTCTCCTCTCATTTTCAGTGAGGATGATATAGGGGTTCCATCCTCGGTATAAATATAAATATTATTACGATTATCGTGAATAAATACCATACCTGATTCTATGAACATTCGAGATATCGCTTTAGGATAATATTTGTCATCAAATCTCAGCTCAATTAGTTCAACGTCAGAAAACAGATCCTCTATAGTACCATCCTTGCAATCATCTAAAGAATGCTTTTCAGTCGATAAATCGCTAATCTTGTTGTCATTACAAGAAATGACAACAAGAAGCGATATAATGGTACAGACATTTATTATTCTTCTCATTATTAACATGGCTCAGTGTATGAGTGGTTCATAGATCCAGTGAATGCACATGGCTGATATGTATCAGTGAGCAGTGTGACATTAGTGAGGATGGTGAAGTCGGCAGCGTTGAGATTGATGGTGTCATTAATTTCATGGCTATGTGTGGTTTGATTTGCAAATATAAGTAAATGTGATACTTAAAAACAAATATTTTAGTACGGAAAAAGTTCGTTTTTTTTAATTCCGTACTTTTTGTTCTTTTTTTGTGTTGACAACAGTTTATATTTAAAATAGCTAAATGTTTGTTTATCAGATGTGACGATTTATATTGGACCAATATTTTAAGCGGTTCGTGGTGGTCGAAATGCCACCACTCAAATGCTTCCCGCAGGGGCTTTGCGTTGTTAGGTCGCCACAGGTGGCGAACCCTACACGTTATGGGTGGGAGTTGAGGATGGTGAGGGCTTTGCGGCGCATTTCGTCGACGGCGGGCGACGGGACTTTTTCTTTTTTCGTCGCCAGTATACGAGCCTCTTGGAGCATCAGGTCGCGGTCGTAGGATGCCGAGTCGGCGTAGAGCTGCATGAGCAGATAGTGGGGATAGAGGCGGTTGG
>CAJUTE010000059.1 GCA_910589555.1 uncultured Muribaculum sp.
CATTCTCGTGACAATTTGTTGTATTGTGTCACAAAGGTAGTGTATGGATGGAGGGGATTTACCCACTTTTTATCCCACCTGTGTGAATTTTTTTGTGTATAACAGGTATGGTGTTGGTGGACGTCTTCGACGCCCATTTCCGGTGGTGCCTTTCTCCGCGCCTCGGCTACGCCTCGTGGCGGAGCTTAAATTATTTTGCCGTTTCACGGCATTTGCGGGATATAAAAGAATATACCCGGCGGAACGCATCCCGCCGGGTATATTTTGGTGGCTGTAGCCTGTATTATTTCAATTTAGCTTGAATTTCTTTGGTTGCTTCCTCGTAGCCGGGCTTTTCAAGAAGGGCAAACATATTCTTCTTGTAAGCCTCAACTCCGGGCTGGTTAAACGGATTAACATCAAGGATATAACCCGAAATACCGCACGCAAGTTCAAAGAAGTAGATCAACTGACCCAGATACTCCTCGTTGAGCTCAGGGAGAGTGATGCGGATGTTGGGCACACCGCCATCCACGTGAGCGATGCGAGTTCCCAGCTCAGCCATCTTGTTGACCTCGTCTACGCGCTTGCCGGCGATGTAGTTAAGTCCGTCAAGGTTAGCCTCATCCTGAGGAATCTCCACCTTGTGCTTGGGAGCTTCTACCGAGATAACTGTTTCGAAGATAGTGCGTTCGCCATCCTGAATCCACTGACCCATTGAGTGAAGGTCGGTCGAGAAGTCAACGGCAGCGGGGAAGATACCCTTCTTGTCCTTACCTTCGCTCTCGCCGTAAAGCTGCTTCCACCACTCTCCGAAATAATGGAGTTTCGGGTGATAGTTCACAAGAATCTCAGTCTTCTTTCCGGCACGGTAAAGGAGATTGCGTGTAGCGGCGTAAACCTCGCAGATGTTGTCATCGCTTGCCTTGAGTGTGTCATGCTGCATATCGAGCGCGCCCTTCACAAGAGCCTTGATGTCAAATCCGGCAACTGCGATAGGAAGAAGTCCCACCGGAGTAAGCACTGAGAAACGTCCGCCCACATTGTCATCGATCACGAATGTCTTGTAACCCTCTTCAGTGGCGAGCTGACGCAATGCGCCCTTCTTGGCATCGGTGATAGCCACGATGCGCTTTCCAGCCTCAGCCTTGCCTATCTGGCTTTCAAGCTGCTCCTTGAGCAGACGGAAAGCTATAGCAGGTTCGGTAGTTGTTCCTGACTTTGAAATAACAATAATACCGAACTTTTTATCTTTCAGGAAATTCTGGAGTTCCGACAGATAATCCTCGCCGATGTTCTGACCTGCGAAAAGAATCTTCGGGTTGCCCGGCTGAACCGGCTTGTAGTACTCAAAAGAATCACTCAATGCCTCAATGACAGCTTTTGCTCCGAGATAAGAGCCGCCGATGCCGATTGACACGACATAGTCACAAGAGTTGCGGAGGTCATTTGCCACAGCGATGATCTCGTCGAGGTCATGCATGGGTGTGCGCTCCGGAAGATCAAGCCAGCCGAGAAAATCGTTGCCGGCGCCGGTACCTGATTTAAGTTTTTCGAGAGCCGGAGCTGCTGCTGACTGCTCCAACGCGTGTACATCATTCAGTGAAATGGCTGAAAGAGCCGAATTGATGTCTACTTGAATTCTTTTTTTCATATCTAAATTCGTTAGTGAATGTATGTTAGTGAGTCATTCAAATTCATAACTCATCCGTTCAATGGTACGTGCTATAGGACAATTATGATATAGTGTGTCGTAAACGCTGTCAAGAATTGGCATGTTCACTTTGTATTTTTCATTTATCTCGTGCATACACTTGGCGCCGTAGTAACCCTCGGCAACCATCTCCATCTCCATCATGGCTCTTTTCACCGAAATTCCGCGACCTATCATGGTGCCGAAGTTATGATTGCGTGAAAAGCGCGAATAAGAGGTGACCAAAAGGTCTCCGAGATACACCGAGTCGCTGATGCACCGCTGTCCGGGAACCACCGCGCCGATGAAGCGCGCCATCTCCCTGATGGAATTTGAGATGAGTATAGCCTGATAATTGTCGCCCTCCTTAAAGCCGTGAACCATGCCCGATGCGATGGCATACACATTTTTAAGGACTCCGGCAAACTCGATGCCTCTTACATCGGTCGACACCAGTGTCTTCATCTTCTTTCCATTGAGAAGAGCGGCAAAGCTGCGCGCGTGGTCAATGTCATTGCAGGCTACGGTAAGATAGCTCAAGCGTCCGAGAGCCACCTCCTCGGCATGGCAAGGACCTGACACCACTATGATCTTGTCGGGATCCACGCCCCACCGCGCCTCAAGATAGTCACTGATAAGCTCATTCTCATCGGGAATAAGCCCCTTTGTGGCTACGACCACCGTTTTGCCTGAGATATCAGCGTCAAGCTTGGCGAGATGATTCTTGAAATAGGGCGACGGCATAGCCATCAGCAGCGTGTCGGCTTGGCGGCAAGCTTCATTGATGTCACTGTAAAAGCGTATGCGGTCGATGGGGAACTCAACATCGGAGAGATAAGCCGGGTTATGACCGAGACGCTTGAATTCCTCGATTCTGTCGTCACGGCGCATATACCAAATTATCTCGCTGCAGTTGTGCAGGAGAATCTTGGCAAGCGCGGTGGCCCAAGAGCCACCGCCCATTACCGCTATTTTTCTTCCACCGCAGCTATCCATGCCTTTATATCATCCTGAGTAGGATTCTTCAATTCAAGTTTAAATTTCTTATTCAGTCCGCAAAGATCCTGGAAAAGCTTTCCGGGATTGGCGCCTGCAAGCTGTCCCACTGTCATGAATCCGGCTTTCTGCAACGGAGCCACCCACTCTTCAGGAACGCCGATTGCCGTGTAAGCCTCAGCCTTGTCGCGAGCCTGTGTCTTTTCAGGACGCATCTGCGGGAACAACAGCACCTCCTGGATGGTGGTCTGACCGGTCATGAGCATCACAAGGCGGTCCATGCCGATGCCCATACCCGATGTGGGGGGCATACCGTATTCAAGCGCGCGGATGAAGTCCTTGTCGATGATCATAGCCTCATCATCGCCCTTCTCGGCAAGACGCATCTGCTCTACAAAACGCTCGTACTGGTCAATCGGGTCATTCAACTCCGAATAAGCGTTGGCAAGCTCCTTGCCATTGACCATGAGCTCAAAGCGCTCGGTAAGTTCGGGATTATTGCGGTGACGCTTGGTCAACGGCGACATCTCGATAGGATAGTCGATGATGAATGTGGGCTGGATGTAGTTGCCTTCACACTTCTCGCCGAATATCTCGTCGATGAGCTTGCCCTTGCCCATGGTTTCGTCAACCTCGATGCCGAGTTTTCCGGCAACCTCGCGGAGTTGAACCTCATCCATGCCGGTGATGTCGATGCCGGTGTGCTCCTTGATGGAGTCAATCATGGTGATGCGCTTGAACGGAGCCTTGAAGCTGATAACATTGTCGCCGACCTTCACTTCAGTGGTGCCGTTCACATCAAGACAGATGCGTTCAAGCATCTTCTCGGTGAAGTCCATCATCCAGTTATAGTCCTTGTAGGCTACATAGATCTCCATGCAGGTGAACTCGGGATTGTGAGTGCGGTCCATACCCTCGTTGCGGAAATTCTTGGAGAACTCATATACCCCTTCGAAACCGCCCACGATAAGACGCTTCAGATAAAGCTCATCGGCGATGCGGAGATACAAGGGGATGTCAAGCGCATTGTGATGGGTGATGAACGGACGTGCGGCAGCTCCTCCGGGAATCGATTGAAGGATGGGAGTCTCAACCTCCATGTAGCCATGCTCGTTGAAATATCCGCGCATTGAGTTGAACACCTTGGTGCGCTTGATGAAAATATCTTTCACTTTATCATTAACCACGAGATCCACATAACGGCGGCGGTAACGGAGCTCGGGGTCATCAAACGCGTCGTAAGTCACACCATCCTTAACCTTCACGATGGGGAGCGGACGAAGCGATTTTCCGAGAACTGTCAGCGACTCGGCGTGAACGGAAATCTCTCCGGTCTGGGTGCGGAACACATAACCCTTGACACCAACGAAATCGCCGATGTCAAGAAGCTTCTTGAACACGATATTGTACAAATCCTTGTTTTCATCAGGGCATAGCTCATCGCGGCTTATATACACCTGAATGCGGCCTCGTGAGTCCTGAAGCTCCATGAATGATGCCTTGCCCATGATGCGGCGGCTCATGATGCGGCCCGCAATGCACACTTCGCGGCGAGGCGCGTCGTCACTGAAAACTTCTTTTATTTCAGTGGTATACGCATCCACAGGATAAAGGGCTGCGGGATAGGGATCAATACCCATTTTGCGCATTTCTTCGAGACTGCCTCGGCGCACTATCTCTTGTTCACTTAACTCAAGTAGGTTCATATCTATCGCAATTTATCAAAATATTCGCAAATGTACAATTTTTAAGCCACTTTTCCACTATTTTAAGGTTCAAAATTGACTTTAAAGTCGTTAGGGTCATTAAAGTCGTTAAAGTCTTCAAGGTCGTTAAGGTCGTTAAAAAGGCAGCGGAATCCTGAACCGGATTCCGCCGCGCAAAGCTTATATGAAAATTTCGATTAGTCGATGATATCGAACCCGGTGTATTTGCGAAGCACCTCGGGCACCACAATGCCCTTGTCGGTCTGATAGTTTTCAAGGATTGCCGCCATGATGCGGGGAAGAGCCAGAGCCGAGCCGTTGAGAGTGTGGCACAGACGTGTCTTTTTATCCTCGCCACGGTAGCGGCACTTCAAGCGGTTAGCCTGATAGGTCTCAAAATTGGAAACCGACGACACTTCAAGCCAACGCTCCTGGGCTGCCGAGTAAACCTCGAAGTCAAATGTGATGGCTGAAGTGAACGACATATCCCCGCCACACAGACGGAGGATGTGCCACGGCAATCCGAGCTTGTCAAGCAATCCCTGCACATGATCTTTCATCTCTTCAAGAGCAGCATAGGAATTTTCGGGCTTCTCGATGCGCACAATCTCAACCTTGTCAAACTGGTGGAGACGGTTCAATCCGCGCACATCCTTGCCATAGCTGCCCGCTTCACGACGGAAACAAGCCGAATAAGCGCAGTTCTTCACCGGAAGCTGTGAATCATTGAGAATCACGTCGCGGTACAGGTTGGTCACCGGAACCTCGGCTGTAGGGATAAGATAGAGATTATCTTCGTTCACATAATACATCTGACCCTCCTTGTCGGGGAGCTGACCTGTGCCATAGCCTGAAGCCTCATTGACCACGTAGGGGGGCTGAATCTCAAGATAGCCTGCCTTTCCCGCCTCATCAAGGAAGAATTGAATCAACGCACGTTGCAGACGCGCTCCCTTGCCCACGTAAACCGGGAATCCGGCTCCGGTGATTTTCACACCGAGGTCAAAGTCGATGATGTTATATTTCTTGGCAAGATCCCAGTGGGGCATGGCATTCTCAGGAAGATTGGGCATGGGACCGCCGGTCTTTTCAACCACATTGTCGGCTGCAGTCTTTCCCTCAGGCACCATAGAGCATGGAACATTGGGGATGGTCAACAGGATATTGCGGATTTCGGTCTCGGTGCGAGCCACCTCGTCAGCGATAGCCTTCTGCTCTTCCTTGAGAGCGGCAACAGTGGCTTTAGCCTTCTCGGCACCCTCTTTATCGCCCTCTTTCATCAATTTGCCGATAGAAGCGGCAAGCTTGTTGAGCTCGGCGGCTTTAGTGTCGCTCGACAATTGAGCCTGACGGCGCTTGGTATCAAGGTCAAGAATCTGTTCAATCGGTTCCTTGCCGTCAAACCCTTTGACAGCAAGACGCTCAACGATCTGTTGAGGATTTTCTTTGATTTGTTGTATTGTAAGCATCTTTTCCTAAGCAGTTTAGGTGTAAATATAAATGCGTGTATATCTATGTATGTGTATGTTTCAGGCAAGCAATTCCTTGACTTTAGCTGAAATCGCTTTGCCTTCGGCTCTTCCGGCAAGAGCCTTGGAGGCAACCCCCATCACTTTGCCCATGTCCTTTGCCGATGTGGCGCCAACACGCTCGATGATGGCTTTCAGTTCAGATGCAAGCTCTTCTTCCGACAATTGCTTGGGAAGATATTCCTCAATGACAGCTGCCTGAGCAAGCTCTTCAGCGGCAAGCTCGGGACGGTTCTGACCCTCGTAAATCTGAGCGCTCTCTTTACGCTGCTTAACCATCTTCACAAGAATCTTCATCGCTGTGTCATCGCTCAAATTCCCGTCAGCTCCGGGAGCTGTTTTTGCTTCAAGAAACTCCTTTTTCACTCCTCTCAACGTGTCGAGACGCACACGGTCTTTTGCAAGCATTGCCGATTTGATATCGGCGCTGATCTGATCAAACAATTCCATTGTTTTGTTATTTATTTTCCGCGAAATTACAAATAATTATGCAAAATATCCGACAATAGCAGCAAAAATGCGCCGACAAATGCATTTCACTTTGACTGAATTTGTTAAATTTGCATTCCTATAGACAATTTTGACGGCTATGCAACCTATTTTTCTAATCGGATATATGGGGTGCGGCAAATCCACATTAGGCCGCACCGTAAGCGCCATGACCGGAATGCAGTTCATCGACCTGGACGCATATATCGAAGGACGGTTCCACATGACCGTCAGAGACATTTTCGCGCAACGAGGCGAACAAGGATTCCGCGACATCGAGCGCTCAATGCTCCACGAGGTGGGGGAATTTGAGAATGTGCTTGTCGCTTGCGGGGGCGGAACTCCATGCTTTTTTGACAACATGGAATGGATGAACCTCCACGGGACAACCGTGTTTCTCGACACATCGATCGACAAGCTATTTTCGAGGTTGAAACGCGGCAAGCACAAACGTCCGCTCATTGCCGATAAAAACGATGAAGAGCTCCTCGAATTCATAAACCGGGCGCTGGAAGCAAGGATGGAACACTATTCCAAAGCCATAGCCGTGTTCAAGTCAGATATGCTCGACAATGAAGCGGAAAAATCCCACACCGCACAGCGGTTCATCGACCAATTCAACATCGTGCCACAATGAACAGCTCAATGATGACCCCGCAGCCGCAACCGGTGGAGGTGATGGAAAAAAACAAGAAGCCGGTCATAGGGCTTCCGGCTTCAGGCGCAGCCAATGAACGCCGCTTCCCTCTCACGCCCGAGGCAGTAGCCATACTGGTGGACCACGGATATAAAGTGAGAATCGAGGAGAATGCCGGCGCTTCAATACGCTACACCGACACGCAATACATCAAAGCCGGTGCTGAAATCACCCGCCGGAAAGACGCTTTTGAAGGCGACATAGTGATTTATATACCTGAAATCACTCCCGCCGAGGTGAAGATGATGAAGCGTGGAGCGATACTCATGTCGCTGTTTCATGCCGGCGACAATTGCCGGGAGATTCTCAATGAACTTCTGTGCCGCAACATCATATATCTGGCAATCGACCTGATTTCCGACAGCCGGGGCAACACGCCGTTTGCCGACATTCTTGCCGAGACCGACGGACGCGCCATCATCGCTCTCGGCGCGTCGATGCTCATGGATGCCGATTTCGGAAAAGGAATACTGCTGGGCGGCGTGTCGGGCATAGTGCCTTGTGAAGTCACGATCATAGGCTCGGGGATAGCGGCATGCGCCGCCGCATCATCGGCGATAGGGCTCGGCGCGACGGTGAGAATGTTTGACAACGACATTTACCGACTGCGTAACGCCCGGCAAACAATCGGAGCGGCGCTCATAACCTCGGCGCTACACCCTCGTGTGCTGCTCAACGCACTGCGCACCGCCGACATCGTGGTAGCGACGCCCACCGATCATCCGTGCGCCATAAACGCCGGCGACATAGACATCATGAAGCCGGGAGTGGTGATAATGGACATCAACAGCGAGAAATTCCACACATTCCCCTCACTGCCCCACATAGAAATAACATCAGGCATACCGCGCAAGCAAAACCACACGGGCAGAGTGTGCTTCACTTCGGTAGGAAATGCCGTGCCTCGCACTGCAGCAATGGCATTGAGCAACACATTTGTCACCATGTTTGACGAAATGCGCCAATGCGACGGCATAATTAACTGCGTGAAGATGCGCCGAGGCATCCAGAACGCCACCGTAACATTCTTTGGCAAACTCGTGAACCACACTGCGGCAAAGAAAGCCGGAATGAGAGCCATAGACATCCACATACTCTTGAATTGTTCGTAAAGATGGCACACAGGAAATTTTACGTAGTATGGGCGGGATACAGCCCGGGAATATATGACTCGTGGGAGGAATGCAAGGCTCAGGTGGCAAATTTCCCCGGAGCGCGCTACAAGGCGTTTTCATCGCAAGATGAAGCGACGGCAGCCTATCGTGGCGACCCGTCGGCTGAGATGTACGCATTGCGCGCCATCGCGTCACGCACTCAGCAGGTGGTGAACTACAGCGCGTTTCCCGAGATAAGAACCGATGCCATAGCAGTCGATGCCGCGTGTGCCGGAAACCCCGGTAAGATGGAATACCGTGGCGTGGAAGTCAGCACAGGAAAAGAGATATTTCACGTGGGACCGCTTGACGACGGCACAAACAACATCGGCGAGTTTCTGGCATTGGTCCATGCGCTCGCATTGTGCAAAAAAAACGGCGACACATCGACTCCCATATACTCCGACAGCGTCACCGCGCAGTCATGGGTGAGAAGAAAAAAAGCCAAGACAACCTTGGCTCCAACTCCGCGAAACGCGAAAATATTTGAACTCGTGCAACGTGCCGAGTACTGGCTTGCACACAACACCTGCTCAAATCCCATAATGAAATGGGAAACCGAATCATGGGGCGAGATTCCCGCCGATTTCGGACGCAAGTGAACCGAAGCGTGGTCAACCCTTCACAAGCGCCATGCCCCTTTCTATCGCCGCTTCGTTGAGCGGTATAAGGTGATGATGGCGTTCGGGCAGAGTCTTTTTAAGACCTTTCACCACGGCTTCCATCGGCACAAGCTCCTTGATGCCAAGAAGAGCTCCGAGAACCACCATATTGTAGGTTTTGGAATTGCCCATGGCAAAGGTCGCCTCCATGGCATTCACCTCATGCACGGTTATATCGGTGCGTGAAGGGCGGCGGTGTATGCCATAGGAATCATAAATGAGCACTCCTCCCGGTTTCACGTGTGACTCAAATTTGTCGAGACTCTGCTGGTTCAACACCACGGCGATGTCATAGCTGTCAAGCACCGGAGAACTGATGGGAGAATCGCTCAATATGACCGTGACATTTGCCGTGCCACCGCGCTGTTCCGGACCATAGGCAGGCATCCAGGTGACTTCAAGCCCGTTCATCAATGCCGCATAGGCAAGAATCTTTCCCATCGACAGCACTCCTTGACCGCCGAAACCGGCTATTACGATTTCCTCTTTCATTCTGCTGTATTTTTTAAGTCCCCGAGGGGATACTTGGCAAACATATTTTCTTCCATCCACTTGTTGGCGTTGACGGGCGACATCTTCCATCCCGACGCACAGGTGCTCACAACCTCCACCACTGAAGTGCCGAGGCCTTTCATCGAGTTTTGAAACGCTTTCTTGATGGCGTTTTTGGTCTTTCTGACACAAGCGGGGGTATGCACTGCCTGACGTGTCACGTAGCAAGTGCCGTCGAGCTCGGCAAGGATATTGCTTATCTTAAGCGGGAAGCCGTTGAGATCGGTACGACGTCCATAGGGCGTGGTGCTGGTTTTCATTCCTTCGAGAGTGGTGGGAGCCATCTGCCCTCCGGTCATGCCGTAGATGCCGTTGTTGATGAAGATTATGGCTATATTCTCACCTCGGTTGGCGGCATGGATGGTTTCACAGGTGCCTATCGCTGCAAGGTCGCCGTCGCCCTGATAAGTGAACACCATCAGGTCGGGACGCAGACGCTTCACCGCAGTGGCGATTGCCGGAGCACGCCCGTGGGCGGCTTCGATCCAGTCGACATCCACATAGTTATAGGCAAACACCGCACAACCCACAGGGGCTATGCCCACAGTCTTGTCTTCAAGTTCCAGCTCCTCCACAACCTCAGCGATGAGCTTGTGGACCACACCGTGGCTACATCCCGGACAATAATGCATCGTCGCCTCAGTCATGAGTTTCGGACGCGAATAAACCTTATTTTCGGGTTTTATAATTTCGTTGATATCCATCGTTACAAAGCTTTTAAGAATTAGCCTCCGGGAATCTGTCAAAGAATGCATCAAGCACCTCCTGAGGGTTAGGCACAATTCCACCAAGACGACCGTAATGATACACCGGTATTGAATCATGACACGCCATGCGCACATCCTCAATCATCTGTCCGGCATTTAGCTCGACCACAAGAATCCCCTTGACATGAGCTGAAATACGTTCAATCTCCGCGCTCGGGAAGGGCCAGAGGGTGATGGGGCGCAGAATGCCGAGCTTCACGCCCTGGCTGCGGGCTACCTCCACCGCCTTTTGGCATATACGGGCTATGGATCCGAACGCCACAAGGAGATAGTCGGCATCCTCTATATCGTAAGTGCTGAAGCGCACCTCATTCTCCTCGATGAGACGATATTTTTCTTGCAGACGGTTATTGATCACCTCCATCGCCGCAGGCTCAAGCTCGAGGGTTGTCACCACGTTTCTGCCACGGAAAGAGGGTTTGCCGGTCACTGCCCACGGGCATTGACGCGCGATCTCCTCATTGGTGCGGCGCGGACGCTGCTCGGGAAGCACAACTTTTTCCATCATCTGCCCCACGATGCCATCGGCAAGAATGATGGCGGGAGTGCGGTATTTAAATGCCAGATCAAATCCGAGGAATACAAAATCGGCCATCTCCTGCACTGACGAAGGAGCGAGAGTGATCAAGCGGTAGTCACCGTGTCCGCCACCCTTTGTAGCCTGGAAATAATCAGCCTGGGAAGGCTGGATGGTGCCTAGACCCGGACCGCCGCGCATGACATTGATGATGAGCGCGGGGAGTTCTCCGGCGGCTATATAGCTTATGCCTTCCTGCTTCAGGCTCACACCCGGAGATGACGATGACGTGAGCACAGCTTTGCCGCATGAAGCGCCACCATACACCATATTGATAGCTGCGATCTCGCTTTCTGCCTGAAGCACCACCATGCCGGTGGTCTCCCAAGGCATCTCCTCCTCGAGGGTTTCAAGCACCTCGCTCTGGGGAGTAATGGGATAGCCGAAGTATCCGTCGGCTCCGTATCTTATGGCTGCATGGGCTATCGCCTCATTGCCTTTCATTAATCTTGTTTCTTCCATCTTTTCTTCCTCATGATTGCAACAACTTACCTTTCTATCTTCCGATATACCTCAATACAACCGTCGGGGCACACAATGGCACAGTTGGCACATCCAATGCAGGCATCAGCATTCAACATATAAGCATAATGATAACCGCGATTATTCACTTCGTTGGGTTGGAGCGCAAGCACATCGGCGGGGCAGGCTGCGACACACAAGTCGCACCCTTTGCATCTTTCTTCGTTGACAATTACCGCGCCTTGTATTTTTGACATTATTCTAAATTTTGTACAGGTTATGGAAAACTCCGTGACAAATATAAGCAAAAAATGTTATTAAACATAACTTTTAACAAGTAGTTAACTTATTGCACACAAGCACAAACAATGTGCTTGTGTGCCTTAGAGTGTCAACGTAAAACGATAATACCCGCTATTTTTACCGAAAACCGACGGGCGGCATCGGCGCAAGGCATTACCTCACAATAATTTTAACAGGCGCTGCCGATGAGCGTATAACGAGGATATAGCAGCCGCTTGGCAAGCTTCCCACCGCATAAGTATCCGATGTTTCATCCATGTCGCATATCATGCGTCCCGAGATATCATACAAGGCTATACCCGGCACTTCGCCGCTCAATTTTATCGCTCCGTCGGAATATGCGGCTGTCAAGGCAACATCAGTGATCGCATCGACACCCACAGTGGGCGATAGGGCGTTGATTCGATAAAGACCCATCCCGGCATTGCCTGCATACATCAGCAACCTGCCGCCGGTGCTTACGGCTGAACTTGCTCCGCTCTTTGCCGTGACAGGCTCGTCGGGCAGATAAATCACCTGGCTTGACTGATAGCGGTTGGTGGAAAGTCCGGTTTTCTCTCCAAGCATCCACGCTCGGCGGTGGGAGGAAAAATCATCGGTGACCGACGGAGTGGCTACAATCTGCACCCCTGTGCCGCGCGTGGCGTCGATGCCCTGTCCGTATGCAAGGAATTGCGTGTCGCCGACTTTAAACGCAGAGATTCCCGCAGGAGCCGGAAATATGTCAGTGACAATATCCCGGCAATTACCGAAATGTCCCGCCACCTCACACGTGCCACCATTCACAAATCGATATAACATGGGGGAAATCCACGGATCATCCTTCTGCACGGGCGATGAGTGGAAATAGAAGTAATCATCACCTACCGGAGTGAAGTGAGGATAAAACGACTGGATCACCTCGGTCCTTCCGGCTTGAAGCGAGTGGACATAATCAACGTATGACACATTTTTCTGCGCTTTCGAGCCGGTGACGTTCCATTGCCACACAGCCATTCTGCCTGACCCGGCATCATTAACCTTAAGCGACGCTCCATGCATATAATCAATGCCCCACAATTTATAATTTCCGCTCTTTATGCTCCCCTGCACAGTCATGTCAAACGGACAACCATAGGAATTCTCTCCCGCGCGGTCATCTTCAATCTGAAGCGTGAGCGTGGCAGTCACCGCCTGAGTCTCCACCGGCAGATTGTCAAGATTAAGCGTATAGAGGTTTATCTGGCTCAAATAAGGGCGTTCGCTGTTGCTGCAAGTGACGAAAAAGTAAGGCGTGCCGTCATCATCAGCCTTTATCCAATTCATGGCGCTCATCAGGCTCCATTTGCCCGAGGCAAAGCCATTGTCAGGATCGGGAGCTTTAACGCTTAACAAGGGCAATTCCTCGCCTGTGAGGAGGTCATACCGCGCAAGCCACACACGCGTCCTGTCGGTGCGCCATCCCGAGATCCAGCTCGAACTGCCACGCGATATATAAATCACGTCATTCTTGACCACCACACTCTGGTCAGGAGTAAACTCAGTGGCAGCCACAGGCGATATGACAGTCGCATGAGGAAGGTCGATGATTTTCGAGCCGCGGTTATCGGTATTGACCGAGCGGAACCATACCGATTTAAGCTGCAGGGAATGCTCATCGTCCAGATCAAAATCCACAAAGGGTGTTGAATCCTCAATAGCCGCATATTCTCCGGGAATCTTCGCTCCATAAGTGACTGTGCGATCCTTGCCGTAAAAATATTGATAGGAATAGGAGGATGTGGTTTGCGTCTCCTCGACAATACGCCAATAATAAGTGCCGTTCACCCTATTCTCCTTTTTCATGGTATAAGTCTTCGGGAAAGATGACGGAGTCGCTTGGTAAAACCCGTCAATCACGCTGAAATCAGGATATTTCGACAATTCGATCACTAACTTCTTTCCAACAGTGCCTTCTCGCACCGTGAACACAGCGTCACCGTTATTATTTACTGACGATGTAACATTCCTCTCCGCCAATTCCGATTCGGCATTACATAGCATTCCATTAAGACAGATAATGGCTGATGCCATACATAAACATTTGAAATTCATAAGATTGATTATACAGTTAATATCTGATTGATTTTAGCAAATGTATTTAAACCAATGGATTCTACCAAAATATTAGCTCATTAAATTCAAAAAAATTAACCTAAGAATAAAAAATGAGGTATTTGCTAATATTTTTTGCAAAATATTTGGAGAATACAAAAATATGCCCTAACTTTGCACACGCAAAACAGCAGAGGCTGTGATGTTAAAATAACAATTTGGTGCGTTAGTTCAGTTGGTTAGAATACATGCCTGTCACGCATGGGGTCA
>CAJUTE010000060.1 GCA_910589555.1 uncultured Muribaculum sp.
CTGGAAGAGTTCGGAAAAAGTTCGGTTTTTTAATTCCGTACTATTTTTGTACGGATTCCGTACTGGTTCAATCTATATTTCAAAACATTAAATCACTGATTACCAAATGTGATTGTTTATATTTTTGGGGCGTATTTTTAATCGGGCAAATGGTGGAGTTCGGGAAGAGTTCGGGAAAAAACCGTACTCGTTAAAACCGTCTTTTGGGACAAAGCGTTAGTGTAATTCGGTCTGTAGGACCACAAGATTTCAGCCCGACATGTAGCGTCAGCGGAATGCCGGGTCACAGGAACGCCCCAATATATAGAGTTCCGGAGGAACGATACAATTGTGTCGCTCTTACAGAGCTTAATTCAATTTCAAATCCATTAACCCAGCATTCCGCTAACGCTACATACTGGGCTGACATCTTGCGGTCATACTGACCGCTTCTTATGCAACACAAACAATACGACATAAACTCGCAACCCGGCATTCCGCTGGCGCTACATACTGGGCTAAGCTCTTGCGGTCATACTGACCGCTTCTTATACAACACAAACAATACGGAATCGACTCACAACTCGGTATAAACATACAACCCGGATTACCCGGCTCTTTACCCAGCATTCCGCTGGCGCTACATGCCGGGCTGACATATTGCGGTCCTACAGACCGATTTGGTTGTTGCTCGCAATATTAATATGCGCCTAATAGGGCAAAAAAAACGAGATGACGATGTATACCGGGACCTATTTCGGTATTACTGACCGATTTGGCTGTTCGCAATTAACGCTTTTAATATGTGCTTAAGGTGGCACAAAAAAACGCGCTGCCGGGGCAACGCGTTGTATCGGGAATCCTGTGACGGGGATTATACAGTGAGGATCTCTTTTTCTTTTGCAGCAAAGAGGTCGTCGATCTTCTTCAGATATTTGTCGTGAAGTTTCTGCGCTGTTGCTTCGGCATCTTTCTCCACATCCTCGGGCATACCCTGCTTGATGGCTTTCTTCAGTCCGTCGATAGCGTCACGGCGAGCGTTGCGCACCGACACCTTGGCTGTTTCCGCCTCAGCCTTTGACTGCTTCACGAGCGTCTTACGGCGTTCCTCGGTCAACGGGGGGATAGAGATGCGGATGATTTCGCCATTGTTCTCAGGAGTTATGCCAAGTTCTGAATTGATGATGGCTTTCTCAATCTCCTTAAACATTGATTTTTCCCACGGAGTGATAGTGATGGTACGGGCATCAGGCACGCTGATATTAGCCACGTTACCTACGGGAACGGCACTACCGTAGTATTCCACACGGATTCCATCGAGAATCTTCGGATTGGCTTTACCGGCACGGATATGGGCAAGGGCTTCGTCAAGATAAGCTACCGCCATCTCCATTTTCTCTTCAGCGGGATCAAGATAAGTCTTTACGTCAGTCATGTTTCGTATTTTTTTGTTTTGATTATTAATATACAAGAGTTCCGATGGGTTCGCCGGAAAGCACTTTCTTCAGATTTCCCGGAGTATCCATGTCAAACACTATGATGGGAAGATTATTCTCCTTGCATAATGCTGTGGCGGTGAGATCCATTACCTTCAGCCCGCGAGTGTAGACCTCATCGTAGGTGATCTCAGAGAATTTAGTGGCTGTGGGATCCTTTTCCGGGTCGGCGGTGTAGATTCCATCCACACGGGTACCTTTGAGCATGACATCAGCCTCTACCTCTACGCCACGAAGCGCCGAGCCGGTATCGGTGGTGAAAAACGGATTGCCGGTACCTCCCGAGAGGATTGCCACGGCACCCTTTTCCATTGCTTCGATAGCACGCCACTTGCTGTAGTGCTCACCGATGGGGAACATATTTATAGCCGTAAGCACCACAGCCTTCTGACCGTGAGCTTCCAATGCCGAACTCAACGCGAGCGAATTGATGACGGTGGCGAGCATACCCATCTGATCGCCTTTCACGCGGTCAAAGCCCTTAGAGGCACCCGACAGCCCGCGGAATATGTTGCCGCCGCCAATCACAATGGCGATCTGCACACCCGAGTCGGCAATCTCCTTGATCTGCTCGGCATATTGGTTGAGTCTCACTGTGTCGATGCCATAGCCTTGGTTGCCCATCAGCGATTCACCGCTGAGTTTAAGCAATATTCTCTTATATTTGGTTCTCATTTCTGTATGGATTATAAATCTTCGGTTTACAATATCACAAAGATAATGCAATCCTCGCGAAAAGAAAATTTATTTACGTGTTATATCGTATATTATTCCGGGAAGTTCGATATTATTCTTCATGCCGTTGAATTTCTCAGCACCCACACCGATAGCAAACACCGGCACCGGATTAGCCGTGTGGCTGCCGCTTATGAAGCTGATGCCGAGCCAATGGTTGTAGACCTTGAACACTTCCGAAATAAAGTTATTGTAGGTGTTATAGAGCCCTTTTTCATCGCTGCCCTGAAGCTTTACAAACACTTCGTTGAAAAGCGATTTAAGTTCGGCGGTCTGCTTCTCATTGACCGGAACAGTGTTCCAGAATCCGAGCTTGTCGGTGAGCATACCTTTCATCTCATCCCAGTCGGGCACCTTGCCCTCCTTCATGCGGTCGCGCCAATAATCGGCAAAATGATCCTTTGAGATGCCCTGGGTGCCTATCATGCTCATGTCGCGATTTCCATTGGATATGGCTATTCCGCCGGTATCATGGTCGGCAGTCACCACGATCAGCGTCTCATCGGGATGCTGAAGATAGAAATCGTAGGCTACCTGAAGAGCATCCTGCAACGCAAACACCTCGGTCACCACCGCACCGGCGTCATTGGCATGAGCGCCGTGGTCAATGAGTCCGTTCTCAACCATTATGAAAAACTTGTCGGGCGAATTTTTGCTCACATGATCCAACGCCACTTTAGTCAACTCGTCAAGCTTCATGGCTCCCTCGATTGAATCGACGCGGAAACCGATGTCATTGTTATTGCCCCACACACCATCGTGGCTCAGCACCCACAGCGGTCCTGAGGTGGCTCCGTCGTAAGCCTCGGTGCCATATACCACCTTCACACCGGCTTTCTTAATCTCATCCATGACCCCGGTGTCATTGCCGTCCTTGTCCTTGAGACCGCGCAACGACGCTCCACCGAGAAAGTCATAGCCCGACGCTGCGGCAGCCTTATTGATGTCGGCAAACATCTTACGGTTAGGGACATGGGCATAGAACGATGCCGGAGTGGCATCATCGGGAGCATTTGAGGTCAAGATGCCTATTCCCCACCCCTCGTCCTTAAGTTTGCGGGCTATCGACACCACTTCCACAGTGTCGGGGGTCATGGCTATCATGCCGTTCTTAGTCTTGTTTCCGGTTGATAGAGCGGTGCCGGCAGCGGCTGAGTCGGTTATCTTGGAAGATGCCGAATAAGTGAGGGCAAACGACGACACCGGGAATGTGGTCATGAGAAGCGGCTTGTCATTGCCAAGCACAAGGCGGTTATAATACTCGGCGGTATTGACATGACCCATGCCCATGCCATCGCCGATAAAATAGAACACATATTTAGCCTGCGCCGACAATCCGAGCGCCACACACGCAGCAACAATGCTGAAGAATGTCCTTAATTTCATATCGATATTATATTTCAGGTTAATTATTTTCAGTTTATTTGTCAGTATTGTTCATTGCAAGCATGGAGTCGATGAAATGGCGGTCGTTGCTCAGACGCGGCACCTTACGCTGCCCTCCCAGTTTTCCCGTAGACGCGAGCCAGTCGTCAAAAAGCCCTTTGCGAGCCTTGACCACCGAAAGACGGTCAAGGAAAATGCCATTGGCACGTTTCGCCTGATAATCGGAATTAACCCGGCAAAGGCAGCTATCCAACGTATCGGCAAATTTTTCCATATCCTCCGGCTCCACTGCAAACTCTATGAGCCATTCATGCCTGCCTCTCGAACGATCGCCGGCATATACCGGCGCCGCCGTATAATTAGCTATCTCGCATCGCAATTCCTTGCAGGTGTCGGCGATCGCCTCATCGGCATTGTGCACCATCAGCTCCTCGCCGAAAGCGTTGATATAATGCTTGGTGCGCCCGGAGATTATGATTCTGACCGGATCAACCGATGTGACCTCGACCGTGTCGCCTATCTTAAAGCGCCACAATCCATTGCAGGCGGTGACCACGAGCGCATAAGTTCTCCCCGGCTCCACCTCCCACACCGGCACGGCGTGGGGCGAGTCGCTGAGCGCTTCCTCAACGGGAATGAACTCATAGAACACCCCTATGTCAAGCAGGAGCAACATTCCGTGGTCGCCGGGCGAATCCTGAACGGCAAAGAATCCTTCGGAAGCATTGTAGGTCTCCACGTAACGCATACGCCGCTCATCGGTGATGTGGCGGTACTGCTCACGGTAAGGCTCAAAGGCTATGCCGCCATGGAAAAACACCTCCAGATTCTGCCACAGTTCGTGGATGTTGTCCACTCCTGCCTGCGCAACAACCTCTTTCAGCACAGTCAGAAACCAGGAAGGGACACCCGATATATTGGTTATATTCTCGTGCATCGACGCCTTCACAAGAGCCGGAAGTTTAAGCTTCCAGTCAGTCATGAGAGCCACCTTTTTAGAGGGCACCCTCACGAGATTCACGAGCGGATTTATGTTCTGTATAAGATTTGCCGAGAGATCGCCCACCGAAACTCCTGCGGGCAACGACAGCTCATTGGCGAAACTACCGCCGAGGATGAAGCTCTTGCCGTCGAAGATGCGGCTGTCAGGATAAGCGGAAAGATAAAACGCCACCACATCGGCTCCGCCGGGATAATGGTTCTTGCGGAATGAATCGGATGTTATGGGCACATATTTGCTCTTGCCGTCGGAAGTGCCCGAGGACTGCGCGAAATTGCGTGTGACGCCTTTCCACAGGATATCTTTCTCGCCATTAACCATCCTCATCACCAACTCGCGTATGTCGGAATACTCGGCAAGAGGCACACGGCGGCGGAACTCTTCGTAGGAGTCAATGCCTGCAAATCCGTATTTCTCGCCAATGAGAGTGTGACGCGCGCGGTCCATCATCCACGCCAGTTCACGGCGTTGAGTCATTTCGGCTTTCAGGGCTTTTTCATGAGCCACTTTAGCACGGTGTAGAAAAAAAGGTCGTATGAATGGGGTTATCGCCATTTTTTAAATATTTTCAGGAATCTGCTTACGGAATACAGAACGCTTGCGATGCAGTCTTCGTTCAAAGAATTTCCACTGCTGCTGCACACTCTCGTTATCGGCAAGCTCAAGATTGCTCTCCGCCCACTTGTAACCATTCTTGGCGAATACAGGAATCAAGTCGGTGAACAACAGAGCGTTCACGCCCTTACCCTGAAGCTCGGGACGTACCGCCACAAGCAGAAGATCGACGGTGTCATTTTTTCCATACATACCCTTCAACAGATGATACCATCCGAAGGGGAAAATGCGTCCACGTGATTTCTGCAAAGCCTTTGTCATGGATGGAATTGATATTCCCACCCCTACCAGACGGTCATTCTCATCGACGATGACACACACATTCTCCAACCGTAGAATAGGCAGATACTGGTCGATGTAATAATTGATCTGCTTCTTGGTGAGCGGCGAATATCCATAGAGCTGGTCGTAAGCCTCGTTGATCAATTCAAACAACGCCACTCCATAATCATTTTTAATCTTTTTTCCGCTTGTGTATTTCACCACTCTCAGCTTCAGCTTTTTCTCGACGATGGCACCCACGCGGGCGAGCTGGTCGGGAATGGTTTCAGGCACCTTTATGCGATACTCCACCCAATTGGCATCCTTTTCAAATCCCATGCGCTCGATATGCTGCACATAGTAGGGATAGTTGTAGATGGTAGCCATGGTGCCCGCCTCCTCATATCCGTCGGTGAGCATTCCTTCATGGTCCATATCGGTGAATCCCATGGGTCCCACGATATACTCCATCCCACGCTCCTTGCCCCAACGCATCGCCGTGGCAAACAGGGCGTCGACCACCTCGGCGTCATCGATAAAATCGGTGAAGCCGAAACGCATATCCTTTTTACCGGACCGCTCATTGACCACATTGTTGATGATGGCGGTGATTCTGCCCACAGGCTTTCCGTCGCGCATGGCGAGCCAGCACTTAGCCTCACACACCTCAAACGCCGGATTTTTTGCCGGAATAAGAGTGTTGATCTCGTCAAATATCAACGGTGGCACGAAATAAGGATTTCCCTCATACAGATCGATACCGAACTTTACATATCGCGCAAGTTCCTTCTTATTTTGCTTTACTTCTATGATTTCAACAGCCATATAACAGGTCAAGAGATTTTATTAAACGTGAGCCAGCCGAGCACAAGCGCCATTATGGCAAGGAATGCTATCAGCAGCAGCAACAAGTGGGATGATTTGCGCCCCTCCAGTGCAAGGTGGAGATCCTGAACGTCATGATAACGCTTCTTGGGATCGGGGTCGCAGCATTTACGCGCGACCTTTCGCAACGACGGATCGGGAGCCTCGACCGCGTCCAACGCCGCCGACAGCACACACCCGTAATTGTATATATCCTCCGAAACATCAGCGGGCTTCATGTGGTTAAGCTGGTCGAAGCCTACATCGATGAGCTTCAGATTGCCGATATTTTCAGTGAATATTATACGCTCGGGGCGGATGGGATGATGAACTATATGGTTGGTCTGTATATAGTCGATGGCATCGATAAGATTATGCCGAAGTTTCTCAATGATTTCAGGAGTCACCTTGTTTTCCTTGATAAGCTTGTCGAGCGAATCGCCATATACGTCGTCAGTGATTATACATCTGCCAAGCCCCGGCACATCTTCAAAGTCATTGATCATGACGATGTGAGGATGAGCGAGATTATAACGCACATCAAACTCCTTCTCTATCAGTTCCTTAAATTCAGGTTTATCGGCATACTCGGGTTTGAGCGTTTTCAGCATGACCCATTTTCCATGTTTCTTTGCCGTATAGACAAGATAAAACTCTTCCTCCCATTCAGGAAGCAAGGTTATCTCAGTCCATTTCTCTGGCGCGGCGCAAGGAGCTTCATTATTAGCCATAATACCTCATTATAATGATTTAAAAGACAAAAATACAAAAAATAAGCGGCAAAGAGCTATTCTCTGCCGCTTTTTATGAAATTTATATGCCTTTATCCGGCGACTACAGGAAGAGAGCCACAGTGGCAAGCGTGAGGATAGTCGCGTAGCCGGCGGCTGTAAACACGTCGGAAATGCGGATATTCACAATTTTCAACCCAAGCACCGGAGCCAGCAGCGGGCCCGCTTCGGTGGCGTAGATGACCGACATGGGGGTGTAGTCCTTGGCACGGCGGCGGATGCCGGCGAAATAGCAGGTGACGTAGTAGCAGAATGCTCCGCAAGCCATGCCGATGATCGCGCCGCAGATGAGATCGCCCGGATAATGCACTCCGAGATATATGCGCGAATAGGAATTGAGCGCCGCCCAACCAAAGATGAACAGTGTGCAACGGCGATAGCGCACAATCAAGGATACGATCGCTGCGAGAGCAAACGAGTTGGCGGCATGGCACGAGGGAAAACCGTAGCGTCCGCCGCGATAGCCGTTGACGATATGCACAAACGGCGACAAGGGATTGTCAATATTGGAAGGACGCATACGCTCCACGACCGGACGGATGAACGTGGCGCAAATCTGGTCGGCAAGAGTGATGGCGAGAACTATGCCAAGCAGCAAGGCAAGCCCCTGCTTCCATGAATAGCCCTTGAAAAGCACAAAAAGGATGGTGGCATACATGGGCACCCAAGTAAACTTGGCAGTGATCAACGGCATGAGCTTGTCAAGATACGCAAAGTGGATGCCATTGAAAAAGAGAAACACCTGTGTGTCTATATTATTAAGAAATTCTATCATAAATATCAGTATCGATTATCGGTTGGTAAAATCTTGATTTATAAGTTGAATATAAGCTTTTAGTCGGTCTATTGAAGGATCGGCGCCCGATGACTCGACCACCTCTCCCGAAATCACGTTTATTGCGGCATAGCCGTTTTCGTCGACTATCCCGGCGAGCTCCGGCTCCAGAAAATAAGCAAATTTTGGAGCATCGGCATCAAACAGGTTTTTGCTGAAGGTAAATTTGCTGTGGTCTATGCCAAGCATACCGAGCAGCGTAGCCGCAATATCAGCCTGAGATGCTGCAACCGAATTCTTGCCCGATTGCTTCAGAGCGCCTCCGGTGAAAATGAGCGGCACATGATGGCGGTCCTTCATTGAGTCGAGGGGCTTGGGATAAGCGCCGTAATGGTCGGGCACAAACACCACCAGCGTGTTGTCCCACCGTGGTGTGGCTTTCAGCTTCTCCATAAAGGCGCCAAGGATGCTGTCAGTGTAGGCAAACGCATTGGCAGCCGGATTCTCAAGCTTCTGATAGGGCACCTTGAAGGGTTCATGGCTGCTGGAGGTCTGGACCACCTTCAGCACTGGCTTGTCGCCTGAACGGCGGTCAAAATCGGCAACCACGCGGTCGAAAAGCACATCGTCATGCGCTCCCCACTTGCCAAGACGCTGCGACACGGGGAAATCCTTGTCGCAGATGATATTCTCGAAACCTCCGCTCACAAGAAACGCGAGCATATTGGTGAAATTCACATCGCCGCCGTAATAATAAGTCAGGTCATAACCCGCCTCCTTAAGCGATTTGGGCAATGAGGGGAGCGATTCAAGCTTGTCGACATACTTCATGACACTCACCGGGGGAATGCCGGGATAGCCGTTGAGCACCGAGGGGAGAGCGCGATCGGTGCGGAAATTGTTGGCATAGAAATTGGTGAACGTCAGTCCGCTGCGGGCGATCGAGTCGAGCGACAGCGCGATAGGCTCTCCCGACTGATAGGGCAACAGATGAGAGGAAAAACTCTCAAGGATCACGATATAGATGTCGGGGCGTGATGACGCCAGACGGAGGGTGTCAAACCTTGCTGCCGACGAATCAGTGTGAAGCACCGACGGCTTGAGCGCGGCAAGCTTTGCAGCATCAAAAAATTCAAGGTTCTCATTCTTTCCGCTCTGATGAGTGGCTGAATAAAGCAAGCTGAACGCCGGATTTATCGCCGCGTGGTTCAACCGCTGGTTCTGGCTGAAATAGGCGGTGCTGAGGTTCATGGTCGACACCGTCACGCCACCCCTTATGGGGATGAAGAGCAGAAGCGCAAGCACCGACATAACCGCCGTGGCTGTCACCCGGCTACGCTTCGCCCGGAGGTCGGGAAGAGGAAGCCTCAACACAGCGACACGATAAATCAGGTAAATCACTGCCGCAACGGCAACCCACAGAAGCAGTCCGCCTATGGACTGCCACCAGGTCATGCCGCCCACAACAGCCGAGGGGGATGACAGGAAGTAGAACAGCGGAGTGGCGTCAAGTTTAAATCCCCAGTAACCGTAAAGCCCGGTGTCGAGGACGAATATTGCCGACAGCAGCAAGGAGATCAGGACGTAATATCCGGTTTCAACATATTTCAGAACTCTGCCGGAACTCCACACCCGCGCGATGACAAGCAATGCCGGAACAACGGTAAGGTAGCCTGCGACACTGAAGTCCATCGGCAGCCCGTGGGTGATGACCGAAAGGCGGTCGGAAAAGCCAACGCCGGCGTATATGTCGGGATAAGCCAACATGAACAGCACCTTTTCGATAACGAATATCGCTACCGTGACCACATAGCAAAGAAAAAATTTAAGGAGATAAAATTGCATTTATGCCAAAGGTTTTTCTGTTCAACTTGCAAAGGTACAAAGAATTGCCGTCAGCAGAAAATATTTATAGTTAAAAAACAGCAATATATGCGCCACTACAAGTCAATCTCTTAGAATTTTATCTCCACGCCGCCCATGAATGTCACTCCGGGCATGGGGCATCCGTAAATTATATCGTAATGCTTGTTGAAAATATTGTCAACCTTAATCGAGTAGGTCACGGGGACACGCGAAGTCATCGTATAGGCAGCCCGGAGGTTGAGCAGCGAATAATCCTGCTTCTTCAACGGCTCCTCGCTTGTGATAAGGCTCCAGATGGTATTGGACTCCAATGTGAAATGGAAGTCGCCGGGACGGAAGTTGACTTCGGCATTGAGCTTGTTTTTGGGAGCCGAGAGCAACGGGCGGTCAGTGTGCAGATAACTGTAGTTCATGCCGGCGCTCCATCGCGAGTCGATGGCGTAGGCGGCATCGATTTCAAAGCCTTTATTGGTGAATTCGCCCGTATTCATGTTTTTGGGACGCCCGTCGATGCGCTGCGTCTGAATCATGTTTTTCCCGTCGATATAGTACAGAGCAAGCCCCATGTTGAGCCTGCCGCCAAGCAGCGACTGCCGCAATGACACTTCGTAATTGTAAAGATACTCCGGCTTAAGATCGGGATTTGCCGGGGCATAAAGATAGAGCTCGCGGAGGTTGGGGGCGCGGAACCCTTTGCCAAACGAGAATTTGACCGACGAGCCGGCAAGCGGCTTCACGATAAATCCGGCTTGCGGCACCCACTCGTTGCCATACTGGGAGCTGTGCTGAAGACGCACACCTGCGTTGACCGACAATATGTCGCCGAAAAATCCCTGCTGCGCCATCACGTAGCCCGCCACCTCATTCTCATGCTCGCGGAACTCGCTGCTGCGCTGCGACGGATCGGCTTTCGAGGTGTTCCAGTTATGACCGCCCCAATGCACGAAATCCACGCCGAGTGAAATGTCGCTTCCTTTCCACATATTAAGGGTCTCATAGATGGTGAAGCCCATATTGTAGTCGGTGGAGTTGAACAGATAATCCCTGGGGGCGGCATCGGGAGCATTGCCGTCGTCCACCTTGTTGCGTCCCCAGTTTATGTAGCCTTGCACACCTCCGTTGACCTTGCCGTAATGATTTTTGGCATAGACCGATGCGGTTCCGCGTTGCAGATTGGTCCACATATTCTCAAGCGGACTTTGCAGAGTGCCGGGATTGTGAGCCTTGGTCTGCGACATGGTCACATTGGCGCCCGTCTCCCAGTTGTCTGATGCTGAATATTGTAATTGGATAAACTCGTTGGCGAGCCAGAATTCACTACCCTTGCGATTGCCGTTGCTCCTGTCGAGCTGACCCGAAACCGAAGCTCCGAAACGTCCCTTTCTCACATTTGTGGCTACCGCAAATTTCTCGGTGGTGAAGGAGCCGAACATGGCACGCGCCCTGCCCGACACACCATCGGTCTTGGCACGCGAAGTGATTATGTTGACTGATCCTCCCATGGCATTTGACCCGTAGAGCAGCGAGGAAGGTCCCTTGACCACCTCAACACGTTCCACGCCGTTAGCCACATAGGTGTCAGGCAACGAATGTCCGAACACTCCTGCCCATTGCGGCTGACCGTCAATCAGGAAAAGCACTTTATTTCCTTGCCCCACGCCGCGAATATTCACGGCACCGGCGCTACCGCCCGACACTCCGTAGCCGGCAAATCCGCGCTCAGTCACGAATAGTCCCGGCACCTGGTTAACGAGTATTGGCAGCAACGAGCTCTCCGCGCTTCGCTCAATCACGGTAGAGTCAATCACATTTACATCGAGTGGCAGAAGCTCCACATTTCGCACCTTTGCCGGAGCGGTCACCACTGCCTCGGGCAAATCGACACCATCGGTCAGATTCTCGGCTGCCGCCGAAGAAGCAACAATTGCTATTGAAGAAAGCAAGAATTTCAGATTTGTCATAATGCACTTATTCGATTTCTCATGCAAAATTATGAAAAATACACTACAGCCACATGACCAAAAGTACCGTTTTATTTAACATTAATACCATTCCCACTTCTTTCGACAGACTCCGCCATTCCCCTTCGGGTCAAATACATGGGAAATATGCCGTCGCGCGATGAATCACATCCGCGACAGCACACAACCACATATCAGATTCTATTTAATACCGCATTATCTTCTTCCTTCCCTAATTTTTACATACACGTCGTATTTACTCGTGTCATTTTCAGCCTTTTTATTTTCTTCAAACCATTTGTTTATTTCGGTGGAGTCTCCACGACTGAACATTTCAAAAATGCCGACAGTCTCTTTTGCTTCTTCAACCGACATACTGAGATAATAACTCCAGTCGGCAGCCTTATAGACTCCCGGCACCGCATCATCCGGACCAACCGGAACACCTCCAGCCTTCAAAATCGTCAAAACGCTGTCAAGGTGAGCCATCTCTTCTGGCGTGAAATCAGTCTCAACTACATACAATCCCGACTCCGCCTTACCGTCTTGAACAGCACCGGAATTACATCCGGCACACAGCACCATAGCCACTATGGCTAATAATGCATTTTTTGCAATTCTTGATTCCATAAAATTCTATTTAGTTAATAAATTCCAGCACTTTCTATATATCCATGATAACCTCTATTCACGTACAATATGGCTAGCAAATTGCTTGTTGCTCCATTAGAAACAACAGTAATTTCAATTTTCAATTCTCCATGTGCACCATTAAAACTTACAGGTCTAGACAATCCCGATGCCGATGTTATTTCAACATCGCCGGGACCAATAATTCTAATAAAATTAACTCTGACAAAGCTTGTTGGCCAATAGAATGGATGAAGCATGACACTAGCAATCGCAGCATAATAGTCACTAATCCAACCTTCTGTTTGCAATTGCCCCATTCCATCATATTCCATATATCTAAAATTAGTCCGACTTCTTCCGCCTACATTTATTTCATCATTACTAAAGTTTTCCAAATATTCTTTCCATTCATCTAACGGCATCAAAAGATAATGATCCAATTGGCGGTATCGTTCAATTCCTATTGTATCACAACAAGGGAAATATCCATAACTTTTTATGAGATTGGCTACTGAATCAATATGATCCATTTGAGCTTGCGTATATTCTAATATCTGAGAATCCTCCTTTTCTATCGCAAAATCCTTATTGCCTAATTCTGGTACAATTACGGATGAATCACAACTTACAAGCCACAATGCTATTGCCACTGCGAAGAAATATAATAACTTTTTCATATATAAAAAATTTAATTAATGATTTCTTAAAGTCGCAGATTAAACAGGCAAGTGCGAAAT
>CAJUTE010000061.1 GCA_910589555.1 uncultured Muribaculum sp.
GGCAAAATAATTTAAGCACCGCCACGAGGCGATAGCCGAGGTGCGGTGTAAGGTGAGCCTAATTAACGGGCATCGAAGATGTCCACCAATCAATAAAAACAAAAACGGAGTGTGACCGTCAAAAGTCACACTCCGTTTATATAGGGCATCGTGTTATTTAGAGTGCCTATTTTTAAAGGCTCTCTATATAAGAGCGTTCAATTTCACCAAACTCATCAAAATCATTAAACGAAAATATAAATGTATCGCGGATTGGATTATATATCATACTGCGAACACGATATGGAACTTTAATTGTCTTTATATAATCGCCCTCTATTGAGTACACGTGAATCGTATCAATATACGACAAATCACCTCGACCACTCCTTACACCACGCCATGTCACATAAATAAGACCATATGCAATCATGGGAGAGCCAAATGTGTGCAACTGAGATCTATTACGATCCGAACTGTACATCGGACCTCTTATCTCACATTTCAGATTTCCATCAAGGTCATACAAAAACAGCTCATCCCACCAACTACCGGCTTCAACTATGAGATTATCATCGGGAGATACCGCAAATGGATATTGTGCAGACCTGCTCGGATCAGTGTATTGCAAAAATGATTGCGTATCAGGATTGTACCTACCCAACACAAATGCTCCGGAAGATGAAGATGTAACTTCAATACGTTGTACTATTATGGAAGTATCAGAAACCACAAACATCCGGTTCATTATCTCCGCAGAATTGTCTTTGCTGAACAATGAGGGTCGATAATCACCGGAAGTCAGAGCACTGTCAATATCAAACGAATAGACTACCAGTTTAGCCAAATCCTTAACCAGCAATTTGTTTCCATTGTGGCTATAAGCTGAAGAACCAAGTCTTCCAATCTCTCCCGGACCCTCTCCGAAAATACCGAAACTTCCGCAATAATTATAATTTGATGCAGAATAAACGGAAACAACATTTTCGAAAGACTTATGATCAAGAATCAGCAATAAGGAATCAGCCATTACCAACGACCTGCGCGAGGACAATATTTCCCCATTCGGAAGCCAAAAGCTAATTTCACTTTTCTCAACCTCTACGTTATTATCACGGCTATGATGAACTTTAATCTTAGTCTCATTACCTCCACATCCGGAAATAATCAGTGTTAAAACGAAAAATGAAAAAAGCAGAATTTCCCTAATCCTTCTCATAATATTCCTGCTTGCTTTCTTCATAGACATGCCCATGGAAAAAACAATCATTATCAGGAGCCTCAACACATCCACCAAGCACTGTTTCACCTCTTGTCAAAGCTTCAATATTCTCCATAGTAAGCGAGGATAATTTAGGTCTATCATTTTGATGCTTAATACAAGCAAACGAAACACCAAAAGCGATTATTGCAAAAAAAGCAACTGATAAAAATTTTCTCTTCATGATATTAAAATTTAATGTTAATAACTAATCTTCTAAATCCAATGCATTAAATGCTTTTTCATAATTTACAGGAATTGATTGCATTATAAAAGATTGCTAAATTTAATTCCTTTTATTTGTATATACAAATAATATTACCTCCGAATTCTTTTTTTACAATAATTAATACTTATCATTCTACTTGTGCGTAATACCCCACCCTAAAAACAAAAACGGAGTGTGACCGTCAAAAGTCACACTCCGTTTCTATAGGGAATGTTATATCGCTTATTTAATCTCTTCAGAGACTACATCGACTACCTCAGCGTCAAACACTGAATCGATGTCATCCTTTCCGGCTACAACAAGGCTGTTGTACTCGCGGAGGCCGGTTCCGGCAGGAATCAAGTGACCGCAGATCACATTTTCCTTCATACCCTCAAGAGTGTCGACCTTACCGCTGATGGCAGCTTCGTTGAGCACCTTGGTGGTTTCCTGGAATGATGCGGCTGAGATAAAGCTTGAAGTCTGCAATGCCGCACGGGTGATACCCTGAAGAATCTGCTCTGATGTTGCAGGAACTGCATCACGCACGGTGACAATCTTCATGTCACGGCGCTTAAGAGCCGAGTTCTCATCGCGGAGCTTGCGGGCGGTGATGATCTGACCTGCCTTGACATTCTCGCTGTCGCCGGCGTCAACTACCACCTTCTTGCCCCAGATACGGTCATTCTCATCCATGAATTCGCGCTTGTCGACAATCTGCTGCTCAAGGAAGCAGGTGTCGCCCGGATCAAGGATATTGACCTTACGCATCATCTGGCGAACAATCACCTCAAAGTGCTTGTCGTTGATCTTAACGCCCTGCATACGGTACACATCCTGAACCTCATTCACGATATATTCCTGAACGGCGGTCGGACCCATGATGTTAAGAATGTCGCTCGGGGTGATGGCACCGTCGGAAAGCGGAGTTCCGGCACGCACGTAGTCATTCTCCTGAACAAGGATCTGCTTGGACAGAGGCACGAGATATTTCTTAACCTCACCGAGCTTGGATGTAACCGAGATTTCACGGTTACCGCGCTTAACCTTGCCAAACTTAACCTCTCCGTCGATTTCCGAAACGATAGCGGGGTTAGACGGGTTACGAGCCTCAAACAACTCAGTGACACGGGGAAGACCACCGGTGATGTCACCGGCGTTACCGGCTGAACGAGGTATCTTGACAAACACATCGCCAGGCTTAACTTCATCGCCGTCATTCACCATGAGGTGAGCACCCACAGGAAGCGCATAAGTCTTGAGCACCTCGCCGGCAGCATTCACGATGTTAGCCTCTGGCACGCGGGTACGATCCTTTGACTCGATGATGATCTTGTCTTCAAGACCGGTCTGCTCGTCATAGTCCACACGGTAAGTGATATTGTCAATAAGATTCTGGAATTGAATCTTACCACCCACTTCCGAGATGATTACGGCGTTGAACGGGTCCCATTCACAAATCACGTCGCCCTTCTTCACAGTTGAACCATTGCTGAAATAGAGTTTCGAACCGTAAGGAATATTGGCGTTGGTCAACATCATCTTGGTATTCGGATCGATGATACGCATTTCGGCAAGACGACCGATCACTACTTCCACAGGATTTCCGTCGGGAGTTTTCTCGTCGGTCTTGACGGTGCGAAGTTCATCGATTTCAAGAGCACCCTCATAGCGTGAAGTGATTGTAGAAACGGCTGCGATATTCGAAGCCACACCACCGACGTGGAAGGTACGGAGTGTAAGCTGAGTACCCGGCTCACCGATTGACTGTGCGGCGATGACACCCACAGCCTCACCCTTCTGGACAAGACGGTTGTTGGAAAGGTTACGTCCGTAGCACTTGGCGCAGACACCCTTCTTCGACTCGCAAGTGAGCACCGAGCGGATTTCTACCGATTCAATCGGAGACTCGTTGATGCGGTTGGCGGCGATCTCATCGATCTCTTCACCTGAAGCCACAATAAGCTCGCCCGAGATAGGATCGATCACGTCATGAACGGAAACACGTCCGAGGATACGTTCGGCAAGCGAAGCCACAACCTCTTCATTGTTCTTGATCTCAGTGCATACAAGACCGCGCAAAGTGCCACAATCCTCCTCATTGATGATCACGTCATGAGCCACGTCGACAAGACGACGGGTAAGATATCCAGCGTCGGCGGTCTTCAATGCGGTATCCGCAAGACCCTTACGGGCACCGTGGGTAGAGATGAAGTACTCAAGCACCGACAGACCCTCCTTAAAGTTGGCAAGAATCGGGTTCTCGATGATCTGACCACCCTCTGCGCCTGCCTTCTGCGGTTTAGCCATAAGACCACGCATACCGGCGAGCTGACGAATCTGGTCCTTAGAACCACGGGCACCGGAGTCAAGCATCATGAATACAGAGTTGAAGCCCTGGTTGGCGGCTGTCATCTGCTTCATGAGCGTGTCGGTAAGACGTGAGTTCACATGAGTCCATATATCGATGATCTGGTTATAACGCTCGTTGTTGGTGATGAAACCCATCGCATAGTTGTTGAGCACCTCCTGCACCTGGGCGTTACCTTCGGCAACAAGCTGCTCTTTTTCCGGCGGAATAAGCACGTCACCGAGGTTGAACGAAAGTCCGCCGCGGAACGCCATATAATATCCGAGGTTCTTGATATCGTCAAGGAACTGAGCCGAACGGGTCACACCGCAAGTGGCGATTACCTTACCGATGATGTCGCGGAGCGACTTCTTGGAAAGGATCTGGTTGACATAACCGATCTCTTTCGGCACATACTGGTTCACAAGCACACGTCCCACCGAGGTGTTCTCGACAAGATGGGTGATGGGATTGCCGTTTTCGTCGATATCCTCAACCATAACCGAAACAGGGGCATGGAGTGTCACGCGACCCTCATTGTAAGCGATCTGAGCCTCTTCAGGTCCATAGAACTTGGAGCCTTCGCCCTTGTCGCCCTTACGGAGCTTGGTGATATAATAAAGTCCGAGTACCATGTCCTGAGAAGGCACGGTAATAGGAGCGCCGTTGGCGGGGTTCAAAATGTTGTGCGCGCCGAGCATCAGCAACTGTGCCTCAAGGATAGCCTCATTGCCAAGAGGGAGGTGCACTGCCATCTGGTCACCGTCGAAGTCGGCATTGAACGCCGTACAAGCAAGCGGATGGAGCTGGATAGCCTTACCCTCGATCATCTTGGGCTGGAATGCCTGGATACCCAGACGGTGAAGTGTCGGGGCACGGTTGAGCAACACGGGATGACCCTTCATTACGTGCTCAAGGATATCCCACACTACAGGTTCCTTGCGGTCAACAATCTTTTTAGCCGACTTGACAGTCTTCACAATACCGCGCTCGATGAGCTTGCGGATGATGAACGGCTTGTAAAGCTCGGCTGCCATATTCTTGGGAAGTCCGCACTCGTGCATCTTCAATTCAGGACCTACCACGATTACCGAACGTGCTGAATAGTCAACACGCTTACCGAGCAAGTTCTGACGGAAACGTCCCTGCTTTCCTTTCAGTGAGTCGGAAAGTGACTTCAACGGACGGTTGGCTTCGGTCTTGACTGCCGATGACTTGCGCGAGTTGTCGAGCAATGAATCGACTGCCTCCTGAAGCATACGCTTCTCATTACGCAAAATCACTTCAGGAGCCTTGATTTCTACAAGACGCTTAAGACGATTGTTACGGATGATCACACGACGGTAGAGGTCATTGAGGTCGGAAGTCGCAAAACGACCGCCATCAAGCGGAACCAACGGACGCAATTCCGGCGGAATCACAGGCACAGCCTGAAGAATCATCCACTCGGGACGGTTGCGGTTCTTCGATGCGCGGAATGACTCAACGATCTGAAGACGCTTCAAAGCCTCGGTCTTACGCTGCTGTGAGCCGTCGGTGTTGGCGCGGTGACGAAGCTCGTAGGACAACGAGTCGAGGTCAAGACCGCACAACAGGTCATAGATAGCCTCGGCGCCCATCTTAGCGACAAACTTGTCGGGATCGGCGTCATCGAGCATCTGATTGCCCTGAGGCAGCTTGTCGAGCACGTCGAAATACTCCTCTTCAGTAAGAAGATCAAGCTTTTCAACACCCTCGGCTGCGCCCGGGTTGATGACCACGTAACGCTCATAATATATTACGGCATCAAGCTTCTTGGAGGGAAGACCCAGAAGATAACCTATCTTATTGGGCAAAGAACGGAAATACCAGATGTGAGCCACAGGCACAACAAGGCTGATGTGTCCCATACGCTCGCGGCGCACCTTCTTTTCTGTGACCATTACACCGCAACGGTCGCAAACAATGCCCTTATAGCGGATACGCTTATACTTTCCGCAGTGACATTCATAGTCCTTTACCGGACCGAATATCTTCTCACAGAAAAGACCATCGCGCTCGGGCTTATAGGTGCGGTAGTTGATGGTTTCCGGCTTGGTTACCTCTCCGCTTGATTTTTCGAGGATTTCCTCGGGCGATGCAAGCCCGATGGAAATCTTGGAAAAACCGGTTTTTGTTTTATTCTCTTTTCTAAAAGCCATATTTTGAATAAACCTTTCTTTACTGTAATAATTATTGCTCTAAGTTGATGCTCAGACCTAAGCCGCGGAGCTCGTGGAGAAGCACGTTGAGTGACTCGGGGATACCTGCCGGCGGCATAGCCTCGCCCTTGACAATCGCCTCGTAGGCTTTGCTACGGCCGGTGACGTCGTCACTCTTGATTGTAAGAATCTCCTGAAGGATGTGGGATGCACCGAATGCTTCAAGCGCCCAAACCTCCATCTCTCCGAAACGCTGACCACCGAACTGAGCCTTACCTCCAAGCGGCTGCTGGGTGATAAGTGAGTACGGACCGATACTACGGGCGTGCATCTTATCTTCAACCATGTGACCGAGCTTAAGCATGTAGATCACTCCCACTGTAGCAGGCTGGTCAAAACGCTCTCCGGTGCCGCCGTCATAAAGATAAGTCTTTCCATAACGGGGAAGTCCGGCTTTGTCAGTCCACTCGTTCAGGTCATCAAGGCTCGCTCCGTCAAAAATAGGAGTGGCAAACTTCTCGCCCAGGTTTCTGCCTGCCCAGCCAAGAACAGTCTCGAAGATCTGTCCAAGGTTCATACGAGAAGGCACACCAAGCGGGTTAAGAACAATATCTACAGGAGTTCCGTCATCAAGGAACGGCATATCCTCCTGGCGCACGATACGCGACACGATACCCTTGTTACCGTGACGTCCTGCCATCTTGTCACCCACGCTGATCTTACGCTTCTTGGCAATGTAAACCTTGGCAAGCTGCATGATGCCGGCAGGAAGCTCGTCGCCGATTGAAATGTCAAATTTCTTTCTGCGCAACTCAGCCTCGATCTCTTTCGACACGCGAAGATAGTTCACGATCGTTGCCTTGATCAAGTCATTGGTGTGATCGTCGGCTGTCCACTTCGACAGATTGACGGTGTCATAGTCGATAGTGCGCAAAGTGGCAGGTGTGAACTTGGAGCCCTTGGCGATGACATCGGCGCCCAAGAAATCTTTAACACCCTGCGACACCTTCTCCTCGGTGAGCACCATAAGCTTGTCAACGAGAATGTCGCGGAGCTTGTCCTGCTTTTCTTCATACTCCTCGTCAAGCTTGGGAAGCTGCACGTTGGCGCTGCGGGTCTTTCTCTTCTTGGCGGCGCGGGCAAACAGCTCAGTGCCGATAACCACACCCTTCAATGAAGGTGTAGCCTTGAGAGATGCATCCTTGACATCGCCTGCCTTGTCGCCGAAGATAGCTCTAAGGAGTTTCTCTTCAGGAGTCGGGTCAGACTCTCCCTTAGGAGTGATCTTACCGATCATGATGTCGCCGGGAGCAACATGAGCACCCACACGTATGATACCTCTTTCATCAAGATCCTTGGTGGCATCCTCGCTCACGTTAGGAATGTCGCTGGTGAGCTCTTCCATGCCTCGCTTGGTCTCGCGCACCTCAAGAGTATATTCATCAACATGGACTGAAGTAAGGATATCCTCGCGCACAACTCGCTCGTTAAGCACGATAGCATCCTCATAGTTATATCCCTTCCAGGGCATGAACGCCACCTTAAGGTTGCGGCCCAATGCGAGCTCGCCTGCCTCGGTAGAGTAACCCTCGGTCAGAATCTGACCCTTCTCGACACGGTCGCCCGCCTTGCAGATAGGACGAAGGTCGATAGTGGTGCTCTGGTTGGTCTTGCGGAATTTGGGTATGCGGTATTCCTTGACTGAATCCTCAAATGCCACAAACTCTTCCTCCTCGGTACGGTCGTAACGGATGCGGATAGTGGTGGCGTCGACAAATTCAATCACACCTGCGCCCTCAGCGGTAACCTGGGTGCGGGAGTCACGGATAAGCTGACCCTCGATACCGGTGCCGACAATAGGCGACTCAGAACGCAACAACGGAACTGCCTGGCGCATCATGTTAGATCCCATCAACGCGCGGTTAGCGTCGTCATGTTCAAGGAACGGGATGAGCGATGCAGCGATAGAAGCGATCTGTGTGGGCGACACATCCATCAAGTTCACCTCATTGGGTGCCACAATCGGGAAGTCGGCGTCAAGACGAGCCTTAACGCGGTCGCGCACAAATGAACCGTCGGCGTTCAGCGGAGCGTTACCCTGGGCAATGATCTTGCCCTCTTCCATCTCGGCTGTCACATAGACAACCTCGTCATTATTTATATTGACCTTGCTGTCCTCAACCTTGCGGTAAGGAGTCTCGATAAAGCCAAGGTCATTGATCTTAGCATATACGCAAAGTGAGGAGATAAGACCGATGTTAGGACCTTCAGGAGTCTCGATAGGACAGAGACGTCCGTAGTGGGTGTAGTGCACGTCTCGCACCTCGAAACCGGCACGCTCACGTGAAAGACCGCCGGGACCGAGTGCCGACATACGACGCTTGTGAGTGATCTCGGCAAGCGGGTTGGTCTGGTCCATGAACTGCGACAATGCGTTGGTGCCGAAGAATGTGTTGATAACCGAAGAGATAGTCTTCGCGTTGATAAGGTCAATCGGAGTGAAATCCTCGTTATCACGCACGTTCATACGCTCGCGGATAGTGCGCGACATACGCGCCAAACCCACACCAAACTGGTTGTAAAGCTGCTCGCCCACAGTGCGCACACGACGGTTGCTCAAGTGGTCGATGTCATCGACGTCGGTCTTTGAGTTAATCAGCTCAATCAGATATTTGATTATCGCTATGATATCCTCCTTGGTAAGTACCTTGACATCCATCGAGGTGCCAAGACCAAGTTTTTTGTTGATACGATAACGACCTACCTCGCCGAGGTCATAACGCTTCTCTGAGAAGAAAAGGTTGGTGATCACCTCGCGAGCCGATGCGTCATCCGGCGGCTCCGCGTTGCGCAGCTGCCTGTATATATATTGGATTGCCTCTTTTTCAGAGTTACTGGTATCTTTCTGTAGTGTGTTGAAGATGATTGAATAGTCGCTGGTATTGACATCCTCCTTGTGAAGGAGCACTGTCTGGGCGCCTGATTCAAGAATCTCGTCGATGTGCTCTTCCTCAAGCACTGTCTCACGGTCGATAACCACGTTGTTACGCTCGATCGACACAACCTCGCCGGTATCTTCATCCACGAAGTCCTCTACCCAGGTCTTGAGCACACGTGCCGCAAGCTTCCTGCCGATAGCCTTCTTCAAGTTGGTCTTGTTGACCTTGATCTCCTCGGCAAGCCCGAAGATTTCAATAATATCCTTGTCACTTTCAAGCCCGATCGCGCGAAGAAGTGTCGTCACCGGCAATTTCTTCTTACGGTCAATATAGGCATACATGACGTTGTTAATGTCAGTAGCAAACTCAATCCACGAGCCACGGAAAGGAATGATACGCGCCGAATACAATTTAGTACCGTTGGCGTGGGTGCTTTGTCCGAAGAACACACCGGGCGAACGGTGAAGCTGCGACACAACCACACGTTCTGCTCCGTTGATGACGAAAGTGCCTTGAGCTGTCATATAAGGAATCTGCCCAAGATACACGTTCTGTATCTTCGGCTCAAAATCCTCATGATCGGGATCGGTACAATATAGTTTTAGTCTTGCTTTGAGAGGAACACAATATGTCGTGCCACGGCGCAAGCACTCTTCTATTGAATACCGTGGCGGGTCAATATAGTAATCGAGGAATTCGAGTACATAATTGTTACGGGTGTCTACTATCGGGAAATTCTCCGCAAACACCTTATAAAGGCCCTCATTATTTCTTTTTTCAGGGGGTGTGTCAAGCTGCAGGAAGTCCTGGAACGACTTTAGCTGCACCTCCAAAAAATCGGGGTAAGGAAGAGGATTCTTTACCGAGGCGAAATTTACACGCGGTTTTGTTAAAGAAACTGACATTTAGAAAAAAAAACGTAAAGTGAAACTCAACTTAAATTATAGCACAAAAAGGTTAAGAATCATTGATATGATGATTCTTAACCTAATTACCTGATTAGCAGGCAATATTATTTAAGTTCAACTTCAGCGCCGGCTTCTTCCAAAGACTTCTTGAGGTTTTCAGCGTCAGCCTTAGCAACGCCTTCCTTAACTGTGCTGGGAGCACCGTCAACAAGTTCCTTAGCTTCTTTCAAGCCAAGACCTGTAAGTTCCTTAACAAGCTTTACAACAGCGAGCTTGCTTGCGCCTGCTGACTTGAGGACTACATCAAATGAAGTCTTTTCTTCAGCGGCGGGTGCGCCGGCACCAGGAGCGGCTGCTACTGCTACTGCTGCAGCTGCAGGTTCGATACCGTACTCGTCCTTAAGAATCTGAGCAAGTTCGTTGACTTCTTTTACTGAGAGGTTAACTAATTGTTCTGCAAAAGCTTTTAAATCTGCCATTTTTGTATGATTTAATTGATTATTTTTCTGTTTTGTTTTTACTTGTTGGAGAGAGTTTCAAGGATACCATGAAGTTTGGTTCCACCTGAAGTAAGTGCCGAGATAACATTCTTGGCAGGAGACTGAAGGAGAGCCACAACGTCGGCGATAAGCTCGTTCTTGCTCTTGATGTTGGCAAGTGTTTCAAGCTGGTCTGCGCCAATATATACGGTCTCTTCAACGTATGCACCCTTCAACGCGGGAAGTGCTGCATCTTTGTCCTTCTTCTTAATGTCCTTCAACAACTTTGCAGGCGCGTTGCCCACGTTGGAGAACATTACTGAGGTAGAGCCTTTCAGGCAAGAGTAGAGTTCTGAATAATCAGCGTCAAGTGACTCAAGAGCCTTGTGAAGCAAAGTATTCTTAACTACGAGAAGCTTAATATCGGCCTTGTTGCAGGCACGACGCAAGTCGCTGGTCTTTTCGGCATTGAGACCGGCAGTCTCAACAAGATAAAAACAAGGATATTGCTTAAGCGTTTCGGTGATTTTCTCTATAATAATTGCTTTATCTTCCTTTTTCATTGTTCTACGTCATTTAGGGTTAAGCATCGATTGACTTAGAGTCGACCTTAACACCGGGACTCATAGTGCTCGAAAGATAAATACTCTTAATATAGGTGCCTTTTGCGGTAGCAGGTTTCAACTTGATCAATGTGTTGATGAACTCGCGGGCATTGTCTCTCATCTGCTCAGGGGTGAATGACACCTTGCCGATTGATGAGTGAACGATACCGTTCTTGTCAACCTTGAAGTCGATTTTACCTTTCTTAACCTCTTCTACTGCCTTTGCCACGTCATTGGTAACGGTACCGCTCTTGGGGTTAGGCATCAAGCCGCGAGGACCGAGCACACGTCCGAGAGCACCGATTTTTCCCATGATAGCAGGCTGTGTGATGATAACATCAACATCGGTCCAACCACCCTTGATTTTGTCGATATACTCGTCAAGACCTACATAGTCAGCACCGGCAGCCTTAGCAGCTGATTCAGCATCAGGGTTACACAGCACAAGTACTTTCACTTGCTTTCCGGTACCGTGAGGGAGTGTTACGACACCGCGCACCATTTGATTAGCCTTACGGGGATCCACGCCAAGACGTACATCGATATCAAGTGAAGCGTCAAATTTGGTGTAGGTGATTTCCTTCACCTTTTGAGCTGCCTCATCGAGAGTGTAAGCCTTCCCAGCTTCAATCTTCTGTAAAGCCAACTTTTGATTTTTAGTAAGTTTACCCATGTCAATTGAAGTTTATTAGTTATTTTCAGGGAATGCCCCCTTTACGGTGATACCCATGCTTCTGGCTGTTCCGGCAACCATGCGCATTGCCGACTCTACAGTAAAACAGTTCAAATCCGGCATCTTGTCTTCTGCAATTGCCTTTACCTGCTCCCATGTGATCTCGGCGATCTTCTTACGGTTAGGCTCGGCTGAACCGCTCTTAACCTTAGATGCTTCGAGCAACTGGATAGCTACAGGAGGAGTCTTGACGATAAAGTCAAAGCTCTTGTCAGTGTAATATGTGATTACAACCGGAAGAACCTTTCCTGCCTTGTCCTGAGTGCGGGCATTGAATTGCTTGCAAAACTCCATGATGTTGATGCCCTTAGAACCCAACGCGGGACCTACTGGCGGCGATGGATTTGCGGCTCCACCTTTAATCTGCAATTTGATCTGTCCAGCAATTTCTTTAGCCATTTCTTAATACAAATTTTTTGTTGGTTTAATAGTCTGAATTGACAACTTGATTCGTAACCATCACTTTGCCAACTCTCGCTCTACTTGCGATGCCTCCAGTTCTAAAGGCGTACTGCGTCCGAAAATCTTGACCTCCACTTTGAGCTTGCGTTTCTCTGAATCAAGATCCACAATCTCTCCGTTGAAGCCGCTGAAGGGTCCGAATGTAACCTTCACGTGTTCGCCGACAAGGAAATCATTGAATCCGTCGTCGTTCATGTCATTGATTTCATCAGCCGCACCTAACATACGCATAACTTCACTCTGGCGAAGGGCTTCAGGCTTGCTTGCCTTGTCTCTTCCCCGAAGGAAGTCTATCACGTTGGTGGTGTTGCGAAGCTCATGCATGACTTCGCCCTGAAGATTTGCCTCTATAAACACATAACCGGAATAAAGATTGCGTTCTTTAACAACCCTTTTTCCATTACGCGTCGTCACTACTTTTTCGGTAGGAATCAATACTTGCGAAACGTAGTTGCCTAAGTCGGTATTCCTGATTGCAGCGTCGAGGAGTTCCTTCACCTTAGCCTCTTTACCTGATATTGCGCGAAGCACATACCATTTCTTATTGTCTTCAGCCATAGCTACTACGCGTAAGTATTAGAGTCCGTAAATAAAGTGCATGAAGTGGTCAATTATCTGATCGAAAACAAGTATTATCAGTGCAATAATGACGGAAGCTATCAGCACGATGCAACTGCTCTTGATCAATTGAGCCCTGGTTGGCCAAGAAGTCTTATATCGAAGCTCGGTATAAGACTCTTGTATATCCGTAAGTAATTTTAATTTCTTCATTGTTTTTGCTTTTGCACGGGACGAGAGACTCGAACTCCCGACACCCGGTTTTGGAGACCGGTGCTCTA
>CAJUTE010000062.1 GCA_910589555.1 uncultured Muribaculum sp.
GGTGTCGGTGGTCGGTGACTCGGTGAACGTGTGGAGCGAATTGCCTTACCGCAGATTTTCGGCGCAAAGCCCCTCCGATTTTGTGCGTTTCAAGCTGAATTATGACGAGAATTGGGAAAAGGGTGATACATATTCCTGGAAATTATTTGCAAATAATCATATATTGCCTCTTAGCTGGACTATATGTGCCGACTATAGCGATGGTTCCACTGATTATATCTCGTCAAAATTTTATGGCGCGGGCTGGCAAGAGCTTAAGCTGTACACTGACACGGCAAAGATTTTGCGAAGTGTCTATGGCTCGGTTCAATATCTTCCGTCGAAGGGTGAGACCGCGTATATCGACAGCATCAGCCTCACGCGCACCCGTTTCAGCCCTGACGAGTATTATCGTGGCACAGTGCAGAATTATAACGGAGTGAAATGACACGATATCTTGCTCACGCGGTGATTCATGCCGGGACTGTGTACCGGCAATCGATAGTAGGACTTGATGACGGAGTCTTGTCGATAAGCCGGTTTGACCGGGAGGTGCACTCCACGGTCTTTGTGTCGGGTATAGTGATCGTAGTGGCTGAGAATAAGATCACATTGAGCGACCGTCAACAGCTCGAATACATTTTCCGTAAAGAGATTCTGCTCGAAGGTGGAATAAAGAGGGTGATGAGGTATCTTGAGCGTCGTGATATTTTTGCCTCAGAAGAGACTGATGTGCCCTCCTTACTGGTGATAGAACGGTGAAAAACACCTAATTTAATCTAAAATAAGCGTTAATTGACACCTTAAAGTCATTTTTCAGCACTGATAGGGTTGAGATACGAAAAATTTTATGCAACTTTGCATAATAATTAATTTTACTACACAAGATTTCTTATATTCATGGAGTTTTCCGCTTCTCAAATTGCTGCTCTCGTTTCGGGAAAAGTAGAAGGTGACGGCAATGTCACCGTAAGCACATTTGCCAAAATAGAAGAGGGTCATCCGGGGGCGATTTCTTTCCTCGCTAACCCTAAATATACTCATTTCATATACAGCACAAAGAGTTCGATTGTGCTTGTCAGCAATGATTTTGTTCCTGAAGAACCTATAAGCTGCACGTTGATACGTGTGGCTGATCCTTATGCCACAGTGGCATTCCTTCTTGACATGGTGAGCAAGATGACAGCCGTTCAGCCTGAGGGTGTGGAACAGCCGTCGTATGTTGCCGAAGGAGTAGAGATAGCCGCCGATTGCTATGTGGGCGCTTTCGCCTATGTTGGCAAGGGTGCCGTGATCGGTAAAAATGTAAAGATTTATCCTCAGGTTTATGTAGGAGCGGGTGCGGTGATAGGTGACAACACTATTCTCTATCCCGGAGTGAAGATATATCATGGTTGCAAGATAGGCAAGAACTGCATCTTGCATTCAGGAGTGGTGATCGGTTCCGATGGATTCGGTTTTGCTCCTGTCAACGGTGAATATAACAAGATTCCACAGCTCGGCATCGTTGAGCTTGAGGATAATGTTGAGATAGGCGCCAATACCACTATCGACCGAGCCATGATGGGCGCTACAAAGATTCGCCACGGAGTCAAGCTCGACAATCTTATCCAGATCGCTCACAACTGCGAGGTGGGCGCCAATACGGTTATGGCTGCTCAGGCAGGTGTTGCCGGTTCTACAAAAATCGGCGCCGGATGCATGGTGGGCGGACAGGTAGGTTTTGCCGGTCACATCCATGTGGGCGACGGTTCGGAAATCGGCGCGCAATCAGGCATCCCTAACGATGTCAAGCCCGGAAGCCGCTTGATGGGATATCCCGCCGTCAATGCAGGCGAATTTGCCCGACAGGCTGTCTACACCAAGAACCTCGGCAAATTGTTTGACCGTGTCAAGAATATAGAAAAAGAATTAAACAAATAAACCATCATAATGAAACAGTTAACTCTTAAGGAACCGTTTAAGGTTCATGGCAAGGGACTGCATACCGGTCTTATGATTGATGCCGAGTTTTGTCCTGCGCCGGAAAATCACGGATATAAAATTCAGCGTACCGATCTTGAAGGTGAGCCGGTGATAGATGCGCTTGCTGAATATGTGACAGCCACTACCCGCGGCACAGTGCTTAGCAAAGGTGATATAAGGGTGAGCACGGTTGAACACGCGCTGGCAGCTCTCTATGGTGCCGGTATTGACAACTGTCTGATTAAATTGAACGCTCCCGAAATGCCTATTCTCGACGGAAGCGCGAAAGTATATTGCGAGAACATCCTGCGAGTGGGTGTTGAAGAGCAGAATGCCGACAAGGATTTCTATGTGGTTAAGCAGAAGATTGAGGTGCGTGATGACACTACCGGATCATCGATCATTGTTCTTCCCGACGATGAGTTCAGCATCGATGTGATGGTGTCGTTTGACTCACCGGTGCTTAAGAATCAGTTTGCTTCTCTTGACCGTCTTCAGGATTTCAGCTCGGAGGTGGGCAGCAGCCGCACATTCGTATTCGTTCGCGAAGTAGAACCTCTTGTAAAGGGTAATCTCATCAAGGGCGGTGACCTTGATAATGCTATCGTGATTTACGACAGCCCGATGGAACAGAGCGAGCTTGACCGTATCGCTGACTTGATGGGTGTTCCTCATAAGAATGTCACTGAATTCGGCTACATTAATGATTTCCCTCTGTTTGCCGACAATGAGCCTGCCCGTCACAAGCTTCTCGATGTGCTTGGCGACATCGCATTGATAGGCCGTCCGCTTAAGGGTAAGATTATCGCTACACGTCCGGGCCACTCTATCAATACCGCTTTCTCCAAGAAAATCCGTAAGGAGATCAAGCATCAGGAGATTCAGGCACCGGTATATAATCCTAACGTGGAACCGGTAATGGATATAAACCGCATAAAGGAACTGCTTCCTCACCGCTATCCGTTCCTTATGGTGGATAAGGTGATTGAAAAAGGCAGCAACTATATAGTAGGTGTTAAGAATGTAACCGGCAACGAGCCTTATTTCCAAGGACATTTCCCTCAGGAACCGGTGATGCCCGGAGTGCTTCATGTTGAGGCTATGGCGCAGACAGGAGGTCTTCTCGTGCTTGGTCAGGTTGATGAGCCTGAGAAATACTCCACCTATTTCATGAAGATTGACAATGTGAAATTCCGTAGCAAGGTTGTGCCCGGCGACACATTGTTGTTCCATGTTTCGTTCATGACCCCCTTGCGTCGTGGTTGCGCCGTCATGAAGGGATATGCATTTGTTGGTGAAAAGATTGTGACTGAGTGTGAATTCATGGCTCAGATTATAAAGAATAAATAATAAAACAGGATTGAAATGAAGCAACCGTTAGCATATATACATCCCGCAGCAAAGATCGCATCTAATGTGGTGATCGACCCGTTTGTCACCATTGACCAGAATGTGGAGATCGGTGAGGGAACACGCATCGGAAGTAATGTTACTATTATGGAGGGTGCGAGAATCGGGAAAAATTGTGTGATATTCCCCGGCGCAGTCATTGGCGCGGTTCCTCAGGATTTGAAATTCCGTGGCGAGGACACTCTTGCTATTATAGGCGACAATACCACTATACGTGAATGTGTGACAGTGCATAGAGGTACTGCCTCAAAGGGTAAGACCGTGGTAGGTAATAATTGTTTGATCATGGCATATTGCCATGTGGCTCACGACTGCGTTGTCGGCGACAATGTGATCATGTCCAATGCCACTCAGCTTGCCGGCGAGGTGGTGGTTGACAATTTTGCCATCATCGGTGGCGGCACTCTCGTGCATCAGTTCTGCCACATCGGTCCTCATGTGATGATTCAGGGCGGTTCTCTGATCAATAAGGATATTCCTCCTTACGTGAAGGCTGCGCGCACTCCCATCGCTTATGCCGGAGTTAACTCGATAGGCTTGCGCCGTCGTAATTTCTCCAATGAGCAGATACGCGAAATTCAGGAGATATACCGTTATCTCTATTTGTCGGGATATAACATTTCAGACTCTGTTGAACGAATTGAAGCAGAGCTTCCCGCTACAAAGGAGAGGGATGAGATTATCCTCTTCGTGCGTAATTCAAAACGAGGCATCATAAAGGGCTATGTATAATAGCTCATCTGCTGATTGAAAATAAGAAACCGGGAGTCATGCTTGAGTAAGCGAGGCTCCCGGTTGTGTTTTGGGGCTGATGTCATTCAATTTATCTCGGATGCCGCCCGCATCTCATCGTATTCCGCCCATTCCGGGTCATTTTCGGTGTATATGGTTATGGGCAGCAGGTCAAACGGTGCCAACGCCTCGTTTATTTTCCTTCCGAAAATGTGAACCGACGTGGTGTAGAATATCCAGTTGCGTTCGTCGTCGCCGGTGTATACTCCGGTCATTACCGCCACAGGGTCTTTTTTGAATGAAGCTTCCATCGCCTCCTGCACGCTTTCCATGACTGTGGCGGTTGGTTCATCGGGCATTCCTGCCGCGTTTCCCGGATATTTCCATGTTATTTCGGCACGGATTTTATATTTTCCCGATTCCCGGAACTTTTTTACATCCTTACGCCCTGTAACCATTATGAGTCTTCCCGAGTCGCTTTCGGTGGGAGAAGTCCACCAGTCCAATTCTTCTGACATAGTTGATTCAATTTTGACACTAATTTACGCAAAAAGAGGGAATGGGAGGTTAAATCGTATAATTAATTTTGAATAAAAACGCTTTTTGTGTATTTTCGTATAAGATTTATCGGTTATGTTTAAAAGGATTCTTTTAAGTACAATAATACTGTCATTGACGTCGCTGCTTTCATTTTCTGAGCTGAGAGGAGTGTGGCTCACGACCAATTCCGGATTGGATTGGCCGGGGAAGAGCTATGACGAGTCGGTGCAAAAGCAGCGCATGGTCGAGATTCTTGACAAGTTGCAGAAAGCTCATTTCAACCTGGTGCTGTTTCAGGTGCAGGCTAATGGAGATGTGGCGTGGAACAGCAAGCTTCAGCCGGCGATGAGTTCCATCACCGGCAACGGTTCGAAACGGCTCTCCTATGATGTGTGTCGGTTTGTGATCGATGAGTGTCATAAACGCGGCATGAAGTGCCACGCCTGGGTGGTGCCATATAGGGTAGGGAGCTTGAAGAATGCATCGGCATACGCTTCCAATAAAGTGCAGCACGTGATAAAGAAGCATCCTAAGTGGTGCATAAAATATTCCGGCAGCTATTATATCGATCCTGCCAATCCGGAGGCGCGGGAATATCTGGTGAAGTTATATAAGGAGATGATCGACCGTTATGATTTTGACGGTATAAATCTTGATTATACGCGTTATCCCGGGGCGGCGTTTCCTGATGATAAATCCTACAAGAAGTATGCCCGGAAGAAGCAGAGCAAGGCTGACTGGCGCCGCGAGAATATCAACCGGTTTGTGGCGGATCTTTATAAAGCATTGAAGAAAGAGCGTCCGGACATAGTGGTGGGGAGCGCCCCGATAGGCACATATAAGAATGTGGGAGGAACTAAGAATTCCACAGCCTATGAAAGTTTCCAGCAGGATCCTGTGGAATGGGTGAGGAGCGGAAATCATGACATGGTGATCCCTCAGATGTATTGGGATGAGAAGTTTGGTTTTTCCACCCACTTGTCAACATGGACCACCCAATGCTCCAATGCTTCGTTGCTCATAGGTCTTGCTCCTTATAAGATGATCGACGGCGGCTGGAACGTGGATGTCATAAGGAGTCAGGTTGAGAAAGCGCGGAAGGCTGAGGGCGTTGCCGGCGTGTGTTTTTTCAGAGCTGAACACGTGATAGGAAATAATCCACGTGTGAAAAATCTATATCGTTTTTTGGTCGATACGCCGTTGCTTGACAATGATGATGACGCCGATGTTGATAAAGCCGGAGAATTTGTTGTAGAAAAATTTATGGAGTAAAATTTGGCAAAGCTCAGGCGATTGGCTATCTTTGATAAAAAATATAATACAGAATAGATAACATGGAAATTGAAGGAAAAATTATCCTTGCATTGCCCGAACAGTCGGGAACATCAAAGGCAGGAAATGAGTGGAAAAAGCGTGAATATGTGCTTGAAACTCATGAATCATATCCAAGAAAGGTTCATTTCGACCTCTTTGGAGCCAAAGCTGATCAATATCCTTTGAACGTAGGTGATGAAATTGTTCTTAGTTTTGATATAAACAGCCGTGAATATAACGGACGTTGGTTCACATCGATCAGCGGCTGGAAGGTGGAGAAAGCCGGTGAACGTGCGGCGATGGGCGGCAATATGCCTCCGCAGGATTTTCCCGGAGCCGTTCCCCCTCCTCCGGCAGTTGCTGACCTTGGCAGTGGCGCTACCGACGATCTGCCATTCTAAGTGATGAATTAATAATAGCAGCCGCAAGGGAAGTTGTTGACTTACTTTGCGGTTGTTTTATTGTGTGACATAAGAGATTGACAATGTTTACTGCGATTTTGTGGACTCTGTTTCTGTCAGCTATTGTTTTTGGCAGGCTTTTTCGGAAGAATAGCGTGGTGAGGCGGTTGGGCAGCCTGACTATGCCGACGGTGCTGTTGCTGCTGTTTCTGTTTGGTTCCGAAATCGGTTCTGATGAACGTGTGATGCTCTCGCTTCCCACGCTTGGCGCGAGGGCGGTGGTGATGGCGGTGGCGTGTGTCGCCGGCAGTGTGATTTTGTCGGGTCTTGTTTATAGGATGATACGTAACCGCATTCAGAAATAGTTATGAAGGACGTGATTTTTGTGCTTGTGGCTTTTGCGTTGGGCGTATTTTTCGGATATTCCGGGTGGATTCCTGATGCGGTGGATTGCTCCCGATTGTCATCGATAGTGCTTCTGGTGCTGATGACTCAGGTAGGGCTCGGATTTGGGTCGGGTGAGAGCTTTGATATGCTTAGGCGTGATTTTCGGTGGGAGTGGCTTCTGCTGCCATTTGCCACTGTCGGCGGCACGCTTGTGGCTGCTGCCGCTGTCGGTGTCTTCTGGGCGTTGGGCTCGGTTGCCGATGCTCTTGCCGTGGGCAGCGGACTTGGGTATTATTCTCTGTCGTCGTTGTTGATCACTCAATTGAAGTCGCTTGTTTCATCGCCTGAAATGGCTGTTCAGCTTGGCATCGTTGCGTTGCTTGCCAATGTGGCTCGGGAGCTTATCGCTATAGTTTGCGCTCCGTTTTTTGCCAAAGTAAGTCCGTTGTCGCCGATATCAGCAGCCGGGTGTTCATCGTGTGATATATCGTTGCCGGTGATAGCCCGTTGGTCGGGCGAGGGCATGGTTCCTTTGTCGATTCTGCACGGGGTTGTGCTTGATATGTCGGTTCCTGTATTGGTTACATTTTTTTGCTCATTTTAAATTATGGTCCTGCGTGTAAAAAATATGGTGTGTGACCGCTGCGTGAAGGTCGTGAAGGAGACGGCGGCGGCTCTTGGGATCGCTGATGCGTCGGTGGGCTTGGGATATATCGATATTCCCGGAGAACTTGATGAGGTGTTGATGAGAGATCTTGAAGCGGCTTTGGAAAGGGAGGGCTTTGAGATTTTGAAATCGCGAGAAGCTGAGCTTGTGGAGCTCGCCAAAGGATTGCTTATAAAGCTTGCCAGAGCTGAAGAGGAGACTTCCCGGAAGCTGTCGGTCTATCTTTCGGAAGCGCTTGGGGTGGACTATACGATGTTGAGCCGCATATTTTCGGCATCGGAGGGACGCACGATTGAGCGGTATTATATTTTGCAAAAAATTGAATATGTGAAGGAGCTGATTGAATATGGGGGAAAGACCTTGTCGGAAATAGCCCATATAGCGGGATATTCAAGTGTGGCGCATCTTTCCCGGCAATTCAAGGAGGTCACCGGGCTTACCCCTACCTCATACAGGGATTCGGGCGAATCTCACAGGCAACTTGATAAAATATGAGCTGCCATTCCGGTCAAGATGCAACATTTTGACGGAATTGTGTAACGTGTTTTGGCTTTCATGGCGGTAACTTTGTAAAAAAATAAGTGAACAGCTATGAAAGATATTTTGATTATACTTTTCAATATGCTCAATGAAATGTCGCCTTACATTTTGTTGGGATTTTTAATTGCCGGCGCGCTTCATGCGTTTGTTTCACCGCGTCTCATGAGCAAGCATTTGTCGGGTACCGGAGCCGGTGCCGTTGTCAAGGCGGCATTGTTGGGCATTCCGTTGCCTTTATGCTCTTGCGGCGTGTTGCCCACCGCAGTGGCGTTGCGCCGTAACGGGGCATCGCGTGCGGCTTCGTCGTCATTTCTCATCGCTACGCCGCAAACCGGTGTTGACAGCATTGCGGCGACCTACTCGCTGCTTGGTCCGGCGTTTGCCATAATCCGTCCTGTTGCCGCTCTCGCCACTTCATTTTTAGGTGGTATGGCAGTGGGTGTTGCCGAACGGTCTGACTCATCGGAGGAGGAATTGTCGACTGAATGTCAAGTAGAAGTATTGGAGCGCAAAAGCTTCATCCGGAAACTGTGGGAAATGATTCGTTACGGATTTTTTGACATGGTGAGAAGTATTGGGAAATGGCTCATCCTCGGGCTTGTGATAGCTTCGCTGATCACCTTGTTTGTCCCTGAAGACTTTTTTGTGATGCTGAGCAGCCGTCCTCTCCTTGCCATGATTGCCATGGTGGTTGTGGCTGTGCCGATGTATGTGTGTGCCACAGGCTCTATCCCTATTGCGCTGTCGCTCATGCTTAAGGGGCTCTCTCCCGGTGCGGCATTCGTGTTGTTGATGGCAGGCCCTGCAGCCAATTTCGCCTCAGTGACGGTGATATCGCGTACCATGGGTAAAAGATGTGCCGCAGTCTATCTGGGATCGATAGTGGTAAGCGCCATAGCATTTGGACTCGTGATTGATTACTTGCTGCCGTCTCAATGGTTCCTCGGGTATGTGTCGCAGATGCACGGTGCCTGTCATGTGGAAGATGTGTCGGTTTTCAATCTTATTTGCTCCTCTCTGCTCGCCATATTGCTGATTGTGGCAATGATAGCCAATTATATGCCTAAATATAAAAAACAACCATCAACTATGAACAAAGAATACAAAATCAAAGGAATGTCTTGCGCTCATTGCAAGGCGACAGTTGAGAAAAATCTGTCAAAACTGCCCGGAGTCACCTCTGTCTCTGTCGACCTGTCGCGAGGTGTCGCCCTTGTAGAAGGGGAACATGATGAAACATCAGCGATCGAAATGATCAGTTCCTTGGGCTTCGACCCGGTGCGATGAAATTGTCGTAGGCGGTAAAAAAGTCATTGAGCTGCTTGCTTTATGCCGTAGTTTTGGCAAGCCGGAGCCGTAAAAGCTAACGGATAATGGATATTTTCGCGGTCGTGCCAAAAATAATTGGCAAAGATTTGGAATATTCAAAACAAATGGCTAACTTTGCACCGCTAAGTCAGAAAAGACCCGCACAAGGAGAGGTGGGTGAGTGGCTGAAACCACCAGTTTGCTAAACTGACGTAGGAGCAATCCTACCACGAGTTCGAATCTCGTCCTCTCCGCTGAAAGCCTGATATCCATCAGGCTTTTGTTGTATATACACCCAAATTTGCTCCACCAAAGCTGCAAAATATTACCAATCGTTGTGGTCACCGTATAGGTCACGCTCGAATTCGAGGTTGTCCAATTCGTCGCACAGGTCATCAAGTTCATCTTGTATCTCCTCCCATTCCTCCAAGCAATCAATACGGTCTTGAAGCTCGTCAATACGGTCTTGCAGTTCATCGTAGTGGTCAGCCATCACGTCTGTGTCATCTAACCTCAACTGCAATTCATCGACACGGTTTTGCAAGGCATCTATGTCGGATTCATCCACGTCTGACGCCAAATAATCCTCGTGGTCATAATCAAGGTAATGTTGCGGAGTATAAGTTTGCCTCGTCTTTCTTGAAAACATATCGCAAATCGCACTTAATAAGGCAAACCCTCCAAGAAAATTCCAAAAACTCATAAACTTAATCAAAAAATCAGTGTATGTTCCCACCATCTCGCAATGCTTGACCAAGCCAAGCAAATCCACATAAAAGGGCAATGATTATTGACATAATTCTTCTCAGTTATAAATTTCGAGGAAAGCCACCATGACTTTCATGTGCAAAATTATAGTTTAAGTGGGCGATAATTCTGCACATAAAAGTTAAATTTTATTTCATGGAGGTCATTGCGTCAATAAGGTCTTGATAGCATGTAACCTTATGATATTTGACATTGTCGGTTGAGATTTCGTTGAACAACTGAGTGCAGCAGTCAATCTTGGCATTTTCTATTGCGTTGAGCTGCATGGATTGGAGCGAACCTTTGGTCTCGGCAATGAAGAAAATGTGTTTGACGCTGCCCTTTTGCATCGCTATCGCCCAGTCGGGAGCGTAGCTGCCTACGGGCGTGGGGATTTGGAATGAGCGAGGCAGTTTCGCATATACCACCACTTCTTCTGCCTCGTCGAGGTCGTGGGCAAAGTCGCGCTCACCCTTGCTGTCGGAGACAACATAATCAGTGATATGCTTCGATGTCTCGACTGCCTTGTCGAAGTCGGCACGGCTCGCGGCGGTGAATATGTCAGAGTTATATTTGCCGTCGGTCAGATGATAGTGGATGTGGTCAACTATCATCGTGGCTTTCTGCTCGCGGATAATCTGCACAACCTTACGAATAAATTCTTCGGGGTTGTTGCGGAACAGGGCGAGTTTCGCCGGGCGCAGTCCTTGAAGGATTTTTGCGGCTGTGCGACGAGTGATGTTTGCGCCTTTCGCAACCTGCCCGATAAGGTCATACTTGACTGATGAAGTTGAGACATCGGTCAGTTCGTTAGAGGTGGACTTAGTGTTGCCAAACTCCGTAACCTCCTGCGCGTCCTGCTGCCCTTCAATCTTGATATAGCGCAGAGTGCGCACCTGCAACTCGTCGGTGTTGAGATGCAGGACTGCGTTCTTGACAAGTTCGGCAGTGTCGTAACTTACCGTATAGACATATTGATGGTTGATGGCATTCCAGAGAGCCTGAAACTCGGGTTTGGCGAAATTGGCATTGAGTCTCGGCTCGGGCAATTTTGTCTTGCTACCATCGCCGGTCATTTCTTTCAACAGATTCGGGTCGAAAATAGAGTTGATAAGAAGTGTCACACCCTCAGCCATAGGTGCGAGTTGATTTCCGTAAGGAGCAACAGCCTCGGCTGCAACATCAGCATGATACTTCGGTGTTATGTTGCCTGCATCGTCGATGTACTCGTTATCTTCGAGCCAAACCATAATGCGACTTGCCTCGCGGTCGGTGACGACATGAGGCTGCCCATCGACAGTAATTGTTTTGCCCTCGAAGTAACTTGGCGTGGCTTTAACTGCACGTTCACGTAGCGCATCGCGAGTTTCGCGTTGCAGCGCACCGGTGAAGTCAGAGTAACTTTCATTGGCAATGACAGTGAGTACATTGATATTGTGAACTTCGTCGCCAAGCAGTTCCTTATCCTGACGGACACCGTTGCGGTCAACGGCTATGCGAAGACCGCGCCCCACTTCCTGACGCTTGGCAGTGGTGGAGTCACTATGCCTGAGAGTACAAATTTGGAATACATTTGGATTATCCCAACCCTCGCGTAGGGCAGAGTGAGAGAAGATGAAGCGTGTCGGTTCATCAAAACTTAGCAGTCGCTCTTTGTCGCGCAGGATAAGGTCATAGTCCGACGCTTCCTCACTGACGTCACTGCCACGCTTGGTTTTGGTCTCAACCATCTTACCTTTCTTGTCGATTGAGAAGTAGCCGCGATGTGTCTGATATGGCGCGAAGCGGCGCAGATATTCGTTGTAGTCTTCATCGAAGATGTGGAACTCTTCATTGACGAGACGGGCATATTCTTCCTCAAATATCTGTTGAAACACACCTTTTACAGGTTGATTGCCATCATCATACTGACGATATTTTGCCACTTCGTCAATGAAGAAAAGCGACAGGCACTTGATGCCGCGTTTGAACAACTGACGCTCCTTCTCGAAGTGAGCCTTTATCGTTTCGCGTATCTGAACGCGTTGCAGATGCAGCAGGTTTGAGTCGCCAACGACATCCCCTTTGCGGAGTGTCACTCCGTTGGTAAAAAAGACGTAAGCCGTCGGTTGCGTAGCTGAGCCGGGGAATATCTCGGCAATGTCGAAACCTCGATATTGCTCCAACTCCTTTGACTCGACAAATAGAGAGTCTCCCACACCGAGAGTCTTGAAATGGCGGCGAGGCTCACCGGACGCGTTTTTCACCTCGATAGAGATACGCGCCATAGGTGACTTATTGGGCGACAGGATTATATTGTCGAGATACATATAGCCGTTGGTGCCGCGCAGGTTCTTCATCTCGAAGCCGATAACCTTGATGCGCTTTACAAGTCGCTCGCGGTAAGCGTCGAGGGCATCGAGGGCATATACAGTGTCGTGCTTTGTACGGTGAGTCGCGGAGTAGTTCAACACGAACAGCGGGTTGAACTTCTTGAGAGCTGCTTGGGTAGCGGCACCCTCCATCTTCTGCGGCTCGTCCATAATGATGATTGGGCGGTTGGCGGCAATCACGTCGATAGGACGGCGCGAGGCAAACTCATCGCGCTTGGAGTAGATGATGCGGCTCTCCTTTGAGCGTCCACCCTCTTTGAGGGAAGCGGCAAAAGCCTGGGTGTTTATAATCATCACGTTCAGTCCGGCGTCCTGCGAGAACTGGTCGAGCTGATTGAGGTTAGAACTGTTATATACAAACCAACGCGCTTTCTTTCCGTACTGCTCCATGAAGTGTTCTTCAAGCATACGGAATGATTTGGCAACGCCTTCACGGATAGCGATGCTTGGAACGACGATGATGAACTTTGACCAACCGTAGAGTTTGTTGAGTTCAAACATCGTCTTGATATAGACGTAGGTCTTACC
>CAJUTE010000063.1 GCA_910589555.1 uncultured Muribaculum sp.
AGGTTCGCCCTTACCGGATCAGGAAAAATCAAAAGAAAACATGCCTTTAAGAGTCACATCTTGACTAAGAAGACTAAAAAGCAGAAACGCAACCTTACCCATTTCGGTCTCGTTGCTAAGGTAGACACTCACGAAGTGAAGCAACTTCTCGCTCTCTAATAGAGGCAACTACACGACAATCTGTTTTTTAATTTGTGATTTAAACATCATTACTAACCGAATGCACAGCAACTAAAGAGCAAAACAAGCCGCTGACATTCAAAAATCATTACAAAAATGCCAAGATCAGTAAATCATGTTGCTTCAAGAGCACGCAGAAAGAAAATCTTAAAACTCACCCGTGGTTACTACGGAGCGCGTAAAAACGTATGGACCGTTGCCAAGAACACTTGGGAAAAAGGTTTGACCTACGCTTACCGCGACCGCAAAGATAAAAAGGGCAACTTCCGCTCATTGTGGATTCAGCGTATCAACGCTGCCGCTCGCGAAGAGAACCTCAGCTACTCTAAGCTTATGGGTCTCATCCACAAATCAGGCATCGAGATCAACCGCAAAGTTCTTGCTGACCTCGCTCTTAACAATCCCGCAGCTTTCAAGGCTGTAGTTGAAAAGGTTAAGAACGCCTAATTGCAGTAGCATCCCTTTCGGGCATAAGCCGGAGGAGCATTGAAGCAATTCAACGCTCCTCCGGCACTTTTTATACGGATGATAATGACCCCGACTGACACACCTTACACCGCACCTCGGCTATCGCCTCGTGGCGGTGCTTAAATTATTTTGCCGTTTCACGGCTATAAGTCCATGTTCAAAAACGCAGGTAATTCATTGTATGACTGAACGATACACTGATAGCCAATATTTTTACAGTACCCCAATATTATGATATAGCGGAGATATTTAAGACCAACGGTGAATCCTAAAGTTCCCGACTGTTCCAGGCACTTAATATGGATGTGAAATCAGAAATCATCAACGGGAAGTCATAATCAACCTTCTTCTTCAAGCGTTCAGCCACCTTCTCAACCGCATGGATCAGATATTCGCTCAATATCCTCTTCTGTTCCGGCACAGGACGCAAGCTGAACTCTCTTTCCAACACAATATCCACACGCACCTTCCCTGTTTCCCTCCGAAACGGACCGTAGGAGAAACGGTTTCTAAGATAATATCCGTTATCTTCAATCTCCTTTTCAGTGTACATCCCAAGAAGTTTCGGATAAAAATCCTTCTGCTTAAGCTTCAGCGATTCATCAGCTATGACATAATTGGTTTTGCAATGGTAATTATCATAATAACTGAACGAAACATTGATCACTATCGCGTCTATCGCACAGCCATACAGCTCGGGGCGCATACTCCGGTTGAGACTTGGAATAAGATCCTTTTCAATGCTTTCCACCACCGGCTTTGAACCTTCGTAGCAATTGGCAAGCCCCCTGACTATGCGAATAGGATTCTTGGGAATCCAATTGCGCTGGTTACACAGCGCGACATCAAGACACTCGCCGACAGTACCGTCGAGCCTCACAGGCTTCGCCAAAGGATTCTCAGCGCTTCCATGCAGAAAAGATAACCTGTAGTCAATGGCATATCCAGCATTACGCTTCGACCACACAGCGTCAAGAAAACGCGGTATGCCATCCCGGTTTACGAAATATGTTTCCGGATTGCCGTTAAACCATCTGCCCCTTACAGCTTCCAAAGGCTCATGCTCACCCCACCCTACGATGGCGAGCGCCTCACACAATCTTACAGCAACATTCCATTCCTGCACATCACCGTACATGGAATATTTAAGAAACTCGGCATACAATTGTTCCCGCAGAGCATTAGAATCACCTTTACCCAGCAGATATTCACGGAGTGCATCAATAGATTCTATTTCAAATATTTTATTCATCGCCGTTTGCCACATAAATCTTCTTCATCATGCCATATTGAGAAAGCCCCTTATCAAAGCCAAGAGCCTCAACAAACCCCGACAAAGATTGGCAACCTGTATCAATATTCAAAATCTTTATTTTCTTTGACTTGGACTCCTTTATAACTGAACTCAGCAAAAGAGTCCCTATCCCCATCCGACGAAAATCCCTATCAACGGCAATCTGGGCAATATCACCTGAATGAGAATCATACACACAATAACCCACTCTTCTCCCCTCAAGAATAGCAGCACGCATAGTCAGCTCATCAGCCCCCCTTTCAATCGATTCTATTGAATTTTGCCAAGAAGGCATAAAGTCACCAAAAGAGACCATTGACCTTAATGCGGATGCGTCTATGTCAACTATTGACACATCAATCAACCGCTTCGACGACAGTTTTAGATTATCAATACTCTGATTATAGCAATCATACGTGGCTACTATTTCAAATCCGCTCTTTTCATATATCCCTATTGCCTGTGCATTGGACGTCAAAGATTCCAAGATATACTCTTTAATCCCGGCATTCCTTAATTCCGGCAGAGCCACTTGAAACAGCTTACCGGCAAATCCCGTTCCCCTGTAAGCCGGCAATGTCCCCGTTCCACAATCATAACAACAAGGTTCTCCGGCATACACGCCATATCCGTTCAGAAGGAATGAGCATATCTCATCGCCATCAAAAGCCGCAAATGAAATATCCTTTCTAAATCCCCGTCGCCTTAACATCGATTGGATTTCACTGCTCTCAAATTTCACCGCATAATCACCGAATGCCTTCTGAAAAGCCTCTATTATCTTCTCCATCGAAGTCGCGGAAAGCGACCTAAACTCTATATTCATGACTGCGTAATTTTACTGTTTCTTATAACTCAATTTGATAAATCCTCGTTTTCTCGCCCCACGGATGATAGCAATATCCCGTGAAACAGAATCCAAACCTCTCGTAATAGCCGATATGGTCAGTGCACAGGCTCAAATTTCTGAAGCCAAAAGATTTCGCATCGTTCATGACATAATCAATCAGCATCTTGCCCAGATTATGACCTCGACAATCCTCTTCAATATATAGAGCCGCAAGCCATGGATACAGGTCCATACGTGAATTGAAGTCATTAGTGACCAAGCCGGCACATCCCAGTATCCGGTCATTATCGACAAGAAGATACCATTGCGGCAACGGATTATCGGCACAAATGCAATTACGAAAGCAATCATCATATACTGCCGCAGAATCTTCCGTAGCCCACTTATCTTGAAAATAGGCAATAGCACGTTCAAGATATTCCGCATTCCGGCGAAGCGATATTATTTCCATATCAATCAAAAACTATATTTGCACATAAATATACGTCATCCGCCACAAAGATACAAACATTCCAAGCGCAACCGAAAAAAATATTTATTTTGCAGCAACCGTCAGCGCCATAAACAAAAAAAGGGAAGAACCATCGTCCTCCCCTGTCAATTAAGCTTACGCGCTTATTTATCCTAAATATGTCTTGAGCAATTTGCTCTTCTGACCTTTCAACCGGCGTATCGCCTTCTCCTTGATTTGGCGCACACGCTCACGTGTAAGGTCAAATTTCGCGCCGATCTCTTCAAGAGTCATCTCCTGACAACCTATGCCAAAGAACATTTTCAAAATCTCGCGCTCGCGTTCATGAAGTTGACGCAATGCACGCTCCACTTCCTTCGAGAGTGATTCCTGAGTAAGAGTGGCATCAGCCATGGGAGAGTCATCATTCGTAAGCACGTCGAGAAGACTGTTGTCCTCACCCTCTACAAACGGAGCGTCGACTGAAATGTGACGGCCCTGCACTTTAAGGGTATCGGCAATCTTGTCAACGGGAACATCCAGTGCATCGGCGAGCTCTTCAGCTGAAGGACGACGTTCATTTTCCTGCTCAAACTTCGACAGAGCCTTGCTGATTTTGTTGAGCGAACCTACCTGATTGAGTGGCAAACGGACAATGCGCGACTGTTCGGCAAGGGCTTGCAGAATTGATTGACGAATCCACCACACGGCATAAGAGATGAACTTAAAGCCTCGTGTTTCATCAAATTTCTGAGCCGCTTTGATAAGTCCCAGATTTCCCTCATTAATCAAGTCAGGCAACGAAAGACCCTGATTCTGATACTGCTTTGCAACAGATACCACAAATCGCAGATTGGCGCGAGTCAGCTTTTCAAGAGCAGCCTGATCACCCTGGCGAATACGTTGTGCCAGCTCGACTTCCTCCTCTACCGAGATAAGGTCCTCACGACCAATCTCTTGAAGATATTTATCGAGTGACGCACTCTCTCGATTGGTGATTGACTTAGTAATTTTTAATTGTCTCATCTGTTATCACACATGAATTTTAATGTACAAAGTTACAATATTTTTTGCAATATAACATTAGGAATAACGCACAATCTTGCGTTTTACCGATACATAAACCCGTTTTTTATGTATTTTCAGCATGAATTAACAGTTGAGCTCCTGTAAAGAGATTCAATTGCCAATGCCGCTTGGCGGAAACAAGCTGTGCGACCCGATCCATTCGGTGAACGCCTGCTTATAACTGTCGCTTACCGGTATGTAATGTTTGCCAAAAACTATGCGGTTGCGCTCGATGACCCTTATCTTCGATTTATTGACTATATACGACCTGTGGACACGCATGAACTCGGACGACGGAAGATAATTTTCCAACGCCTTTATGCTCATCAATGACATGATGGAATTAGTCTCACCCTCGACATAGATCTTGACATAGTCCTTAAGCCCCTCGATAAACACGATGTCATTAACCGGAATCTGAATCTGCTTGTACTCGCTCCTCACTATGAGATAGCGGTTGTCACGGCTGTTGTCCTCTGCCCTGCGACACATATCAGCCCACTCAAGAGCACGGTTGGCGGCTCCCACAAATTCCTCATAGCTGATGGGCTTCATCAGATAGTCAAGAGCATTCACTTTATAGCCGTCAACGGCATAGCGGTCGTAGGCGGTGGTAAACACTATGCGACAAGTGGGAGGAATGATTCTGGCAAATTCAAGCCCGTTGAGCTGAGGCATGTGGATGTCAAGAAACACCACATCCATCTCCTCTTCAAGAATCACTTTTATCGCTTCCTGAGCCGATGAAAATTTTCCCACAAGCTCCATAAACGGTGTTTTATCAACATAGGAAGCTATCAAGTCACGGGCAAGGGGCTCATCATCAATCACGCAGCATCGCAATATAATCATACTCTCATAGTTTTATTATCAATTCAACAATATAAATTCCATTTTCAGCCACAGTATTGAGTGTGGCGCGCTTACCGTATATGAGGTCAAGGCGGCGGCGAAGATTGGCATCCCCTATTCCGGAATCTCCTGACGACGGTCCCGGCTCAAACCGGTTTTTTATCAAGCAGGTCACAACACCGTCGCGAGCCACTATCGACACCGAGATCTCGGCATCGGCAGTGCCGATAGCCCCATACTTAAACGCATTTTCCACCGGCGATATAAACAACAACGGAGCAATCGGACAATTGCCGCAGTCACCGGCGTCAAGCTCCACATTGACAGGCATCGTGTCGCTAAGCCTGAGCTTCATAAGCTTGATATAGTTATTTATGAACTCTATCTCGTCTTTAAGCAAAACAGTGGGGGCATTCTCATAAAGCACATAACGCAACAGCCGGCTCAGCTCATGCACGGCATTCTGAGCCTTGCCGGGGCTTATGGCAATGAGAGCATAGATTGAATTGAGCGTGTTGAACAGGAAGTGAGGGTTAAGTTGGCTTTTAAGGCTCGCGAGCTCCTCTCTGTGCTGTTCCGCCTCCATCTCCTTATGCCTGGCGCTGAGCCTCACCCAATAGTCGCTCAGCTTCATCGCCACTGACAGCGCGATAGTCAACACACACATCGCCAAGTCGCGAAACACACCGGTAAACACGTGCATCATCCCTATGTGCCTGACCATGCGGCGAGGAGGATTCAAATGAAAAAACGTGATCATTCCCACCGCAAGAGCGATGATGCACACATTTATCAACACCAGCCTCAACGCCCAGTTTTTCCTGCCCAGACAGTGATCTATGATGATGTAGTAATTGACATAGAACAATGCCACAAACACCACCGACTTCACATATATGCGCCATGAGCCGGAAATGTCGGGCATATTGCGGCTCATCAATATCTCAGGAAGGATGAATATGATGCTCAAGAACAGAAGGTGGATGAAAAATTTCACCCACTTCTGTATTGATTGCGACGGCTGTCCTATGATTTTATCACTCATATCTGATGGCTTCTATCGGGTCAAGATTAGCGGCTTTCTGTGCCGGATACCATCCGAAGAAGATTCCCGTAACGGTACACACGGCAAATGACAAAATTACAGAATAAATCTGAATATACACAGGCCAATGGGCAATGATATTCACCAACCATGACGCAATGACTCCTACAAGCACGCCTATGATGCCGCCGGTGACACTGATTATCACAGCCTCGATGAGAAACTGCGACAGGATGTCTATGCCTCGCGCCCCGATCGACATTCTCAATCCTATCTCGCGTGTGCGCTCAGTAACCGACACATACATGATGTTCATGATGCCGATACCGCCCACCAGAAGCGATATTCCCGCTATACACGCAAGAAGCACGGTCATCATGTCGCTCGTGGAATTCATCATCTCGCTTAATTCCTGCTGACTCCTTATGCTGAAGTCATCATCCGCATCCTCCTTCAGGCGGTGCTGCTCGCGCAAAATGGCGGTGATCTCGTCGATAGCCTGATCAGTGAACTGCTCGTCAAGCGCGCTCGCAAACAGCCCCTGCACATAATCTATCGCCAGCACACGTTTCATTATGGTGGTATAAGGGGCAAGCACAACGTCGTCCTGGTCCATGCCCATGGAGTTGGTGCCCTTCTCCTCAAGCGTGCCTACAACGGTAAACGGGATCTTGTTAAAACGCACCACTTTCCCTATAGGATCCTCTCCGTTAGGAAACAAGTTGTCAATGACGGTCTTACCGAGCAAGCACACCTTCGCCGCCGACTTGATGTCGGCATCCGTGAACATGGCTCCGTCTTTCACCTTCACCTTGCGTATGTCAAGATAATCGGGCGTCACGCCATAGATCGTGGAGGGATAGTTGTTATTTCCGTTAATCAACTGCCCTCCGCTATTCACCTGCGGAGATATAGCCGATATGTAAGCCGCACGGTCGCGGATAGCCTCATAATCGGCGACTTCAAGAGTCTGCATATCATCGGCGCTCTGTCGCACACCGCCACGCTGCATATTTCCCGGATGGATCATAATCATATTGGAACCCATCTCCGAAATCTGAGCCTTGATGCTGTTCTTGGACCCTTGACCGATTGCAAGCATCGTTATGACCGAGGCAACACCGATAATGATTCCCAACATCGTCAGGAAGCAACGCAGCTTGTTATTGTTTAGCGCCTTGAGGGCTATTTTTAATAAATTGGCTAATTTCATTGTCAGTCATTATCTTTTGGCAGAGCTTCAAACGCCTCCTTTGCCGATGCCATCGACGGATTGTTCACATCCGACAGCACCTTTCCATCGCGCAGCACTATGTTACGCGACGAGTAAGCCGCGAGCTCAGGGTTATGAGTCACAAATATTATCGTTCTCCCTCGGGCATGAAGCTCCTGGAAGAGCATCAGGATGCTGAAGGATGTGCGTGTGTCAAGATTTCCGGTAGCCTCGTCGGCAAGAATTATCACCGGGTCATTGACCAGCGCCCTGGCGATCGCCACACGCTGCTGCTGACCACCCGACATCTGATTGCTCTTATGGTAAAGGCGCTCCTTAAGCCCCACCGCCTCAAGTGCGGATATGGCTCTTGAACGACGCTCTTTGGAGGACACCGATGAATTGTAGAGCAACGGTAGCTCGACATTCTCGACCGCCGTAGTCTTAGGCAGAAGATTGTAATTCTGAAACACGAATCCTATTTTCCGGTTGCGTGTCACGGCACGGTCATTCTTGCTCATCGATTGCACCGACACCCCGTCGAGGATATACTCACCCTTGGTGGGTGTGTCGAGACATCCCAGAAGGTTGAGCAACGTGGACTTTCCGGATCCCGAAGTACCCATTATAGTCACGAATTCACCCTCGCGGATGGAGAAGCTCACACCTCGCAAAGCATGGACCTCCTCACCGCCTACGGTAAAGTAACGCCGCAGGTTTTCAACTCGTATAATTTCTCTTTTATCACTCATAAATATGACATGAGGGTTAAAGTTTTTTCGCAACTCTACTTTTTCTTGTTTCTGTTCGGAGGCTGCGGAGCAAACGGGCTCTTCTCGGCATTTTCCTGTGGCTTCTCATTGCTTGCCGCCACCTCATAGTCCACAGCTATTTCCGAGCCGTCAGCCAGTCCGGAAACAACCTGAGTCTTGGCACCGTCGGTCACACCTATCTTCACCTGTACGGGCACAAGACGGTTGCCTTCAACCACCCACACATTTCGTTCATCGGCATTTTCCGACACAAAAGCTTTGGCATCGGGCGCCGCCTGCGGAAGCCCCTCCACGTTGTCATAATCATGAGGAGTGAATCGGAATGCTGCGGTAGGGATGAGAGGTATATCAGTTTCACGAGTGGTGAAAATAGTGAGGTTTGCCGTAAGTCCCGGAATCAGCTTGTGTTCCGGATTAGGGGCATTGACCACCACCTCGTATGTCACCACATTGCTCTCCACCGTGGGGTTGAGACGCACCTGAGTCACTGTGCCGCGGAATTTATCATCGGGATAAGCGTCGACTGAAAATTCCACCGCCTGACCTACTTTGACCTGACCTATGTCTGCCTCGTCAACGTCACCGATCACCTGCATATTGTCAAGGTCGGCGATAACATAGAGGTTTGCCACGTTCATATTGGACACCACAGTCTGCCCCACTTCCACCTCTCGTGATATGACCACTCCGTCAATCGGCGAGTATATCTCGGCATAGTTGAGGTTCTTTGCGGCGCGCACGCGATCGGCTCGAGCTTTATCGTAGGACTGACGCGACACCTCATAGTCCTTCATCGATGTCTGGAACTCATAGTCGCTTATAAGCTGCTTGTCGTGAAGCGCCTTGTCACGCTCATAGTTGGTCTTGTTATACTCATAGTTCAGCCTTGCCGACTCCATATTGGCGTCAGCGCTCTTCAAGTCGCTTTCAAGAAGAGTCTTCTCGATCTCGGCGATAAGCTGCCCTTTAGTCACCACTGAATTATAATCCACATAAAGTTTGTCGATTATACCGGTCACCTGCGTACCCACATCCACCTGGGTGACTGACTCCACGGTTCCTGTAGCTGTCACTGACCGGCTTATGTCGCCGCGTTCCACACGAGCTGTCTCAAGGGTGATTTTGCTCTCTTTGGAACATCCTGCCGCCAACAGCGCCAGGGCTAATAATCCTAAATTTCTTACACTCATTTTATTATGGCATATTTATATTTGACGTGCGGTAATATTCTATCATTTTGTGTCCCAGCATAGCCATATATTTGGCTTGCAGAAGCGAATGGCGCGCCTCAAGCATATTGTTGTGGGCGGTCATAAGCTCCACAGTGTTTACAAGTCCGAGATTGAACTGCTCGTTGACAAGCTCATTGCTCAACTCGGTAGAGCTCACCTGCTGCTCGCCGGCAATGTAGCGCGACTGAGCCGACTGGAGGTCTATGTACCACGATTCAACCTGCTGTGCAAGCTCGGTCTCACGCGCCTCGCGGTCAAGCTGCGCGTTAAGCCTTTGGATATTGGCTCGCGCCACTGCCGATTTGGTTTTCTTATTGTCAAGAATGGGGATCGACAACGTGAGCCCCACCGATTCGCTCACACAGCGCTTGATCTGAGTGGCAAAAGCGTCGCCCGGAGCAGAATATCCGGTTCCCACCCCTGCGGTCAGTGATATGTCGGGCATACGTCCCGCCTTAGCCACCTTCACATCGAGGTCGGCGTCATCGATCTCAAGCTCATTGATCTGTAGAGGCACGTCGATGGCAGCTGCCATACGGTAGCTCTCATCCATCGGTGGAACCATGGCAAGCACCTCATCACGAGTCCACTCAAGATTCTTGACCGCGATCGTATCGTTTATCCCGAGTTCAAGAAGTTTTTTAAGTTCCATGCGGCGGGTGTCGTAGGTGGCTTGCGCGTTTACCAACGCATACCGGTCCTGCTCATACTGCGACTCAAGTTGGGCATAATCCACCTTCGACAGGCGTCCCGCCTCCATGAGCTGCCGGGCACGGTCGGCTTGCGCCTTGCTCAACTCCACTGCTTCCTCATAGATCGAGATAGCCTCTTTGGCATAGAGCAGATTGACATACACTCCGAGCATATCCACTTCGATGGACTGAAGCTTATCGGTAGTGCTAAGCTTGCTGATAGCCGACTGCAACTGCGATTTTTTGATGTTGTTCTCACGCACTCCGCCGTTCCACACTGTCCAGCGTGCATTAAGCCCGTAACTGCTGGTATAGCTGTTCTTGTTGTTCTCTCCCCACGGGGCATTGGAATAACCGTGGGTAGTGGCGAAATCGAGCGACGGTTGCCATGCCGCCTTTGATTCCTCCTCGTCCACTCCGGCTATCTGTTCATTGAGAATACTCTGCCGTAAGGAGATGTTATGCTCCTTTGCCCACTCGACGCAATCGTTGTAGGACCATTCGCGGGCATGAGTCGCGAAAGAGCACCCGATTAAGACTGATGATAATAATACTATCTTATTCATTCGTAGGAATTTTTTACATTGCAAAAGTAATTTGATAAAAATTCATGCCAAAACTTAATAGATAATCAGTAAGCCCACCATGCGATTTAAGCCCTAAAACATGGATAATCGCATGATTACAATTCTAAAATGTTAATAAACATAAAAAGAGGACGCCGGAAGGGAAAAACCGGCATCCTCTCACGAGATCCACAATCAACCTCAAATTTATATTGTGAAAAGGTTTATAATCAGTCCCTTTTTTATTATTCAAAAACACAAATGCTCATCTAAAAGCATAAAAAAACCGTTGCCGCCTTCGTAATCCGAAAACCGCAACGGTTGATTTCTTTAATTAACACATCTCGCCTCGAATTACAAGAGCACCGCCCCACGCCACAAAAGCGTGCGGTCTCCAATAATTCCGCAAGACGGGATGCAGATATGTCATTTTCTTAACGGAAGAAGAGCCGTCCCATCACTTTCAACAGCCGGAGCTGCCGAATTGCCGAGGTGATGTAATCTCCCGCAAAGATGCCGGCTGAATCCTGCCACGCATCTCTGTTTGCATCAGCAAAATTAATCATAATTTTCAATTCTTGCAACACCTTAACCCTCTGCGGCATAAAAATGATGATTGCCTGTGTGATTAAATTGTCTTAACTTTGCGCCCGAGAGCTCCAATCAGCTCACTTAAACACCCTCTTATTACTCGCTATATGAAAAAATTTAAACCGGGACTCCTCATTCAGATATTGGCGGCAATCGCTCTCGGCATTGCCATTGGATATGTCATGCCCGTATGGGCAGCCGGCATTTTCATGACCTTCAACTCGCTTTTCAGCCAGTTGCTGGGATTCCTTGTGCCATTGATTATAGTAGGCTTCGTCACTCCGGCAATTGCGGAAATAGGCAACCGCGCCGGAAAAGTGCTGCTCCTCACAGCCGCAATAGCCTACATCGCCACTGTAAGCTCAGGACTTCTGTCATATTTCACTGCCGAAGCCACCTTCCCTAACCTTATCACGCCTCACTCTCTTGGGACACAGCTTGATAACGGACACGACATTGAGCCATACTTCACGGTCTCAATACCGCCATTGTTTGGGGTGATGACAGCTCTGGTGCTCGCTTTCATGACCGGAATAGGCATTGCATACGGCAAAGGCACTGTGCTCAAACGCGGGGCTGAGGAATTCCGCGACATTGTGGCGGCGACAATCCGCACCGTTATTATCCCGCTTCTGCCCATCTACATCTTCGGCATTTTCCTCAACATGACCATGTCGGGACAGGTGGCAAGCGTTCTGTCGTCATTCTTGAAAATCATCGGCATCATATTCCTCATGGCAGCGGTGATATTGATTCTGCAATATTGCATCGCGGCACTGTTTGTCAAAAGAAATCCGTTCAAGCTATTGCTGACCATGCTCCCCGCCTACTTCACCGCGTTGGGCACACAATCATCAGCGGCAACAATTCCGGTCACGCTTCGTCAAGCAATAAAGATGGGAGTATCGGAGGAGATTGCAGGATTTGTAATCCCACTCTGTGCCACAATCCACATGTCGGGCAGCACGCTGAAAATAGTCATGTGCGCCCTCGCGCTTATGATCATGCAGGGCTTGCCCTACGACCTCCCTATGTTTGCCGGATTCATCGCCATGCTCGCCATCACCATCATAGCCGCACCGGGAATACCCGGAGGAGCGATCATGGCATCGTTGGGACTGCTCGGCTCAATGCTCGGATTCAACGAACAGGATCAGGCGTTGATGATCGCGCTTTACATAGCCATGGACAGCTTCGGCACCGCCTGCAATGTGACCGGCGACGGATTCATCGCCCTCATCGTCGACAAATTTTTCGGCAAAAACCACCCGGCAACACGATAATCGTAACCCCAACCGTAGGGTCCGCCACCTGTGGCGACCGTGGCAACGCAGCAGCAATTTAAGGATGGTGTTACAAAATTGAGCACAAGCACCGGAGGTGTGTCGTCAATGCTATTAACTTAAGCAGGGCATTTTCAGAT
>CAJUTE010000064.1 GCA_910589555.1 uncultured Muribaculum sp.
AATGTCCGGGTGGTGGAATTGGTAGACACGCTACTTTGAGGGGGTAGTGGCCGTTCGGCTGTGTGAGTTCGAATCTCATCTCGGACACTTTAAAATCCGCAAGTTATTGAATTTCAATGCTTGCGGATTTTTTTTTGTTTAATTTATCCGCTGAATCCCAAAAATAGATTGTTATGAAAACCGGACTTGTGCTTGAAGGCGGAGCCATGAGAGGGCTCTTCACCGCCGGAGTTATTGACGTGATGATGGAAAACGGCATTGATTTCGACGGCATCGTAGGGGTGTCGGCGGGATCAAGTTTCGGATGCAATTTCAAGTCGCGTCAGCCGGGACGTGTGTTGCGCTACAATCTTCGTTTCTGCAAGGATCCGCGTTACATGGGTGTGCGCTCGCTTCTCTCCACCGGCGATCTTGTGGGGGCTGAGTTTGCCTATCACACCCTTCCTCTTGAACTTGATATTTTCGATTGCGCCGCTTTCGAGTCCAATCCCATTGAATTTCATGTGGTGTGTACCGATGTGATGACGGGTAAGCCCGTGTATTACCTGATGGAAAAGGTGGATTATGATTCACTGGAGTGGCTTCGCGCGTCGGCATCGATGCCGATTGTGACACGTCCGGTGAAAGTCGCCGACGGCAACATTCTGCTCGATGGCGGAATAAGCGATTCAATCCCTCTGGAATATTTCATGAATTGCGGTTTCGGGCGTAATGTGGTTGTGCTCACGCAGCCGCTCGACTATCGCAAGAGTCCGGCGAAAAAGTGGGTGTTCTCGACATTCATGAGGCGTTATCCTGCGATTGTGGAGGCGATGGCTCGCCGTCATGAGATGTACAACGCCCAGCTCGACTTCGTGCATGACCGTGTGGTGGCAGGCGATGCGTTTGTCATCGCTCCGCCTGCGCCGTTGCCCATAGGCAGGGTGGAGATGAATCCTGAGAAGATGAAGCGCGTCTATTCGATAGGGCGTGAGATGTGCGCGGAGCTTCTTCCCGGTCTTAAAGCCTTTTTAGGGAAGTAGTGTTCAGGCTCTTGCCGGCGCGAGCTGTGACTGGCGTATTTTGAATCCCGTGCGTGCCATGATGATGCTCATCAACGGGGTGAGAAGATTGAAGATGCAGCATGGAAAGTAGGCGAGCGTGCTCACTCCCAGCACCATCGACTGAGTGAGTCCGCAAGAGTTCCAAGGCACGAGCACCGAGGTCACGGAAATCGAGTCCTCCATGGCGCGGCTCAGGAGTCGCGGTTCGAGACCGTGCTTGCGGTAAAGCGAGCGATACATATTTCCTGTGATGATCAATGAAAGGTACTGGTCGCCGGTGGCGCAATTCATGGTGAGTCCGCTTGCCACGGTGGCGCTGACGATGCTTGTGCGTTTGCGCAAGCGGCGGGTGAATGAGTCGGTGAGCTTTGTGAGCATTCCGGTGCCTATCATCGCCGAGCCGAACACCATGGCGCTCAGCACGAGAAACACCGTGGGGAGCATTCCCAATATGCCTCCGGTGGCTACAAGCTCGTCGAGCGCCTCATTGCCGGTGGTCATTGCCGCTCCGCTCCACACTGAAGATGCGAGTTCAGCCACGCTCATGCCTATCTGTGGCTGGAACAGGAACACGCCTATCGCGCCAAGTATGCCGGCGGTGAGCAGGACTATGAAGGTGGATATGCGCAGCGCTATCATCACAAGAGTCACAAGCGGGATGAGGAGTGTGTAGGGCGATATGTTGAATGTGGCGTGCAGAGTCTCAAGCAGCGGGGCGGATTCCGGTGAGGAGTGAAGGGGAGTGATGAAGCCGACAGCCGTGTAGACTGCCAACGCTATGGTCATCGCCGGTACTGTTGTGAACATCAGGTAGCGGATGTGGTCAAATAAATCGACTCCGGCAGTTGACGACGCTACAACTGTGGTGTCGCTCAGCGGTGATATTTTGTCACCGAAATATGCTCCTGAGATGATGGCTCCTGCAATCCAGGGATCGCTGTAGCCGAGAATACGCCCTATGCCTATGAATGCCACTCCTATGGTGGCTATGGTGGTCCATGAGCTTCCGGTCATCACCGATATGACCGAGCATACCAGGCAGGTGATGAACAGAAACAGTTCGGGCGAGAGGAAGTGAAGACCGTAGGCGATGAGTGTGGGCACCACGCCCGACAGCATCCATGTGGTTGCGACTATGGCGATACAGATGAGTATCGGAATCGCCGGAAGAATCTGCATGGCGCTTTTTTGAAGTCCTAATCGGAGGTATCGGCGGGTGGCGGTGCGTCCGGCTATGGCAAGCGCAAGGGCGATAGCCGATGCCGAGAGTAGAATCCATGGACCGAGGGTGAATACCCCATCGGCACCTTCGATGATGATAACCGCGAGAAGGCTTGCGATAAGAAACGAAAACGGAATAATTGAAATTGTTAGCGACGGCTGATTGCGTCGACCGAAAAATGCGGATATATTCAACTGCGTAATTATGTGTTATGATTAAAAGCGCCATTGGAAGGCGCATATTTGTTTTTTATTTATGCGCAAAATTACGAAAAAATCCACATTTTTGTAATCCGATAACTCCACTTACGCATATAAAACCTGCAAAATCCACACAAATCATGTTAAAACAACGAGAGACCGGCATGAACTGGTCACGCACGGTCTCTCTCGCAGGTATGAAATAATCCTTTATTTGATTACAAGATTGGTTACGCCGTTCTGTTTTGTCAACGGTTCTCCGTTGAGAGCGTCAATTGTGACGTTGTCAAGCAACAGTCCGTCGACATGATTCAGGGTGATGCCTGTGTCGGCGCGGAAACGTGAGTTTTTGATCTGCACATTCTTCATGGGCATTTCGGGAAGTCCGTTGAAGAATGCCGCTCTCTGCGCGCTGCGGCAGGTGATGTTGTTCATATAGATGTCTTTGAACGACGGAGTCTCTTCGGTCACAGGCACTGCGGTGGCGTTGCCTTTGCCTCCGTAATAGAGGTCGAAGATCAGGGCGTCGCCTGCGATGTCGCTCATCTTCACGTCGTCGATGTAGATGTTTTCAACCACACCGCCGCGACCGCGTGTTGACTTGAATCGCAAGCCCACGTCGGTGCCGATGAATAGGCAGTTCTTAACTACGATGTCTTTAGCTCCGCCCGACATTTCAGAGCCGATCACAAATCCGCCATGACCGTGGTACACTGTGCAGCCGTCGATCAACACGTTGCTGCAAGGCACTCCGAGCTCGCGTCCGTCTTTGTCTTTTCCTGACTTGATGCATATAGCGTCGTCGCCCACGTCAAATGAGCTGTCGACGATCAACACGTTAGTGCATGATTCCACATCGATTCCGTCGCCGTTCTGCGCATACCAGGGGTTGCGTACTGTCACGTTGTCGATGATGAGATTTTCACACAGGAACGGATGGAGGTTCCATGCGGGTGAGTTTTCGAAAGTGGCGTCTTTGAGCATCACGTTTTTGCACTGTATGAACGACAGGAGCACCGGACGCAAGAAGTCATGCACATACTCGATTTTCTCTTTGTCGCCGCGATGGGCTTGTGCCTGAAGGTTTTTATCTTCGTAGACTTCACGGATGCGTTCGTTGGGGAACCATACGTCGCCTTTCTGGTTTACCGCGCCTTTCTTAAGGAGTGATTTCCACTGGTTGTCGGTCATTTTACCTTTCTTCACGGGACGCCAGCACTGACCGTTGCCGTTGAAAGTTCCGAATCCTGAAATCATGATGTTTTCCTTTCCGCGTGCTGACAGGGGCGACATTGCACGGTGGGTGCTGAGTCCTTCCCAGTTGGATGACAGCACGGGATAATCGGCGAGATCCTCTGAGAATAGCACGAGGGCGCCGCGCTGAAGATGGAGGTCTACGTTGCTTTCAAATTGAATAGGACCGGTGTACCATATTCCTTCGGGCACCACGAGGTGTCCGCCCCCTTTTTGTGCCAGGTGAGCCATTGCTTTTGCAAAAGCCTCGGTGTTTTTTGTCACGCCGTCGTTTACGCCGCCGAAGTCAGAAATCTTAATGGTGTAATCGGGGATTGCCGGAGCTGTGACAGGCTGAAGTTTAAGAGGCAGATTTTTGTAATAGCCTGAAAAGTCAGTTTTTGCTTGCGCGTTCAGCGTTACCGCTGTCAATAAGGCGATTGCGCTGAGAATGAAGTTGCGTAATTTCATGATTCGTTTTTCTCTCTGGTTATTAAATTAGTGCAAATATACGAATAAGTCGTGTGTAAAAGAAATATTCTTATGATTTTGCGAGTTGCGTGGTGTGGAAAGATAACCGGATTTTTTGCTATTTGTGGAAATAAACAGCTAATTTTGCACAAATTGAATTATGATGTAATTTCTGTGCCATGGAAAGAATAAAATTCTTGATATTTATGATAGGGGTGATGGCAACCCTGTGTCAACCTGTAGAAGCATCGGTCAATGCGGTTGATCCGCTCAATCGTGTGGAGTTGCGCGATGACTCCACCGTGATTTTTCAAGGCAATCGTTATGGGTTGAACCGGTCGGTGCTGTATCTTGACGGTTCGCTTGAGGATGCGTCGTCGCCGTTTGTGTTCAATGATGTAAAAGAGGCATTGCAAGCTGTGCAAGCCGCGTCGTGTGGGGAGGTTACGCTGCTTGTTGCCCCTTGGGTGTATTGGCTTGATGATCCTGATGATCCGGGAATAAGGCGTGATGCCTCAAACAGCAACGGCGTTCCGTATGGGGTGGAGGTGAAGTGTGACACGCTTAAGATCATAGGTCTTGCCGCCGATCCGGCGAATGTGGTGTTTGCCGTGAACCGAGGGCAGACTCAAGGTGCGCTTGGCAATTTCACGATGATGCATTTCATCGGGGCTTCGCTTGAGTTGGAGAACATGACTTTCGGCAATTATTGCAATGTGGATCTTGAATATCCTCTTCGCCCGGAATTGAACAGAACTAAGCGGCGTGATGCCATTGTTCAGGCTCAGATCGGTATATGCGGTGGCACTGACCGCTTGTTTGCACGGAATTGCCGTTTTATAAGCCGTCTTAATATGTGTCCGTTTGTGGGTGCGAGGCGGTCGCTTTTCAAGGATTGCTATATGGAGTGCACCGATGATGCTCTTGCCGGATCGGCGGTGTATCTCGACTGCCGTTTCACTTGGTTCAGCACCAAGCCGTTCTACGGTACGGCAAAGACCGGGGCAGTGTTCCTGAATTGTGACATAGACCTCCGGAACTCCACATCGCAGTATATCACCAAGGTCCCCGGAATGGTCACGATGATTGACACACGCTTTCATCGCGTGGACCGCCACGGGAGGTCAAGACTTGCGTTGCAGTGGACCCGCGATGCATCGCATCACACCTGCTACCAGAGCGGAGTGACTGTCGACGGAAAAAGTTATTTCATAGATGCCGAGCGTCCGCAGTTGAGCGTTGACCTGACCGACAAACCGTTGCTTGATGCCTATAAGGTAGTTCATGAGGGGAAGGTGGTGTACAATACTCCCAATCTTCTTGCCGGTGACGATGGGTGGGATCCGCTTGGAGTGCGTCCCGAGATAAAGAGATTGCAGAAGTTGACCGGACGCAAGCTTCTGGGTATTCCCGTGATGGCTGATTTCGGAGCAAAGGGGTTGGCGATGGAGGCGTCGGGCGACCGGATTGTGTTGTCGCCTGTCTATCGTTTGTGGGGCGATTATAGTTGTGACGGCTCTGTCTTTCAGGGTGGTGCCAAATGGACATTTCCTGACTGCGTGAAGCTTTATGCCGGAAGCGATGGATCGGTGTCATGCGTGAGCGGCAACGTCATCCCTAAGAAGATTACGGGAGAGGTGGCTATGACTCATGATTTCGGTTGGCAAGGTAAAGCATCGGTCACAGTCGCGCCGTATCTGCTTGCGGCTCCTCGATTTGTCACTGAACCGAGCATAAAATATGATAAAAAAGAGAGGGGGCTGAAGGTTGACTACTCTTTGGCTCCGATAAATTATGATGACAGTTTCATAGCATGGTCTCGCCGTGATGCTGATGGCGACACAATCAGGGTGAAGCATGGACGTGCTCCAAAGGCGGCTGTGTATCATCCGGTTTATGCCGACAAAGGGTGTCGCGTCTTTGCCATTGTCACGCCGAAGGGTGATGACACCAAGCCGGGAGAAAGAGTTGTGGTGGAATTTGGAGAGGTGATAGGCGGAGGGCATCTTCGCGGTGCTGAGAAGACTCAGCGCAGTCTCACCACTGACTTTTCCGACCTGCCGGTACACTATCAACCTAAGTTTGGTAAGGGAATCTGGACATTTGACGCTTATAAGCCTCTCGACACTGCTGAACATGACTGGACGGCTCAGCCCGAGCGTGGATGGTATTATGGCAACGGTACCGACGGGGCAAAGGGTACAGGCATTGTGCAGATGACCAAAGGCGCGAGAATGTTCTATGAGCCTTATCGTGACAAATGCCGCGATATGTCGGTGTCGATCACTGTTGAGCCTTGCAAACCTGCGGGTCAGGGTTTTGGCAGTGCGACGGGGCAGTATATGGATGTGTATATCAAGTTTGACCCGTCGACTTTGTCGGGCTATGCGTTGCGCATAGAGCGCACGCCCGACCATGACCGTGCCGTGGTGTTCTCGCTTGTGCGTTATGACAATGGCGTGGTGACGCCGATAAGCGATGCTGTCGCGTCGAGTTGTTACCGCACCGAGTGCAATATCAATCTTGCGATAAAGGGTGGAGTGTTTACCGCGACGGCAAGCAGCACCGCCCCCGTTGAGTCGCGTGCCGGAGTGATGGAAAGCGTGGCTCTGTCAGCATCGGTTGAGCCGAACGATTATTCGGCGCTTGGCATCCAGCACACCGGGTCCACCGGCGCAAGCGCGTCGCTCATCAGCAACCTTTCCGCTGAGTGGAAATAAATAGGGTGCTATCGCTACGTTATGGCGATTTGAGTGGGTAATTTTGCGGTAAAGTTTTTGCGATACACTGCGGATATATCTTGGATTTACGGAAATTTGAGTATATTTGCGTTGCCGAGAGCGGCAACATGTTTAAAATTAGATAAAAAAGTGCCTTGTCTCTTGTGAAATCGCCAAATTTAACAAAGAATATCCGGGGCACGGGGACAGCTCATATAATGTGGGCTGCCTATCCGTGCGTGTATTCAGGTGTTTGGCGATACCTACAAGAGAGCGGGATGGGCAGTCCGCTTTTTTTGTATAAAATCATATTATGTTTAACGCCTCTGACAGTCTGCCATCGGAGAACTTTAATGAAATTCGCCATGAAAAAATTTTTGAAAATTTTGGGGATCCAGGTACCGGTGATCTCATTAGCATCCTGCTCTAATAATTGCAGTTGGAGTGAATCTCTACATAAATATATTAAGGAATCCTGAGATAGTGACTGATTTTTTTAACTGATAACATGATAAAAAGATAGCTTTCGTCTTGCTATGGCGAAAGCTATGGTTAATTTTGCATCAAAAATAAATGATTATGGAAAAAGAAAAAAATGTAATTGCAACGCTCCAGGAGCTGTTGGCAGGAAGAAACGCTGATTTCGACGCGAGCAAGTCGATTAAGATTGTCCGCCATGCCGATTCGCGAAAAGACCTCCCCATTGAGGGTAAAACCTATCGAACCACATTGCTTGATCTGTACCGCTATGACAAGGATATGTTTATGAGGTATCAGAATGAGCAACTGAAGGGAACCTTTGACAAAACTGATTATATTGTGGTTTGCGTGGGAACACAGAATACCAAGGCACGCTTCGTTGCGGTGTATAAAGTAGGCGAAATCGTGCCGTCGCCCTACGACAGCCGCTGTTGTCTGCTCAACCTTCAGGAGGTGGATGATTTCCGTTTTCTTGCCGATAGAGTGACTATCGAGTGGGGAAAAGCCACTGTAGCATGGCATCAGGATTTCCGGAAGCAGCTGAAGCCGGTGACTCGCATTGATGAGGGATTTGAAGATGCCGACGGAGTGCCTCAGTTTAAGAGCTATGAGGATGTGGTGTTGCCTTACAGCGAGCTTAAAGCGATCTTTTCAAAAGAGGCTGAGAGCTGGAAGAATCCGCTTCAATCAGTGAATGGCATCTATCTTATTTTGGATACCAAGACCGGAAAGAAGTATGTGGGCAGCACTTACGGACAAGAAGGAATATGGGGCAGGTGGAAATGCTATTTTACCACCGGCGGTCATGGCGGAAACAAAGATCTTGAAAAGTTAATAGCGGATGATCCTGAATATGCCCAACACTTCCAGTGGTGCATACTTGAGATTATGTATCTCGGTGTTACTGAGGAGTATGCGATAGAACGAGAGAATCTGTATAAACGTAAATTCATGACCCGCGAATTCGGGTATAATAACAATTGATTATGAGTGAACGCCGTAGCCAGGCATACGTGTTGCGCCGCTATATGTGGTTGTATGAGACTCTGTTGAGCTCGGGAGGGGCGACCTTCGAAGAGATAGATCGATTGTGGCAACGCTCCTCGCTGGGCGACGGATTGCCGTTGCCTCACAAGACTTTCGAGAATCATCGCCGGGCTGTCGAGGAGTTTTTTGACGTGGAGATAGTTTGTGACCGAGCTACCAATGAGTATTCGATAAAATCGGATGGAATGGAGTCGGAAACACGGCTTCATGAGATGATGAGCAGCGCCATCATGCTCAAAAATCTCATGTCGTCGGCTGACCTGGAACGGTACGTTCACTTGGAAAAAATCTATGGAGGTAATGAGTCTTTGCTGACTATTATCAAGGCATTCACCGATAAACGGGAACTCAGGCTCAGTTATCGACACAACTATGATTCGGCAATGGAGGAGGAAATCACGGTGAAGCCGGTTGGTATAAAGCTATTTCGCCAACGATGGTATCTGATAGCGGAAAAGCCCGACGGCAAGCATTATTCCTACTCTCTTGACCGAATCGTGGATGTCATTTGCGGGGGAAATGTCAAGCCCTCAAAGCTGAGAATTGATCAAATCTTTGCCGATAGCTACGGGATCATTGTAGAGAATGGAGTTCATGCTGAGAAGATAGTGCTGAAAGTGGAAAGGGAACAGGCTAACTATTTTAAAAGTCTGCCGCTGCACTCGTCGCAACGCATCATCAAGGAGGATGACGACTTCGTGACACTGACAGTGAGAGTGGCGCCGACTTACGATTTCATAATGGAGATCCTTTCTCACGGACCGAGGGTGGAGGTGGTAGCCCCCGAGTCGGTAAGGGCGAAAATTGCAAATCGAATTGCACAGATGGGTGAATTGTACAGAAAATAACTGATGAATTGTAATAAATAAAAACACATAATCCTAAAAAATATGCCGAAAAGAATAACTCCTGAAAATGTTACCAAGCTGTCAATGTGCGAGATATTTGTGTTTGGAAGCAACCTTCAAGGTCATCATCACGGTGGTGCGGCACGCACAGCTCATGAGTGCTTCGGCGCTGAATGGGGAGTGGGCTCCGGTCCGACAGGTCAATGCTATGCGATTCCCACCATGCATGGCGGTGTTGCCGACATCAAGCCCTATGTTGATGAATTTGTAGAATATGCAAAAGCTCATCCTAATAACCGTTTTTTAGTAACTCGGGTCGGGTGTGGCATAGCCGGTTTCACCGATAAGCAGATGGCGCCTCTTTTTAAGGAAGCCCACAAACTCTATAATGTGACCTTTCCGCTCGAATGGATTCCTATTCTGATGAATGACGAATTTATTGATGCGGTCATGATGGAGAGCCTGCCTTCCAAAAAGAAGATAGCGATTCCAAAGGCATTGACTGAAGAGGATTTGACCCGACTTTGTGATGAATATAAATATGTGATCGGCGCAGGAATCATTTCCGCTCCGAAACCCGAGATAAGCATACGCTATGTTATCGGGCAGGATCGGTTCGGATATGCCGATTTCGGCGATTTTTTCTTCTTTCCTTCCGGCGACTTATATGTGTGGACGAAAAACAAGGAGTTTGCCGGAGACCACAATCAGGATGTTGTCGAGGGATATTTCGAGGATGAATGCCGTAATCGCGGCTACTGCCACCGCGTGATATTCGCAGGTGTGAAAACGCCTTATCGCGACTCCAACGGTGATGATATCTATACCGGCGATGTGCTGCACATTGACTACGGTGGTAGAGCGACTTTCGCTCTCGGCACGCTTGGATGGAACGACAAAGACACGGAGGCGATTTATGCGTTCGCTCTCGACAATTGCAGCATAATCCCTGAAATATGCAGGGAAATGACGCGTGTAGGCACCGTGTTTTATCAGCTTGACTGGAATGAGGGTCCGGTCACGATTGCCGATCGCTGTTATCGTTTCCAGCCATGGTATTCCGATGGGTTGCAGGATGAGGACCGGCTGACAATGTCACGCTATACCCCGAATTTTGATAAAGAGCTTTGGAAATACCATGCAAACGCTGCTCTTGAAATCGAATTCAACTGGCGAAAATAAATTCCGGAACCCTTAATATTCTACAAAGGGCTGACATTCCGTGAAATATCGCCCGGTTGAATTTAAGGTTATCAAAATTTAGTTCTGCAATTAGGCATTTATACCGCTTTCGGACATCTCCCTTTAATGAGGAGGTGAGATGGCTTATTGTCAATTGATGTGAGCTATATCTTTAATTTTATAATTAACATAATAAAAAAGAATAGAAATGGTTAGAGGTGTATATTTTATGAATGGACGCTTTTCCATAAACGAGAGTGCTGCATTAATTTATGCAAAACAAGATCTTAAAGATGTTTATTCCGCAGTGTCAGGAATTCAGAATGTCAGCAACCTTAAAATGCGCTCATTGGTTTCCTGTAGCAGGGCGTTTAAGTATCTTGATTTTAAGATTAAGAATAGCAATTATACAGTAATAATTCATGAACATGCCGCTTCGAATCATTCGGAAGCTGTTACTCCTGCAGTTTATTGTGGTGCATATAGTTGGTGTATTGATACATCGGTAGGTAAATATAAACCCAAAGATATTCCGGTGATAGTATCTAATTTGAATGAAGCTCAAAGTGTTTGGGAAAGCAAGAAAGGGGTAGCTATAATAAGAGGTTTTGTTAAGAAAAATCTATCCAAATACCGTCATCTCAGCAAAGAGTCCCAGGCTCGCAATTTAGTGGCTGATGTGATGGCTTCAATGAAGATTAAAGAGGATAGGTTGGGTATGACTCACGTTGTTTTAGAAAATATGATTTTGAAAATACTATGGAGGTTATGAAGATGTTTCATTAAGATTGCTTGAGTGAGAGTTTTAAATTCCGGTATCAGGAGTGCAAAATAAAGCAGTATACAATGCGGTTCGGCGAGGTCTGACGGGCTCGTCCCGTTCGGGACTCGTGGGGAGGGGCAATGCCCCGCCCCCAGTCCCGGCTTTGCTTCGCGGCAGCCATTGTCTTTAGGGGCACTCTTTGCAGAGTGCTTTTTAGGGGTCATCCTACCGGGCACAGGTCGCCTGTGGCTCCCTGTACCGCGGCTAACCATAGGCATTGTCTTTCAGACATGGTATCCTGATGGGTTGCAGGATAAGGACCGGCTGACAATGTCACGCTATACCCCGAATTTTGATAAAGAGCTTTGGAAATACCATGCAAACGCTGCTCTTGAAATCGAATTCAACTGGCGAAAATAAACTTGAAATAATTTAACGATAATAAATATGGCTCGGTTTATAAGAATAAAACGGAGAAAGAGAGAGAGAATAAATTATTATAGTAATAAATATTGGAGAGAGACAAGAAAGTTGCTTTTAGAAATTCCCGATATTGAGGATTTCTATCTTGATTTCGACGATGATTATTTCTATACTGAATTTAGATTTAGATTGGATGGGGTTAAATATTGTATACTGATACCGTATTATTATGCTTGGCACGAAAATTCTAGCGATATATATTCGGGGGTTGATTTTTCTAAAGATGGTTTTGTAATTTATCCTGCGTTAGGGTGTTATAACCCTTATCAATTAGTAGAACTGATAAAGTTGATACGGTTAAGACTCGCAAAATATACTTCGCCGAAATATTATCAAAAAATTAAAAATTTTTATGAGGAAAATGCACCAAAGATTAGAGAGCGGTTTTGTGATAGAACAATTGAGGAAATCGATGTTCCTGGTAGATTAGTGGCATTATATTTGACTGCTTATAATTTTACGGTTGATAAATATCAAACACAGGGTATTGCTTTAGGATGGTTATTCCTTAGATTGGATGCCAACTATTCTGATGCTGCCATTTTCTATTATTACTATCCGCTAAGAATTTTAGTAAAGAGATAAAATTAGGGTTGATTCCATTTGGCGTAGTCAGCCAATTTTGGTTAACTTTGAGTTCTCACACAAAAAGTAGCCGTGAAACGGCAAAATAATTTAAGCACCGCCACGAGGCGATAGCCGAGGTG
>CAJUTE010000065.1 GCA_910589555.1 uncultured Muribaculum sp.
CATATCTTCATTTTTGCAAAAGTCTCAAATGAAAATCTTAAGTTAATAGCATTGACTGCCCTGCGGCGGTTAGCCGATGCGGGCGAACGGCGGTTATCGCCACCCGACACAGCCATGCGTTGCCGTGACGCCCTCACTTCCATGGTCTTATATATCAAGACCGCCGCCACGAGGATTCCGGCAAGGCTCCAAAGAACTGATTTCCATACAAATGTATCGAGGGTAGAACGAATCTCTCCCGCAACAGTCGATGTGACAGCCGAAGCGCTCATGCCGGCAAGCTGAAGCTCGCTGACGTAATTGCTCACGAGGGGAACATTTTCGACCAAGGCGTCGACCACCTCACGGCTCTCTTCGGGTGTTATCTCGGAAATATTATCAAATTGCATCCGGTTCAGCACATTCTGACTGAGCCACTGCTCGATCTCATCGCATTTCCATCGCAAGGCAACAGCTCCGCAAGCCGGAATCACGTGATAGCCTAAAAACAGGAAGAGCGCCGCTCCCACCGCATAGCCGGCAAGAGAGAAGCTGCCGCGTTCAGTCAATAGCTTGATGACAAAGAATAACAGACCTACAAGCAGCGCCGTGATAACAATTCCGGTTATCAAGGCTCCCGCCGCCTGGGCGATAAGTCCGTTAAATATGAAGCATAGCATAAGATTGCCTTTATTTTTTTGGTTTATTACACTTTTATGATGTCTTCCCGGCATTAAACTGAGGATTACCCCGTTCATTACATGAGATACTTGCAAATTTAAAGAAAAACATTTAATATTTCCAATTTTGCAAATGTTTTTATCCAATTTAGCTTTAAAATAGCTAAATTTTAACAACAAAAAGAGTGCCGCAGCGTCATGCCACGGCACTCTTCTCATTTATCATGCGGCATTGCCGTTTATACCTTGTCAACTTCGAGGTCGCCGTTGAACACTTCATTCCACGGAAGTCCCTGTTTGGCAAGAACATCAAGAAATGGATCGGGATCGAATTCCTCCACATTGTGAACGCCCGGTTTAACCCACTTTCCGGTAAGGAACATCATGGCGCCTGTCATAGCCGGCACACCGGTGGTGTAGCTCACCGCCTGCATACCGGTCTCCTTGAATGCCGCCTCATGGCTGCAGTTATTATAGATATAGTAGGTGAGCTCCTTGCCCTCCTTGTCCTTTCCGGAGATGCGGCAACCGATCGAGGTCTCGCCATGATAGTTTTCACCGAGATCCTGAGGATTGGGAAGCACAGCCTTGAGGAATTGCAGCGGCACGATCTTGGTGCCGTTGTAGTCAACCTCGTCGATGCGAGCCATACCGATGTTCTGTATCACACGCAGGTGAGTGAGATACTCCTGCCCGAATGTCATCCAGAAACGCGCGCGCTTGATGGTGGGGAAATTAAGCACCAGCGACTCAAGCTCCTCATGATAGAGAAGATAGGAATCACGGGCGCCGATGTTGGGGTAATTCAATGGAGCATGGATTTCAAGCGGCTTGGTCACCACCCATTTGCCTTCCTGATAGTAGCGTCCGTTCTGAGTGATCTCGCGGATGTTGATCTCAGGGTTGAAGTTGGTGGCAAACGCCTTGCCATGATCACCGGCATTGCAATCGACGATGTCAAGATACTCCATTTCCGAGAAATAATGCTTTGCGGCGTATGCGGTGAACACGCCCGACACTCCCGGATCAAATCCACAACCCAGAATTGCGGTCAAGCCAGCCTGCTCAAAGCGTTCGCGGTAAGCCCACTGCCATGAGTATTCAAAATGCGCCTCATCCTTGGGCTCATAGTTTGCCGTGTCAAGATAGTTCACTCCACATTCAAGGCAAGCATCCATGATGGTGAGGTCCTGATAAGGGAGAGCCACGTTGATCACAAGTTCGGGCTTATGGCGGCGGAAAAGAGCCACAAGATCATCCACATTGTCGGCATCCACGCGGTCGGTCACGATATTGGGAGAGCCGATAGCCTTGGCGATCGCGTCACACTTGCTTTTTGTGCGTGAGGCAAGGACTATCTCGGTAAACACTTCGGGATTCTGGGCGCACTTGTGGGCAACAACGGTTCCCACGCCGCCGGCACCGATTATTATTACTTTTGACATAGTTTTTTTCAGGTTAGTGTATATGATTTAATTACTTCTTTTCATTCTGCTGTTTAAGCAAGTCGCGTATCTCGGTGAGAAGCACCTCTTCTTTGCTTGGTTCGGGAGCAGGAGCGGGAGCCTCCTCGGTTTTCTTCTTCAGACGGTTCATGATGCGTATCGCCATGAATATGCAGAAAGCCACGATAAGAAAATCAACGATGTTCTGGATGAACATACCATAGGTCATCGCCACCTCAGGAGTCACAATCTCCTCTCCGTTCATCACAGCCTCTTTGAGAATGAGCTTGTGTTCCTTGAAGTCAAGCCCTCCGGTAGCTATTCCCACCACAGGCATGATCACATCATTGACCAGCGAAGAGACAATCTTGCCAAAAGCGCCGCCGATGATCACACCGACCGCCATGTCAATGACATTGCCCTTCATGGCAAACTCTTTAAATTCTGTCAGAAATTTTCCCATATTCTATTGCGTATTAAATTAGTATCTGAAAATAGCTATACTGGTTAAGTGCAAAATTAAGCAAATTTTACACTTAATCCAAACACTTACGCGCATATATCGACTTGTTTCATGAGTGCGAAATAAAAACAGCCGCCATCGCAACGCTTTTTTGCAACGCTTAAATCCCCCGTCAAGTTCAACCGTACTCACGCCATAGTAGAGGATGTTGCAGAACCGGTAAGCACCATAGGTGCGCCGTTGTAGGAAACCCCTCACGAACGTGAGTGTGGGGAGAAAGGACACAAGAAGAGAGCTTCGTAGAAGCGATATAGCATTAATAGGCTGATTATCACTAAATCCTTATATGATTCTACCCTCCGCTAATAATTTTTATTGTCTACTTTATCAGTCACTTTATTGTCTACTTTTATAATATGACGCTTTTTCAAGCTCATCATCTCCACTTGCTTAAATAAAAATATTGATGTCCGATAAAATTAGATAATAATTGGGGTAATATTAGCGCACCTTACACCGCGCCTCGGCTATCGCCTCGTGGCGGTGCTTAAATTATTTTGCCGTTTCACGGCTATAACTCCATGTCCGGAAAAACACAGGCAATTCACTGTATAATTAAAAGATAAGCTGACAGCCAATATTTTCACCGGACACCAATAAAATAAAAAGAAACTCATCAGGAAATCAGCCTCAAAGCCCTTTTATTACCAAGCAAAAAATGCTGCGTAAGCAAAAATTAAAGAAATTTTTCCTTTATTTTGTCCCAAGGGGTATGTTATTCAAAAAAAAATAGTAATTTTGCAGCCTGAATTATTTTCTAAGGTAGATGATTGTATAACCCAATTTATAAATTACTATGACAAAAATAGGTATTAACGGTTTCGGCCGTATCGGACGTTTCGTTTTCCGTGCCTCTACTAAGAGAGATGACATCGAAGTTGTAGCTATCAACGACCTTCTTCCCGTTGACTACATGGCTTATATGTTGAAGTATGACACTATGCACGGCAAATTTGACGGCACAGTTGATTTCAACCTCGAAAAGAGCCTTCTTATCGTAAACGGAAAGGAAATCCGCGTAACCGCTTGCAAGAACCCCGCAGAAATCGCTTGGGGCGCTGTTGGTGCTGAATACGTTGTTGAGTCTACAGGTCTTTTCCTTACTAAGGAAAAAGCTCAGGGCCACATCGAAGCAGGCGCTAAATACGTGGTTATGTCAGCTCCTTCTAAGGACGACACCCCCATGTTCGTTTGCGGCGTGAACCTCGACAAATATGAAAAGGGAACTCAGTTCGTTTCTAACGCTTCTTGCACCACTAACTGTCTTGCTCCTATCACTAAGGTGCTTAACGACAAGTTTGGCGTAGTTGAAGGTCTTATGACTACTGTTCACTCTACTACCGCTACTCAGAAGACTGTTGACGGTCCCTCTATGAAGGACTGGCGTGGTGGTCGTGCCGCTTCTGGCAACATCATCCCCTCTTCAACCGGTGCTGCTAAGGCTGTAGGTAAAGTAATCCCCGAACTCAACGGTAAGCTTACCGGTATGTCAATGCGTGTCCCCACCCTCGACGTATCTGTTGTTGACCTTACTGTAAACCTTGCTAAGCCCGCTACTTACGAAGAAATCTGCGCTGCTATGAAGGAAGCTTCTGAAGGCGAACTCAAAGGTATCCTCGGTTACACTGAAGATGCAGTTGTTTCAAGCGACTTCCTCGGCGATCCCCGCACTTCTATCTTCGACAAGAACGCAGGTATCCAGTTGACTCCGACTTTCGTTAAGGTTGTATCTTGGTATGACAACGAAATCGGCTACTCTAACAAGGTTCTCGACCTTATCGCTCACATGAAGAAAGTTAACGGCTAATAACCGGCTTCATAAGCAACACAAGAGGCTGCATCTTCCGATGCAGCCTCTTTATTTTTACACTAAAGCCGATGGTGCGTTGCCTCAGCCCTCCACATGGAAGCTTGTGAACGACGAGCGCTCCTGCTTCGGAAAGCCATCCTCTTGCTTCGCAGCGTCAAAAGCCTTGACCATGAAAGCGATGTTTCTGCCCAGATTGCGCATGGTCTGCAATCCTTCAAGATCAGCCTCGACATCTTCAGCCGTAAAGCCATGCACCTCATTCCAATAGGTGCTCGACGCGATAGGCATGGCACTGATAGTGAAATATTTATTGATCTCATCAAATGCCGACGTCGATCCGGCTCGACGTGACGACACCACAGCCGCACCCACTTTCATTGTCTTGTCGATAGTGCCCGACGTGCTGTAGAACAGGCGATCGAGGAACGCAAGAGCCTGACCGTTGCAACCGGCATAATACACAGGACTGCCCACCACAATACCGGCGGCAGAAGCAAACTTGGGTGCCGTTTCGTTGACCATATCGTTAAACACACATCGCCCATGTGTGCGGCAGAAATTACAGCCTATACATCCACGGATATCCTTATTACCGATGTCCACACGCTCCACCCCTATGCCGTTTTCGACAAGAGTATTCTCCAACTCACGCAAAGCACGGTCAGTGCATCCGTTAGGATGCGGACTGCCATTTATCACCAATATCTTCATTCTTACATATTTATATATAAAATTATGTGATGACTGACCGCCATCACATAATAATAACGCAAAATAACACCTTCACGCCTATTTGACAGTGAAAATTTTGCTGACTATTTTCCATTCTCCACCCTGTTTCAGCATAGTAAACATATCGGTGAAACGAGCTTCGCCAAACACCGACTCAATGCGTACCATAGCAGCATCACCGGCTACGCTGCAATCAGCCAGCTCGTAGGAACAATCCTGAGGTCCGGTCTGATCATAAAAGTCATACAAAGCCTGAATGGGTGCCACCACGATAGAGTCAGCCTCAACATGCGACATGGTAGCTTGAGGAACAAACGCGCGCTTGGCACATTCGCTGGTGCCCTTAACGCCGCTTTCAATGTACAATTCCACGGGAACAAGCAGAGCGGAAAGCTCTGCGGAGGTAAGTCCGAACTTGTCGGCAGAATTATCTGTTTGGCTGCCGCAACATGATGACAATAACATAAGCAATGATATTATAGTGATTAAATGTTTCATTCACGTATGGTATTGGAGTTCTGATTATAGGCTTTAGCCACGCATTTCCATTCACCATTCAGCTTAAGCAGCAACAGGAAGTCGGTGAAATCGATTCTTCCGCCCCAGCCCTCTTCAAGCACACGCACCACAGCCACTGTCTCCTCGACAGCAAGCACATCAATGCGGGCTTTGAAATTATCTCCCGCGCCTACAGTGTCGACATTACGGTAGAACTGATCTATGGAACCACGCTCGAGCACGCCGTCGAGCATCCCGAACAACACCGCATCCTCAGTGAAAAGGGTTTTGGCATACACGCTGTTGCCCTCGGCAACGCTACGCACAAATTTCTCTGCCGCTTCAGCGACCGCTTCATAGTCTTTGATTTCGCTTCTCATATCTATCTGATTGTTTATTAGTTTGTTTTTTACTGATGCAAAATTACTATCATACATCACAAAAGTCAAGTACCGAAAAATTTTTCATATACCGAAAATTTTTTCGGTATTCTGATTTTCAGCGATATTCACTAACTTTGCATCGTAGTTACAACCCAATTTTTTGATATGGCATACGAAAAGAAGATTCCGGTTGATCTGGATTGCCCGTTGCGATTGACCATGAGCCTGATAGAGTCAAAATGGAAGTCGTGCATACTCGATGAATTACGCTCAGGCGACGCCATGCGCCCGAGCGAGATACACAAATGCTTGCCCGAGGCGGCGCCCCGTGTGCTCGACATCCAGCTAAAAGAGTTGGTCGAGGACTCTCTGGTGGCAAAGACCATATATCCCGAACTGCCTCCGCGGTCAGAATACCGCATCACTGAATTAGGCAAATCGCTTCTGCCCATCATCGACGCAATGCTGCGATGGGGAGAAGAGCACTTCGACATCTTCGAAAAAAAGTATGGCAAAAAATCCGTGTAAGCGGCTCTCCCCGTCATTCCCGCCGCTTGTCATTGCGATTTCTATATTGAACCGGCGAGAGTCCGGTCTGCTTGCGGAACACGCGGCACAAGTATGAAGGATCGTCGTAGTGCAGACGCTCGGCTATCTCTTTCACCGTAAGGTCGGTAGTGTCAAGCAGCATCTTGACCACGAGACTTATCTGAATGTTAATCTGCTCTTTTGCCGTAGTTCCAATATTCCTCTTCGATATTATATTCAGGTAATTAGGGGTGATATTGAGTTTATCGGCATAAAACGCCACATCGTGCCTGTGGGTGTAATAGCGGTTCAACAGACCCAAGAACTCATTAACCATTGTCCACGCCCGGTTTTTGGGAGGATTAGTGCCGAGCATCCCAAGATGAGCCTCCACCTGTTCCGCCATCACCGACATGGCGTTTTCCATCTCGTTAAGCAACACCCTGACGGCTGTATTCTCCTGACACGTCGCCACAATCCAGTCAAGCTGCATAAACCAATGGCGCGCCACTTCCCGGAATTCGTCAGGCAGCCTGAACACAGTCGATGCATATATGAACTCCCAGAACCGATTGGAGGTCACGAGAAAGAAAATATCCTGTGCCGCATCATAATCAACCGAGATGAACCTCGCCCTAAAATCATCGGAAACCTTGACAGGCACAACAACCATGTCGAAAACAATAAATGCCATCTCCCCCTCTGTCATGGAATATCGGCGGGAATTGATCGTAATATCCACATTCCCACGCTCACACAACATCATCATGCACCCCGCTATCGACAAGGTATGCCCACATTTCCAATCGGTTCCATCGGTCAGCCCCACTGAAAAATGCGTGATTGATTTCGACGCGACCAGTTCTTTCATCGGCAGCAATTGTTTTCACAAAGTTACGCAGCTTAATCGCCATAAACAAGTATTGTTATAAAAAGTACCGTCATTATGCTGATTTATGCCATGGATAAGCCCTATAATATGCCTAACTTTGCGTCGGTATTCTGAGCCGCCTTAATCAGCGGCGCAATCTTTATAGTTTACGTTTATATGGAAAGAGACAAACTTGACTTTGGAAACGGGAAAATCAACCGGCTGTTCCGCGCCATGTTTTTCCCCACACTCATAGGAATGGCTTTCAACTCCGCGCTCAACATCTGCGACGGCATGTTTGTAGGCCACGGCGTGGGCAGCAACGCCCTTGCCGCCATCAATATCGTAGCCCCGCTTTTCCTGATATGCACCGGAATCGGGCTTATGTTCGGAATCGGAGCATCAGTCATAGGCGGTATACGCCTTGCCGAGGGCAACGTGAAAGCCGCAAGAATAATCATGACCCAGGCATATATCGCGGGGGCTGTCATATTTGGCATCGTGATCCTCGCGTCGCTGCTGTTCACTCGTCCGGTGCTATACATGCTCGGATGCAGCCCCGCGTTGGAAGAGCTCGCCACCGACTACCTCCTATGGCTTCTTCCGGGACTGGTGTTCTTCTATCTGCAATGCGCGGGCATGATGCTCATACGCCTCGACGGGTCGCCGCGCTATGCGATGAGCGTGCAGATTGTAGCCGCCATCCTCAACATATTCCTCGACTGGTACATGGTGTTCCCCTTGGACCTTGGCATAAAGGGAGCGTCGATGGCAACATCCATCTCCTGCATCGTTGCCGGAGTAATGGTAGTGGCATACTTCATCTTTTTCTCCGACAAGCTGAAATTCTATAAGCTGCGCCTCACCATGAAGTCACTGAAACTGTCGATACGCAACACCGGATATATGGCTAAAATAGGATTTGCCACCTTCATTGCCGAGGTTGCGATAGGAGTGATGATGGTTGCCGGCAACTATATGTTCCTCTCCTATCTCGGAGAAGCCGGTGTAGCCGCCTTCAGCGTGGGATGCTACCTGTTCCCGCTCATCTTCTCAATCAGCAATGCCGTGGCGCAATCCTCTCAACCTATCATCAGCTACAACTATGGCTCAGGACAACGGCAGCGGGTACGCCAGGCGCTGAATGTGGCGCTATTGACCGCCTGTGCCTGCGGAGTCATCATCTCGGCGGGCATGTGGACCGGATCAGGCATATTGACAGCGATATTCCTGGACTCTGCCGACGCCGCCTACGGAATAGCCACAACGGGACTGCCGCTGCTGGGGCTTTGTGCGTTGCCATTCGCCCTCAACATCACCTTCATAGGCTACTATCAGAGTTGCGAGCAATCGACACGAGCCATCACCTACATGATGCTGCGCGGAATAATATTCATGGCGCCGGGCTTCATCCTGTTGCCTCATCTTATTGGCACCTCGGGGCTTTGGCTCGCAATACCGCTGTCCGAGCTGCTCACCCTGGCGGTAATCGTAGCGTCCTACCTGCTCACACGCCACCGGCATCCTGCACGTTAAGAGTGTCAGATGCCGCAGGCGCAATCAGCGGAGTGATGATTTTGTTAAGTTTTCCGGTAGAGTATCCGAATGTTTTCACTCGCACAATACCTTGAGGATCAACGACAATGAAGTAAGGGAAGCCTTTAACGCCAAATTTCTGAAGAATTCCCGTATCCACTTTCTTATCGCTCCAATTATGCCATGAGAGATTATGTGCAGCCGAGCTGCGTATCCAGGCTCCCTCTTCATCGAGACTCAAACTAACCGCCTCCAAATCATTTTTATAACGGGCAGCGAGTTCTGAAATTTCCGGAAAAGCTTTTATGCACGGACCACAACCGGCACTCCAAACATCAATAAGAACCCATTTGCCTCTTAAATCCGACAGATGATGTACCGTCCCGCTGAGATCAAACAGGTCATCCTCTGGCACAGTATCTCCCTCCTCGACCACCTTAGGAGGAAACAGATAGGCTGTAGTTTTCTTCCCGGCATCACTTTCCAACTCCGCAGGAGTAAGAGTCGCATACAATTCTTCAAGTTTAGGAGAATAAGAGTAGTGCGGCGAATTGGTGCAGAATTTACTGAGACGGACAAGATGCTCAAACCATATATCGGTGTGAGGCAAACCCTTCATCAGTTCAATATCATTAAGAAATATAAGATTCTGCAACGAGTCCATCTTCGCTCTTAGTTCAGTGCTGCGTGAGTCATCATTCTTAATTTTATAAGAATAGTATTCTTTCCACAGCGGTTGGGAGTTTTCGCCATATAAATCCTCCTCCTTCTGCTTAGGCACATTGCTGACCACTTTCCATGTGCCCACGCTAATGTCATCAGCAGTGACCGACACTTCTGCTCCCGGAGTGAGATGCAGAAATCTAAAGGAAATAGGCAATTCTTTGGCAAAACACCCCAATGAAGCCTTAAGTTCCGGCTCGCTTATTTCAGTAGTGATCCAGAACTTGCCATCTTTAACCACATCCGAGGCGATAGGAGTCATAAGATTCCCGTCACATCGATATAAATTCACGTCATTTCCGTCAGGAATAATAGTAGTCGTGCCGGTAATAACCACATTTTGCGCCTGAAGCGTCATTAATGCCGAAAAGACAGGCAAAAGAAATAAGAGTTTTTTCATGATAAAATCAGTGGCTGTTAAAGATTAAATATCAATACGTAACATCCTATTGCTCCATCAGCGGAGGGATGATTTTGTTAAGTTCGCCGGTAGAGTATCCGGATGTTTTCACTCGCACAATCCCCTGAGGGTCAACGACAATAAAGTAAGGGCATCCATTAACGCCAAATTTCTGAAGGATTCCCGTATCCACTTTCTTGTCGCTCCAATTATGCCAGGAGAGATTATGCGCAGCAGAGCCGCTGATCCAGACATCCTCCTCATCAAAACTCAAACTAACCACCTCCAAAACATCTTTATAACGGGCAGCGAGCTCTGAAATTTCCGGAAAAGCCCTTATGCAGGGACTACAATAAATATACCAAACATCAATAAGAACCCATTTGCCTCTTAAATCCGACAGACGATGTACCGCCCCGCTGAGATCAAACAGATCATCCTCAGGCACAGTATCTCCCACCTCGACCAACTTAGGAGGAAACAGATAGGCTGTAGCTTTCTTACCGGCATCACTTTCCAACTCCGCAGGGGTAAGGGTCGCATACAACTCTTCAAGTTTAGGAGAATAGGTGTAACTCGATTTTTTACAGAATTTACTAAGATGCACAAGATGCTCAAACCATATATCGGTGTGAGGCAAGCCCTTCATCAGTTCAATATCATTAAGATGTATAAGATTCTGCAACGAATCCATCTTCGCTCTTAGTTCAGGACTGCGTGAGTCATCATTCTTAATTTTATAAGAGTAGTATTCTTTCCACAGCGGTTGGGAGTTTTCGCCATATAAATCCTCCTCCTTCTGCTTAGGCACGTTGCTGACCACTTTCCAAGCTTGCACACTAACGTCATCAATCGCGACCGACACTTCCGCTCCGGGAGTGAGATACAGACGTCTAAACGAAATAGGCAATTCTTTAGCAAAACACCCAAGAGCGGCACCGATTTCCGGCTCGCTTATTTCTGTAGTGATGCGGAACTTGCCATCCTTAACTACATCCGAGGCGATAAGATTCAAGAGTCCATTCTCTCTTTGATATAAATTCACGTCATTCCCGTCAGGAATAATCGTAGTCGTGCCGGTGATGACCACATTTTGTGCTTGAAGCGTAATTAATGCCGAAAAGACAAGCAAAAGAAATAAGAGTTTTTTCATGATAAAATTAATAGCTGTTAAAGATTAAATATCAATACGTAACATATTTTGGCAAATATAATCATATTAATTAAATCTCACAATATCAACCCCACCAAAACTCCTTGACATCCACCATTTTCCACCTCAGCTCTTTGCAATTCTGCTACACCTCACACATGCCGCCGCACAACGGCAACACACCTGCAGCCATGAGATATGAGAAAATGCCACAAACCTCGGTCTGTAGGACCGCAAGAGTCCAGCCCGGCATGTAGCTTCGGCGGGAGTGGAAAACCTGAAAGGTTAATCTGTAGGTAGCCGAGGGCCGAGCGTTAGCGAGACCCTCGGAAAGATGTTGGGTTATAGGTGGTTTCTGAAAGAATCATCTGAGATATTTGGCTGATTGCTTGGATTTTACAAGATGAATCTTTCAGATTCAATTATTTATTTTTTATCGCGTTCCGGTGGTGTCTCTGCAAGGCAGAGCGACTAAAGTCGATAACGCTAACGCTCCGCCACCGGCTGCCCAGAGATTAACCTTACAGGTGTTCACTACGCCCCCAAATAATTAAATTAGGCATAGCAGCACGGTAAAACCATAACATCTGGATTAATTACAATATGCCACAACACCTCGGTACTACAGACCAAATCACACTGACAGCATATTCAAAAGTCGGATTTATCGAGTTCGGTTTTTTCCCGTACTAAAACCGAACTCTACCCGAACTCTTCCTTTCACTCACTTAAAAACACGCCCCAAAAATATAAATAATCACATTTGATAATCAGGGATTTAATATCTCAGAATATAGATTGAAACAGTACGGAATCCGTACTTCCAAAAGTACGGAATTTA
>CAJUTE010000066.1 GCA_910589555.1 uncultured Muribaculum sp.
CACCATACAAAATTACAAAAGACCATTTTAGCCTTAAGTTAGTGACATTGCCACAAGTGGCGACCCTACAGGGCGGTATAGCGCCTGCCGATGAAGGCAAGGATGATACCTCGCGTGAAGAGATAGCAGAGGAACGCGAGCCACAATCCGTCATTGCCCATACGAGGAAACGAAACAAAGTACACCACAAAGAAAATAACCGTGGCTGCAAACATCGACATCAGCATATCGCGTGTGGCTGTAGCACCGATGAATATGCCATCGTAAGAAAACGCGAGGAATCCAACCGCAGGAATCGTCACCACCCACCACATATAGCCCGAGGCTGTCATCACCACATCTCCGTCATCACTCAGTATGGTAAGCAGCCCGCTGCCTCCTACCGCATAGAGCAACGTGAAAATCACCGCTATCCCGGCACCCCACTTGCACAACGCAAATATGCGTGAACGCAGCTCGTCACGCCTTCCGGCTCCGATGTATTTCCCAACAAGCGCCTCCCCGGCAAAGGCAAATCCATCCATGAAAAACGAGAAGATGGTGAAAAACTGCATCAGAAGAGCGTTTACAGCAAGCATCACATCGCCCTGCAACGCTCCGGCACGCGTGAACCACATCGTGACAGTGACAAGACACACCGTGCGAAGGAATATATCGGTATTGACTCTGAAAAAACGCTTCAACGCCTCCCACCTCAACACCTCTTTTACCCGAAGCCGTGCCACTCGATAATGAATGAACGCGATGCCAAGACCAAGAGCCAATCCACACCACTGAGCCACAAGCGTACCGGTGGCAAGACCGGAAATGCCAAGATGAAACACATAAACCAGCAGACAACTCACGCCAATGTTGCACACGTTTATCACAACCGATATCCACATGGTAGCCGCACTGTTCTGCATCCCCACCAGCCAGCCGCACAACGCGTAGTTGCACAACACCGCCGGCGCGCCCCATATCAGTATCCGGAAATAGAGAGCCGCCATGTCGCGTGTGTCGCCGTTCACATCCATGAAATCAAGACCCACGCTGCAGATGAGCGCCTGACACACTATCATCACCAGTCCGGCAATGGCACCCACCGTCAACGCCTGATGAAGCACCCGCGACTGCTGCACGGCATCGCCGGCACCGTAAGCCTGCGCCGTCATGCCGCTCGATCCCATTCTCAGGAATCCAAACAGCCAGTAGAGCATATTAAATAAGGAGCCACCGACTGCGATGGCTCCTATATAAGAGGCACTCCCCATGTGTCCGGCGATAGCCACATCCACCAGTCCGAGAAGCGGAGTAGTGATATTGGTAATAATCGACGGAACGGAGATTGCCAGTATCTCCCTATTTATTCCTCGTAACAGCAACTGTCAATTCTTTTTAGCCTGCATCGAACTGTAGATGAGATATACAATCAGCAGGGCATACATTACGCATCCAAGAATCTGGGTTGTCAGTTCCGGAACAGGATTCTCATATTCAAATCCGGCAAAACGTGTCAACGCCGAGAATACCCCAAACAAGGCTCCTCCGGCAATAAGTCCTGACGCGATAAGAGTGCCACGGTCGCGACGGGCATTGTTGACCGCCTCGTCCTTTGAACGGTTGGACACGAAATATGCAATAGCGCCGCCCACAAGCATCGGCGTGTTGAGCTGCAACGGAATAAACATACCGAGGCAGAATGCCAACGCCGGAACTCCGAGCCAGTTGAGAATCAACGCCAGAATGGCGCCTACCATATACAGAATCCACGGAGTGTCGCCACCCATCATAAGCGGCTCAATAACCTTAGCCATGGCATTAGCCTGCGGAGCCACCAATGCGTCAGGTCCGGAGAATCCGTAAACTTTGTTGAGCACGAGGATCACGCCACCAACGGTAGCGGCAGAAACAAGCGTTCCAAGGAATTTCCAACTCTCCTGCTTTCTGGGGGTGGAGCCAAGCCAATAACCGATCTTCAAGTCGGTCACAAAACCGCCCGCCATAGACAGAGCGGTACACACCACACCACCTATCACCATTGCGGCAACAATGCCCGAGGTGCCGCTGAGTCCGATAGCCACAAATATTGCCGATGCGATGATAAGCGTCATCAAGGTCATACCTGACACCGGATTGGAACCCACGATAGCAATGGCGTTAGCAGCTACTGTCGTGAACAGGAATGCGATCACAGTGACCACAATCCACGCAACCAATGCCTGCCAGAAAGTGTGGATGACACCCACCCAGAAGAAACACAACACAGCGATAAGCGCCACAACGATCATGTAGACTATATGCTTCATGGAAATGTCGGTCTGCCAACGCACCTCTTTCTCTCCGCTCGGTTTGCCTTTCAATTCACGTGCGGCAAGCCCCACAGCTTGAGCTATGATGGGCCAAGACTTCACGATACCAATGACACCAGCCATAGCGATACCACCGATACCGATGAGCCTTGCATAATCACTGAAGATGACTCCCGGATCAAGCGAAGCTATCTCTGCGGCTCCGTAGGTGCCGATGAGGGGGATTATTATCCACCATACGAAAATAGAACCGGCAAAAATGACAAATGCGTATTTCAAGCCCACAATATAGCCGAGACCCAAAAGCGCCGCGCCGGTGTTGACGCTGAACACAAGCTTGGTCTTCTCGGCAAGAGCCGCTCCCCACTGCGAGGCGAGCGAAGTGACATTTTCAGCCCACCAACCAAAAGTGGCGAGCAAATAATCGTAGATACCTCCTATGAGCGAAGCGATAACAAGCGTCTTGGCTTGCGAGCCATTCTGAGCGCCCTTCCCTTCGCCGCTCACGAGCACCTGGGTGGTGGCTGTAGCTTCCGGGAAAGGATATTTTCCGTGCATATCCTTTACGAAATATTTACGGAACGGGATAAAGAACAAGATTCCAAGAATTCCACCGAAAAGCGAACTCAGGAATATCTCAAGGAAGTTAACCGTGATTTCAGGATACTTGGCTTGAAGGATATAGAGCGCGGGGAGGGTGAAAATAGCTCCGGCGACAATCACGCCTGAACAAGCTCCGATTGACTGAATGATGACATTCTGCCCAAGTGGATTTTGCTTTTTCAACGCACCCGACAATCCCACCGCAATAATGGCGATAGGAATAGCCGCTTCAAACACCTGCCCCACCCTCAATCCGAGATAAGCGGCGGCGGCACTGAATATAACTGCAAGAAGGAGTCCCATGCCCACTGAATAAGGAGTGATCTCCGCATAATCGCGGGCAGGGTGCATCACCGGATGATACTGCTCGTCGGCAGCAAGCTCACGGAAAGCGTTTTCGGGCAATCCCGCCACGCCGTTGTCTTCCGTGTCAAGGTCGACATGATTGGTTTTCTCTGACATAAGTTATGTGATGATTGGTTAATATTATTTTTGCATAAATGTTTCGTCGAGGAACTTGTCAAGGTTCTTTGAAAACAATTCGTTGGTTGCCTTCGGATAACGCACGTCGGCATACACCTGAGCGAGTGTCTCCTTGCCATTTTCCGCAATAAATGCCGCACTCTCATCAAGACCCTCTTTTTCGGCATAGACAGCCTTGATGCGGGCATAATCATAATCATTGTATTTGCCTTCATGCACAATCGCGCCTATAGGCAAGCGGTCGGAGCGCTTGCTCTCACCTTTGGGATAACCCACGGCAAGTGATATCAACGGCACCACCCCCGACGGGCATTCCAGCAATTCAGCTATTGCCGGAGCATTATAAGCCGTGGTGCCGAGATAGCAGCATCCCAGCCCGTGAAGCTCCGCAAGAGTGTTGAATTGCTGTGCGAACAGTGAAGTGTCGATCGCAGCGGCAAGAAGCATCTGCGTGTTGCCGAATCCCTCCTTGGCGTTGCTCGCCTCACACCAACGGCGGAATCGATTGATGTCGATGCAGAACGTGAGCAGCACGCTGCATCCTGTGGCGCATGGCTGATTGAAATGCTGAGGGGCGAGAGCCGCTTTCTCCTCAGGGGTGCGGCTCACTATAACTGAATACAATTGCATATTTCCGGTATTGGGCGCATGAGCAGCCTCTTCAAGAAGCTGCATCAACAATTCCGGCTCAACATTCTCATCGGTATAATTACGAACCGTGCAACGGTTGGCAAAATATTTATCTATTTCCATATTTTTGACAATTTATCTACAAAAATACATAAATTTGTTATACAAATTCATAATTGTGGCATAGAATATTTTAAAGACATGGATAAAACACTGATATCATACCGGATTTTTGAATCTCCCTGCGGAAATTTGTCAATTGGAAGCCTTGACGGAAAACTATGCATGTGTGACTGGACCGACGGCAACCGCCATCAGCGCAACATCTCGCGGATGAAACGGCTGCTGAATGCCGAATTCGTTCTTGAAAGCACGCCAGCCATCGAAACTGCCATAGCTCAGATTGAGGAATATTTTGCCGGAACACGCCGCCAATTTGAACTCCCCCTGCTATTGACCGGAAGCGAATTTCAGAAAACCGTGTGGGCAGCGTTGCAAAACATTCCTTATGGCATCACAACCACCTATACCGACATAGCCTTAAAATGTGGAAAAGAGAGAGCGGTGAGAGCCATCGCCAACGCCATCGGGGCAAATGCGCTATCCATAATCATCCCTTGCCACAGAGTGATCGGCGTCAACGGCACCCTCACAGGATATGCCGGAGGAATCATTGCCAAACAGCGTCTTCTAACCATTGAGGGGATATCGCAGCCACAATTCATGGGTCAGCCATAATCTTAAAAATATAAAAAGGAGCTTAATCACTAAGCTCCTTCTTATGGGTTTCCAATAGGTACAATTTCTAAGGTAAAAAAGATTGTTTTAGGTTTGTGCTACAAAGGTCTGCCTTTTTTACGACTTATCCAAAGGAAAAACTATGTTTAGCAACATAGTTTTTGAAATCGCCCAAACGCAGATTAATTGCAATTGCCTAATTATCACCATATTACCCTTGATAGTTAAATTTTAACTATTGTAAAAACTTCTTAAATATATGGTTTTTACACTTAGTTAACATCAAATTTGCCTACAAATTTCCATTTTTTGTCCATCAAAGCAAGCGTAAGAAAACTGGCGTATCCAGTCGCCGAGAATAATCACTTCACCGCTTGATTTCATCTCATGCCGTAGTAACACATGCCGATGTCCAAACATAAAATAATCTATTCCCGGATGAGACAGCGAGTATTGCTCAGCCCACTGCACGAGCGGCTCTTGAGATGCATCGACATTCTCAAGCGGCACATAATTGGCAAAATCCCGGCTGGAAGAGGACCACCCGTGGGCAAAAGGAATTGTCCATCGCGGATGAATCGACGCATAAAGCTTCTGACAGAATTTATTGCGGAAAATAGCGCGCATCAATCGGAACGAGGGTTTTAGTTTTCCAATACCGTCGCCATGCGACAGGAAAAAACGCTTTCCGAGTATATCCTTTTCTATATAACCGTCAATAACCGTCAGCCCTATCTCATCGCGCAGATAGTCAAACAACCATATATCATGGTTGCCTATGAACCAATATATCTTTATTCCTGAATCGGCAAGCGACGCAAGAGCCCCGAAAAAGCGTATGTAGCCGCGAGGCACCACGGTGCGATACTCATACCAGTAGTCGAGCACATCGCCAAGCATATAAATCTCGCTTGCGTCATCCTTTATTGACATGAGCCAATTAACGAGACGCATCTCATGCTCCCGCGCATCAGCTATATATGTCGCTCCAAGATGAGCATCGGAGAAAAAATACACTTTCCTACCCGCCATAATGCGTCAATCCAGAAAACCGAGATCAAGTTTAGCTTCCTCGCTCATCATATCCTTGTTCCATTCCGGCTCAAAGACTATGTTTATGTTGACCGATTTCACTCCGTCAATACTTTCAAGCTTAATGCGGGCATCCTCCACTATGAAATCGGCGGCAGGACAGCTTGGAGCCGTCAACGTCATATCGACATTAAGCGCCCCGTCATCGGCAAGATCAATCTTGTAAATAAGTCCCAGATTGTATATATCCACAGGTATCTCGGGATCATATACTGTTTTGAGCATCGTTATCACGCGCTCCTCTATGGCAAGTTTCTCTTCAGGTGTCATATTATGTATATTGTATTTATTATTGATTGTCATTTATCATCGCAAGGAATTCCTCTTCATTGAGCATGGGTATGCCGAGCGACACAGCTTTTTCCTTCTTTGAGGGACCCATATTCTCGCCGGCAAGTATGAAATCGGTCTTTTTAGAAATTGAGCCGGCGTTTTTTCCTCCGTTGCTCTCTATCATCTCCTTATATTCATCGCGGGAATGACGCGAGAATGTTCCGCTTATGACTATGGTTTTGCCGGCAAGCTTGTCTGACCGTCCCGATTCCTCATCCTCCGGCACCGACATAGTCACTCCGGCAGCACGAAGCCGCGCCACCACATCGCGGTTGAGCGGCTCGTCAAAGAATTGGTGTATGCTCTCCGCTATTCGCGGACCGATATCCTCAATCGCCGTCAACTGCTCCACCGAAGCGCTCATCAGAGTGTCGATGTCTCGCACCGAGCGGGCAAGCTTCTTAGCTCCGGTCTCGCCCACGTAGGGAATTGACAGCGCATACACCACCCTCTCAAACGGCACTTTCTTCGACTCCTCAACACCTTCAAGAATGCGGCTCACTGTACGCGGACCTATTCCCGGCAATGTTATCATCTCCTCACGATGCCTTTCAAGATTATATAAATCGGCAATATCCGTGACCCAGCCATTACGATAAAGCAGAGCCACCATCTCTTCACCGACACCGTCGATATTCATCATTCGCCGCCCCACGAAATGCTCTATACGTCCGCATATCTGAGGCACACATTTATATTTGTCAGGACACATCCATGCCGCTTCACCTTCCACTCTTACAAGCTTGGCTCCGCACACGGGGCATTCCTTCACAAACTCTACCGGTTCAGCGCCGGGCTCACGGGCAGCCTCATCGACTCCGGTTATCTTGGGGATAATCTCTCCACCCTTTTCCACATAAAGCATGTCATGGTCATGAATGTCGAGATTTCTTATTATATCTTCATTATGAAGCGACGCACGCTTCACTATAGTGCCTGACAGGAGCACAGGCTCAAGATTAGCCACAGGGGTGATTATGCCGGTGCGGCCCACCTCAAATGACACCTCTTTCAATCGCGTGAGAGCGCGTTCAGCCTGAAACTTATAGGCTATCGCCCAGCGCGGAGACTTTGCTGTATAACCGAGATTAAGCTGCTGTCGCAGACTGTTGACCTTAAACACAAGTCCGTCGGTAGCCACCGGAAGCTCCTTTCGTGCCGTATCCCAATGGGAGATGAAGCGGTCCACAGCCTCTATGCCGTTAAGCAGCTCCATGACCGGAGCGACTTTAAATCCCCAGCTGCGCGCCGCCTCCATATTTTCATGATGCGTGTCAAACGGAAGATTTTCACCAAGCAGATAATAGAACACGGCGTCAAGACCCCTCTTGGCGACCTCGGCGGAATTCTGCATCTTAAGAGTGCCCGATGCCGCATTGCGCGGATTGGCAAACAACGGTTCCTCATTGAACTCCCTCTCGGCATTCAGCCTGTCAAATTCCTTCCAAGGCAACACTATCTCACCTCTTATCTCAAACTCTTCAGGATATCCTTCCCCCTGCAATTGCAACGGAATGCTGCGTATGGTCTTGACATTGTCAGTCACCACGTCGCCGCGTTCACCGTCGCCACGCGTCACCGCTCTTTCAAGCCGTCCATTGATATATGTGAGCGATATCGAGGTGCCGTCATACTTCATCTCTCCGACAATCTCAAACTCCTCCCCCATAAGCCCTGACTTAACTCGATCCACCCACTCGTCGACCTCTGCCACGGAATAAGTGTTGCTCAACGAAAGCATTGGCTGTTTATGCTTGAACTGAGTGAACGCCTTGTTGATGTCACTCCCCACTCTGTGGGTAGGCGACAGAGGATCATCAAGCTCTGGATGATCATGTTCAAGAGCTTCAAGCTCTTTCATCATCATGTCAAACTCACGGTCGGATATCTCCGGCGCGTTAAGCACGTAATAGTTATGATTGTGACGGTTAAGCTCATTCCGAAGAAGAGCCACCCTTGTTTTAATCTGCTCGTCCATATTACTACAAAGATAATCCATTTCAACAAAAATAAAAAATAAGCCGCATCCTAATTTGAAAAACAAATGCAAGCGCCGGAGGTGTGCCGTCATGAGAAATCCCACACTCGCGTTGCTCATGTGGGGTCAGCAGAAAATGACACAATCGAGCTTCCGAGATGCGATATATACATTAATCACAGGTTCTACAACACACTGTCCTTAAATTCTTACCGCCTATTTTTCATTTTGAAATTCAGAATTTTATTCATATATTTGCAACAATCATTAAATCCTACGAAAAATGAGAATATTTACCGAAAAGCCGCTGAAAGAATTTGGACTCAACCATCCCGAAGCTCTTTCTGCCATTAAAGACTGGATAAAAAAGGTAAAACAGGCGGAATGGCACACTTTTGCCGACATAAAAAAGACCTTCAACAGTGTAGATTGCGTTGGCAATCAGCATTATGTTTTCAACCTAAAAGGAAACGAGTATAGGTTGGTAGTTGTTATTCAATTTAGACCACAGTTTGTGTACATCCGGTTTGTCGGAACACACGCAGAATATGATAAAATAAATTGTTCCACCATATAAATGAATTTAATATGACTAAAATTGAAAATGAAACCCAATATGACTGGGCGGTGGCGCGAGTAGAGGAACTGCTCCCTCTTGTAAATGATGAAACTCCGGAAACTGACAATAATTACATTGAACTTGTATTGCTTTCAAACCTTGTCGCCGATTATTCCGAAGAACATTATGCCGTAGGCGACCCATCATTAGTAGATGTCATCAAGCTACGCATGTATGAGATGGGATTGACTCAGGCAGCTACAGCAAAACTGATTGGCGTAAGCCCGTCCCGTATCTGCGACTATCTATCAGGCAAATGCGAGCCAACTATAAAAGTGGCACGAGAGATAAGCCGCAAGCTCAACATCGACCCGGCTATAGTGCTCGGAGTATAACAGCATCTATATAAAGGAAAAGGAATCACCTCCATGCTCGGGGGTGATTCCTTTTTTTATCTGATGGGGTTGATTTTACATCATGCCGCCCATGCCTCCCATACCGGGCGCAGGCATTGCGGGAGCAGGATTCTCCTCTTTCTTGTCAGCGATCACGCATTCAGTCGTGAGGAACATTCCGGCGATTGAAGCAGCGTTTTCAAGAGCCACACGAGTCACCTTCGCAGGATCAATGACACCGGTCTGGAACAGATGTTCATATTCACCTGTGCGGGCGTTGTAACCGAAGTCGCCTGTGCCTTCCTTGATCTTTTGGATCACAACGGCACCTTCAAGACCTGCGTTTGCCACAATCTGGCGAAGCGGTTCCTCGATAGCGCGCTTGATGATAGCCACACCGGTGCACTCGTCGTCATTATCACCGCAGATACCGTCAAGGCTTGAGATAGCGCGGATATATGCGACACCGCCACCGGGCACGATTCCTTCTGCGATAGCAGCACGGGTAGCGCTGAGAGCATCGTCAACGCGGTCCTTCTTCTCCTTCATCTCCACTTCCGAGGGGGCGCCGATGTGAAGCACGGCAACACCGCCAGCAAGCTTGGCAAGACGTTCCTGAAGTTTCTCCTTGTCATAGTCGCTTGTGGTAGTCTCGATCTGAGTCTTGATCTGAGCCACACGTGCGGCAATAGCATCCTTTGAGCCGGCGCCGTTGACGATGGTGGTGTTCTCCTTGTTGACAGTGATGGTCTCTGCCTGACCGAGCACCTCAACGCCTGAAGTCTCAAGGCTCATGCCCTTCTCCTGCGAGATAACAACACCGCCGGTGAGCACTGCGATATCCTCAAGCATCTCCTTGCGGCGGTCGCCGAATCCGGGAGCCTTAACAGCGCATATCTTCAATGAACCGCGCAGACGATTCACTACAAGCGTAGCAAGAGCTTCCTGATCAACATCCTCAGCGATGATCAACAATGGACGGCCGCTCTGAGCGGTAGCCTCCAGCAGAGGAAGCATCTCCTTCAGAGATGAAATTTTCTTATCATAGATGAGAACGTAGGGGTGATCCATCTCACACTCCATCTTCTCAGTATTGGTCACAAAATAAGGCGAAATGTAGCCACGGTCAAACTGCATACCCTCAACGATGTCGACGGTAGTCTCGGTACCCTTAGCCTCATCTACTGTGATGACGCCCTCCTTCTTCACCTTGCGCATAGCCTCAGCGATGAGCTTGCCGATCTCAGCGTCATTGTTTGCCGATACGCGAGCCACGTCCTCAATCTTCTTAAGGTCATCGCCCACCTCTTCGCTCTGGCTCTTGATGCTCTCAACCACGGCAGCAACAGCCTTGTCGATACCACGCTTGATATCCATAGGGTTAGCGCCGGCGGCAACATTCTTAAGACCTACGTTGATGATAGCCTGGGCAAGAACGGTAGCGGTAGTGGTACCGTCGCCGGCATCGTCACCGGTCTTGGAAGCAACCTCCTTCACCAGCTGAGCGCCCATGTTCTGGAACGGGTCTTCAAGCTCTACTTCGCGAGCCACCGACACACCATCCTTAGTGATGTGGGGAGCGCCGAACTTCTTTTCAATAATCACATTACGACCTTTAGGTCCAAGGGTCACCTTCACTGCGTCAGCAAGAGCGTCAACACCTTTTTTAAGCTCTTCACGAGCCTTGATATCGAATTTTATATCTTTTGCCATGATAATAATATATTATATTTTTATTAATCGTTGATAATTGCCAAAATGTCAGACTGACGCATGATCATCAGCTTCTCTCCATCGAGTTCGATCTCAGTTCCGGCATATTTGCCAAACATAACTACATCATCAACTTTCACCACCATTTCTTCATCCTTAGTGCCATTGCCAACGGCAATCACAGTGCCACGAAGCGGCTTCTCCTTTGCGGTGTCGGGAATGATAATGCCTGAAAGGGTTCTTTCCTCAGCGGGTGTGGGCTTAATCAACACTCGGTCTGCTAATGGTTTGATATTCATAGCGGTTTTTTATTAAATTTGTTGAGTTTATATTTTGGTTAATTTTATTCGTCATATTATACACAGCACATATTGCGCCAATCCGCTATCATGACATGATGATTGACAAATTGTCACCTTCCCACTGTGTCCTAACTATAACAAAAGACGGTCGCCAACTGTTTTGGCGACCGTCAATATTTAATCTTAATTCAGTTTCTTTAAATTAGAAGTTGTAGTAGAAACCGATCTTGAGATCATTGCCTGAGAAGTTAAGACCCCATTCGTCGGGATGACCACCTTCTTTAGCTGCATCGTTAGCACCCTTGTAACCAAGGAAACCGAAGTGAGCCACGAAGCTGCAGTGTTCGCTTACTGCAAGTGAAACGCCCGGCTGGAAACCGATGTTCCAAGTAGTAGCTGTATCGCTGCTTTCACCACCGAATTTAGTCTTACCGAAACCAAGACCGAAACCACCGTCTACGAAAAGACCTACGATGCCGCTCTTGAAATAAGTCAAACGTGCATACGGTTCAATCTTGAAAAGGTTAGTGGTAATACCGGTTTCATGAGTATGATCCCAACCGATAACAGTACCGAAAGCCCACTGATCGCTGTAAGTATAACCGATTTCAGGAAGGATAGCTGCAGTGGTTACATGATCTGTACCATCACGCCATGCCTTGAGAGAACCTCCTACATAAAGCTGAGCTGAAGCTGAAAATAGCCATAACAGCAAAAAGTGCAAGTGCAAAAATCTTTTTCATAATAAATTTAATTAGTTAGATTAATACGCCGCAAATTTAGTTAATTTTTTGTTAACAGCAAAATTTCATTAAAAAATTTACGGCTCGCAGATTAAACAGGCAAGTGCGAAATTACGAAAAGTGTTTGAAG
>CAJUTE010000067.1 GCA_910589555.1 uncultured Muribaculum sp.
AGAATCTGCCAACCGCCCAATGTATGACGTAAATTCAATGAAAGTTATAGATTAAAGATGCTCCTTGAAGGACATCGTAAGTACGTCCTAAATTAACAATGAAATTAGATGCATTTCCATATCCTGACCCCAAATTAGAATGAGTCTTATATCCCCAGCCTGACACTTTTCCACTGATGTATAGAACTAACGAAGTCTTTGGTCCAGCATCCATATCTAATACATTTTCAGCCACCAATTTGGGGGAGACCGCATTAAAAAGCTCTCCAGGTAATTGTCCGTGGGCATTATTACCCCAGCCATATAATTTATTATCGGAAGTCAATGCAAATCCATGCCACCCTCCTAGAGATGCTTTTGTTACATCAGACAATATTACTTTTGGGATAGAGTTGTTTTCTAAATCGGAATGACCTAATTGAGAAAATGAATTATCCCCCCATATATGCAAGTCATGATTCAATGTTATGCAAGCACTGAAGTAGCCGCTTGGAGAGGTAAACACACTTTCAACGCCATCCATGATTTTAACCGGAGTTGTTCGGTCAATAGTGGAGCCGTCTCCTAATTGACCTAAATGATTTCGGCCTATGGCCCAAAGTATATTGTTTGTATCGACATATAGGGTGTAACCGTTTCCAAGGGCAACATCTAAAATATTGTCGGCAACCTTTATGAATTTTGCGGAATGTGTTCCCTCATTACCGATAATTTGATAAAAGTCATTACGTCCGCACATCCATAAAGTGTTGTCTTCGCATATTATTGCAGATGTTTGGTAACCTGCTTTTACTAGTTTTGGGGTGCTTCCGAAAGTCGGATTATTATCGCCTAATTCTCCACAATAATTCAGTCCTTTTAAGATTGGTGAATTGCGTTTGTCCAATATGGCATTATGAGTATATCCACACGAAATAAGATTTACCTCACTTTTATAATTTTGAAGATTATCCCAATCTTCAAAGGTAATTTCGCCGGATACTTTTGATGATTTTAACTGCATTCCTCGAGACATAAGCTGTCCGTTTTCCAATAGCATATAGATGGTTTCATCACCTTGTATTCCTACTTGTACAGGCATATTTGGTGTTGAAAATGTCCAACTAAACCCTTTGAAAACTTCTCCGTTTGCTGTTTTAACAGCGTCGTATGGAATATCAAGTGTATATGTGGTTGTATTTTCAAGAGGTTTATCGGGCACAAACACGATGATATGATTAGCTAAATATGTGTTGCCATCGACATCTTCACCGGTGGATTTTTTCAATGAAATTCGTCTGAAATTGTTTGATTTAACGACAGTGCCACTAAGTCGCAGAAATGGATTTACATAACCATAATTGAAAAGAGGAGAGATGTCGCTTGGATAATACTCTACTATTTCGCTCTGACTCTTTAAGAAATTTCCAATAGCGATATCGCTATCTTTATATCCCTCCCGCATAGCAAACGCTTTGATGGTTATATCCGATGATATTTCTATTGGATTAATATACTGCGGACTGTTTAGAGTTGGATTACTACCATCAATCGTATAATGTATTTTTGAGTCTTCGGGATTGGCAATGATTTTTACGGTTTCATTAGAAGTTATGTAACTCCCTGGTGACGGAGTAAATTCGAGTGAAATTTCTTCCAAATCGGCGGTAGTAAAAGTTGATGTTATGTCAGTCTGAGCGGAACTGCCCCATTTATTACATACTGCCGATTTTGGGATAGATAGAGTATACTTTGTTAATGCTTGTAATGGCTTTGAGGGAAGGAAGCGTACAATATTATTGGAAATCTCTGTTGTTCCTTCGACATTATCCCCGTTGGCTGTTAATCTAATGGAATTGAAACCGGCTCCTTTTGAGATTTGGTGAGAGAAAGTTACCGAAGGATTGGTGAAAACTGATACATTCGTACTACCATCCAACGGATTTTCTGTAGATACTGTCAAACTCGGTTCTGTAACAGTTACTGTAGCATCATTACTTCTGATACTTCCGTTTAGCATGCAATATATTGTAGCGCTTCCCGGTTTTAATCCGGTAAGCCGACTTCCCGATATGCTAACTATGTCCGATCCTGATTTTATATACCACTGGGTTGATTTTACAGTTGCGTTTGATGGCGAAACATTTACTTTGAGATCGGTTGATTGATCTGCTAATACTGAATAGTTTCCCGTTGTTGCACCTGTGGGGTCAACACTTTTTACTGTGACATAACAACTTGGTGCATTAGTGGCACTGGAAACTTTTGAATAGACGGTTGCATAACCTGATCCCGGTGATTTTGCAGTTATTAGTCCGGAAGATGAAACTGTAAAATGGGAATTTCCTCCTGAAAAATAGGCATTAGCCGCACTGACATATTGGTTATCATATTTATGCCTATAGCTTAATTGGTATGTTTGTCCTGGAGATAATGTTATGTTTGTCGGCGAAATTGATACGGGATTTTCATTGCATGATATTGTTACGCTAATCCGTTGATGTCGCTTAGTGTCGCCATAATATAAAGTGTAATCCCATTCAGCAGTAACAGTAGCTGTTCCACTGAAATATTGAGTAGGGGTAATCGTTCTGTAAAACCCTGAACCAGTCACTGACAGATAACCACCGTTGGTGGTTACATTCATGTTATAAGTGGAGCCCATTATTGATCCGGAAAAGTCCCATGTATAGGATTGTCCCACCCATAGATTTATGGCATTTGCTTGTAGGTTCATTATCATTGCAATTAGTATCATGAAACCCACAGACGCATTCTTTATGTATTTATTCATTGTTATTCGAAAGTTACTGATACACACTTTGTCTCATCGTATTTTTCCCGATTGCCATAGGCATCTCGTCCTGTGACAGTGAAACGATATGTACTTCCGGCAATTCCATGGAACAAACTATTTGTTTCCTTAGTATCGGGACGCCATAAATAGAATGGTCCGTCATCCTTAGAGACGTATACATTATAATCACCCATCTTGTCATTTGACTTTTCCATCCAAGCAATTTTTATTCCTGATTTTGAAGAACCTACATATGAATCGGCATCAATATCAGTAATAGGTGCGTCATTGTCTGGATATTCCACGTTTGATGTCATAAATACGGATATCCCTCTATTGTCTGTAAAATACAGATTTAATGTTGCAGTATAGTGTCCGGCATATCCGGTGCGTGCTTCTTCAGGGATGGTTATATCTTCATCAATCACGAAGCAAGATGTAGGATTTTCAAGTTGTTTAACTTTAATAGCGTCGGTTAGATCATTCCACCAATAGGAATAACTCACAATTCGAGCAGAGTCCAGTGTTTCACCCTTGTAGAAATAATGCTCGTGTAGTTCTGACCATCTTCCGGCATTATCCTTTACTCGATATTTAAGGCTATGCAATCCATATGGTAGGGCATTTGTGTATAATGTAAATTCGTTAGACGTATATGGGGCTACAACGGCATTTTCTTTAAAATCGTCCCACCAATACTGAAGATATTGAATTGAATCAGGCTTTACATCTTCAGCGACTTTCAAGAACCCATATTCGTAAAGTTGAGAATATTTGCCATTGCTGTCGATAGCTCGTAAGTGGAGAAAATGTAATCCTGTGGAAAGGTTCGAGCAATCCACATCGAACTCCGGGCTATTTTTTTTGACTGCAGCTTCATGATTATTGTCGATCCAATACTGCACGCTATTTATTAAAGGCACGTCATCTGCAAATATTGGAAATGATAACAATGCAGTCACAGTAAACAGTGTTAATAATTTTATCATGACTATTAATGATTAAAAATGATTTAGTCACGTGCGATTGCTGTTATTTTGACATGAAGTACTCCATTCGCATCGGTTTTAGTATCAATTGATGATGATGAGATCACGGGTATTGCGGGGTAGTCTTTGTGGTTTTGCGGTCCTCGAATACCATCTGATGAGAAGCTATTTAATCTGTAGACATCACTTACACTTTTAATTGTATATTGGTCCAATGAGGCATTATTGCTTTTAGTGCATGACCCCCAATTTATGCTCCATGACTTCAAATATGTATTTCCATATGGAAGATAATAGGAATATACAAATTTATTGTTGTGGAATTCAGAAGGCGAGGAAAAATTAATAGATGGTTGATATGAATCTTTTATTGACGATAGATAATAGTTTCCGGAGTAAAATCCTAGGACGCAATTTCTGTATATGGCATATGGACGCGAATATGAACTGGAGCTGCTGTTATTGCAGTATGCAAAAAGTGGAATATTGCAATTTTCAATCAGTGCTATATTGGTAGTTGTATTTATATCAGAAAAATAATTGATACAACTATTCCGGATGACTGTGTTTTTTGAAAGTGACATAGCATTGTATGCCTCGATTAGACAATCAGTAACAATCGTATTGTTGTGATTTGTCTCATCTTTTATAAGTTCCATATAGCATCTGCCGATATTAAGGTTTTCGGTGCCTTTAATTGTTAATGTGCCTAACCGAATTCCCTCAAGAGTAACATTATTAGCACTAACTGTAAGTGAGTTTATTTTTGTTATTTTTGAAACATCAGTAGAGAAAGCGTAAGCTCCTATTATGGTAACGCCCTTTGAAATTTCGGTTGCATTAAATACCCCAGTAGATAGAGTTATAATATCTCCATCGACAGCTGCAGAAAGAGCTTCTTTGAAAGAATTTGCACCATAGAATGGTGTTATTCTATCTCCACTTTGAAGTGTTGTAGTAAGTTGTGCTGCAAAACCAACAGTAGCAAGAGGCATTAAGAGCAGTGCCAAAATTAATTGTTTAAACATAATACATTCGGTGCCTCGGTCATCCTCTCGTTGGCATTAGATTGGTTTATACGAAAAAAAAGCGTAGGAGTCTGTATCTATTGCCGTCCTACTGCTTGAGGCTTCTCGCATTGCCCTTCGATAGTCGGATGGCAACTGCAGAAGCCCTACGCTGTATATGCAACAATAGCATTCGGTCTCATCTCTCACGAGAAACTACCGAAGGCGGTATATTACATATCCATGGGCATCTACCGTTGCTAAATCCTTGGCTATCGAACGAAATTTTGCGAGAATTTCAAGCAGTCAAGAACTAGCGCGGATAAACGCTTTTTTATTATTCTGTGCAGCCGCTTCGAATTAACCCAAATTGTGGAGTATGCGATGCAATCTGCGGCAATAAAATTATAAAATTTATTTTACAAAAGCAAAGCTGTAATAAAAAATAGCATATCATAGACCGGCTGTGGGTAAATTACCGTGGAAATATTTGTTATTTCTCAATTGATGTTGTATATTTGCATTGTAACTATATAACATCAGGAATTATCGACAATATGGAATCTCAGTCTACATCCACGATACTTGACCGTATACGTTTTCTCATGCAGCGTGACCGCTTGACCCAGGCGCAGTTTGCACGTCGCCTCGGCATTGATCCGTCGAATGTGTCCAAGTATCTGACCGGGCGTCTGCCTGTGAGCGATTCATTGATCAACCGCATCATTGTGGATTTCAATGTGTCGAAGGACTGGCTTCGAGAAGGCAAAGGACTTCCATACGAGAAGTCGCTTCATGCCCGACAGGTTGCCTCTCCGGGCATCTGCAGCGATTTTGATTGCGACGGCATTCCGGTGTTTGACATAGATGTTGCCGCCGGGTGCACTGAGATGTCGATGGCTTTCACTCGTGAAAACATGATCGGCAAGCTCAATTTCCCTCACCTCAATCCTGAATGGGTGGTGGTAAGAGCTAAGGGCGATTCGATGGTGCCGGTGGTAAATAATGGCGGCTATGTGGCATTTCTGCCTGTGAGTGACAAGGAGAATATCCTGTGGGGGCAGATTTACGTGGTCGTGATGGAAAACCGCCGTGTGGTCAAGTATGTGCGTCGGCATGAAAACCCCAATAAGATAATACTCAAGAGTGCCAATCCGGCATACGATGACATTGACATCCCGCTCAGTGAGGTCTATGCCCTGTATGTGGTGGAACGAATAATCAACATCCAGGACTGTTTCTGATGGGAATGAATATGGCTCTATCCGTGCTGATGGCATTGGTTTCGGCGACGTGGGCTTATGCCGACGTGGTGGGGCCATGTGCTTTTATAGGCTCGGACATTGAGTCATGTCATATTCCCGAGGGTACGGTTTCGGTGGGAGAGGGCGCCTTTGCCGGAAGCTCACTGAAGGAGATTGTAATCCCCGAGGGGGTTGTCAGCATAGGCGATTATGCTTTTTCGGGCTGCCGGTCATTGGCTTCGGTGTCATTGCCCTCGTCGCTGCGCGTCATTGGAACCGGCGCTTTTGCCGGATGTGAGTCGCTTGAAGATGTCAGTGTGCCCGACGCGGTGGAGATGATAGGGGATAGTGCCTTCCGTGGCTCGGGGCTGATGAGTTTTGTGCCGGGACCGGAATCCAAATTACGCTCCATCGGGGCGATCTCATTTTACGGATGCGACGATCTTGCCACGGTCATTTTTCCATCGGGGTTGAGCCATGTAGGGAGTGGCGCCTTCATGGGGTGCGGCAAGTTGTCGACCATAATTCTTCCGGGATACTTGCGGGAGTTGCCCGACTTGCTTTTTGCCGGCGACTCACTGATCGCTGAAATCAGCATTCCCGGCTCTTTGCTTAGTGTGGGCGATGCGGCGATGGACGGATGCTCCGGGCTGCGACGCATTGATGCCGTCACTTTGGATCGTGTGCCGGAACCGGGTGCCGATGTGTGGCACGGTGTTCCCGCTGCTGGGGTGAATCTCTATGTGTCGGAATCTGCCGGTCAGGCATTCCGTGCCGACCCTCAGTGGGGCAGCTTTAATGTTATCTCAGGCACTACCGGTGTTGAGGATGTCATGGCTGATAGTGGTTCATCATGCGGACTTTCGGTTGTGGCTTCCGGATCGGTATTTGAGATAAAAGCTTCAGAAAATATAAAATTACTAAGAATATATACGGTCGATGGGCGGTTGCTGCTCTCTGCGAGCATCGGCAAGGCTGAAACATCGGTGTCGCTGCCTTCCGGAAATGCGGGGGTACCGCTGTTTGTCTCGGCATTGCTTGAAAACGGTCAGTCGGTCACAACTAAAGTATTATTAAACTGATGGGAAAAAACAAGCTTAAAAAGTTTGGAGAGATGGAGCGGATGGAGTGCGTGTTTCAATATCCGTTCAAGATTCTTCAGGAATCGGGGTTTCCGATGAAAGGATTGTGGGGTCGCGAATATTTCCACAATGATAATCCGATTGTGCTTGAGCTGGGATGCGGCAAAGGCGAGTACACGGTGGGGCTTGCCGAAAAATTCCCCGATAAGAACTTCATAGGCATTGACATAAAAGGCGCGCGTATGTGGACCGGAGCACGTGAGGTGGAGGAGCGTTCCATACCCAACGCCGCTTTCCTCCGCACCAACATTGAGCTGTTGCCTTATTTCTTCGCTCCCGGCGAGGTGAGCGAGATATGGATCACTTTCCCCGACCCGCAGATGAAGAAAGTGAACAAAAGGCTCACCGGCACTCGCTTCATGGAGCTTTACCGCCGTGTGCTGAAGCCCGGCGGCATCATCCACCTGAAGAGCGACAGCCCTTTCCTGTACACTTATACCAAGATTATGACCGAGCATAATCATCTGCCTGTTGTCACCGATACCGATGACTTGTATCATAATTATCCCGGGCTTGATGATATATTGAACATACGTACTTTCTATGAGCAGCAGTGGCTTGACCGTGGGCTGACCATAAAATACATCTCATGGCGTCTTGACCATGACACGCCGCTTTCTGAGCCTCAGGTTGAGATTGAGCCTGACACCTACCGCAGTTTTTCGCGCGGCGAGTTGCAGTGTCCCCATCTCTGCGCCCCTAAAGTGCGTTATCTTAACAGTGAATCAAACTAACAAAAATATTATATCAATGGAAACTTTATATCCAAAACTTATCATGGACGCTCTTGCCAACGTGCGTTATCCCGGCAATGGCAAGAACATCGTGGAGCTTGGCATGGTGGAGGACGACATCCGCATCGACGGCAACAAGGTGAGCTTCTCGCTCATTTTCGACCGCCCCACCGATCCGTTTGTCAAGTCGCTCGTCAAAGCTGCCGAGACCGCGATCAACACCTACATCTCTCCCGAGGTGGAGGTAAAGGGGAATGTCGCCGTTAAATTCCGCAATGCCAATCCTGCTCCGGCAAAGGAGAATCCGCTGCCCGGTGTTAAGAACATCATCGGCGTGTCATCAGGTAAAGGTGGTGTGGGAAAGTCCACAGTGGCAAGCAATCTTGCCGTGGCGTTGGCGCGTCAAGGTTATAAAGTGGGATTGCTCGATGCGGATATTTTCGGTCCGTCGGTTCCGAAGATGTTTGGCGTGGAGGATGCTCCCATCTACATGGAAAATGTGGACGGACGCGACATGATCGTTCCGGTTGAGAAATATGGCGTGAAACTGTTGTCGATCGGTTTCCTCGTCGACCGCAATTCTCCGGTGCTGTGGCGCGGAGCAATGGCGTCAAGGGCGTTGAATCAGCTCATCACTGAGGCTAACTGGGGCGAGCTCGACTATTTCCTTATTGATATGCCTCCCGGCACAAGCGACATCCACCTTACACTCGTGCAGACCCTCGGTGTGACCGGTGTGGTGATCGTGAGCACTCCGCAGGAGGTGGCGCTTGCCGATGCCCGCAAGGGTGTAGCCATGTTCACCGATGAGAAAGTGAACGTCCCCGTGCTCGGCATCGTCGAGAATATGGCGTGGTTCACTCCTGCCGCCCACCCCGATGAAAGATATTACCTGTTTGGCAAGGATGGCGCAGTGCGTCTCGCGCAGGAGCTTGGCGTGAAAGTGCTTGCTCAGATTCCTATCGTTGGAACTATCTGTGAAGGCGGAGATGCCGGAGCGCCCATCGCATTGCAGGATTCGATAACCGGCGAGGCGTTTGGCGAACTCGCCCGTAACGTGGTCGACGCGATAGACGAGCGCAACAGCTCGCTTCCCCCCACCTCCAAAGTGGAAACCCACGGATAATCCCTCTATCCCATAGAATACACAAGCGAGGCTGCACCGAAGGGTGCAGCCTCGCTTGTGTATTCTTCCGGTCGGTAAAAATATGAAAGAACTATATGTAGCTCACGCATATAGGAGATTGCATCAACTATTTTGTAAGGTGACTAATTATTCTCTTGATTTTACCGAGACCAATAGTTTTAATCATAATCAGGAGTGTGCGGTTTAATCCACAGGCTGCATTTTGAACAGAATTAATGCGTAATCATCGTCCTCGTTTTCGGGAGCTTGTCGTGTTATGAAATAGTCTTCACATGTTCCGAGAGCACCGACGATACAGCGTTTAAAATTTTCGGTGGAATTGTCGCCAAATGCTAATGTCGCGACTTCATTTGTTTTTCTGTCTATGAAGAGATGAGTCAGAGGGTATGTCTGTAGACTCATGTATATATACGATGGCGTGAAATATATGTTGGAGATATCCAATACAACATCGTTTTTTTCAATATGGGAAATTTTAGATTCCTCATTACTTTCATTCCTTCTTAATTTTTTAGAGATGAGATTTTCAATCTGCTCATTGTTAGGGAGTCTTGATGATTTCACTGTCAACACTTGTTTCAAGCTGTCGCCATCAAGTGAGTAAATGGCATCGGAGAAACGATTGTAATATATCAAGTCATTTCCCGATCTGTAGAAGCGAAATGGATTGACCCGTGTCAATTGATCCTCACCATTATGGTCATATTTCATTATTGCCTTTAATTCGGGATCTTCTTTGCCGAATTTGCCTAACTTAATATGATTGCCGCTCTGTACTATGCATCTTTCGGCAAAAAGGTTCTCTTTATTGGCTACTCCTAAATCGAGAATGAGATTTTTAGTCGGGATTGAGAACTTGAAGTCAAAATTATCCACATCATAAGCATTGACTTTCCGTCCATGGCTGTCAAGAACATAGAGAAGCCCCTCATCGGTAACGTCAAATGTCTGTATAGCAACATATTCACCGGGACCGGAACCGATGGCGGCAAGTTTGTTCTTTAAAGTACCGTCTTTGTCAAATTGCCATATCAGATTTTGACGCCGGTCATGAACATAAAACCGATTATCCATGTATATGATTTTGCCGATAGACCCGATTACATCCTCGCCCTCCAGTTTTAAGGGAATTCTTTTTACAAATTCATATCTTACCTTTTTTGTCGGTTCGTCTACTGAAATTGTCGTTGTGCCGGCAAATGAAGACCGGTCGCTCTTAGAGGAGCATGATGCCATTAACAGCATCGCGATGATTACTATAAATATATTTTTCATGCGGTTAGTGATAATTCAAAGTTGTTGCTCGCCATCTACCTATGTGCGTGGGTAATGGTTTAGTTAGCAAATGTAAGGAATTGTTGTTGTAAAATGCAAATATTTTAGTTCGGAAAAAGTACGGAATTTTATTTCCGTACTTTTTTGATCTTTTTCCGCATCGACAGCAATTTATATTTGAAATCATTAAGTGTGTGATAATCAGGTGAGATTATTTATATTCCATTAATATTTTCCTATGGTGATTAAAATTGGCTATGACATCCTGGATGTCGTATGGATTTGCCACAACCGCATTTGCGGTTGCGGGGTTGTGATAGTTTCTTTTGGATTGGCGGCAAGTGTTGGCGCCATGGATTGCTTGGTGTCGGCAACGCAAGTTGAGAAAAGCCGCCAATAGCGGCTTAACAATAGTAGCCCACGGCATGAGCCGTGGGTCAATCGCAGTTTCCGGAACAAGCCGCATAGCGGCGACATATTTGCATCAATCCACAAACAAATATTTGGGATCGTATTTTACATCAAATATGTCCAACAATCGTCTGCACTCATCATTAAATCCGTGACGATTGTGGTGAGCCTCTTGGTTCTTTATGTAATTTATAACCGCCGGAAGTTGTGACTGGCTATAGGAAAAACAAGCATATCCCCGTTGCCACGAAAATCTATAATTCAACATTCTATGGGTATTTATAAAATTGGTTACAGCAGTTTTGACCGTTCTTACCATTTCGGGAATCGTCTGATTAATGTTGTAGGAAAATAGTATATGCACATGATCTTCAATTCCTCCCACAATTATTGGAACATGACCGAGATTCCTGAGCGTCTGGGCTATATAGGCATGAATTTGCGGCAAATATTCGTGCGGAAGAAGAGACTCGCGATTTTTTACCGCGAAAACAAGGTGAATATTGATTTTTGAGAACGTGTTTGCCATATCGCCAAATATAAGCATATAAAATCAAGTTTGCAATATTTTGGCTGCATTTTTAGACATTGTTTGTGATGCTGCTTGTGTCGCCGCTATGCGGCTCGTTTGGATGAGGGGCGCCTTATCTAAGGCTTACGCCTTAGGCTACTATTATTTTGCCGCTATTGGCGGCAAATTTCGCAACCGCATCTGCGGTTGCGGGGTTGTGGTGGTTCCATTCGGATTGGCGACAAGCGATGTCGTCATGGGTTGTTGGGTGTCGGCAACGCAAGTTAAAAAAAGCCGCCAATAGCGGCTTAACAATAGTAGCCCACGGCATGAGCCGTGGGTCAATCGCAGTCTCCAGCACAAGCCGCATAGCGGCGACAAATTTTGCATCTGCGGTTGTGGAGTCGTGATGATTTCTTTCGGATTGGCGGCAAGCGATGTCGTGGGTTGTTCTGCAATACCCTCTTTTGGGGATGTGACGGGTTGTTTTGACCTTAGGATGTGGTGAAAATCAAGCGGTAAATTCCGGTTATGATAGCAAAATATTGGCACGTGATAGGAGATTTGCTGTCGTAGTATTATATTTGGTTGATTTATAGGCTGTTGCTGTGGGGAAGTGATAGCATTTTTGTTGTGAGGTATAGCGACGAATTGAATTGAAATTATTAACTTGTAAATTAAAATCCGAAGTGCGAATGTTCAGCTGCTAAATAAATCCCCTCACT
>CAJUTE010000068.1 GCA_910589555.1 uncultured Muribaculum sp.
ATACCTTAATAACATCATCCATCCTTATTTTGTGCAATTTCTTACCGAACCATTGATTAAGGTCATTAAAGTCATTAGGGGAGTTGGGGTGTGGGAGGGGATTTTTTGGGGGTTGTGGTGAAATGTTGGTGATAATTGTTTTGAAGTTGGCGTAAAGTGACTATCTTTGTATTTTAATTATTTTTATATTCATTTTTAAAGATTGATTAGCCGATGAGAAAATGGCGTATCGAGGACAGTGCCGAACTGTACAATATCAACGGATGGGGTCTTAAGTATTTCTCCATCAATGAGAAGGGTCATGTTGCCGTGACCCCTCGCGAGGGCTACGCATCAGTTGATTTGAAGGATGTGATAGACGAGCTTCAGGTGAGAGACGTTGAGGCCCCGGTGTTGTTACGCTTTCCCGATATTCTTGACAATAGGGTAGAGAAGATTTCACGTTGCTTCAAGCAGGCAGCGCAGGAGTATGATTATCAAGCTCAGAATTTCATTATTTATCCTATCAAGGTCAACCAGATTCGCCAGGTCGTGGAGGAGATTGTGAGCCACGGCAAGAAATTCAATATAGGTCTTGAGGCTGGTTCCAAACCTGAGCTTCATGCAGTGCTTGCTACGAATATCGCAGAAAATGCGTTGATTATATGCAACGGTTACAAGGATAAGGATTACGTTGAGCTCGCGCTGATGGCGCAGAAGATGGGCCGACGCATATATATCGTTGTGGAGAAACACAATGAGCTTGTGCTGATAGCCGAGGTTGCAAAGCGACTTGGCATACGTCCCAACATAGGCATACGTATCAAGCTTTCAAGTTCCGGCTCGGGAAAATGGGAAGAGTCGGGTGGCGACCAGTCGAAGTTCGGCTTGAACTCGAGCGAGCTGCTGAAGGCTCTTGATTTTCTGGAGAAGAACCACATGGGCGACTGCTTGAAGCTGATACATTTCCACATCGGCAGCCAGATAACCAAGATACGCCGCATCAAAAATGCTCTCAGGGAGGCTACCCAATTCTATGTGCAGCTATGCAAGATGGGCTTTGACATAGAGTTCATCGACATAGGTGGCGGACTTGGGGTGGACTATGACGGCACAAGAAGTTCATCAAGCGAAAGCTCCATGAACTATTCAATACAGGAGTATGCCAATGACTCTATTTCGGCATTGGTCGACGCCTGCGTGAAGAATGGCTTGAAGCAGCCTAATATTATCACCGAGAGCGGACGTTCGCTCACGGCTCATCATTCAATCCTCATTTTCCAGGTTCTTGCCACAACTTCTCTTCCTGAATGGAATGAAAAGGAGGAGGTGTCGAAAGATGATCATGAGCTTGCCCGCGAGCTTTACGATATCTGGGACAAGCTTAGCCAGCCTCGTCTTTTTGAGAGTTGGCACGATGCTCTCCAGATAAGGGAGGAGGCGCTTGACCTGTTCAGCCTCGGAATGCTTGACTTGCGCACGCGCTCGCAGATCGAGAAACTTTTCTGGTCGATAGCCAGAGAGGTGGGGGAAATCGCGTCGTCGATGAAGCATGCTCCTGAGGAGCTGCGCAAAATCGCGAAAATGCTCCCCGACAAGTATTTTTGCAACTTCTCACTGTTCCAGTCACTTCCTGATTCATGGGCGATAGACCAAGTGTTTCCGATCATGCCGATAGCTCGTCTTGACGAGAAGCCTACTCGCACCGCCACTATTCAGGATATAACTTGCGATTCCGATGGAAAAATCACCAACTATATCTCCAATCACGGCACTTCCAATTCTCTGCCTGTGCACCAGATAAAGGAGAAGGATTCACCTTATTATATAGGAGTGTTCCTGGTGGGTGCTTACCAGGAGATCCTTGGAGATATGCATAACTTGTTTGGCGACACCAATGCCGTTCACATCAACGTGTATAAGGATCGCTATGAGATCGACCAGATCATATATGGCGAAACCGTCGATGAGGTGCTTGACTACGTGCAGTACAATCCCAAGCGACTTGTGCGCAATGTGGAGACTTGGGTCACATCGTCAATGAAAGCCGGGAAAATCACCCCTGAGGAGGGCAGAGAGTTCTTGAGCAATTACCGTTCAGGTCTCTACGGCTACACATATCTTGAAACTGACTGATAAGCGTGGACGCAATATGAGCAGATATTTTATGAGACTGTCATACAATGGATCTAAATTCCATGGATGGCAGTCTCAGCCTAATGCTGTGAGCGTGCAATCGTCAATAGAAGATGCCGCAAGCAGAGTGTTTCGCGTTCCGGTAAAGATCACCGGTGCCGGACGCACCGACACGGGCGTCAATGCACGTGTGATGATAGCCCATCTTGATTTGCCCGACGATGTGGTCGTTAATGAGCGTTTTGTTGCCGGATTAAATGCGTTGTGTGGTCCTGATATCGCAATTGAAGGGTTGTGGAGGGTGCATGATGACGCTCATGCCCGGTTTGACGCGGTTTCGCGCACCTACCATTATTATACTCACAGCGGCAAGTCGCCGTTTCTTTACGCATTCAGTTGGCAGGAGCCGCAGAACGGTCTTGATTTTGAGCTTATGAATGAGTGCGGGCGCATTCTTACGGAGACGTCAGATTTCACCTCGTTTGCCAAATTGCACACCGACGTAAAGACCAATATTTGTAAAGTGACCGAAGCGAGGTGGGAAGAAATAGGAAACGGCAGGCATCGATTTGTCATCTCAGCCGACCGCTTCCTGAGAAATATGGTTCGTGCCGTGGTTGGCACCCTTGTAGAGGTGGGACGAGGAAAAATGAGCGTGGATGATTTCCGTGCAGTTGTGGCTGCTAAAGACCGTTGCGCCGCGGGAACCTCTATGCCGCCTCATCCGCTGTTTCTGTGGGAGGTGCGTTATCCCTATGATTATGAGCGGATATCCTCTGACAGGCTCTAAATGGAAACTTTTGACAGGAGTTGTTTCACGTTGGGAGTGAGCAGCTCCTGAATTGTATAATACGGTACTCTCACATCGATGCTTCCGAGCGCATAGGGTCCTATGTCGTAAGGATTGTAATGGAACACCACGTCATATCCGTCGAGATAGATGTTGTGTGTCACAAACAGCTGGTCGGTAAAGATGCCTCTTTCCTGCAGCGCGTCGATGGTCGACACTGAGTATTGCTCCATCAGAGAGCTTTTTATGGCGTCGAGAAGCTTGTTTTCGAAATTCGGAATAAATGCGTTTTCGAAATTTATCGCCGAGCCGGAGTTCAGATCGTAGTTTATGTAATGAGATTCGGTTATGCCGTGGGCGCCTCCCGAATATATGTAGTTGCTTATCTTGTACACGATGTAATCGGTGTTAAACGACAGCACCGAAGCCGATGTCATTTTGGAATATACCATCGATGGGCCGGATTGCGGGATGCTGTCGACCGGCGACATCTTATAAGTGTCTATTCCTTCGGGTTGGTCAGCCGATGCAGTCAACGCCGCGTCTATGCTCTTGATGGTTGAATCGGGCGAGATGCTTTTTATCAAAGAGTCCTGAAGCGCCTTGATTTCCTTCCCGCCGAGTTCATTGGGCCACTCAACAAAAAGCTGCACAGAGCTGTAGATCTTCAATGAGTCGGCAAACACGGCGTCCTCTCCTTCACACAAATAGTTTTTGGTGAGTGATTTTACCGTCTGGTTGACTTCGAAATTGGTTATTGCCGGATTTACCGGGCTATTGCTTTCTGATGTGGGACTGCTGCAGGCTATACTGCATATAATGCTGCCGACAGCCAAGGCTCCTGTCACAAGGAGCGGTGCATAATTGAATCTCATAATAGATGTGGCTAAATTTAGTGCTTCCTACGCATAACGCTTCATGGGGGCATAAAGTTTAGCGGGGAATTAAGAAAATCGCGTCCTTTGGAGGCGTTTGGAGGTGTGTTCTGAGGCAGTTTACAGGAATTGAGCTTGATTTTATGGGCTTGAAAAAAGGTCAAAATCGGCAAAAACGGATATAAAAAGCGACAAAACGCCCTGTTTTTAGCGAAAAACTAATATTTGGCACTGAAAAGTTTTAATATTTCGGATAAAAGTGCTTACTTTGCACCAAAATTTGATAATCATTATTATTAATTAATACCTTTAAATTATGTCAGAAATTGCATCTCGAGTAAAGGCTATTATTGCCGACAAGCTCAATGTTGATGAAAACGAAGTAACCGACGCAGCAGAATTCACCAAGGATCTTGGTGCAGATAGCCTTGATACCGTAGAACTTATCATGGAATTCGAAAAAGAATTCGATATCACTATTCCCGATGATAAGGCAGAAGGCATCACTACCGTTAAAGATGCAGTAGCTTATATTGAAGCTGCTAAAGCCTAAGTTCAAATTTCCGATTATTCTTATTTAAATGGAATTAAAGAGAGTTGTAGTAACAGGTCTTGGCGCCATCACTCCCATCGGCAATGATGTAGACACTACATGGAAAAATGCCGTTGAAGGAGTAAGCGGAGCCGCACCTATTACACATTTTGATGCCTCTAAATTCAAGACACAATTTGCTTGTGAGGTAAAAGGATTCAATCCTGAGAAGATAGGAGACCGCAAGAAGCTCCGTCAGCTCGATCTTTATGCTCAATACGCTCTTGACGCAGCCGACCAGGCTGTAGCCGATGCAAAACTTGAAGAAGACGAGAACCTCGACAAGAATCGTGTTGGCGTTGTAATCGCAGCCGGTATCGGCGGACTTCACACCTTTGAGGAGGAAGCCGGATACTATGCAATGCACGCTGAATCAGGGCCAAAATACAATCCTTTCTTCATTCCTAAGATGATTGCTGATATCGCATCGGGTCATGTGTCAATGAAATATGGCTACCATGGACCTAACTTTGGTGTCGTTTCAGCTTGTGCATCATCTACCAACGCATTGATCGACGCATTCAACCTCATCCGTTTGGGTAAGGCTGACGCTATCGTGACCGGAGGTGCTGAGGCTGCCATATTCCCTGCGGGAGTAGGCGGTTTCAACTCAATGCACGCTCTTTCAACACGCAACGACAGCCCTGCCACCGCTTCACGTCCGTTCAGCAAGTCGCGCGACGGATTTGTGATGGGAGAAGGTTCTGCGGTATTGGTGCTTGAAGAACTTGAGCACGCAAAAGCACGTGGCGCGAAAATCTACGCTGAAGTAGTAGGCGGAGGTATGTCGGCAGATGCTTATCACTTGACCGCTACTCATCCAGAAGGACTTGGAGCTAAGCTTGTGATGAAAAACGCGCTTGAGGATGCAGGAATGAAGCCCGAGGATATCGATTATGTGAACGCTCACGGTACTTCAACTCCGGTTGGCGACCTCTCAGAGGTAAAAGCCATCAAGGAAGTATTTGGCGATCATGCTTATGATTTGAACATCAGTTCAACAAAGTCAATGACCGGTCACCTTCTTGGAGCAACCGGCGCTCTTGAAGCTCTGTTCTGTGTTAAGTCAGTTCAAGAGGACATCGTACCCCCCACCATCAATCATGATCCGGAGGATATGGATGAAGAAATTGACTACAACTTGAACTTTACATTTGACAAGGCTCAAAAACGCACAGTGAATGCCGCTCTTTCCAACACTTTTGGATTCGGTGGTCACAATGCGAGCATCATTGTAAAGAAATATGCTGAATAAATAACAGGCATAAAATAATAGCGAGCTCACATCCCCTCGGGGTTGTGAGCTCGTTTTTTATATAATGTGCCGGAGCGGGGCTAATCTAATGTCTGGACTCCTCCGCCGTTGACCATTAGTGTCTGTCCGCTTATCCAGCCGGATAGGGGTGAGGCGAAGAATAATACCGCAGCGGCAATGTCGGAGACTTCTCCAAGGCGTTTAAGGGGTGTATGGGCAAGCATTTTCGCTTCTATCTCGGGGGTGAGCACTGATGCGAGCGCTTGGGTTTTGGTGGCTCCGGGACCCACGTTGTTGATGCGTATGCCCCATTTCCCATAGTCGTAGGCGAGATTGGCGGCGAGATGGTTGAGAGCGGCTTTAGAGGATGCGTATATAGCCATGTCGGGCGAGCTGTTGATGCTGCTCATCGATGTTATGTTGATTATGCTTCCGTAGCCTGATTCTTTCATATATGGGGCTGCAAGGCGGCACAGCTGCCATGGAGCTATGAGGTTGATGGCGTAGATGCGCTCCACGTATTCCCGGTCTATTTCAAACGGATTTTCTTTGCCGCCACCTCCAAGACCTGCATTGTTCACGAGGATATTTACGGTGCCGTATCGGTCGACGGTGAATTTGATGAGAGCGTTCAGATCATCGGCTATAAGCGCGTTGCAGGCTACCGCTGCGGCTTTTCCGCCTGTTGATGTTATCTCTGCTGCTGTCGTTTGGGCTTTTTCGATTGAGAGGTCGCTTACCACGACCGACGCTCCTGCTGCAGCGAGAATGAGCGATACTCCTTTTCCTATTCCGTCGCCGGCGCCTGTCACTACAGCTACTTTTCCTGAGAGGTCAAATAATGTGTCAATGTCCATCTTGTTCTATGAAGTTAGACTATGATAACACGCTCCAATGGCGTTAGGTTCATTGTGTGCATGGTATGTCACTTGACCGAGAGGGCGATAGGGGGACGTATAAAAAAGAGCAGGAACTCCATATTCGGAATTCCTGCTGATATTGATTCAATTTCCTTAAGCGGAAGGAGAATTGTATTATTTTATGATGCCGTTCTGACGGAATACTTTTTCGATTTTCTCCAATCCTTCAGCCACTTGTTCTTTGGTGTGAGTTGCCATGAGGGAGAAGCGGATCAAAGTGTCGTGGGGGGCAACTGCCGGAGATACGACCGGATTCACAAACACGCCCTCTTCCTGCAATTCGTGGGTTATCTTGAATGTCTTGAAGTTGTCGCGGATGTAAAGCGGGATGATAGGGGTGGAAGTGTTGCCTATCTCGCATCCCATCTGTCGGAATCCATCAAGGGCGAAGTTTGTCACAGCCCAAAGGTTTTCCTGGATTTCAGGCTCGCTTTCCATGATGTCGAGGGCAGCCATTGCCGCTGCGGTTGACGCCGGAGTGATGGATGCTGTGAATATGTAGGAGCGTGAATGGTGGCGCAAGAAATTGGTGATCTCCTTGTCGGTGGCGATGAAACCTCCGAGCGAGGCGAATGACTTGCTGAATGTTCCCATGATCAAGTCTACATCTTTTGACACGCCGAAATGGTCGCATACACCGCGTCCGCCTCTACCGAATACTCCGATTCCGTGAGCTTCGTCTGCCATGACTGTGGCATTGTATTTCTTTGCGAGTCTGACAATTTCAGGCATATTTGCAACGTCGCCTTCCATTGAGAATACGGTGTCGGTTGCGATGAGTTTCACCTTGTCGGGATCGCATCTCTTGAGCTGTGCTTCCAATGACTCCATGTCATTGTGCTTGTATTTCAGATATTGGGAGAATGAGAGACGTCGGCCCTCGATGATAGAGGCGTGATCCTGCTCGTCGAGCAGGATATAGTCTTCACGTCCGGTGAGAGTTGAAACCACACCGAGATTCACTCCGAAACCGGTAGAGTAGATCATTACATCCTCTTTTCCAACATAGGCAGCCAAGCGTGCTTCCAATTCTTTATGTATGTCAAGGGTTCCGTTGAGGAAAGGCGATCCGGCACAACCGGTGCCATATTTCTTAATAGCCTCTATAGCTGCTTCTTTCACCTTTGGGTGGTTGACCAATCCGGTATAGCAGTTGGAGCCGAACATAAGAACTTTTTTCCCATTGATAATGACCTCAGGATCTTGTTCGCTTGAGATGGCGCGGAAATAAGGATAAACGCCCGCAGCCTTGGCTTTTTGCGGTTCCTGGTACTTGTCCAATTTAGCTTGTAATAGCTTCATAATATATTCAATAGCGTTTCAGAGGTTGCGATAACTATTCTGTCGGATAGTATCTCTTATTAAAATGCAGGCTGCAAAGTTAGTAAAAATATGTAATAAATTTTCAATATTGATTAACAAACGAAGCCCTGTTTCAACTTTTTAACTGTTGATGAATTTTTCAGCCTGCTGTCGGCGGGTTTCCTCTTCAGATTGGATGTGCTCTGACTTTATTTTGAGTTTAACTTCGTCAAATCCCTGTCCGTAAACACCGTTCACATTGCCTTGTGTGATAAAAGCATCCTTGTCGATAGCCTTTATGATGCGGAATATGTTGACTGATTCTATTTTTCGGCACATTACGAGAAGGACTTTCACGTCGCGTTTAGTGTACCACCCCATGCCGTTTAGCACTGTGCAACCACGGTGGGCTACATTGTTGATGGCATCGGCTATTTCCTCCCATTTATTGGAGATTATGGTAAATTGCACTGCCTGTCGATTGCTGTTGATGATCTGGTCGCACATGAACGAAGCCAGAAATGTCACCAGGAAACCGTAGATTACTTTGTCGATCTGATGAAAGAGCAGGAAACTTGACGAGATTATTGTGAAGTCGCAATAAATCATCATGCGTCCTATTGAGACATTGCTTTTTTTCGATACCATTGCCGCCACGATGTCGGTTCCTCCCGTGCTTCCGTTGTGGATGAACACTATTCCGATTCCGACTCCGCACATGATGCCGCCGAGGATGACATTCATGAATGTCTGCTGCTGGATGAGCGGCTCGGGGAAGAGCGGTTGCAGGATACCGATGAACAGCGACAGGAATGTGGCTCCGAATATTGTGCGGATGACAAACTGCTTGCCCACGACGCGGAATGCAATGGCGAGCAGCGTGAGGTTAAGCGCATAGGATGATATTGCCACGGGGATGCCTGTGGTGAAGTATATCAACGATCCTACACCGGCAAGACCGCCGATAACCACTTTTTCAGGTAGCACGAAAGCCGTGAATCCGAAAGCATAGCAAAACAGTCCGACTATTATCATCAGATAGTCCTTGGACGTTATTAAAATTGATTTCCCTGTCAGCTTCATGATGGTATAGAATTTTATAGTGCAAATTTATCAAAAAATGTGAAGAAAATAAAAAAGGAGAATGCCTAAAATTGACGGCATTCTCCCGTTTTATGGAAAAAATTTAGAAGAAGTGCGAGTAATGGTTATTGAGCCATTACTCACGTGTAGATTATCAGTCTTTGCACTTGGCTTTGATGAACTCGCGGTTCAAGCGGGCGATGTTGCTCAAAGAGATGCATTTGGGGCATTCAGCCGCGCAAGCGCCGGTGTTGGTACAGTTACCGAAACCAAGCTCGTCCATTTTCTTCACCATGGCACGGGCTCTGCGCGCGCGTTCCACCTGACCTTGGGGAAGAAGAGCGAACTGGCTCACCTTTGCCGAAACGAAGAGCATTGCTGATCCGTTCTTGCAGGCAGCCACGCAAGCTCCGCAACCGATACAGGTGGCTGCGTCCATGGCGAGGTCGGCATTGACCTTTGAGATGGGAAGGCAGTTGGCATCCTGAGCGCCGCCGCAGTTGAACGAAACGTATCCGCCTGCCTGCTGGATTTTGTCAAATGCGTTGCGGTCTACCATCAAGTCTTTGATTACCGGGAACGCTGCCGAGCGCCAAGGTTCAACAGTGATGGTCTCGCCATCGCTGAAACGACGCATATACAATTGGCAGGTGGTGGCTCCTGTAGCGGGACCGTGGGGGTGACCGTTGATATACAATGAGCACATACCGCATATACCTTCGCGGCAATCATGGTCAAATGCTATCGGCTCTTCGTGGTTTGCCACGAGTTGCTCGTTAAGGATGTCGAGTGTTTCAAGGAAAGAGGTATCCGTATCGGTCTCAACGGTATAAGTCTTGAACTCGCCTTTTTCCTTCGGTCCGGCTTGACGCCAAACCTTAAGTTGAACAGTTATATTTGCCATTTGAGTTTACTTTCTAAAAATTTGAGGATTATGACTTATAGTTACGGGTTTGAACCTTGATAGCCTCGTAATGGAGAGGTTCCTTGATCAATTCAGGCGCTTTTTCGTCGCTGCCCTGATAATCCCAGCATGACACGTAGAAATAGTTCTGGTCGTCACGCTTAGCTTCTCCCTCTTCGGTCTGATACTCTTCGCGGAAGTGTCCGCCGCAGCTTTCGTTGCGGTTGAGCGCGTCATACGCGATAAGTTCGCCCATTGTGATAAAGTCGTTAAGACGGAATGCCTTGTCAAGCTCGATGTTCATGCCTTCGGCAGTGCCGGGCACATAGAGGTTGGTCTGGAACTCCTTGCGGATCTCTTTGAGTTTTTCCAACGCAGTGGTAAGACCCTCTTTGGTTCTTCCCATTCCCACGTATTCCCACATGATGTGGCCCAGTTCCTTGTGGATTGAGTCAACCGAGCGTTTACCCTGGATTTTGAGCAGGGCATCCTGAGCTGCGATACACTTAGCCTCAGCTTCGTCAAACTCTTTTGTGTCGGTAGAGAAGCGTGGCACAGTGATCTGGTCAGAAAGATAGTTCTGGATAGTGTAGGGGAGTACGAAGTATCCGTCGGCAAGACCCTGCATGAGCGCTGATGCGCCAAGACGGTTGGCACCGTGGTCAGAGAAGTTGCACTCACCGATTGCGAACAGACCCTTGAGAGAAGTCTGCAATTCGTAGTCAACCCAGATACCACCCATAGTGTAGTGGATGGCGGGGAAGATCATCATCGGATTATAGTAAGTCTCTCCGTTGATTTCTGAGCCTACTTCGCCGGGATTTACGTCGGTGATCTCTTCATACATATCAAAGAGGTTGCCGTAACGCTGGCGCACTACATCGATGCCGAGACGGTTGATGGCGTCGCTGAAGTCGAGGAACACGGCGAGACCGGTGTTGTTCACGCCGAAGCCCTTGTCGCAGCGTTCTTTTGCGGCACGTGAAGCCACGTCGCGAGGCACGAGGTTACCGAATGCAGGATAGCGGCGTTCGAGATAATAGTCGCGGTCCTCTTCCGGAATCTGTGAACCCTTGATTTCGCCTGCCTGAAGTTTCTTGGCGTCTTCGAGTTTCTTGGGCACCCAGATGCGGCCGTCGTTACGCAGTGACTCTGACATGAGGGTCAGTTTTGACTGCTGGTCGCCGTGCACCGGAATACAGGTTGGGTGGATCTGCACGTAAGCGGGGTTGGCGAAATATGCTCCCTTGCGGTAGCAAGCCATAGCCGCGCTACAGTTACATCCCATGGCGTTGGTTGAAAGGAAGTATGCGTTTCCGTAACCGCCGGTGGCGATAACTACGGCGTGAGCCGCGAAACGCTCGAATTTACCTGTCACAAGGTTTTTGGCGATGATACCGCGGGCACGACCGTCGATCATGACTACATCGTGCATTTCATAGCGGTTGTAGCTCTTTACCTTACCGAGGTTGATCTGGCGGTTAAGTGAAGAGTAAGCGCCGAGAAGGAGCTGCTGTCCTGTCTGTCCTTTAGCATAGAAAGTACGTGACACCTGCGCGCCGCCGAATGAACGGTTGGCGAGAAGGCCGCCGTATTCACGTGCGAAGGGAACGCCCTGAGCCACACACTGGTCGATGATATTGTTTGACACTTCGGCAAGACGGTATACGTTTGCTTCACGGGCACGGTAGTCGCCGCCCTTTACGGTGTCGTAGAATAGACGGTACACGGAGTCGCCGTCGTTCTGGTAATTCTTTGCTGCATTTATACCACCCTGGGCTGCGATAGAGTGAGCGCGGCGGGGTGAGTCCTGAATACAGAAGTTGAGCACGTTGAATCCCATTTCAGCAAGCGAAGATGCTGCTGATGCTCCGGCAAGACCGGTACCTACCACGATGATGTCGAGGCGGCGTTTGTTGGCGGGGTTCACGAGCTTTTGATGAGCCTTGTAGTTGGTCCATTTCTCAGCGATAGGA
>CAJUTE010000069.1 GCA_910589555.1 uncultured Muribaculum sp.
ATTAATGCTCTTGTACTACTCTTGTCTATTTAATCATGTCAATGTTCTTCGGTTTCGCTTTCACAACTCCTTTTTCAGAAGCGTAACAAGTAAAACAAATTTACTTGCGGAAAGGTTTTGCAAAGTTAAGTCAAAATTTTTAAACTGCAAAATTTTTAACAGAATTTTTAACTTTCGAACTTTCGTTCACCCTTGCGATCCAATCTCTATTGCTTTGTCAGGGTTGCTTCTCAAAAGCGAGTGCAAAGGTAGGGACTTTATTTGAAACCTCCAAATATTTTCGCAAAAAAGTTTCAAAAATTTTTCAAACACGCAGCTGTGACAGATAAAAATTTGAAGAGAAAATGGAATTTCGTAACTTTGTATCAGATGATTAAACCAAGACTGTATATAATTATGAGGAAACGGAATTTTTTCAATATAATAATGATGTTTTCATGCCTGTCGGGCGTGTGTGCCGTGCCGATGCAAAATGTGAAATTTCATAACGAGGCTGCCGACACGACAAAAATAACCGAAGTATTATTAAAGGTGCAGCAAGAAATTCCTACCGGAAGCGCTCAATCACGCGTAGAATCATTCGGCAAGCAGTTCCTGAATCTGCCCTACGTGGGGGGCACTCTTGAAAGCGGCACCGGCGAAGAGGCTCTCGTGGTGGACATGGAGGAATTTGATTGCACCACCTATGTAGAGACGATGCTCGCTCTTGCCTATACTCTCGGGGAGAACCGCACGTCATGGCGTGACTTCATATATAATCTCGAAAGATTGAGATACCGCAACGGGAGCGTGAACGGCTACGCGTCGAGACTTCATTATGCAAGCGACTGGGTGGTGGACAATGTGCACCGTGGAAATCTTAAGGAGGTGACCGATCAGATAGGCGAAACCACCCACCAGGTGAAGACTCTCGATTTCATGACCTCCAACAGGGATAAGTATCCGGCATTGAAGGACGACGCGACCTACCGCAAGATGACCGACGTGGAGCGTGGATACCGCAGCCACCGCTATCCTTATATAAAGTCGACGAAAACCGGCTCGAAGGAGGTGGTGAACAATCTGCGCAACGGTGATGTGGTGCTGATAGTGACCAAGACTCCGGGACTCGATGTGCAGCACATGGGCATCGTGACTTTTGTCGACGGACTCCCCCACTTGATGCACGCGTCGTCGGCAGCAGGAAAAATAATAGTGGACAAGAATCCCCTATCGGAGTATCTCCGCCGAAACCGCTCGGCTCTTGGCATAAGAGTGTTGCGGCTCGCCGATTGATCACACAGCACGGCTCAATGCCATGCGGATGATTTTATCGATACGCCCATGCGTGGGACCGATGTGATTACCGGTTGACAAATAAAAAAAGCAAATAAACAAAAAAGAGGCATGCCTGCGGGCACGCCTCTTAGCGTATATGGGAAAACTATTATTAGTTCTTCATTTTTGTACGCTTTCCGTAGCCGTAAGCGGCAGCGTCGCCAAGCTGCTCCTGGATGCGGAGAAGCTGGTTGTACTTAGCCATACGGTCAGAACGGCTAGCAGAACCGGTCTTGATCTGTCCGGCGTTGGTAGCAACTGCGATGTCAGCGATTGTAGCATCCTCAGTTTCACCTGAACGGTGAGAGATAACTGCGGTGTAGCCGTTGCGCTGAGCGAGTTCTACGGCGCGAAGAGTTTCGGTGAGTGAACCGATCTGGTTTACCTTAACGAGGATTGAGTTAGCACAACCCATTTCGATACCCTTTTCGAGGTACTTCACGTTGGTAACGAACAAGTCGTCGCCCACGAGCTGGCAACGGTCGCCGATAAGCTCAGTGAGGAGCTTCCAGCCTTCCCAGTCATTTTCAGCCATACCATCTTCGATAGAATCGATAGGATACTTCTCAACGAGTTCCTTGAGGTATTCAGCCTGCTGAGCAGAAGTATACTTAGGACCGTCGGCCTGCTTCCAGGTGTAGTCATAGATACCATCTTTGTAGAACTCAGAAGAAGCACAGTCAAGACCGATAGTAACATCCTTTCCGGGAACGTAACCTGCCTTTTCGATAGCCTTGATGATCACGTTGAGCGCATCTTCAGTGCCGTCGAGGTTGGGAGCGAAACCTCCTTCATCACCTACAGCTGTAGAAAGACCGCGTTCTTTGAGAACTGACTTGAGGTTGTGGAACACCTCAGTACCCATGCGGATGCCTTCCTTGAAGCAGCAAGCGCCGATAGGACGGATCATGAATTCCTGGAATGCGATGGGAGCGTCAGAGTGAGCGCCACCGTTGATGATGTTCATCATGGGCACGGGGAGAACGTAAGAGTTGCATCCGCCGATGTATTTGTAAAGGGGAAGATCGAGATAGTCGGCAGCAGCCTTAGCCACAGCAAGCGACACGCCAAGGATGGCGTTGGCTCCGAGGTTGGACTTGGTTTCAGTGCCGTCAAGAGCGATCATAGTTTCGTCAATCTTAATCTGGTCGAGGGCAGACATACCTACGAGAGCGGCAGCGATAGGACCGTTTACGTTAGCTACAGCCTTAGTAACACCTTTTCCCATATAACGGCTTTTGTCGCCATCGCGGAGCTCAAGAGCTTCGTTAACACCGGTAGATGCACCAGAAGGAACTGAAGCGCGGCCAAATGCGCCTGACTCAAGAATCACATCAACTTCTACAGTGGGGTTGCCACGAGAGTCAAGGACTTCACGTCCAATGATTTTTTCAATTTTCATAATGTAACTTAAATAAATTATGTTGCTTTTAAATTTTGGTCATAATATCAAGTCACAAAGTTACAAAAAAAATGGGATTTTGCCCCATAATTTTTCATTATTAAGGTTATAGATTACAAAATAACCTCCATGATGAGATTACGGCAAGAAGATCACGTCATAATAGATGAAATCCTTGATGCCATATTTTTCATACCATTCCAATGGATGAACACACGCATCCCGAAGTCCGCAATAGTACGTCACCTCCATAGTCTTGCCTCCTAAATTCATACGCTGAGGAATCCCGGTGGTGTATGCCATGATCGGGATTGTGTCATTCACAGAGACCGGATGCGCCGGATAAGTCTCCATCAATATGCACCGGTCGGTCGCAACAGCTATCCCGCTTTTGAAAAGCACAGGACCCTCAAGTGCGATAAACACGCTGTCGGAGTCTATCGGACGCGCGCCCAATATGAGTCTTATACTGTCGCTTTTCACCGTAGTCGCCTTGGGAGTCTCCACCACTATCGACGGCGAGCCATTAAGCACACGGTGACAGCGGTAGATCAATTTCCTGCCGTTCAAAGATTTCCCGGAAACGGTGACCCCAAGCTGCGACACATTCTGCAACTCACACAAGTTCTTCAGGAATGGATCGGCATAGTCAGGGGTGGTATAGCTGAGGGCAAGAGTATCGGTCTGAGCATGGAGCCCGATCGCTGCTGCCAACACAAAGACAGCTAAGATAATAAATTTTTTCATCGTCAACGAAAAATAAAGAGTTCTTTATAATATTAGTATTTTGCAATGACAAAAAAGAGAGGGATCCGATTCAATTCCGATCCCTCTCTTCCTTCATATTGTATGAATAATTTATTCTGCGGCGGGAGTTTCTGCTGCAGGAGCCTCAGTAGCAGGAGCCTCGGCTGCGGGAGCTGCCTTTTCGGCGTTGCTCTTGCGGCTGCGGCGGGTGCGGCCGGCTTTCTTTGCAGAGTTGTCCTTGAGCATTGCCTCATTGTAGTCAACGAGTTCAATGAAGCAAGTCTTAGCGTTGTCACCAAGACGGTTGCCGGTTTTGAGGATACGGGTGTATCCACCGTTGCGGTTAGCGATCTTCTGTGAGATTTCACGGAAGAGTTCGGTGACAGCCTCCTTATTTTGCAGGTGGCTGAAAACCAAACGACGGTTGGGGGTTGTGTCCTCCTTAGCTCGGTTGATGAGCGGTTCGGCATACATGCGGAGGGCCTTAGCCTTAGCAAGCGTAGTGAAAATGCGCTTGTGCATGATGAGCGAAATGGTCATGTTGGCGAGCATTGCGTCGCGGTGAGCTTTTTTGCGACCAAGGTGGTTGAAAGATTTATTATGTCTCATCGTTATTACTCTTTATCTAATTTATACTTTGAAATGTCCATTCCGAACGAAAGGTTGAGATTAGCCAGCAGCTCATCGAGCTCGGTGAGAGATTTCTTACCAAAGTTGCGGAATTTCAAGAGGTCAGTCTTGTTGAATACCACGAGTTCGCCAAGAGTTTCGACTTCAGCGCTCTTAAGACAGTTAAGCGCGCGGACAGAAAGATCCATATCGACCAATTTAGACTTGAGGAGCTGACGCATACGGAGCACTTCTTCGTCAAATTCTTCATTGCTGTCAGCCTCGGTAGTTTCGAGAGTGATCTTCTCGTCAGAGAAGAGCATGAAGTGATAAATAAGAATCTTTGCTGCTTCCTTAAGGGCATCCTTAGGAAGGATCGAACCGTTGGTGGTTATCTCAATAATCAATTTTTCGTAGTCGGTCTTCTGGTCAACGCGGAAGTTCTCAACTGTATACTTCACATTTTTGATGGGCGTATAGATAGAGTCGATAGCGATCACGTCTATAGCGTCGGCAGGTGAAGCGTTTTCTTCTGCGGGTACCCAGCCACGACCTTTGTTGATGGTAATGTCAAGCTGAAAACTTGTACCGGGATCCAAATGACAAATGACTTGGTCGGGATTCAATACCTCAAATCCGGAAAGCACCTTGCCAATATCACCGGCTTTGAACACCTCCTGACCTGACACTGATATAGTCGCCTTTTCGGAGTCGGTGCCTTCAACGGTTTGCTTGAGATCAACTTTCTTGAGGTTGAGGATGATGTTGGTCACATCTTCCTTGACACCCGGGATAGTATCAAACTCATGCTTCACACCATCGATGCGGATGGTAGAGATAGCATATCCCTCAAGGGATGAAAGGAGAATGCGGCGAAGCGCATTTCCCACGGTTATGCCATATCCGGGTTCCAATGGCTTGAACTCGAACTTACCGAAGAAATTGTCGGCCTCCAACATGACAACTTTGTCAGGTTTCTGAAATGCTAAAATAGCCATGGATCTACGTGTTTATAATTGATTATTTAGAATACAACTCGACGATTAACTGTTCCTTGATGTTTTCAGGGATATCTTCGCGAGCAGGCACGTGAAGAAGCTTGCCTGCCTTAGCGCTTTCGTCCCATTCGAGCCAAGGATACTTGCTGTGGTTGAAACCTGCAAGAGCGTCGGCGATGACTTCAAGAGATTTAGAGCGTTCACGCACACCTACGATGTCGCCGGGCTGCACCTGATAAGATGCGATGTTCACGACCTGACCGTTGACTGTGATGTGACGGTGAAGGACGAGCTGGCGAGCAGCTGCGCGGGTGGGAGCAATACCGAGACGGTATACTACGTTGTCAAGACGAGATTCGAGAAGCTGAAGAAGCACTTCACCGGTGATACCCTTAGTGCGTGAAGCACGATCGAATAGGTTGTGGAATTGCTTCTCAAGAACGCCATAAGTATATTTGGCTTTCTGCTTCTCACGGAGCTGTACGCCATACTCCGAAGACTTGCGGCGCTTGTTTACGCCGTGCTGGCCCGGAGGATAGTTCTTGCGAGAAAGAACTTTGTCAGCACCGAAGATAGGTTCGCCGAACTTACGGGCGATTTTTGTTTTTGGACCTGTATATCTTGCCATTTTCTGATTCTTAAATTCGGGTTACATGACTTTGGTTCGCCGCCTTAGTGCAGCCGCGACCACAGAGAGGTGATAAAATTGTGGTCTATTCACATTCAGAGACGCTTCAGAGTCATTAGCCGCTGTTGATAGATTAGTGAAAGTAATATAGAAGTTGCGGAATAATTATACGCGACGACGTTTGGGAGGACGGCAACCGTTGTGCGGAAGCGGAGTTACGTCAACGATTTCAGTAACTTCGATACCGGCGCCATGCACGGTGCGGATAGCTGACTCACGGCCATTGCCGGGTCCTTTCACATAAGCTTTCACCTTGCGCAGACCGAGGTCATAAGCAACCTTTGCGCAATCCTGAGCTGCCATCTGAGCAGCATAGGGGGTGTTCTTTTTAGAGCCACGGAAGCCCATCTTACCGGCGCTTGACCATGAGATCACCTGACCTTCTGAATTGGCTAAGCACACGATAATGTTGTTGAAAGATGAGTGTACATGAAGTTGACCGTTGGCGTCAACCTTGACATTTCTCTTCTTTGCTGCGACTGTCTTTTTTGCCATACTAATTTATTATTTTGTAGCTTTCTTCTTGTTTGCGACTGTTTTCTTGCGACCCTTGCGAGTGCGGGCATTGTTCTTGGTGCTCTGTCCACGCACGGGCAAGCCGATACGGTGACGAATGCCACGGTAGCATCCAATATCCATCAATCGCTTGATGTTAAGCTGGATTTCGCTGCGGAGGTCTCCCTCTACTTTGTGATCGCGGCCGATTACTTCGCGGACAGCTGCTGCCTGAGCGTCGGTCCAGTCTTTTACTTTGATGTTTTTGTCCACTCCGGCTTTCTCAAGGATAGAGTTTGCGGCGCTGCGGCCGATGCCGAAGATATAAGTCAAGGCGATTTCACCTCTTTTGTTCTGGGGGAGATCCACTCCCACGATTCTAACTGCCATATTGATTGACTAAATTTTCTGCAAAAATAACAAAAATTATCCTTGACGCTGTTTATACTTGGGATTTTTCTTATTAATTACGTAAAGACGACCTTTACGACGGACGATTTTGCTGTCCGGAGTACGCTTCTTGATTGAGGCTCTTACTTTCATATCTATGTTTATTTTATTATTTGTATCTAAACGCAATTCTGCCTTTGGACAAGTCATAGGGAGACATCTCTACGCGCACTTTGTCGCCGGGCAATATCCTGATGTAATGCATACGCATCTTTCCGGATATGTGGGCTGTGATCTCGTGCCCGTTTTCCAATTCCACTCGGAACATTGCATTGCTCAATGCTTCCACTATTGTACCGTCTTGTTCTATTGCAGCTTGTTTTGCCATATAATAATATTAAATTGCTTTTTCTCCTAATACTTCTTCAATATAGTCAAACGTGGTCAGCACCTGTGTCTTTCCACCGAGTATCGCCACAGTGTGCTCGAAGTGGGCAGAAGGCTGACGGTCGCGGGTGCGGCACTGCCATCCGTCCTTCTCAATCACAATGTTGCGTTTACCCATATTGACCATGGGCTCTATGCAGATGCACATACCGTTTTTGATAAGCGGGCCCATCCCTTTCCTGCCGTAATTGGGCACTTCGGGATCTTCATGCATGCTTTTGCCGATTCCGTGTCCACACATCTCGCGCACGATAGAATAACCATGGCGTTCACAATAGGTCTGGACAGCGTTTGCCACATCACCGATGCGGTTTCCCTCCTTGCACACCTCGATACCCTTGTAAAGAGACTCTTTGGTGACCTTAAGGAGCTGCATCACCTCAGGGGCGACATTCCCCACCGGGAAAGTGTAGCACATATCGGCGTTATATCCGTTGAGCTCCACGACAGTGTCAATCCCCACAATGTCCCCCTCGCGGAGAGCATAATTGGACGGAAAGCCATGGACTACCGTTTCATTGACTTCTATGCAGAGAGTTCCTGGAAATCCACCGTAGCCGAGACAAGAGGGCTTGCCGCCGTTGTCGAGCATGAACTCGCGGGCGATTGTGTCAAGCTTCAAAGTAGTAACTCCCGGAGCCACCCACTTGGCGAGTTCGCCAAGTGTGCGGCTGAGGAGTGTACCTGCCTCACGCATTAATTCGATTTCTTCGGGTGTCTTCAGATAAATCATTGAATCAGCGGGATTAAAGCGTCTAATTAATATGCACTGCCGGTAGTACGGCCTTTGATTTTACCGTCTTTCATCAAGCCATCGTAGTGATGCATCATAAGATGCGACTCAATCTGCTGGAGTGTGTCGAGCACGACACCAACGAGAATCAGCAACGATGTGCCTCCGAAGAACTGGGCGAAATTCTGGCTGACACCGAAAAGGCGCGCGAATGCAGGCATTACCGCCACTATTCCAAGGAACAGCGATCCCGGAAGAGTGATGCGTGACATGATCGAGTCAAGATACTCCACAGTCTTCTTGCCGGGTTTGATGCCCGGGATGAAACCATTGTTGCGCTTCATGTCTTCTGCCATCTGAGCGGGACGCACAGTAATGGCGGTATAGAAGTAAGTGAACGCCACAATGAGGATAAAGTAGGTTATGTTATATGCCAAACCATTGATGTCGGAGAATTTCACGAAAATGCTGTTCTCATGAGATCCGAATCCGGCAAGAGTGATAGGAATAAACATAATCGCCTGAGCGAAGATGATAGGCATAACACCGGCGGCATTAACCTTCAAGGGTATATACTGGCGAGCGCCTCCGTACTGCTTGTTGCCGACAATGCGCTTAGCATACTGCACAGGCACCTTGCGTGTTCCCTGAACGAGAAGCACTGCGCCTACAGTCACAGCGAAAAGCAACACAAGCTCTACGATAAACATCACAAGACCGCCCTCAGAACCGGTAGAACCGGGCAGACGGCTCACGAACTCGAAGTAGAGAGCCTGCGGAAGGCGGGCGATGATACCCACGAGGATAATGAAAGAGATGCCGTTACCGATACCGCGGTCAGTGATACGCTCACCAAGCCACATGATAAACATGGAGCCCGCTGCGAGAATCACCGTCAGATAAGCGATAGTCCAGAAACCCATAGTGGCAGCGCCACCGGCTGCGTTGACCTGATATTGCAGGTTGACGAGATAGGCAGGACCCTGAAGCAAAAGAATCAGGACGGTAAGATAACGTGTGTACTGGTTAAGTTTCTGGCGGCCGCTCTCTCCCTCTCTCTGCATCTTCTGGAAAGAAGGAAGCACCATGCCCAGCAGCTGGATCACGATTGACGCAGTGATGTAAGGCATGATACCCAGCGCAAAGATTGAAGCCTGGGAGAAAGCACCTCCGGAAAACATATCGAGAAGCTGCATAAGACCGCTGCCTGACGTAAAGTTGGCAAGCGCGTCAAGGTCGTCGGGGTGAATGCCCGGCAACACGACATAACATCCAAGTCGGTATACGAATACCAACATGAATGTTATGAGAAGACGCTTACGCAGCTCTTCGATTGTCCAGATGTTCTTTATAGTTTGGATAAATCTCATCACAGTTAAACTTTAGCGATTGAACCGCCGGCTGCCTCGATAGCCTTCTGGGCTGCCTGAGAAAACGCGTTGGCTTCAACTGCGATTGCACGGGTGATAGTACCGCTGGCGAGAATCTTGACAAGCTGCTTGCTGGATACGAATCCGGCAGCGCGGAGCTCTTCAAGACCAACCTTGTTGAGATTCCTCGCAGCAGCAAGTTCCTCGATGGTGCCGATGTTGATACCCTTATATTCAACGCGGTTGAAGTTCTTGAAACCGAACTTAGGCAAACGACGCTGAAGAGGCATCTGACCACCTTCGAAACCTACCTTCTGTGAATAACCTGAACGAGACTTGGCTCCCTTGTGACCACGGGTAGATGTGCCACCCTTGCCAGAACCCGGTCCACGACCGATGCGGGTTTTCTTCTTGTTTGACCCTACTGCGGGTTGAATGGTATTTAGTTCCATAATATGATCGTAAGTTTTATGCGTTGGTCACTTCTACGAGGTGACGAACACGGTTAACCATACCCATCACGTCGGGGGTGTTCTCCTTTACAACCGAGTGATGCATTTTTTTCAATCCAAGCGCGTCGAGCGTAAGCTTCTGCACTTTGGGAGCGTTGATGCGGCTCTTAATCTGAGTGATTTTAATTTTTGCCATGATTCAAGCTGATTTAACCGTTATATACTTTTTCGAGAGATATACCGCGATTCTGGGCAACCTGAAGCGGGCTGCGCATCTCACCGAGAGCTTCAATAGTAGCCTTCACAAGGTTGTGAGGGTTAGATGAGCCCTTGGACTTTGCAAGCACGTCGGTGATACCTACGCTCTCCAACACGGCACGCATCGCACCACCGGCCTTTACTCCGGTACCGTGAGACGCCGGCTTGAGGATCACGCGAGAACCGCCGAACTTAGCTTCCTGTTCGTGAGGGATGGTGCCCTTGTGAACCGGAACACGGATAAGATTCTTCTTGGCAGCTTCAACGCCCTTGGCGATAGCTGCAGTCACCTCATTGGCTTTACCCAGACCCCAGCCTACGATTCCGTCCTCGTTACCAACAACCACGATAGCGGCAAAGGTGAATGTGCGTCCACCCTTGGTCACCTTGGTTACACGGTTGATGGCTACAAGACGATCTTTCAACTCGATATCGTTGGTAGATTTTACTCTGTTATTCTTATTTGCCATGATTCTTAAAATTTAAGTCCGCCTTCGCGAGCAGCGTCAGCTAATGATTTAACACGACCATGGAAAAGATAGCCATTACGGTCGAATACTACTTCAGTGATACCGGCGGCGAGAGCCTTCTCAGCAGCGGCTTTACCTACCTTGGCTGCGATCTCAGTCTTTGTTCCACCTTCAAGTCCCTTGGAAGATGCGGCTACAAGAGTCTTACCTTCAAGGTCGTCAACGAGCTGTACATAAATCTGCTTGTTGCTGCGGAACACCGTCATGCGGGGACGAGCGGCGGTGCCAGACACTTTACCACGGATACGTGTCTTGATCTTATTTCTTCTTTGTATCTTTGATATCATGATTCTGTCTACTTTAATTATTTAGCACCTGCCGACTTACCAGACTTACGACGGATAACTTCACCGACAAACTTAATACCCTTGCCCTTGTAAGGTTCAGGCTTACGGAGTGAACGGATCTTGGCGCAAACCTGTCCAAGAAGCTGCTTGTCATCACTTTCAAGGATAATAAGAGGATTCTTATTACGCTCTGTCTTGGCTTCAACCTTAACTTCCTTAGGAAGCTTGATAAATATAGCGTGGGAGAATCCGAGCGCGAGCTCAAGAACCTGACCTTCAGAAGTGGCACGATAACCTACTCCGACAAGCTCCATCTCCTTACGGTAACCCTGCGACACGCCCACAACCATGTTATGGATGAGCGCGCGGTAGAGACCGTGCTGAGCGCGGTGCTCGCGGTCGTCAGAAGGACGGGTCAAAGTGACGTGTCCGTCTTCGATGCTCACAGTGAGATCAGGATTGATTTTCTGAGAAAGTTCTCCCTTAGGTCCTTTTACAGTTACTACATCGTCCTTAACGGTTACTGTAACTCCGGCGGGTATTTCAATGGGGGCTTTACCTATTCTTGACATTGTTAATTCCTCCTTTTAAAGATTAATAAACATAGCATAATACCTCGCCGCCCACTTTAAGTTCACGAGCCTTCTTATTGGTCATGACACCTTTGGAAGTGGAAAGGATTGCAATACCTAAACCATTGAGCACACGGGGCATATCTTTGTAGCCAGTGTACTGACGGAGACCGGGACGTGACACTCGTTTAAGGCTCTTGATAGCGTTAACCTTGTCAACGGGGTCATATTTCAAGGCAATCTTGATAGTGCCTGCGGGATTTTCACCCTCTACAAACTTGTAGTTAAGAATGTAGCCCTGTTCAAAAAGAATCTTTGTGATTTCTTTTTTCAAGTTTGAGGCAGGAATCTCTACTACTCTGTGCTGAGCTTTGATTGCGTTCCTCAATCTTGTTAAA
>CAJUTE010000070.1 GCA_910589555.1 uncultured Muribaculum sp.
GAAGCAGATGGAGTCGCCCGAAGTACACTTCGCTAAGTTTCAGAAAATGATCTGGGAGACTGCTTGAAATTGGCTCAGTGCACAAGTCACCAACACGAAGCCGCCATCGTTGTCGGGCTCGGGGATCCCGTCACATCCTCCATTCAATCCGCGTTGATTGTCTTGGCGGTTTCTGCATCAAGGGTCAGTTGATGGCGAAGCTCGTCGAGGGAATCGAAGCGGCGTTCTTTGCGTAGAAATTTTATGAATTCCAGTTCCACGGTCTCGCCATAAATGGAGCCGTGGAAGCCTATTATGTGAGCCTCGATGCTTTTCGGTGCCGTAGGGGAGTCCACCGTGGGGCGATGACCTATATTCACCATTGCAGGATATACTGAGCCGTCTGATAGATGCGCTCTTACGGCATATACCCCGTTTGCCGGCACAAGCCGCCGGGGACTTGATGGCAGAATATTGGCGGTGGGAAACCCGATGGTGCGTCCCAGCTCTTTACCATGCACCACTGTGCCCGACAGGCGGTAGCGATAACCGAGCATCACATTGGCAGGAGTGATATCGCCATTAAGGAGCAATTTGCGTATCACCGACGAGCTTATTTTATCCCCTGAGCCGTCGCGGTATTCCCCTGCATGGAATATCTTTACTCCGGCACGTTCCCCCAATGCGTCATATTCGGCTTCCTCCGTGGGGTGGTCATGTCCGAAATGATTGTTGAATCCGAGCACCAATGCCCTGACATTGTAGTCGTCACGCAGCATTTTCAGGAAATCAAATGCCGACATACGCCGCAACTCGTCGTCAAACGGGAGCATGATAATCCCCTCGATTGACGTCGCGGCAAGGTGGCGGCACCGTTCATCGGGGGTGGTGAGCATTGAAGGCGCCTCCTTGGGATGGATGAGGTCGCGGGGATGGTTGGCAAATGTCACTACTACCGGCGATAGATTGAGCCGGTTGCCGTGGGTGATGAGCGTGTCGATGAGGTGGCGGTGCCCTGTGTGGACCCCGTCAAACATTCCTATCGCCGCTATACGCGGCGTTCTGATATCGCCTCGTTCTATTGTAGATGTCATTGTTGGTGCAAAGATACGAATAAGTCGAGAGCAAAGCCAAATTTATTTGGACTTTGCCGAGCGGAAGTATCTTCGGCGCGGTCTGTATGACCGAAATAGCTTAGCCCGGCATATAGCGTCAGCGCAATGCCGGGAAAATGGATCCGAAATTTAATTAAGCTCTGTAAGAGCGATACAATTGTATCGTTCCTACGGAACTCAAAATGGGGTTGGTATCACGATACCCAGCATTCCGCTGGCGCTACATACTGGGCTAAGCTCTTGCGGTCATACTGACCGCATCTCCACCACGAATCCGAAAGGATTCATCCATGTTTAGCCGGGTGCCGAGCGTAGCGAGACGCCCGGAAAGCGAATTATTAATGATTGATTCTGAAAGAATCATCAGCCCGACACCCTTTCTGCCGATATCACACGCAAAAGAGCGTTACCCGATCAAAACGGGCAACGCTCCTTGCAATATCAATCAGCTAAGATTATTTTATTACGGTCGACGGGCGTATGTCGATGTCGGTGTCGCGTTCGGCTTTGATGAAATTGCCGTCGGCGTCGAAATATACGTCCATGTCGTACTGTCCGCGCTGCTCCACGTCAAAGATGTAGAAAGAGTCGCTTGCACGCTCGTAGTAATCGATGTCGTCAATCGCCCACTCTCCGTATTCCGAACCGTAGAATGCCGTCATGATGTCGGCGGGAACATTGGTGTAGGGTGCCTCGTAGTCGATTTCGGTCATAACCCATTGTCCCTCTTTGGAGAACCACACCTCATATTCGTCGCCCATCTTGTCGAATTCTGCCACGCGATAGTTATTGTGGCGTGTCTCCCACTCGGCATCTACGTTGGGATATAGCTTATTCAGCTCGTTAACGAAATCGGTAGTGGGGGTGAAGTCGTGGTCATCATCATCGCTACAGGATGTAAGATAGACCGCGGCGCTTGACGATAAAAGAAGTGCTGCGAGTAACTTGGTGGATTTCAGTAAGTTCATGTGCAAAGTTTTTTTAGTTTTCATAATTCAGCAGTTATAACAATATATATCAGAGGATAGTTCTGACGTTATTTTGTTTTAACATTGTGATAATCTTTGCATTAAAGAAATCCCTTATGAAAACAGCGGGGTCGACAGGTAGCGTTCGCCGGTGTCGGGGAGAATGACCACGATTGTTTTGCCGGCGTTCTCTTCGCGTTGGGCGAGCGAGATGGCTGCGTAGAGGGCAGCTCCGGATGATATGCCGGCGAGCAATCCCTCTTCTTTTGCCAACAGACGCGCTCCTTGGAATGCTTCATCGTTGGTCACGGTGACTACGCTGTCGACAATTTCCTGATTGTAGTTGCGGGGCACGAATCCGGCTCCGATGCCCTGTATCTTGTGTGGACCGGGTTTGCCGCCCGACAGCACGGGCGAGTCGGCGGGTTCTACCGCTACCACCTTTATTGCGGGATTGTGGCGTTTCAAAGCCGCTCCGGTTCCTGAAACGGTTCCTCCGGTTCCGACACCTGCGACGAGGATATTGACCGTGCCTTCCGTGTCGCGCCATATCTCTTCGGCAGTGGTTTTGACATGGGCTTCGGGGTTGGAGGGGTTGTTGAACTGTTGGAGAATCACGGCTCCGGGTGTTGAGTCGCGAAGCTCCTCAGCACGTTTTATGGCACCGCTCATCCCTTCGGATCCCGGAGTGAGTATGAGTTCGGCTCCGTAGGCTTTGAGCAGATTACGGCGTTCCTGGCTCATTGTTTCGGGCATTGTGAGGATTACTTTGTAACCTTTCAGCGAACCTACCCATGCAAGTCCTATGCCGGTGTTGCCGCTTGTGGGCTCGATGATGACCGCGCCGGGCTTGAGTATGCCGTTTTTTTCAGCATCCTCGATCATGGAGAGTGCCGCGCGGTCTTTGACGCTTCCGCCGGGATTGAATGATTCGATTTTCACAAGCAGCCGGGCTTTCAGGTCTTTTGCACGTTCGATGTTTACTGCTTCGAGCAGCGGTGTATTGCCGATCAGCTCGATGAGTGAGGTGTAAATTTGTGCCATTTTAGTGTGTTGTTTATATATGTTGGAAAACAGTGACGGACGCTCTACCGCCTGGTGTTCCATGGTAAAACGTCCGTCAAAATGTAAAAGTTTGCGTTATGTGGCGCTATGCCGTATTAGTATCCGGTATAGGAGTGGGGAGTGATCTTTTTCAGCTCCTCCTTGACTGCGTCGGTCACGTTGAGTGTGTCGATGAACGCTGCGATGCTCTCGGCGGTCACTGTGGTGTTGACGCGTGTCAGCTCCTTGAGGGTTTCGTAGGGCTTGGGATAGCCTTCACGGCGCAGGATGGTCTGGATTGCTTCGGCTACCACGTTCCACATATTGTCGAGGTCGCGGTTGATAGCCTCTTCGTTGAGAAGGAGCTTGTTGAGCCCTTTCAGCGTTGAGCTGAATGCGATGAGGATGTGGGCGAGGGGCACACCGATGTTACGCAGCACTGTCGAGTCGGTCAAGTCGCGCTGAAGACGTGACACCGGCAGCTTGGTGGCGAGATGGTCGAGCAGAGCGTTGGCGATGCCGAGGTTGCCTTCCGAGTTCTCGAAGTCGATGGGGTTCACCTTGTGGGGCATTGCCGATGAACCTACCTCGCCGGCTTTGATCTTCTGCTTGAAATATTCCATCGAGATGTATTGCCAGAAGTCTTTGTCGAGGTCGAGGATGATGGTGTTGATGCGGCGCAATGCGTCGAACAATGCCGCAAGGTTGTCGTAGTTTGAAATCTGTGTGGTGTACTCCTCACGCTCGATGCCGAGCTTCTCCATGAGGAATTTTTTACCAAACGCGCGCCAGTCGATGTTGGGGTAAGCGATGAGGTGGGCGTTGAAATTGCCTGTGGCGCCGCCGAATTTTCCACTGATAGGGGTTGCGTCGAGAAGCTTTATCTGTTGGCGTAGACGATAGGTGAACACGCGTATCTCTTTGCCGAGACGGGTGGGCGATGCGGGCTGTCCGTGGGTCTTTGCGAGCATGGGCAGCTCCTGCCATTCGTCGGCACGGTTTTCGAGGTGCTCCACGAGCTCCATCAGCGCCGGGCGGTAAACCTGGTCAAGGGCTTCCTTGATCGACAAGGGTACGGCAGTGTTGTTGATGTCCTGCGATGTGAGCCCGAAGTGGATGAATTCCTTATATTGAGAGAGTCCCAGACGGTCAAACTGCTCTTTGATGAAATATTCGACAGCTTTTACGTCGTGGTTTGTGACTGATTCGATCTCTTTGATCTTCATCGCGTCGTCAGTCGTGAAATCCTGATATATCTTTCGCAATTCCGGGAATACGGTGTGGTCCACCCCTGCGAGCTGGGGGAGGGAAATCTCGCAAAGAGAGATGAAATATTCCACTTCGACTCTCACGCGATAGCGTATGAGCGCGTACTCTGAAAAATAATTGTCAAGACTTGCGCACTTGTTGCGGTAACGTCCGTCAACAGGAGAAATGGCGGTGAGTTGGGTCAGTTGCATATTGCTGATATGAGTTGATGAAATGAATGTAGACCACAAAATTACGCAATAAATGTGAGAGAATTGTGATTTTTTTTGCAAAAAGTTTGGACATTTCAAAAAATACCCTTAACTTTGCATCGCTTTTACGAAGAACACGGGCGTTTAGCTCAGCTGGTTCAGAGCATCTGCCTTACAAGCAGAGGGTCGGGGGTTCGAATCCCTCAACGCCCACCAAAATACAGATTCCTGTTCTTCGTGAAGCAACCGACTTTCGGGCGTTTAGCTCAGCTGGTTCAGAGCATCTGCCTTACAAGCAGAGGGTCGGGGGTTCGAATCCCTCAACGCCCACTCAAAAAAAAGCTTTCCATCGCGGAAAGCTTTTTTTATGCCCTGCCCGCCCCGCCTTGGTGCAACAGGCGGGAACAGGCATCGGCACACAATCAAAAAGTATTTTCACAAATAGTCTTCTCGATGGGGTGTGAACACATCGATGACTTCTCCGCCCTCGATCACCTCAAAGGAGTGAGGCGTGTTGCCCGGGATCGCGTATGTGTCGCCGGGACGCATTATTACGTCGATCTTCTCTTCGCCGTCCACTATGAGACGGTATTCGCCTGAGATGACATAGCCGCACTGTTCGTGGGGATGAGTGTGGAGGGTGGCGAAGTTGCCTTTCACATAGTTCATTTTTGTGACCATTGACTTTTCTCCCACAGCAAGTGAGTCAAGATTTACTCCCTTGAATGTTTTTTTGAGCGCGTCTTCACGTCGTACAAATACTTTGGTTTTCATATAATTGAGTATTAGAGTGATAATTCCATTTGTATGTCGCCACGGGCGTATGCCGGATGGTATTCGGGCAATTCTTTGAATCCGAGTTTACGGTAAAGGGCTATCGCAGGTTTGAGGCGGGTGTTGCTTTCAAGGAAGAGCGTTTTGCCGCCCAGTTCCCGTGCTCTGTTTATGACCGCGTCGCAAAGTCGGTGTCCTATTCCTTTCCGCCGGATGGAATTGTTGACGGCGAGTTTTGCCAACTCAAAGTCGTAAACCGATTCTTCGGGCATGGGGCAGAGCGCGCACACTCCAACGGGGAATCCGTTGTAGAGGGCGACGAATATTTGACCGCCTTTTTCCAGGATATGTTTTTCGGGATTTTCCAGGACTTCGATGTCATGCGGCTCGAGCTCCCAATATAGTTCTATCCATTTGCGGTTGAGTTCGTAGAACGCTTTTTTGTATTGAGGCTGATACTCGATGATCTCCACTTCCGAATGTTCGCGGCTCTCCTTTATTTCCCTGACTCGCTCAAGTATGGATTTGCGTCGGAGGGCTTTCTCCCAATCGGCGATTGCCGCCCACAGGTCGTTGTCGCACTCAGCCGAGATCTGCTCGACTGCGCGCTCGACATCGCGTAGCTGCGCTATGAGTTCTTGCGAGAGGCTTTTGCCATATTCGGTAAGCGTGATGAGCGTGCATCGGCGGTCTGCCTTGTCGTCAATCTCCACGATAAGCTCTGCTGCGATCATTTCCTTAACGATTGTGCTTACTGATGGGTGGGATTGTCCTATTTCCTTTGCAATTGCGGTGACGCTTTTGGGCTGTTCGTCGGTCAGCGAGTAAAATACAGGAAACCATTTGGGTTTTATTTCAACACCGTAAAGTCCGTATATGCTTGCGGCATCGCGAGTCATTGTTTCTGTCAAGACCCTCAGCCGGCTGCCGATAGCCATTTTGCCTGTGCGTTCAAAGAAATCCATGTGATATATGTATTTAATTGCGTAATTGATTACGCAAAATTATGAAGAATTTCGGAACTGTGCAAGTCTCAATAGCTTCTCTCTTGAAAATTAGGTAAATTTGCAGTCTAAATCGGGCAAATGCGCGAGATTATTAAAGCGGATATTGTAAATGGAACGGCTATGAGACAGATGAGAAGAAGTGAAGAGAAGAAAGATGCCGGATGGGCGTCAGCGGTGTTTGACAAGGCGCCATACGTCACCGTGAGCATGGCGCTTCTTGTGTTCTGAAATGTCGAGGGATGCACTTGTGTCTATCCAAATGCAAAGGTCGTAAAAATTTCTTAGTTTTTTGACCGTATCTTTATCTAAGGTTCCTGATAAGCCGTATTCTGATGCTATATTGTCAATAAGTTTGGCAGGGAAAGGTTGGAATAATCGAAATTCATAATTGCTCCGTTAGAAAAAGTAATGTCGTGCTCCTTTACAATGCCATGCCGGGCGTGGATGTGACCGAATAGATGCAGCTGTGGCTGAATTTCTAAAATCTTAGTCAGTAATAGCTCATCCCCGTAGTTGATATTGTCATCGAAATCGAGGACTCCGTATGCCGGCGCATGAGTTATTAGGACATCAATATCAGACGGAATCCTTTTGATATTGCGTTCCTGCCGGTAGGTGACACAATCCCCCATGAACATCGGCACGCCATAGAACTTTACGCCATCAATCTCAATGCCTGAGTTGCAGAGATAATACACGTTTTGGTCAAGACCGCTGATGTTGGCACCGTAAAGACAATCATCATGATTACCACAGATGAAAATCTTGTGGGCATACGGCAGGTCGCACAGCCAGTTCATGAAATCTATGGCTTCGGATTCAGTGCCACCCATTGTGAAATCGCCTGAATGGACTATTATGTCAGCATCAGGAAGTTCACGCAAGCGTCGATGGTGTCCATGTGTATCTGAAATATGTAATATTTTCATTTCTCTTTCCTTGTGATTGCAAAATTAAAGCTAATCTGTCTCATTTTGCGAGATATGATAGAAATTTCCATAATAAAAATCAACCGGTACTGCTTATTGAGACACCTGTGTTCTAATTTTGCGTCATTACAAAATCAGATATTATGGAAAAGTCTTTAAGGGAAAAAATCGCGGATCTGTTTAATGAAGCAGAATATGACGGTAGCACTTATGACATAAATGTAACAAAGTTAATGATATGGCTCGCCGTAATGACTATATTAAGTTCAATAATTCCAGTTATATTCCATAGTGACTTTCCTCTTATTGAAACATTTGCCACGTTAATAATACTTCTTTTTACTACTGCCCCTCGGGCTTTCAGATGGGCTGCTAAACTTAAAGATTAGATGGATCTTGTCGGAATTGACCGTCTTGCGATGATGCGTAAGCGACAGGCTTATTTTTCAGCTATAGCGGAGGAGTATGCCTCGTTTGCTGATTTTATGCAAGCTCAGGATATGTGGCTTGCCATTATGGGTATTGAGCTGACCGATTGCGGACTGTATCTGAAACTGTATATTCAGTTGGATTTTTCAGAATATGAAGAATACTATGTGATAATGGATGATGACGGACAGTTGACGGTCAGCGACATTGTGATGTGGAACAATGATGAGTGTTGCACAAGTTATGTCAATATAAGTACGGGAAAATCAGCTGAGAAGGAATCAATTTCCCCACAGGTTTAAGCAGATAGAAACAGCTTGTGCTTGCATAATCGCGTAGATATGGGATATTTGAAATACAATCCGGTATATTTCGGGGAGTCAAGCCATATTTAGTCTCGTAATGAGGATTTATAAGGTAGAGTGTTCTATCCGCTATATCCCATTTTGTCATGGATACAATCTCTTCAAAAGCCTCGATGGTAATGCCGGTATTTCGGATAGACATCAACTCATTGATCATCTCCTCGGATTCTCCCGCGTAAGTTAGAATGTGTTTATACACAGCTCCCGGAAGAAGATGAATAAACGGGGCTTTTGAAAGCAACGTGCTCCGGCATATTTGTTGATGTCCACCAAACGGCATTTGCCATGCAGGGAAGGCTATGAAGAGGATCCCGTTGTCTTTTAGAAATGAATATGCTTTTTCAAGTAAAGCGTATTTGTCGGCAATATGCTCAATTACATCATGGCAGATGATAATGTCAAACTTGTTATCGTATCCGGTTATGCTGAAGATGTTGTCGCAGATAAAAGTACCATACACATTTTCTTGAGCAAAAAACTGTTTAGCTTCATTTATCCGGTTCTTGGAAATATCAACGCCTAAAACATTGCAACCAAGCTTGGCAAATGGTAGCAAATTACCTCCTTCGCCACAGCCGATTTCAAGAATAACCGTATCCTTACATATATCATGACACTGCATTATATATGGCATAAAGTATTTCTCACTTGTTTTGGCAAGTTCTTTGAAATACTGATGTCTGTCGAAATGTCTTTGTTGCATCTTTGGGTATTAATTTACCCAATAGATGCAACAGGGGCATTAAGACTGCATTATCTTATCTACCGTTACCAGTTTAGCCTTATTCCAATAGGTATTGTGAACTCAAACGGTTTGTCTTGACGTATGGTTTTTATGTCTGTTCCCGGATTGAAATAGTAGTGGAACGACGGTTCGGCATATATGCTGATTGCTGGTGTCAGATGATATTGTAATCCAACTCCACCTTCAATCGACCATTGCAGGGGTACTGAGATTGTAGTACGGTCAAATTCCGGCTTATTCCAGCCTTGTTCCCATTTCATAATTGACTGTGTGCCATTAACAGGAATATCAAGAGCAGCCCCACCTTGTCCATAAATGGAGAATCTGTTGTTTCCCGATATGCGGTAGTTGAATTTCAGAGGTATGCCTATATAGTGAATACGCTGATTGATTTCAGTTTTTCCAATCTCACTTTCACGTATAAAGTCACTTCTAAGGAATGTGTACCTTATGCCGGATTCAACGCTCCATCTGCTTGATACTCCATAATTCAAAGACAGTCCGATTGTCAGCGGCATATAATGTCTGGATTTTTCAGTAACATCAATTTCTTCCGGAGTTCCGGATGGCAGGTCCGGGTCAGGACCGATTGGCATACGATAGCGGCTATCAGTATTCTGTCCCATGTTGCCACTATATGCAAGTGAAAGGCTCCAATTATTGCCTTCATTATGTCTTATAGGCACGTTATTATCAGCTAATGATTCGTTGTCTTTTACTATTGGCGTTTTAGGGATATTCGGTATTGTATCTTCATGTATATTATTATCGGGTATCTCCGGAACAGTATCCGCCGGGAGTCTTATTTCCGCAAGAATATCTCTTTCAGTTTTACGATATATTACTTTTGTCGGAGATACTACTGTATCTTTTACAAGTTCTTGGGGAACAACCTTTGTTTCATTTATTTTACTGTTTGTGCCGTTATCTGATTCTTTGGCTATTAGATTTGTATCAACTTTTTCATTTTTTCGGTTTATACCGAGCCAAATCATTATGACGGAGAAAATCACAGCAAACAAGCCGATTATGCCCATTCCAACACGATATTCAGTTATAAGCCTACGCAACATCGCTTTTGCATGGGATAACTGAGATGATGATGAATGGGGAGCAATACCAAGTATTTCTCCAATCTCTTTATGGGACAATCCATCCAATACCGCAAGTCGAAACACCTTGCTGTATCCATCCGGCAGTTTGTCGATAATGTTACTAAGTTCGTCCCATGAGAGGGTATTATCAACAGGGGTATCCTCATAAAGACTTTCTCCCGATGTATCTGTCATGGGAACAGTTATGTGGTTTGAAGCCTCACGAAGATATTGTAGTGACAAATTCCTCATTATGGTTGTGAGCCATGACTCAAATTTTTCAGGTTTCATTAATTTTTCAAGAGCGGAAAATGCTATGATGAAGCCGTCATGCAGTATGTCTTGAGCGACATCGTGATTATGAACATACCCCTCAATGACCTTCATCATTGAAGGCGCATAGAGATTATAGAGAAGTCCAAAGGCTTCTATATCCCCTGACTGGGTTCGTTTTACGAGTTGCACAATATCCATTCGTATCAAAAATATTAAAAATGGATGAAACAACTACGAAAAGACTGCATGGAAATTTGCAAAATTAGTCTCCAAGTTTCTAACTTGCCGCAATGCAAAATAAAGGGTAGGCGAAGAGTAATAATTTTGAGACCACAAGAAAGGACACACGCATTATCCGGCTTGTTCAGCAGAAGACCAAGACGGAGGTGACAATCCCGATGATGAACGAGAGCCTTATTGCCATCTGTGAGAAATATGGCTACAACATCCCAAAAGCCAATGAGCAGGTGCTGAACCGCTACATCAAGGATATTCTTGAAGATCTGTCCGAGAGTGTACCGACACTGAAAGAGAAAGTACCGACCAATCTGACAATGAAGCAGAAGGACGCACTGAAAAAAGAAGGCAAAGAACCGGAAACCGACCTGAGCGGCAACGTACTACTGCCGTGCTTCAAATGCGTGACGAGCCACACCGCCCGACGTACCGGAATCACCAACATGTACCTAAGCCACAAATACGACATCGTCCGGATGATGCACGTCAGCGGCCACAAAACCCAAAAGACCGTCATGGACTACATCTCACCGGCTTGCCGCTTTCCATGCAAGAAACTCTCCTCCGAAGAGATAGCCGCCCGAAATCGCCGCCCGAACCAAGAAAGACAGCGAGATGTGGTAATTATAGGTTGTCACATCAAGAAAATCCAGACAGTGTCTGGATTTTTGCTCATTTATTGAACTTCTTCGCAAGTTGTTGACTTTTAGCTGCGCCTGTAAATTAAAATCCGAAGTGCGAATGTTCAGCTGCTAAATAAATCCCCTCACTC
>CAJUTE010000071.1 GCA_910589555.1 uncultured Muribaculum sp.
GAATGTTGAAACTCGGCAAAATGACCGACTTCCAATGCCACATGATTGAACACGCAGTTGGTGCTTACACCGACTGCAATCACGGACAGGGTCTTGCTGTGATACATCCTGCTCTTTACCGCCATTATCTTCCCGAAGGTGCTTCTAAGCTTGCTAGGATGGCTCGAGAGGTGTGGGGAGTAAATGATAAAAATGATGTTCGTGCGGCAAATACCGGGATTAATCTTCTGGAAGATTTCATTCAGGAAATAGGCTTGCCCACGCGTTGGAATCAGATGGGCATTACTGATGAAAAGGTGTTGCGTGATTCCGCTGACAGCTGTGTGCTTACCCCCGGATGCTGCAAGAAATTCACCCGCGATGAAATCTTTGAAATTTTGAAAGAGCAACTCTGATAAGGTAAAATAGGTATAACTTACCGAAGTTTGTATTAAGCAAATATTTCAGAGTTTTGTTTAATTTGCAGAACAAGTAAAACTACTATAATGAATACAGTAACATTAAATAACGGGGTTGTAATGCCCCAGATTGGATACGGAGTATATCAGGTATCTCCTGCCGAGTGTGAGCGTTGTGTTTCCGATGCCTTGAGCGTCGGCTATCGTATGATTGACACCGCACAGGCTTACCATAATGAGGAAGGCGTTGGCGCAGCAGTGAAGAAAAGCGGTATTGCCCGTGATGAACTGTTCCTTGTGTCAAAGGTATGGATTTCCAACTATGGCTTTGACAAAGCAAAGGTTTCCATAGATGAGAGTCTGCACAAACTCGGCACAGACTATATCGACCTGATGCTTCTGCATCAGCCATTCTGTGACCGTTATGGTGCATACCGAGCATTGGAAGCGGCATACAAGGAGGGTAAAGTTCGTGCAATCGGTGTAAGCAATTTCTACCCCGATCATTTCATCGACCTTGCAAGCAACGTGGAGATTGTCCCCGCTGTCAATCAGGTTGAAACTCATGTATTTGACCAGCAGATTGAGGCTCAGGGATACATGAAAGAGTTTGGCACACACGTGATGGCGTGGGCTCCTCTCGCCGAAGGACGCAACAATTTCTTTACCAACCCGGTGCTTGAGGCAATCGGTAAGAAATATGGCAAATCTGTCGCACAGGTAGCTCTACGCTGGCTCATTCAGCGCGATGTGATTATCATCCCGAAGTCAGTTCATGTGGAGCGTATGCAGCAGAATATGGATATATTCGATTTTGAACTGTCGCAGGAAGACATGGCGGCTATTGCAGCTCTTGACACTCGACAGAGTCTGTTCTTCGACCACCATGCTCCGGAAGTTGTCAAGATGTTCATGGGCTGGAGATAAGATACGCGATCATGAATATGCGAAAAATCATAAACTCGGTCATGGCGATAGCCGCTATGTTGTTTTGTTTCAACCTTTCAGCGACCAAACCTACCGCAAAAACCGGGAAAAATATGAAATCCATAATAGTCTATTTTACTCACTCAGGCAACACCGACCTTGCCGCCAAAAAATTGGCGGAAGTCACGGGTTCGCCGATTGTGAGAATACTTCCGGCAGAACCATACACTGCTGCCGATGTTGATTGGGTAAACGAACAGTCACGATGCACCCAAGAGCATCTGAACCAGACATTACGTCCCGCAATCAAGCCGTTGGATGTGGATTTTAGCCAATATGACACCGTCTTTATCGGCTTCCCTATCTGGTGGCATGAGGAACCGGCTGTAATACGCACGTTCCTTGACAACACTGATTTGAAGGGGAAGGAACTATATCCATTCTGCACATCCTACGAAAGCCCGATGTCGGAGGCTGACGCAACCTTGAAGAAAGGTTATCCAACCCTAAAATGGCACACAGGACTGCGTCTTCCGGCAAGTGCCGACAAAATCAAAGAATGGATAGAAAAATAATTGGCTTCGCCGGGCCCTACGGGGGTCCACACATATAATCAACCAAACAAACCCAATTAAGAAAGTCAGGCATCAAGTAGTGATACTCGGTGCCTGACTTGTTTATCGATTGACCTGTCATTTTGGTTTACGGCTTACATTCCGGTTTGCAGTGGATGCGAATCTGTGCTGTATTTTGAAATATCTGATATAGAAAAAAGCAGTCACGTTTTGTCTAACTACTTTATTTTTAGAGTTCTATTAATGATACGCGTGGAGCTGCGGAATATCGCTTTAACTAAGCGGAATTAAGATTGTTGCAATGGTGTACTGCCCATTGTTCACGAATTGCAACGGCACTATTTCAATGTTCTTCCCGACTATGCCATCAAGGGTTTGCAAAGTTACAAAATTATTTCGCAAGCTATCTTATTAGATTAGAGCAGCCATTTTTTCGTAAATTTGCATCATTAATTATTGATATTAGCGATATGGGCGTTTTTTTGACTATACTAAGTATATTGGGCTCAATTACATCAATATACGCATTTGTATTCTCCATTAAATTAAAGTCCGTTAGGAATATTATTGCCTATGCGATATTGTTAATTACAAGTGCAATATCCGGCATCTGTTTCACGCTGTATCAGCGAGAAACGGATGCTCAAACTCAATTGGAGAAACGAAAAAATACAGTCCGATTGGAAGCTAAGAATCTTCTTGAAAAAGTACCATTGTCGATTGATTATTATAATCCCGGAGAAAATCAAGGTTTGTTATTGAGTACATTATTCTTAATTGAAAAGAATAAGGATTTATTTCCAGAAACATATGAAATATATAAACTAACGGTTGTAGAGGAAATCAAATATGCGAACAACGAATCCGACATCTTTAGAAAAAGAGAACGGATGGAAATCGCCGGAAATTCTGCTGTAAGACTATTAAAATCGTTGGCACAATAAACATCAAGAATTATGAAGCACTCATTCACTGATGCTGATATTGAGAGTTGATACTCCTCAATGCATTTTCAAATTCATGATTGTCTTGATACATGAATATTTTCAGATGATTGCTTACATATGCCAATTTTTTGAGATTAAGTCCACAACAACGCATTATCATATTGCGTCTTACATGATAGTCTTTTTCATGTGAATTTGAAATAGATGCTTTTAATCGAACTAAAAAACACTCATACGCAGAATATACCTTTACCGCAAACAAATATGGAGTAAAATAAACCGTCATTATGATTGGGAGTGTCAGTGAATATACTGACTGTTTTTGAATTATAACTGATGGATCCTGATAGATCCTCACTCCACTATAAATGATTATTCCGAGATAAATAATATTAGTTAACGACTCCAATAAGCATCCTACTTTATTTTCATCTTGATTTATTGACCCTTTAGCGTATGCAGCCGTCATAGAAAGAAATACGACGATTGGTAGGAGGATAAATTCAACAATAAAACTAAACGTAAAAACATTAATGTAAAACGCTATTAAGGTTGTTGCCTTGATGGAGTCAAACACATTGTTCCTGAGGCGTTTTTGCTCTATAGCTCCACCAATCATTACTATTGATGTAATAAATACGAATACAATGCAATCTTTCACTAAAATCCTATCCCAATATATATATTCAAAGAATAATAGAAGTGGTAATGCTAAATAAATATAGCCACCAACAAAAAGTATCTGCAACTTTAATTTAAAGAAAGCTGCGAGTAAATTTCCCAGACTATTACGAGGATTTTGGCTAAAACACATCCATGTCAAGACGATAGTAATCCACACTGCCAAAGCTAATTCGCGAGATGAAAATATAGTAATCTCAATCATAAATTAAAAATGATTCATTGAAACTATGTCAAATTTTTTCCCTTTCCACTCGATTTGCTCCTCTTGGTCGTTGGTGATGACGAGGAGGTTGTCGCAGTGGAGTTCTTGGGAGGCTTCGACGAGGGCATTAAGTTCGCACTTGCGGGTTTTCTCGGAGGTCATGTCGTAGCAGACTTGGATTAGTTGCTCGACCTTTGTGCCGCGACGGGTCACGAAGTCTATCTCTTTGTCGTTGCGGGTACGGTAGTAGAATAGTGTGTTACCGGGTTCATAGCCTCGACGCAGAAGCTCCACAAACACTTGGTTTTCCAAAAGTCGTCCGAGGTTCTCGCTGAGATTGAAAGCCGTACTTTGCACAAATCCGTTATCCACTACATAGACCTTGCGCGGAGCTTTCTTCATCAGCTTCAGTTTGTTGTTGAAGCGCGGAAGATAGAAGAACAGGTAAGGCTCGGCGAGATAGTCGCAGAATTTTTTTGTTGTCGTTACACTTGATAGTCCTAATTCAGCAGCAAGGTCATTAGCAGATATTGGATTGCAGAAGTTTGAGAGGAGATAAGTAGCGAGATTATACAGATCAGATGTGTTCCTAACATTATGACGTTTGGCAACATCTTTCAATAAGATGGAGTCAAACAATGTCGAAAGGTAGCTTTTTGTGATGCTGCGTGATTGTATGGTTTCAGGGTAGCCTCCATTGCGCATGTAATCATCAGCAACCACAATTGCCTGGGTCGACTGCTCGTCAAGGTCGGGATTAACATTTTTCCAGCGCATTGTCTCTTCAAGACTGAACGGGAGCATCTCAATCTGAAGATAGCGTCCGGTCAACACCGTCGCCATCTCGCTGCTCAACATTTTGGCGTTACTTCCTGTAATAATAAGATTTTTTCCTCGGCGATATAGTTTATTGACCCACAAATACCAATCAGGTAAATTCTGGATTTCATCAAGCAGCAGGTCCTCATATCCCGGATACACATCATCGAGCATCTGCATTACCAAATCTTCATTCCAATTTTCAAGTAGAAGATTGTCATCAAAATTGAGATATGCAAAGTTCTTTCCCTGCAACATTAACAATGCGAACACTGACTTACCAACACGACGAGGACCCGTAATCAATTTGATCAACGGATTGGCGAGCATATCATCAAAATCATATTTGGTATCGCGTTGTTGATACGGACGAGCTATCAGCTCATCCCTCTCAGCCCTTTGATTGAGTATTATATTCTTCATGTCGCATCGTATTAGACTGCAAAGATAATAAATTTTATCCAATAAATCCACTGTATTGGATAAAATAGCTTGTTTTTTATTCAATATATATCCGAATAATGATTAAAATTAGTGAGAAATAGCGTGCAATTCACGCTAATCAGTGATGGTTCTGGTATGACCTTAACGAAACAACGTGACTGCACGCTATGCTTAGGGCATAGCATAAGCATCACGCATATTGGTTTCGTTGTTAAAATTGTACCAGATTTTCACTGAAACAAAATGCGATGTTATGATATGTAAATATGTTTCATGCGTCTGACGCTTCAAACGCAGATATTTGCTATTTTGCGACTGCATAGTTAGCAAATTTTTAGGGATTTGTCAAGACTCAACTTGACCTTTCTTGTTTATGCCGTGCTTCTTACGCTGTTCAAGCAGAGCACGTTCCGATATTCCAAGCAGTTTTGCGGCGGCTGTCCATGAGCCTCCGCGACGGTAAGCCTCAATGATGCGGTCACGGTCCTTGTCGGGGTCTTTCAGCTTCAGACTGTTGTCTGGAGCTGGAGACGACTCGTTGATTGTTATGTCCGTGTCGGAGATGGTATCGCCAGTGGCGTGGTAGGCAGCGAAGATGATGACATTCTTCAATTCACGGATATTGCCGGGGCATTGGTGTATCTTCAGGACTTTGAGTGCCGAAGCGTCCAGGCGTTTTTTCGGTTCATCATTGTTCTTTGCATGATGTGTGAGGAAGAAATCAGCAAGACCGGCAATGTCTTCCGGGACTTCTCTCAAAGGGAGTATCTTGATGTCAGACTCTCTCAGGAGATAGAACAGATTTGCGCGAAACTCCTTGTCAGTTACCATCTGGAGGAGATGCGGGTCTGCGGTGCAGATAATCCTGACGTTTGGATGTTCCGTTTCAAGAATGTGGAGCAATACCGATTGCTTGTCGAATGTAAGTAGTTCCAAATTCTTTAGGATAATAGTTCCTCCGTCAGCGTTAGCAAAGTAGCCTTTCATACGATTGTATGTCACGCTTCTATCAGAAGATGGGTCGTGTTTGCCGATATAGGCGGCCCCTCCAGCCTCAATCACGATGATTGGTTTTTGGGTTGGAGAACTGTGTTCATAGATTTCCCGTGCCACTTGGTCCATGCCCATATCGATTTCTCCGAAGATGATCACATTGGCGTTGGTTGCTCCAATCTTCTCAATGAATTGCTCGATACTTCGGAAGTCTGTGCTCTTTCTTGGGATTAGCGAATTGTCGAGGATAAACATGATGTTTTCTGTAGAGGCTATCTGTCCACCATCTCGACAAGTTGCTTATCAATAGCCGGTCGCTGGATTACATTTATTATTTTTAAATAATACTACTCTTGTCTTTTGAAACACCCCTTAGGACATGTTTTAACACATAGGTTGCAACCTATACAGTTATGATAAGTAAATACCGCATGTTTATGCCATAAGAAACTAACCTTACGGATAGCTTGTCGGGGACAGGCTTCCACACATTTCCAACAAGCGATACAGTTATGAGACGAGAAGGATGGTTTTTTAATAGTTTTCTTCATAATGTTTTAATAAGAGTTATTTTACTCCATTTATAATACCGGAATCCATATCAAAATGTGATACATTTGCTGGTACATCTTCATGTCTGTCTTGCTGTTTTCCATAATTCAAATTGAATGAGATTTTTACAGCAAAATAGGTGCTTTTTCCACAATGAGCATTAGATGTAAATGGAGTCAGAGGAGAGAAATTCTCTGTTTTCATCCAATAGTTTTTCATAAGATTGAACACTCCAGCCTGCAATGCCCAGTTTGTACCCTTGTATCCTACAAGAATCATATTCATTGGTTTCTCGGTAATCATTTCATCACTATACATATAATTGTCTGGACCGGACATTGTACAGGCTGTGAAAATAAAATGTTTATAGGTTGCATCAGCTCCGAAATGCAATCTAAAGATATTCTTGGCAAGGTTATAATTTTTACCTCTGCTGAAATACCGTGAAAAGTCTGGTGCAACCCATAATGTGAGGTGATCTTGCAATGGGGTAACTGCTATCATAGCTTCAGACTGTAGTTTGCGGAAATACTTTTGGTTTTCAAATGTCTGAACAAAGATACCATTCTCATATAATACGCTATTCATTACAGGTTTCGATTCTGCAAGATAGTTACAAGAGAGGTTTATCTTCACGTATTTGCTATCGTAGGAGAATGAAAATTGTTGATTGATTGCGGAGAAAGATTTTGCGTTGGGATTACCGCGTCGTAGCAGTCCAGGTTGGATTTCCTGGGCTATATCGCTCATTGAAGCTAATGGCGGCATTTTGCGGTCAATATTCAGATTATATCTGAAAAAGAAATCAGAATTGGGTATATAAGATATACTGATATTGGGAAGTATTACATATTTCACCAACTTGGTGTCCAATTGAGAGGAGGATAACCGCTTACCGGTTGCTCCTCCGACAAATCCCCAGTTTGCAACACGTATATTATATTCACTAAATATTGAAGCCTCAGATTGATTTATGTCTGTAGAGACGACAGGGGATTGAGAGCCGAATAGGTAATGGTTAGATGTATGGGATTGAGAATGTCTTAATCCTGATGTCAGCATACCTCTCCCCAACGTAATCTCATGTATTCCCTCAGCAAAAAATCCGTACTTGTCTCCGTCAGTATTTGAATTAATGTCGCATAACTTTGTTCCAGCCATTTCTTCTGAATAAGTGTGATGACTCCTTGATTTCAACCATGACCCTTCAAAATTAAAGCTGAGAGTACCGGCTTTCTCAAAAATATGACGGTAATGCAGGGTGAGTGATGGCAGAAGAGATTTCTCCGAAGTATGTTCCCATATTTCGGTTATATCATCATTGTCTGATGTGGTCAGAAGTGAGTGACGATCACCTTCCTCTTTATTGGGCACTTCATTTACGTTCAGAGAAAGACGCGCATTGAACAGATTCGATTCGTTATATGAATATTGATAGTTGATATTACTGTTAAACATTAAATTGCCAATATTAACTGGCAGTCCTTTCTCAGAACGAAGAACATTGTGATCGGGATAGTGCCAAATTTCGGCGTAATCTCTCACCCAGTTATTACGTTTCATTTGCATGTATCCAGCGTCGACAGACCAACTTGACTTTCCATTATAGAACTGAGCTGCGAACTCATCGATTGTTGCAAACTTTCCATCTCCAATGCAATCCATGCTTTCAAGCGACAGCCTGCCTCCACTATCTTTCTTTCTCGTAATATAATTGAGCACAGCATCAGCATTTCCATATTTGACGCCCGGGTTATCATAATATTCTATTTTGAGAATATTTTCAGGAGCAAGGGCTGAGATTTGACTTTCAGTAGCTGGAATTCCATCAATATACAAATTCAGTATGCCACCGGAAGTTATATTTATGCTCCCAGTCAGTTGGTTGACGGATATGCCCGGTAAGGCAAGTTTCTGCAACAGATCCATACCTGAAGTTGATGCATTGACCTTGCTTTTCGGAGGAATTATCACTTTGCGGTCAGTTTTAGCAATTGTGTTTTTGGCAACTACTACAACTTCATTTAGAAAGATGTCAAGAGAGTCTGGCTCATTCACATCATCCGGTATGTTAATTTGAGCACACACGAAGGGTGCTGCGGTGCATATCAATGCCCACATAAAAAGGATTCTAAGCATGTGTTGTGATTTTGTTTTATTCTTTTGTTAGCATCTCATAATACAATTCATGGAACCTCTTACGCAGATGTTTAACAGCATAATGTTTTCGTGAAAGTAAGGTTGCAACAGGAACACCGGTTATTGAGGAAATATCTTTTACAGGTACACCGTCAAACATAGTGAGACAAAAAATCTCACTTTGCTCCGAAGGGAGTTCAGCCAGGGCATTATCCAATTCTTCCCATATCAATTTACGGAAATATGTAGTTTCGGGACCTTCATCATTTGGGCAAGCCAATGTTTGTGCAATATCATCAAATATATCATCTTCGGCATCAGATAAAGATGAGAGCGATAATTCATGTTTTTTACGCCAGAAGTTCCTGACCAAGTTATGAGCAACGTGGAATAGCCAAGATGAGACTTTATCAATCTTATATTCTTCGTCGTCATTAACGCGGGCAAGCTGATAGAAAACATCTTGAAGAATATCCTCAGCATCTTCGTGAGATTTCACCTGAGAGCGGATGAAATTCAGAAGTGGCGGTGAATATCTTACGACTATATTCTCAATATTATCACTCTGAGACATTTCCGTCTTTTTGATGATTGTGTCGGAATCCAAATGAAGCACGTCGTTCTATAAACGCTTTGCGTTCCTCATCAGTCATATTGTGCCAATGATGTTTAAGTTCTCCCCGTGGGTGACCCAATATATGATGGATGCTTCCTACAGCAAAGAAACAACCAAAGATAAAACCACCGGATAGCATCTGCCCGAGAATGAAAATTCCAACACCTTGCCACAAATTGATTATAGAGAATCCGCAAGCTGATGTAAGAATATTGTTCCATAGTGCAGTAGTTGCAAACCCTACAAGGAGAGGAATTGCTACGAAGAACACAAGTATGGTTGCGAGTATTTTTACTATTTTTTTCATTGTTGTTCAGTTTTAATGATTACTATTGTGAGCTGCTCTATTATGTAAGACACGCGAGTCGAATAAATATTTTAATAATCTTCAATTTTTTTTCAGAAAGGTTTCTGAGGTTTCAAAGTTAATAGCGGTTACCGACGGGTCGGTCTTGGGACGGCGTCCGCCCCTGCTTGAAGTCTGAGTCATAATAATGGGGATTAAGTGGTGTTTCCGCCTCGCGGATTTACAGGCCAACGCAGTTTCATCGTATGGATTTACGGTTTCGGAGTAAATCTTCCCCATGTTTACATGGCAAGTGTTTCCGTGGCACAATCTTCGATTCGTGTGCCGGGAAACATAACTTGCAATGTTCATGTGAACATCCTCCCATAATATGAAATATGGAATGGTTGATAAGAAGCAGCCCTAAATATCTTCTGCAAGACCAGGCCTGTTTTCAGTGCGTAGGTGGGATAACTGTTTCCGTGATGCTTCCATAAATTTACAAAAAATCATTTGTACATATTACGGGTCATGATGTGTTTTGACCGCGCCATAATCTGCCGGAGTGTCTCTCCATTGGCTTCTACTTTCGGATGGTACTGCTCTTTCCGTTGCCTGCTCAATCTGATCTGCTCATTTTCAGCCTTGATCACTTCCCATCGCAACTCAATACGCATCTCGTCAATGGCTTGGCTCATCAGCTGCTGGACGTGGAAGCGGTCGCTTATCTGCTCTGCGGATGGGAATGCCTTGGATGCGATATGCTTCATCTAGCCGGACAGGTCGGCAGTGACAGTCTGTGCTTTCCGTCGCTTCGACAACCTGAGGCACTTTAATTTCTCAATCACGTTGTCGCTTGCGACACCTTTGATCATGGCGACCAACGCTCCTTTCCGTCCCTTTGCGGCTTTGTTTGTCACTACTGTGTAAACCTACCCATTGCTGAGCGAGGTCTCATCGATACTCAGATTCTCTCCTATGTTGGAACTGTGCAGCACATATTCCTCTGCGTGCTCCAACTGGCGCCATTGACGGTAGCCGCTCAGCTTCTCTTTGTAGAACTTCGTGAATGAGCGTCCGTTGACACCGTTGGCGCTGGCGATAGTGACAATCGGGATTGCCGTGCTATCAACAGTCCTCTTTTAAAAAATCCACGAACTCCGCATTGAGCCGTGTCCCTTCATATTCGGAGGTGTCGATGCTGTAGCTGAATATCTCGCCCGTGCTTTTGTCGAGCCATTTGCGTTTGCGCAGGTGCAGATGCGTGAACCTGCCTCGCAGTGGAAAATCCTGGATACTTTTGTAGTCACCGAAGCCATAAGCGATTATATTTTCATTCACCGCATCTTCTTCCTCCTGGATTCTCTTCTCGTCAAACCAGATGTCAAACCGTTCTTTTGTCTTCTCGAACCGGACGAGGTCGAAATTATCAACTATCCCCGAGGGTAGTAGCTCACGCAGCAGATCTATAATTTCCATATCCAAAGATAAGCATTATACGGCAATCCACCATCCTCACCAACCGGAAATATCTACTG
>CAJUTE010000072.1 GCA_910589555.1 uncultured Muribaculum sp.
AAGACTGCTTGAAATTGGTCCTTTAATCAATGTGCACAGACCACCAACACGAAGCTGCCGTCGTTGCCGGCGGGGATCCCGTATTCATACACGTTTATTGAAAACGTAAAAAAAACTATTGGTGTCCGGTAAAAATATTGACAGTCAGCGTATCTTTCATCTATACAATGAATTACCTGTATTTTTATGAGCATGGACTTATCGCCGTGCAACGGCAAAATAATTTAAGCACCGCCACGAGGCGATAGCCGAGGTGCGGTGTAAGGTGCGCTAATGAATGGGCATCGAAGATGTCCACCAATCAACATCGTATAGCCTACAATCCTTCAACAAACTCGCCCCGTTCGGGGCTCGTGGTAGGGTGTGCCGTCCCAGCCCCCGACTTCGCTTGCTCAGTCGGGGATAGTGACGGACCCGTGCCTCGCGGCACTTAGCTCGATCCATCCTGATTTATTACCCAATTATTATCTAATTTTATCGGACAGCAATAAAAAAACATTGGCAATCATCGAACAATAACGATGATTGCCAATGTTTTATCTGTGGGAGCCACAAAGGGGGGTCGAACCCCTGACCTTTTCGTTACGAATGAAATGCTCTACCGACTGAGCTATTGTGGCTTATTTGCGGGTGCAAATATAGTAATTATTTTGCTTACGGCAAAGTTTGACGGCTAAATGTAAGGGTTATTTTAGCATCATCAAAATTCAGTTGCGCCATAGCCGGTGAGCCGGTGTAGGGGACAATTGCGAGGATTATGGTCTGCGTTTGTCCGTAGTATCCGGTATAAGTTTCAGTCATTAACGACACCGGAGTAAGCACAAATTCCGCATCAGCTTCAGTCAGAGTCTCTTTTGCGCTCATTTCAAGGAAATATTGGCGCATGGATGAGAAGTCATAACACTTGTTGTCTGAGTCGTAGGATGCGTAAAATGAATTTATGTCATCGTTGATCTGCTGCTTTGCAAAAAACTCATCCTTCTTGTCCTTGCGGATCAATAGAAGATATTTGGGCGGTTCTATGCCATACTTGTTGGTGATCTCTTCAACCGGCACCTTGAAGTCCATCGAGTTGATGATGCTGAAAGTGTTGGGACGGTTGCGGTATTTTTCAACCATTTGCTGAATAGGCAATTTTACCTCCACGTCATATCCGATTGGTGCCATCACCACAGGTTTGCTCTGGGCAAGACCGGCAAGATCATTGCTTATCGAGAGCTTGAAATTATTGTTGTTGATCACCTCCGGAGTCACTGACAGGAATATCTGTGAGCCGGGTATGATGGTGTCAATCTCATCATATTTCAAGTGGCGTGAGTAGTACATATACATCGAGGTCGAGTAAAATGTCATCACGCGTCCTGATCCGAAACTGTTCTTTACATATATTCCGGGAAACCATTCGGCAAATTTCTGCGGATCATTCCAGATGAGCGGGTCATTCTGATATTTGTCCCAGAATTCATGGGCGAGTGACATGGGCATATCAACTTCCACCACTCTCACTGCCGTGTCAGGGTGTGTATAGGCGCTTTGTAGCTTTGCGGGGAGTCCCAGTACTGACGCCGTGTAGACTGTCGAGCCGAGAAGGTCGCCGGGTGAATAACTTGTCGACGGATCGAAATTGCTGTATATCGGCGATTGGAGCTGCTTGTCGAGACGATATACCTCAAGACCCATAGGGGCGAGAGTGTCGCCCACGCAATCTCCGTATTTCATGAACATTCGCAGTTTTATAGAGTCGATTGATTCTATGGTGATGCCGAATGTGTCCAATGCCACTGCAGGCATGAACTGGGTGATGAAATCGCTGGAGAAATTACCGAAACCTTTGGCATCGATCTTTCCGAGTATCTGGCTCTCTGTGCGTGATTGGATAACCGGATTAGTGACTGAAAAACCTGAAACGGTAAATGATGAATCAATGAGCACTTCAAGATTGTCCTCTATGATTGATGATCCGATTTCGGTCGACTCTTCACAGGCTATCAGCGATGCGCCGATAAGAGCTGCCGGAATCCATCTGTTGAGCTTCATTTGTAGTCGGTTAGGTTATAGTGATTTATAAAATTCCGCGTATTTTTCTACGTAGTCGGTGTCACCGGGATAGGGCAGGAACGGTTTTCCCGATGCCTTGATGTAGTCAAGGACTTCCTGTGGGATCTCGGGCGATGACTGTGCCACTGCGTCGGAATGATCTATTGCAAGCTTATGAAGGCTTATTATGTCCACCGGTTTGTCGCCAAGAGCTGCGATATCGCTGTCGGAGAACCCGTCAAGCTTAAGCTTCTCTTGCAGACGTGGATCAAGGGTGCCGTCAAATTTGCTGTCGAATACGGAATATACGATTTTTGAATTGGCGAATGACGGATCATCGGCATAGGCGCACTTGAGATAAAGCGGAGCCATTGCCGACACCCAGCCTGAACAGTGGATGAGAGTCGGATCCCATCTCAGTTTCTTGACTGTTTCCACAACGCCGCGTGCATAAAACATGATGCGTTCGTCATTGTCGTCGGGGGTGAGTGTCAGTTCAAGTTCTTTTGCCGACTGGCCGCGGAGGAAATAGTCCTCGTTGTCAATGAAGTAAACTTGCATACGCGACGGTTGCAAGGTGGCTACCTTGATAATCAGCGGGTGGTCGGTGTCATCAATGACAATGTTGAGTCCTGAGAGCCTTATGACTTCATGGAGTTGATTGCGGCGTTCTTTAATTGAACCGTATTTCGGCATAAATGTGCGCACCTCACTGCCATGTTCTTGAATGCCTTGCGGAAGCTTTTGGCTTAATTCTGACATCTGAGTTGCCGGAAGATAAGGCGTGATTTCCTGCGAAATATAAAGGACTTTGTTGATATCCATCTATTCGAGATTAACTAGTTATAATAGTATGTTTCGGCAAAGTTACGAAAAAAAAACGGAATAACCATATTTCGTGTGATATGCCGAGGATTAAAATTGTATAAAGTGGTGAAATTGTCAATGTAATGAGTGGCTTTGTCGATTTTATGGATTGTGAAAAATCATCACGGAGTCCTGTTTTGAACCGTTCCCAAGCCGGAATCGAGTCGAAGTCGATGCTTTTGATATCAAAAAATTAAAGGGAAACCCGATGAAATAAGCGAATTTTGGAGTATCTTTGCGTAAAATAAACCGATTTTCATGAAGCGTTCATTGACGGAAAAGACCGAAGCTATCGGGCGGGTCATTAAAACATTGGATATATTGAGGACCGAATGTCCTTGGGACCGTAAACAGACTAATGAATCTTTGCGGTCCAATACCATTGAGGAGACTTATGAATTATGTGATGCTCTGCTTGCCGGAGATAATGAGAATATCAGTAAGGAGCTTGGCGATGTGCTGCTCCACGTGTTGTTCTATGCCAAGATAGGTGAGGAGAAGGACGCGTTTGACATTGCCGATGTCGCCGATAAATTGAATAATAAATTGATATTCAGGCACCCTCACGTGTTTGGCGACACTAATGTGGAAAATTCTTCTCAGGTTGAGCATAATTGGGAGCAGATTAAACTTAAAGAAAAAGGGGGTAATCGCACTGTCCTTGCCGGTGTTCCGGCGTCGCTGCCCGCTATGATAAAAGCTTTCAGGGTGCAGGAAAAAGCCGCCAACGCCGGTTTCGACTGGGAAGAGCCTCGCCAGGTGTGGGACAAGGTCAAGGAAGAGTTTGCCGAAGTGGAGGCTGAGATGGACTCGATGGACCATGAAAGAATGGAAGCTGAGTTCGGCGACCTGTTTTTCAGCCTCATTAATGCGGCTCGTCTTTATAAGATAAATCCGGAAAATGCCTTGGAGAAAACCAACCGCAAGTTCATCTCTCGCTTCAATTATGTCGAAGAGCGCATAACGAAGTCGGGCAAAAACATCAAGGAGGCGTCTCTTGAAGAGATGGACTCCCTGTGGAATGAAGCAAAAACATTGGAATCCAAATCATCAGAACATGAAAGAGAAACAGAATAATCGCAGAGGCTTGATATTCGTGTTTGCCATACTGTTTCTTATAATTGCAGTTTCGGTGGCAAATGCACGTGTCGAACGTAATTATAAAAATACGGCGGCAGAGCATATAAATATGGTTATAGACAGCATCGATTTCCGTGACGATCTCACCCGTGTCTACGCTCGCATGATAGGCAGGCCTCACACTTCGCAGAAGATTGAGCGGGTGGAAATGCGTGTCGCTGCCGACCGATTTGAGGCTACCGACATTGACGGCGTGGATTTCAAACGCTGGTTTCAATGGGAGGATGACGGCGTGATTCCTGTGGAGATTGATTTTAAAGCGATGGCTCCGGTTAAGTCGGGAACTCTTATCGTTGAAACTGCCAGAGGCGTTGATTCGATTAATTTCACCCTCTAAACATCGCTGAATTGAAACTTTGCATTACCGAGAAACCGAGCGTCGCAAAGGATATTGCGTCGATTCTTGGCGCGTCGAAGCGTTGCGACGGCTACTACGAGGGTCCGGGTTACCGTGTGACTTGGACTTTCGGGCATCTTTGCACGCTTAAGGAGCCTGCCGATTATACCGAACTATGGAAAAGGTGGTCATTGGGATCTTTGCCCATGATTCCGCCGCGATTTGGCATAAAGGTTATTGCCGACAAGGGCATCGAAAAGCAGTTCAACATCATTAAGACTCTTATAGGAGAGGCCGATGAGGTGATAAACTGTGGTGATGCCGGGCAGGAGGGTGAACTGATTCAGCGATGGGTGATGCAGAAAGCCGACACGCATTGCCCGGTGAAGCGACTGTGGATAAGTTCGCTTACCGATGAGTCGATAAAGGAGGGATTCAAGGAACTTAAGCCTCAGGCTGACTATGACTCGCTGTATTATGCAGGATTGTCACGAGCCATAGGCGACTGGATTCTTGGCATGAATGCCACAAGGCTCTATTCGCTTAAATACTCATCTCCGGGCAATGTCCTTTCAATAGGGCGCGTGCAGACTCCGACTCTGGCTCTTATCGTGCAGCGCCACCATGAGATTGCCAACTTCAAGCCCGAAGACTATTGGGAGCTCAAGACCCTTTACCGCAATGTGACGTTCAATGCCACTTCCGGACGTTTTTCATCGGAAGAGGATGCGTCGGCGGCGCTTGAACTCATCAAGGGGAAGCCAATGGTCATAACCGATGTGTCGGAAAAGAAAGGGAGAGAGGCGCCACCGCGGTTGTTTGACCTTACATCGCTTCAGGTGGAGTGCAATAAAAAGTGGGGATGGACCGCCGACGACACGTTGCGTCTTATCCAGTCGCTGTACGAGAAGAAAGTCACTACCTATCCTCGTGTCGACACTACCTATCTCAGCGATGACATATACCCTAAGGTGCCCGTGATCCTTAAGCAGATGACACCCTATGCTCAGCTCACCGCGAGTCTGCTCTCAGGCAAACTGCCCAAGTCGAAAAAGGTGTTTGACAACAGTAAGGTGACCGATCACCATGCCATAATCCCCACAGGACAGTCTCCGTCGGGGCTTGTGGGCGATGAAAGGAAGATGTATCATTTGATAGCATTGCGTTTCATTGGAGCTTTTTATCCTGATTGTGTGTTTCAGTCGACCACTGTGTTGGGCGATGTTGACAAAGTAGGATTCAAAGCCTCCGGAAAGGTGATTGTGGAACCGGGATGGCGTTCGATATATGCCGACAAGGACAGCTCTGATGAAAATTCAGAAGATGGCATTCTGCCGCCTTTCACGGTTGGAGAGTCAGGACCTCATGAGCCATCATTGCTGAAAAAGCAGACTCAGCCTCCGAAACTCTACACCGAGGGTACGCTGCTCAGGGCAATGGAGTCGGCGGGAAAAACTGTTGACGACGAAGAACTGCGTGAGGCGATGAAAGAGAACGGCATCGGTCGTCCATCTACCCGAGCGGCTATCATAGAGACGCTTTTCAAGCGTAAATACATATATAGGGATAAGAAGAACATCCGTGCGTCACAAGCAGGAATCGATCTTATCGCGATAATCAACGAGGAGCTTTTGAAGAGCGCCAAGCTCACCGGTATATGGGAAAACAAGCTGCGCAGAATCGAGCGCGGCGAGTTTTCGGCAGCTGAATTTATCTCAGAACTTAAGGAGCTGATGGGCGCCATCGTGATCAATGTGCTGAGCGATAATTCGGCGCGCCACATCAAAGTGGAGCAGAAGACCGAGGCTGCACCGAAGGCTGAGAAAGCGGATAAGGTCAAGAAACCTCGTGCTCCGCGAGTGCGTAAGCTGGAAGATGTAAAGTGTCCGGTGTGTGGAAAAGGGCATATCCTTAAGGGAAATGCGGCTTATGGATGCAGTTGTTTCCGCGACGGATGCTCCTTCCGGATAGATTTCTCGGAGTGTGGCAGTGACCTCACTCCGGCAAAAGTAGCTAACTTCATAAAGAAAAAATATGGCGGTCAATGATTTGGAGCTGTTTCCCATCGTGGACGAGAATGGAACTGTGATAGGTAAGGCTACACGGCGTGAATGTCACAGCGGAAGCCGATTGCTCCATCCGGTGGTGCATCTTCATGTGATAAACGAGCATGGGGAGATCTATTTGCAGAAACGCTCCATGGATAAGGATATACAGCCCGGGAAATGGGACACTGCGGTAGGCGGTCACATCGATTATGGTGAGGAAGTGGTCGCCGCCATGTTTCGCGAGGCGCGCGAGGAGCTGGGACTGACTTCATTTGAACCGGTGAGGTTGCCGGCATATAGATATAGCTCCGACAGGGAGTGTGAACTTATCAATCCGTTCTTTGTTTATGTTTCGGATGGTTGTATCATGCAGCCTGATCCTGCCGAGATATCGGAGGGGCGTTTCTGGAGCCTGTCCGAGATTGAAAGCAACATAGGAAAGGAAGTGTTTACGCCCAACTTTGAGCAAGAGTTTTTAATGATTAAAGATTTTATAAAGTGATAATTTGCTGGACGACAACTGAATTTCTCCTACAATGGATTTGGGTCGCGTTGATAATCCTTTGCGCCTGTCTGTTCTTCATAATGCGGATAAAGCGCATGAAGAAATATGCAGGCAAGAACCGTAACCCGTCATGCGACGGCTGCCCCATGTGCGACAGCTGCTCTGCCGATGAGTGTGACAGTTTGAAGAATCAAGATTAGGCTCTGCTCCGCCGGCGTTGCTATTACCGCTTTATTCGTCAGGAACAAGGCGTGACAACCGGTGTTCAAGATCGGTTGATGAAAGCCGGGTGGTTATCTTGCCTTTATAGGCATAGGAGATATTGCCTGTTTCCTCACTCACCACTATTGCGGCGGCATCGGTGGCTTGGCTTATGCCTAATGCCGACCTGTGACGCAGTCCCATAGATCGTGGAATGCTTGTGTCATGGCTCACGGGAAGAATGCAGCCGGCAGCCTTCATGCGGTCATGCGCTATGATGAGCGCTCCGTCGTGGAGAGGTGAGTTTTTGAAAAATATGTTTTCGATGAGGCGTGAGTTTATGGTGGCATCGATGATGTCGCCGGTCTTTTCATAATTTTCCAGCGGCATCGACTGCTCGATCACTATCAGCGCTCCGGTTTTGGATTTCGACATCGACATACAGGCATAGACTATCGGCATCACCCATTTGCGTCGGTCATCGTCATGGGAATTTCCGGAACGATGGTGCCTGAACAGATTTTTCAGGAATTTCCAGCGGTTGTGGTTGCCAAGCTCCACAAGAAAGCGCTTGATCTGGTCCTGGAAAAGTATCACGAGGATGATAAGCCCTATTGACATGACTTTATCGAGAATGGTGCCTATAAGGCGCATCTCGAATATCTCGGATGCCACCACCCACACTATTATGAATGCGAGCACTCCGAAAAATATATTGATGGTTCCTGATTCCTTCATGATTTTGTAAAGGTAATACAGGAGCATTGCCACGATTATGATGTCGAGCGCATCTTTTATGCCAAATGGTGTCATAGAGCGAAATTAGGATAAGTCAGTTCAACTATTTTTGCCGTTTCTACGGCTTCTTTCACATCATGCACCCTCAGGATTGACGCGCCGTTGCATAGCGCTATGGTGTTGATGGCTATGGTGCCTGTCAATGCCTCGTGGGGCGATGTGTTCAGCGGTCGGTAGATCATTGATTTGCGCGATACGCCCACCAATACCGGGCGGTTCAGAATGTGAAACAGGTTCAGATTGCGCAGAAGTTCGTAGTTCTGCTCTGTCGTTTTGGCAAATCCGAATCCGGGATCCACGATTATGTCATTTATTCCGGCAAGTGAAAGCTGGTTCAGTTTTTCGCTGAGATCAGCCAGAACTTCGGCGGTGACATCTTCATAGTGGGTCAGCTTGCTCATTGTTTCCGGGGTGCCGCGCATGTGCATCAGTATGTATGGCACGTTGAGCTTCGCCACGGTCTCTTCCATTTTCGGGTCAAGCATTCCTCCCGATATGTCGTTGATCATGTTTGCGTCGAGCTCGGTTATTGCCTTGAATGCCACGTCGGCTCGGAAGGTGTCGATGCTCACGGGTATATTAGGCGCAGCCGCTCTGACTGCCTCCATGCCGCGTTCAAGGCGTGACAGCTCTTCGGAAGGCGACACTACGGGAGCGCCGGGACGCGACGAATATCCGCCGAGGTCTATCATGTCCACTCCCGACGCGAGCATCTCCTCGACACGAACTTTGATTTCGTCACGCTGCTCGGTGCGTGACGACGAGTAGAACGAATCGGGCGTAACATTAATTATGCCCATGATCTGTGGACGGTTGCAGTTTATGAGCCGTCCTTTGATATTCAGTGAGAATGGAGTGAACTGATGCATAGCTGACAATGGTTATGCGAAAGTACGCATTTTTCCATTAATGACCAAAAATAAGGAAGCATCCCGATGAATAATATTGCAAGGCTTTGTGACCGCATCTAAATTAATGTTAATGTTTTGTGCGTTATCTTAACTTTTTTATGATAATTCTTAAATTTGCACATAAGATGAATTTCTAAATACGTGCAATAGGAATTAGTAATGTTAAAGAAGATTCGAATATTTTTGGCTGCGATATGCTTTATTGCTATTTCGGCTCTGTTTCTTGATTTTACGTCCACTGCTTTGCAGCATTGGGGATGGCTTGCGAAATTGCAGTTCATGCCGGCGGTGCTGTCATTTAACGTAGTGGCATTAGTGTTGCTCATCGCCGTTTATTTGATATTCGGCAGGGTGTATTGTTCTGTTCTGTGCCCGTTGGGGATATTGCAGGATTTTATCTCATGGATCCATGACCTTTTCGGTGGGAAGCGGCGTTTCCGCTACACTCAGCCGTTGACATGGGTGCGTATAGGAGTGCTTGCCCTATTTGTGGTCCTGGTGGTGTTCGGCTTGATGAGGATAGCGTCGTTCATAGAGCCTTACAGCGAGTTCGGACGCATCATGAACTCTCTGGTGAAGCCGCTATATGTGGACGCCAATAATGCTATAGCCGACAGGCAGCCTGAAGATGCCTACACCTTCTATCGTGTTGAAAATTATATTTCGGCAGCCATGATCATCGTGGCTTCGGTGACACTGCTTGTGGTAGGGCTCATGGCATGGTTTGGCGGCAGAATCTATTGCAATTCAGTGTGTCCTGTGGGGACTGTGTTGGGCTATTTGTCGCAGTTCTCGTGGTTGAAACCGGCGATCGACACTTCAAAGTGTGTCAATTGCGGTAAATGCGGCAAGCTATGCAAGGCTTCATGCATCGACACCAAAAATCATGTGATCGACTACACGCGTTGCGTCACCTGCATGAACTGTCTTGAAAATTGCAGCGTCAATGCCATCTCCTACGTCCATCCGAAGAAATCGTCGCAATGCCACGGATCGGAGAAGGGCACTGTCGATGAGACACGCCGAAAGGCTCTCACCCAATGCTATTAACTTAAGCAGGGCATTTTCAGATGGCTTGTTTG
>CAJUTE010000073.1:0-468 GCA_910589555.1 uncultured Muribaculum sp.
ACGCAAGGCTGTCATTCAGGCTATGAACGACGGCGATGTGCGTGTGCTTTTCGGCTCAACTTCGATGTTGGGAACAGGTGTTAACGCCCAGAAAAGAGCGGTTGCAATCCATCATCTTGACACGCCGTGGCGACCGTCAGACCTCACTCAACGCGATGGCAGAGCCATTCGCGCAGGTAATGAGATAGCTAAGTTATACGCTGACAATAAGGTTGATGTGATTATCTATGCGGTTGAAAAGTCGCTTGATTCCTACAAGTTCAATCTTCTGCACTGCAAGGCTACTTTCATTGCCCAGCTCAAAAGCGGTGCTTTGGGAGCGCGAACAATCGACGAGGGTTCTATGGACGAGAAGAACGGCATGAATTTTTCAGAGTACATGGCGATACTCTCCGGCAACACCGACCTACTCGACAAGGCAAAACTTGAAAAGCGGATAGCGGCGTTGGAGAGTGAGCGTAAGTCGTT
>CAJUTE010000073.1:486-9220 GCA_910589555.1 uncultured Muribaculum sp.
GCGACAGTGAGTTCAAGCTCCAGACCATTACCCACGACATCGCCAATAACGAGGCGGCGATCGAGCGCATGAAAGCGGACTGGGAGCGTTACGACAAGGTTGTGCAACGTGACAAGGATGGCAACCCAATCAACAATCTCACGATTGACACCTGCAACCTCTCCGATGAAAAGAACATGGGTATCCACCTGCAAGGGCTGGCACAGCGCACGGACACCCACGGTCTGTATCAGCGTATCGGCGAGGTTTACGGCTTCCCGATCAGCATTATCTCCGAAAGAGTATTGGCTGACGGGGTTGAAAAGGTGCAAAACCGCTTTGTTGTCGAAGGCAACTACAAGTATAAATACAACAACGGCTATATCGCCATGAGCGATACTCACGCCGCCTGCATGAACTTCGTCAATGCTCTGGAGAAAATCCCCGGCATAATCGCCCAGTACGAGGAACGCACCGCCAAACTCAAAGCCGATGTTCCGATACTTGAAGGTATCATGGCTAAGACATGGGGCAAGGAGGACGAGTTGAAGCAACTCAAATCCGAACTTGCCTCCCTCGACCGCAAAATCGCCGCCGAATTAGCCCCCAAGCATGACGATAACGATGGCGAGGAGAATAAACAGGAGCAATCTCAGTCACCTCAGACTGGGGTCAAGCCGGAAACGACCTTAAACACCGTTGTCGTTCAGCCGACCGATACCGAGCATGGACATAAACCCTCAATGGTAGCGGAGCCTCACGTTTATTATAGTAAAGGAAGGTTTTATCCAAAATTTTAATAAAGTAATAGAATCTATTAATCATAATAGTTTAGCTTATGTTACTAATAGATAGTGAGGTTTAGAAATTCACACCTCACTATCTATTAATATTTATATTTATTTAAGAAAGGAACATTATTGCCAATTAATAATGGAGATAAAAAGTTTGTATTTTTACGAACATACAAGCTATTTAATACGCTATGTTATTATTATGGATTAAATACAAGTAACACTAAATGGCAACTCCTAAATCAAAGGCGAACATAGGTATGACGTTAGTCATATTGTTTGCGATTACCCTTGTAACGGGTATAATTCTTCATCTAAAAAAGCATGGCATAATCATTGAACCTCGATCAGTTATTAAGATTGTCCATTGGATAGCAGGGCTTTTGATGGTTGGATTGGCTTTGGTTCACGGTTTACAGTTTAAGAAAATGCTGTCGGCTATGAAGGCTAAGTTTCTTTGGTTCTGGGGAGATACATGGGTTGCAATAGTCTTCATCTGCCTTATGATTATAACCGGAGCCGTGAAATTGCTTTCATCTGTGAAAATTTCGCATCTGGGTTTATGGCATTATTGGTTTGGAATTATCATGACGGTTGCTGTTATTGTTCATCTCTTTAGTGGTATCCAAAGTTGGAATCGCTTTAGAAAAATCAAGTCATCAAATAGATGATGTTCTTGTTGATGGAACAAAATTGAGAAGGGAATTTGTATAATTCAAATATATTTCGTAATTTTGCGAACAACTAATAAATCAATTATGGCAAAAATTGAAATAACTCCTGAACAAGAGCGAATTGCGCGATTTGCTAAAGCTATGGGACATCCCACGCGAATAGCAATTCTTCGTTTTCTTGCTCAACGAAATGAGTGTTTCTTCGGTGATATTCATGAGGTGCTACCCATTGCTAAAGCAACAGTGTCTCAACATCTAAGTGAGCTTAAAGAGGCGGGGTTGATCCAAGGTACTATCGAACCACCGAAAGTAAAGTATTGCATCAATCCTGAAAACTGGGAAGTCGCCAAACATCTTTTTGCAAAGATGTTTGATGACTGCTGTCCTTCAAAAAAGAATAGTTGCTGCTCATAGCACTATTTTTTTACCTACATTGTTCGTAATTCGACAAATAACAATTTAATTAGATATCAAGAGCATGAAAAATTTACTTGTATTTTTCGCCCTTGTGATAGGGCTGATGTCATGCGGAAACAGTGAGAACACTGCTAACGCAAAATCTCCTGAAAAGGACAGAGTTGAAGTTATCTATTTTCACGGTAAGCAACGCTGTGCTACCTGTATGGCAATAGAGAAGAATGCCAAAGAACTTGTAAACACCGTATTTGCCAATGATGTAAAGAATGGTAATGTAGTTTTCAGAACCGTAGATATTTCCACACCGGAAGGCGAGAAAATAGCAGACAAGTATGAGGTTACTTGGTCATCCCTCTTTGTAAACAAATGGAAAGACGGAAAAGAGACCCGAAATAATTTGACTGAATTCGGTTTTGGTAATGCCCGAAAGAACCCTGATGGATTTAAGAAAGGTCTTGCTGAAACAATACGTCAATCCTTGAAGTGATGGAGTGGCTTCAGACTTTGCTCGACAATAGCACAGCCCCGGCATTCACGGCGTTCCTGCTTGGTTTGCTCACGGCTATCTCACCCTGTCCGCTTGCTACCAATATTGCTGCTATCGGATTTATCAGCAAGGATATAGAAAACCGTCAGCGAATATTCCTCAATGGTGTGCTCTATACCTTGGGACGTGTGATAGCCTACACATTACTTGGCATTATCCTCATATCTATACTCAAAGAAGGTGCGAGTGTGTTCGGTATTCAGAAGGCAGTAGGCAAGTGGGGCGAACTGCTATTAGGACCCCTATTGCTCATAATTGGATTGTTCATGCTGTTTGGAAGTAGACTGAACCTTCCTAAATTCGGTTTTGACGGCAAGGGAGAGGGACTTGCTAAGAAAGGTGGATGGGGCGCATTTCTGCTCGGTGTGCTTTTTGCAATGGCGTTTTGCCCGTCAAGCGGAGTATTCTATTTCGGTATGCTAATACCGATGTCTGTAACTGCTACCGCCGGATGGCTGCTCCCGATACTGTTTGCCGTAGCGACCGCCCTTCCTGTTCTTGTTGTTGCATGGATTCTTGCCTTCAGCGTTGAGAAGGTCGGTGAGTTCTACGGAAAAATGCAATCCATTCAGAAATGGCTAAACATCATCGTAGGCGCGCTTTTCGTAATCATCGGCATCTATTATTCTGTAATCATGTATTTCTAATCAAAAAACGATATAACCATGTCAGAAAATAAAGAAGAAAAGAAAGGTTTCTGGAGCACCCTTTTCGCTCCCAAAAAGAAATCATCATGCTGCTGCGGCAGTCAGATAGAGATTGTCCCTGAAAACACAGACAAGGAAGAAACCCCTGCTTGCAGTTGCGCCACCGACAACTCCGGGAAGAAAGTCATAAAGGTGCTGGGTACTGGCTGCTCAAGCTGCAAGGCGCTTTACAGCACAGTACAGGATGCGGTGGCTCAACTTGGTATTGATGCGACAGTCGAAAAAGAGGAGAACCTTGAGAAGATCATGGCATATAATGTAATGTCGCTCCCGGCTCTCGTCGTTGACGGCAAGGTGGTAGCCAAAGGTCAGAAACTTTCAGTCGAGCAAGTAAAGGCACTGATAGTATGATACAGACTTTTGCAGACTGGCTCGTATATACGGTGTTCGGAATGTCTCCGGAGTCGCACTGGGGAAGTGCCGTCAACTTCTTTTTCTACGACACCATAAAGATAACCGTACTGCTGTTTTTCATATCGGTGATAATGGGCGTAATCAACGCCTATTTCCCGATTGACAGGCTGCGGAGATACCTTACAAGCCGAAATTTCTACGGTCTTGAATATTTCTTTGCATCTGTTTTTGGTGCTATAACTCCTTTTTGCTCATGCTCGTCAATCCCTCTGTTTATAGGGTTTGTAAAAGGGGGCATACCGTTGGGAGTTACATTTGCCTTTCTCATAACTTCCCCGTTGGTTAATGAGGTTGCAGTGGCTATGTTCGCAGGTACATTCGGATGGAAAATCACCGGTGTATATATTGCAAGCGGTATTCTTATGGGTGTGATAGGAGGCATGATTCTTGGCAGAATGAAACTAAATCATCTGCTGACACCATGGGTACGCCAGATACAAGCCCAGTCGGAAGCCGAGACAAAAGAATGGGAGGCTGAAAAACTTCCGTTCATGAAACGCTTGCCCTCCATCATACATGATGCGTGGGGAATTGTTAGCGGTGTGTTTCTTTATATTCTTATTGGCATAGCGATCGGAGCAGGAATACATGGCTTTGTCCCTGATGAGTTCTTCGCCCAGTGGATGGGGAAAGACAACTGGTATGCCGTACCGCTCGCCGTGATACTCGCTGTCCCGATGTATGCCAACGCTGCTGGTATTGTTCCCGTCATTCAGGTCTTTGTTGCAAAAGGAATATCAATAGGAACTGCACTTGCCTTTATGATGGCTGTTGTAGGGCTGTCTTTACCAGAAGCAACCTTGCTAAAAAAGGTTATGACATGGAAACTGATTGGAATATTCTTTGGCACAGTTACCATAATAATCATTGTTTCAGGATTTTTATTTAACTGGATTTTATGAAAGTATTGATTCTTTGCACGGGTAATAGTTGCCGTAGTCAAATGGCTCACGGTTTCTTACAGTCTTTTGATAAGGATTTGTCAGTCTTTTCAGCAGGTACAAAACCTGCTGAAAAGGTTAATCCCAAAGCAGTGGAGGTGATGAAAGAAGCCGGAGTTGATATTTCCGGCCATAATCCCCACAATGTCACGGAGTATCTTGATGAACCGTGGGATTATGTCATAACTGTATGTGGTGGAGCAAATGAAAACTGCCCTGTTTTTTCGGGAGATGTAAAACATCGGTTACACATCGGTTTTGACGATCCGTCAGATGCAAAAGGCTCTGAAGAGTATGTGAATTCAGAGTTTCGTCAAGTACGCGATGAGATTAAGGAAAAATTTCTGGTATTTTATAAAAATATAATCGGTGATGAGCGAAATGGCGAAAAATAAAGGCATCGGCTTATTTGAGAAGTATCTTACATTATGGGTTGCGGCCTGTATAATTGTCGGGATTGCGATTGGCAAATGGTGGTTCATCGCTGTTTCCATTGTTTGTCTCTTATGGGGATTTGTCCAGATATATGGTAAAAAAAGATCGTGTGGTAATTGTTCTAAATGTACTACACCTTGTTGCTCAGGTGATGCAAGTTCAAACAATCAATAAAGCCTCAATTAATTATGAATACTTTACTTGATACAATCTGGTATTTCTGTTACATCACGGTTGAACTGGTTGTATTGTTCATTGTGATTACTGCCTTGGTAGAAATCATACTGATGTATATCCCACAAGAAAAAATCAGTAAGAAAATCGAAAAAGCGGGATTTTTCGGCAATGTAATTGCCGCAGGTTTTGGTGCGCTAACTCCATTTTGTGCCTGTTCGACTATACCGATGACAGTAGGATTCCTTAATGCCGGAGTACCGTTTGGAGCCACAATGTCCTTCCTGATTGCTTCTCCGTTGCTTAATCCTATAATCATTGCAATGCTTGGCGCTCTTGTAGGTATCAAGGCTATGCTTGTTTATGTTGCCATAGCCTTTATATGCTCTGTTCTCTTCGGCTGGGTATTACAAAAAGTAGATGCTCAGAAATATGTCAAGAACGTAAGACTAAAACCACAAGCCTGCTGTTCTGGAGGAAATGATAATCCTATCGAGACAAAGAAGCTACCGTGGATTCAGAAGATTGCCATAGCACTTCGTGCCGGATGGGATACATTGCGCCCTATTATATGGTATCTTTTAATCGGGGTTGCATTAGGAGCTATAATCTACGGCTATATGCCAAGCGATTGGGTACTGAAAATTGCCGGTCCTGATAATCCATTTGCTGTTCCTGTGGCAGCAATAATCGGTGTCCCACTCTATATAAGAGCTGAAACAGCAATTCCGATCGGGGTTGCATTAATGGGAAAGGGCATGAGCATTGGCGCTGTCATTGCGCTTGTCATTGGTGGAGCAGGCATGGCTATCCCGGAAATGTCAATGCTTGCCAGCATATTCAAAAAGAAACTGGTTGCAATGATTGTAGCAGTTATTTTTCTCACAGCAGTAATTTCGGGTTATCTGTTTAATATTCTACTTTAATATAGATTATAACTTTATCTCCATTATCCGAGCTGTAAAACTACAGCCTATTTACAAATAATAGACTCAGAAAATAAGTTCAGCTTTATTTTTGAGTCTTTTTTGTTCTGACAACCCCTTATTATACAACATATTTTAAATAATCAATGAAAAAGATTCTCATTGTAGATGCGTCCGCATCAGACGGGAGAATTATGACCGGCTTGTTGGCACGAGCCGATTATGATCCTGTCGTTGCAGAGAGTGTCGAGGCCGGAAAAGTTGAGGCTGCTAAGCTGCCTCCCGGCGCGGTTATCGTCACGGCAATGCGTTTGCCCGATGGTACCGCAAGAGAGTTAATCAACTGGTTAAAGACGGAAAACTACGGTTTCCCGGTCTTAGCCATAGTAGAAAATCTGAACAATACTGATGTTCTGAGTGTCATGCGTGACGGCGGTGCAGTGGATGTTATCCAGCGTCCGGCAATCGACAAGCAACTTGTTGAAACCGTTGCTCAGTATGTCAAATCGGAGAACAAAACATTTTCCATCGGCAAACATCTGATACCTCGACAAAGTGATGAATGGCGAGAGATTGAGCGAAGGATCCAAACGATAGTAAAGTCAAACGCCAATGTTATCGTATTCGGTGCAAGCGGTACAGGTAAGGAGCAGGTTGCACTTGAGATCTACCGTCAGAGTCCCCGCTCACAAAAGCCTCATATCGTTGTTGATGCAGGAGGAGCGGGGGTGATAGGCAAGCACGACCCCTCATCGGAAAGGAGCGAAACCTACAACCGTATTAAAAGCTACTTTGAGAATGCCGACGGTGGCACAATCATCGTTAAAAACCTCCACCTGTTGAGCTTTGAAAAGCAGTCGGTGCTGTTGCACATCCTCGAAGAAGAACACCCGAATGTTCGCGTCATCTGCACCGCAGAGCCATATCTCCGCAGAATGATGGCAGAACAGTCCTTCCGTCCAAACCTGATGTATATACTCCGCGAGTTCGAGATTGTTATCCCATCACTCCGCGAAGTGACTGAGGATATTCCAGTGTTGGCAAACTTCTTTCTAAAGATGTATGCAAGTCACAGAAACGAGCCGCGCAAAAGACTTGACGCTTCGGCAGTCAAAGCCTTGAAACAGCATCTGTGGGTTGGCAATGTCCGAGAGTTGAAGAACGTAATTCTTCAGGCCGCCTTTGGAACAAAGGGCGAAGTGATAACATCATCAGGACTTACGTTCAATGTATCTGATCCCGAAGACTACGAGGACATTCATCTGAAAAATCCAGCTGGCGAAAAGCGACGTATAACCGATGCCTTGAACCGTACAGATTGGAATAAGACGCAAGCAGCCAAGCTGTTGAAGATAAGTCGTCCGACGCTCGACTACAAAATAAAGCAGTTCGGCATCCGCAAAAACGAAGTGTGAATAGCCGTTATTTCGCCAAAATTTTGTAATTTTGTAGCGAAATTAGAAATCGTGTACGCTTGAGAGGCGTCCCGACAATGACATATAGGCGACTGGAGAGCTGGTCGCATCCTGATACAACATAACATAAGACCGCTTATAGCGAAGAATGGAAATCTGGAAAATTTACATTAGTCAAAGCTATAGGTTGATGCTTATGCTATGCGATTGCATAGCGTACATCTTCCTGTTTGACTAAAGCCATTCCAGAGGCTCCATTTACCGGGGGGATGTGCGCTTTTTTTGCGTGCTTTTTTTATGCCCATTTTTTGAAAGTAATCTTACAGGTTGTAAAGAGTTTTGTCAACCAATCATTTTAACCATCCTTAAATTCAATACTATCATTCCTCCAAATTCTCCGAATAATCAATCATTTACAGATTAACATTTTATTCTGTAATCCATTTGTAACAGGTGCGGGTTTATATCAGCGAAACAAAAACATTATGTATAACCCGTTAAATTTGACCCCGATAAATGGATGTATTTTCACTTACCGAAACCGAATTCTTCCGCCTGCTGACGGAGGGCAACAACGAAAATCTGCACATTGCCTACAAAGATTTTGTGCTTCAGGTCAGCGAGATCTGCCACAACACTCAAGACATAACCTATGCAATATCGGCATTACTCTATGCCGAGGTGGAGATAGCCCATCTTCAGACAGAGGCTATGCGAAAAGAGGTCAGCCAGCACCTGACATCGTTCATCAGCAAGGCTCTCACATTTGTCCGCCGTACTATCAGCCACATCAAGGAAATACCTGTAAAGACTGTGCCAATAGAAGATTCTATTGATGATATTGCCCTCAACTGGGAGGCTAACAAATCGGCACTTATAGAGTTAGGATATGCTTTCAAGGTCGCCAACTGTTTCGGCTCCAATGTTACAGTCAAGGAGATAATCAACAAACTCGCCAAAGCGTTTCACGTTGAGATACCCGAAAACTACATCTACAAGAAATACAATGAAATGAAGGTAAGAAGCCGCAATAGCCGTACCTATTTCATTGACAGCCTTACCATGTCGTTAAACAGCTTCATGGCAAAGCAAGACGAGGAAGATTGACTCGTCAGACCGATGTCCACCACTATATCCAATACTGATTTTTGACCCGGAGAGGGTTGTTTATTCTTTTCATTTTCATAGTTTTTTAAGGGAAATGCCCTGCCGTCCGCGAAGGATAGCAGGGCTTTGATTTTATACAGGTTACTTGTTGCGCAACAAGTGGCGCAGTCTGGGATCTGAGGCGATGCGCTCAATCTCGGATTT
>CAJUTE010000073.1:9278-9543 GCA_910589555.1 uncultured Muribaculum sp.
CGTCAAAGTTGTCGCTGACGGCTCCGACAAACATTCCCTGTGTCAGAGTTGATATTTTGCTTGCCGGAATAAGGCTGTCCATTTGGGTATTGATGGAGTGGCTTACATCGTTGCGGTTGATGCTCATGGACTGCCGTTGCTGGAGAACCTTTCCAAACCTTTCAGATAGAGTCTTGGCGGTTTCTCCCACGACTTGCCCGGAGAATATGTTTCCGACAGTGTTCATCACAACTGCTGCCTCCTTGTCGCCATAGTCGCGTTTGAG
>CAJUTE010000074.1 GCA_910589555.1 uncultured Muribaculum sp.
GAATTGGTCCTTTAATCAATGTGCACAGACCACCAACACGAAGCTGCCGTCACTACCGGATGCGGGGATACGCATTCATTCCCCTTACGCTCCCAGAGCTCCCGACAGTCCACTAATATTTGCTGATCGACTGTATCACCGCCGACGGGATAGCGTGGAGCGAATTCCGTTGATAATTCACCGGAATCGGCTTATTGCCGCCTCGGGTGAATATTCTGCCGGTTAACGTGGCTTCGGCAGCCTCCAGAGCCGGAGCGGCTCCCTCCTCAGGCGTAGAAATGAGGGGGCGCACAATCATATCGGCGAGTTTATCCACTATGGGATTACCCATGGTTATGATCGCCGAGTCAACCACTCCGGGATCGGAACAGTTTACGGTTATCTCCTGTTTAGCAAGCCGCGCGGACAAGTCGAGAGCATAATGAGTAAGCATCAGCTTGCTGCGCCCGTAGGTGGTGAACCGTCCATGACGCTCTACCGACCGTTGCCGCCAATCCTCACACAGGTTTACTATGCGTCTTGTCATCGATGTGGTGAACACTATCGAGGCATGCCGCGGCATCAACGGCAACAAAAGTTCTGTGAGAAGCCCTGTCGAAAGAAAATTGGTCTGCGTAGCCGACTCAAAGCCATCTTCAGTCATCTTAACCCCTCCCGGCATTGTCCCGGCATTATTAAACAGAGCTGCGACAGCCATCCCCCGCAATGTGCACGATTCCGCAAAACGCCGCACCGAGGCAAACGATTCCAAGTCGAGGCGCATAAACTCAAGAGCGTCGCGGCGCTCCCCCATCGACTCAATCATCCTGAGGCATTTATCCTCATTACGGCACGCCAGTATCACCCGCTTGACACCACGCTCCAAAAGTCCTTCGGTTATAGCCCTCCCGATACCACCGGTGGCGCCGGTCACTATACAAGTTCCCTCAATCATACGCTTTTACGGTCAAATGCCACTCGTTTCACTTTTATTCTCGCCCACTCAGGCAATGACGCAACCGCGACTATCGACAGCCGGTTAAGACCGCCGTTGATATATTGAGCCTTGCGGCGGAACATCTTTTTCAACGCTCGCTTCACAAACCGCTCGGGAGTGACAAGCACGCCTATTCTCACGGCGAAACGGCTCAGCTTCTCGGAAAGCCCGAACAGCCCCGTGGCGATACCTCCGGGACAAGCCACCGTGACCGACACTCCGGAATCCTTCATCTCTATGCGGAATGCCCGTGAAAAAGCTCTCATATAAGCCTTTGTGGCGCTATACATGGCTATTCCCGGCATAGGCATCCAGCAAGACATTGACGACATATTAAGGATGTAGCCATGCCGCCGTTGAGCCATGATGCGTCCTACCGCCACACTCAGCGCCGTCACTGCTCTCACATGAAGATCTATATAGAGATCCACACGCCCCTCAGGAAGCTCGGAAACCGGCTTAAAATCGAAGATCCCGGCATTATTGACCAGAACCTCGGGAACTATACCCTTCTCCTCCAGAAAAGCGAGAATGGCATCTACCGACTCCTTGGCACACAGATCAAGCGGCAGAGCATACGCCTCCACAAAATACATGGCGCGCAGATGTTCGGCACACGACTCCAGCTCCCGCGCCTGATTGCTCACCATAACCACCGAAAAGCGTTTTTTGGCAAGCTGACGCGCAAACTCAAGCCCTATCCCCGAAGAGGCGCCGGTGACTACCGCCCATCTCATGACTGCCTCGATTTAATTTCTTCAATCTCTTTCTGCAATGACCGAGGAAGATCCTTGACACACTTATGGCAAGCCATCTCCAGAGTGTACATCCTGCCTATGCAGTAATTCACATGATCACACCCCGACGACTCGATCCCCTCATCACGCATACGATTCACAAAATCGGGCATCGTGAGCAATGACCTCGCCATCTGCACCGCATCGAACCCCTCGTCAAGCACCCGCTCTATGCTTTGCCGCGTAGAACAGCCACCCACATAGATAAGCGGCATTTTCAACTCGCGGCGGAACATCCGGGCATCATCCAGAAAATAGCACTCCTTGTAGGGCACCGTAGGTATCATCATCTTGCCAAACATTCTCACGCCGTATTTGAGCCACCATGTGTCCATATAATGCGTCAACGCGCCGATGGGCATCTCGCCTCTCATGACATACATGGGCGCCTTGCTCACAAACCCGCCCGACAGCACGAGAGCGTGCACGCCAAGCCGCTCAAGCTCCTTGGCGACAAGAACCCCCTCGTCAAGCTCGATTCCTCCCTTGAAACCGTCACGCATATTGGTCTTGACCACAACCCCAATGTCGCTTCCGGCAGCCTTCATAACCTCCTCCATGCACATCCTCATGAACCGCATACGATTGTCGAGCGAACCGCCCCAACGGTCGCGGCGGCGATTGGTGTAGGGCGACAGGAACTGGCTTATGAGATAGCCGTGACCGGCATGAATCTCCACGCAGTCCATTCCGGCATCGCGAGCGAGACGCACGGCATCGCCAAACGACCGGCTCATGGCTACAATCTCGTCGTCACGCATACGCCGCACAGGCGTGGGTGAATAGATGTTGAAACGCCCCGTAGCTGAAATGGGAGTTTCGCCGGCGGTCGATTTATGCGACATATTTCCGCAATGCCCGAGCTGTATCGAGGCTTTGGCGCCGGCGGCATGAATGGCATCGGTGATGTCGCGGAGCGGTTCCACAATCTCCCTGCGCATCCACAACTGGCGAGGAAAAGAGAGCCCGTTGCGTGTCACGGAAGCGTAAGCGAGCGTGGTCATGCCCACTCCGCCCTCGGCGACCGACACATGATAATCTTTCAACTGCTGCGACGGACTGTTGCCGGGACACATACCCTCAAACGCCGCCGAGCGGATAGTGCGGTTGCGCAACGTAACCGGACCGATATTGACAGGCGTGAACAGTTTGGAGTTTTCGTACATAATTCTCAGTATATATAGGGGATTATTTTTTTCACATGAAGCCTGGTGAACTCATCGCCAAACTCTTTCCGGTAGCGGTCATGGATTTTCCCGGCACGGGGAGCCAGATTGGCAAATGTCCATAAAGCGAACACCGCGCCCGCCCATGACCATGTGAGTATGGCAAAGCCGGTCCACTCAACAAATTCGCCGAAATAATTAGCCGACGACACATACCGAAACATACCCTTGCGGGGGATGTAGTGCCGGGTGTCGCCGGGACGGCGAAGATGGCGTATCACGCTGTCGCTGTGGATATTTATCCCCATTCCGAGGAAGAATATAGCCGTGCCGAGCACAAACTGCGGCGACGCCAGCCATGATTCGGGATAGCGTGCGGCAGGCGAGACATAGAATATCCATCCGCCCTGCATCACGGCATTGAGCAGATTGAACGTCACCCCCATAAGGATTATGGACACCGGCATCTTACCTTTGCCCCGGATGAGGAAAGGAAACACAAACGACCGCTGAAAATAGTGAAGCTCAAACAGCAGGAACATGACCAGCGGAGCAATCTCCCACCGCCGCGACGAAAAATACCACAGCAACGCCATAGCCACAAAGACAGGCGCCTCCATGAGCACCCACCCAAGGCGATTGTTGACCGTGGCGCCCCATTTGCGGGTGTACATCATGCCGTAGCCCGCCTCCACAAAATGCAGGGCGATGAACACTATCACGGCAAGAACCGCCATGACAGCAAGCATGACATTGAAAATTTCAATATTCCATGACATAGCAAAACAGCTTAAAATGCAAATCTACAATTTTTTGCCAAGATTCACATCACAAAGCTGCCTGAATTTCATGGGGAAATATCACCAGATGGAAAATTTCAGTCCGTGGTCGTAAGTGTCGAGCGATTCAATGCGTTTCAAGCGTTTAACCACCATGAGAGTCACAGGGAGGATGATCACCTCATAGGCAGTCTTCAGCAGAGCCTGCGCCACGATGAGATGCATGATGGTGGTCCACGGAAGGACGCCGCCAAAAGCGATGGGGAAAAAGATGACAGAATCCACACCCTCGCCCCACAAGGTGCTGACGATGGCGCGAAGCGAGAAATAACGGCCTTGCGACGACACTTTCATGCGGCTCATGACCCAGGCATTGACCATCGAACCGCATATAAACGCCAGAAACGAGGCGGCAAGTATGCGCGGCACGCCGCCATAAATGGCGACCATGGCATCCTGAGAAGCCCACGACACATCGCCGGGAAGCCATATTGCAAGCTGAAGAAGAACAGTCACAAGAAGATTCATCAAAAAGCCGAGCCATATCACAAGCCTCGCCTTACGGAAACCATAGACCTCCACAAGGCAGTCATTGATTATATAGCTCACGGGAAACACGACCATGCCGGCAGTCACGGTGAGAAAGCCCAGAGAAACGGTTTTTATCTCAACCAGATTGGCGACGATCAAACACACGCAGAACAGCACTGCGAGAATGAGAAAAGGGAGCGAAAAACGCTGATTGGAAATGTTGTTCATAATTCTTGTTTTTAACGAGGTAGCAAGCACTCGGTGATTTTTCATGCACAAAGTTAAGAAATTTAAAAGATTTATTATAACTTTGCGACACGAATTTTCACCATTTACCTCAGGTAATGAATTATAGTTTTTTTGACTTTTTAGCTCTCCTCGGTTCCGTTTGCTTATTCCTTTACGGCATGAAAGTAATGAGCGAGGGACTTCAAAAAGCCGCCGGCGACCGCTTGCGCAACATCCTGTCAGCCATGACCCGCAACCGTTTCACAGGAACATTGACGGGTTTTGCAATCACAGCGTTAATTCAGAGTTCATCAGCATCGACCGTAATGGTCGTCAGCTTCGTAAACGCCGGTTTAATGACCTTGGGGCAATCCATGGCGGTGATATTCGGAGCCAACGTGGGCACGACTTTCACAGCATGGGTCATAGCCTTGTTCGGATTTAAAGTCGACACCTCGGTATTCGTGCTTCCGGTCATCGCGTGTGCGGTGCCACTGCTTTTCTTCAAGAAGAGCCGCACGAAGTCCATGGGCGAGTTCCTGATAGGCTTCGCATTCCTGTTCATGGGATTGAGCATGATCAGCGAATATGTGCCCGACCTCCAGAGCAACCCTGAAATGTTTGCATTCCTTGAGCGGTATGCGTCAATGGGATATATGTCGGTGCTTCTGTTCCTGCTTGTAGGTATTGTGCTGACAGCCATCATCCAGTCGTCGGCAGCGACATTTGCCATCGTCCTCATCATGTGTACGAAAGGCTGGATCACCTTTGACCTTGGCTGCGCGGTGATACTCGGCAGCAACATCGGAACAACCATCACCCCCTTGCTCGCATCCATGAGCGGGAATGTGGCGGCGAAACGCACCGCGATGGGCCACCTGCTGTTCAATCTGTTCGGTATGATCTGGACGCTGCTGGTGTTCTATCCGTTTGTAAGACTCAACGTGGATATAACCGAATGGCTCGGACAGGGTAATCCCGAATCGCTGTATTCTTATGTAAACACTCTTGAGCAGAATAACCCTGACATATATGACAAGCTGTTTGACGGCTCACTGCCCACCACCCATCCTGTGCTCGCCCAGATAGGACAGATGCAGTTCAGTGTGTCATTCGGAATGTCAATGTTCCACACCGTGTTCAATCTCATCAACCTTGCCATAATGATATGGTTCACGGGATTGTATGTGAAGATCGTGGAAAAACTCGTTCCTGCAAAGCACAAGGAGGACGAGGAATTCCAGCTCAAATTCATATCCGGCGGTCTTATGAGCGCTTCAGAGCTCAACATAGCCCAGGCGGAAAAAGAGATGTATGTCTACGCGCAGCGCGTGCAGCGCATGATCGACATGGCAGAGCAGCTGGTGCACACTCCCGAGAAGAGCGAAGAATTCTCCAAACTATACTCGCGCCTTGAGAAATATGAGGAGATCTCCGACCGCATGGAGATCGAAATCGCCAACTATCTCAACCGATGCGCTGAAGGACGCCTGTCCAACGAGGGTAAGCTCCACATCGCGTCGATGCTCAATATCGTGAGCGAGATCGAAAGCATCGCCGACTGCTGTTTCGGCTGCGCCAAGATCCTGATACGCAAGCATGAGAATGGAGTCACCTTCAACGACATGATCTATGAGAATGTCGACACGATGTTTGGCTACGTAAAGGTGGCGATGAACGATATGCTCGTATTGCTCAGCGACGTGGAAAAGGTGCGCGACGTGGACATCATCCGATCCTACAATAAGGAGCGTGAGATCAACAATCTGCGCAACCAGCTTCGCTCCAACAACGTGGAGAACATCAACAACCGCGTCTACGAGTATCAGTCGGGCATCTACTACATGGATATCATCAACGATCTCGAGAAAATGGGCGACTACATAATCAATGTGGTCGACACCATCCGCGACCATTTCCGCCGCCACGCCGCATAACGGCAGTTTACAACTCTATGTCAACCGAGTGACAGTTATAACAGCACCGTGACATTTTGAGTACACGCGCTACAATGTGGTTACTAAAATTGCACGTGATAGTTTAATGCCTTACATTTGTTCATGTAATTCAACAAATGAGTTAACAATAAACTATCTACTGGATATGCGTTCTCCTGACAACAAGCTGAAACTTATGATTGTCGACAACGACCCATTAATCTGCGAATTGATGCAATTCAATTTGCAGGAGAACGGCTTTTCGGTGGAAACATTCCGGGATGTGGCATCGGCTTACAATGCTGAGCTTACGGACTACTCCATGTTCATAATCGACGCGATGATGGAAAACAAGCGCGGAATGGATCTCGCCAAATATCTTAAGCAGAACCGCTCCACGTGCAACATACCCCTCATCTTCTGCTCGTCGCGCGATGACGAGAACGCAGTCATAAACGGGCTCGACCTCGGAGCCGACGACTATGTGCTGAAGCCGTTTGCCATGAAAGAGATAATAGCCCGCATAGGAGCAATACTCCGACGCCATAAACTAAAAGTCAGCTGATGTTGCCAAGCTGCTACATCTCATGCCGAAATGAAGCGGGATGCGATGAAGCCGGCCGCGGCTGTCTCGCAGGTCCGGTATATGCCGCCGCCGTAATCCTGCCGGAAAACTTCTCCCATGAACTTCTGAACGACTCCAAGAAACTCACCGAAGCGCGCCGCGAGAAACTACGCCCCATAATCGAAGAGGAGGCAGTGGCGTGGGCTGTGGGTGTGGTGAGCGCCGAGGAGATTGACAAGATCAACATACTCCGCGCATCAATACTTGCCATGCACCGCGCGCTCGACGGGCTGAAAACACGCCCGGGAGCCATAATCGTGGACGGAAACAGATTCACCCCCTACGGCGATATCCCATGGCAGACTTTCGTGAAAGGCGACGGAAAGTATGGCAACATCGCCGCCGCTTCAATTCTTGCAAAAACCCACCGCGACGCTTTCATGAAGTCGCTCCATGAGCAGTATCCCATGTACGGCTGGAACGTCAACAAGGGATACCCCACCAAGGCTCACCGCGACGCCATCGCACAGCATGGTCCCTCGCCATACCACCGCATGACATTCCGCCTGATCGACGACCAACTGACACTGTTTTAGAGGTCGTTTAACAAAACCACCTTGCCTATAACCCAAAATGCTCATATTAATCGCCGAATCCAAGACCATGACTCCGTGCATGGCACCACAATCAAATGAAGAGTATGCCGCCCACACCCCTGAATTTGAGGCGGCAGCCGACGATATAATGCAAGCGCTTCACGGGATATCCGCCCAAGAGCTGTCGGAAAAAGTGAAAATAAGCTTTCCTCTCGCCCTGAAATCGCGACAGATGATTTATGAATTTCCCGACAAATCGCATGGCTCGAAAGCGATAGAGGCTTTCACCGGAGTGGTCTTTAAGGCATTGGACGCGCAATCGATGTCGCCCTGCGAGCTGACTCGGCTCAACAGCAAGGTGAGAATCATCTCATCGCTATACGGATGGTTGCGCCCCGATGATGTCATAAAGCAATACCGGCTCGACTTCACTACTCCGCTGGCTCCGGGAAACATGAAATTCGCCCAATACTGGCAAAAAGCAGTGTCAGAAGCCTTGAATAATGAGGTCAAAACCACCGGATGCGACGATATCCTCAACCTTATGCCGGGCGATGCGGAACGATGCATCGACACAAAGCTGCTCGCGCAAGGCATCAAAATGTGGAAAGTGGAGTTTAAGGAGATAAAACCGGGAGGAAAAATGGCAACCCCCACCTCCAATAAGCTCAAAACTTTGCGCGGGAAACTGCTGAGACAGATCATACGAGAAAACATAACCACACCGGCACAGCTTATGGAGCTCGAAAGCGATGAGTATATCGCCGACGGCAACCCGACAAAGCCGGGGGTAATCTCGTTTACCACAGTTGCCGAATAATTTGCCTGCCACGGCAACCATTTGCCGCTATTCATGCGTTACACTTATATGCCCAAAAACCTCCAGACTATGAATATCGGAAAATTCAAGACCAACACATCGGCATTTGTGAAATACTATACTCCCAATGCCCTGTTTGACAAAATAAAGCACGTGTCACGCAAAGCAGGCTCGAAGGTCGTGTACACAGCCCTTCTGCTCTATTATTCGACACTCGACAAGAAATTCCCGCTAAAAGACCGCATGATGGTCATAGCGGCTCTCGGATATTTCATACTGCCTGCCGACCTCATTCCCGACGCGCTGCCGGGCGGATTTACCGACGACTCGGCAGCAATTCTTTACGTGCTGAGAAAGGTGTGGAAAAACATGACTCCCGAAACCAAAGAGAAAGCACGCCGAAAAACAAACCAAATATTCGGCAACGACACTGACCAAGAAATCCCCCTCCCGGTCACAGAAAAAGACCCCACACCCTAGCCATCTCATCGGCTTGCCGCCCGAACCGCAAGAATTCCCAACTCTCGATTCACGACTCACGATTCTCTCATCGGCTTGCCGCCCGAACCGCAAGCATTCCCAACTCTCGATTCTCAATTTTCAATTCTCAATTCACGATTCACGATTCTCAACTCCCCACCCTCCTTCCTGAACGAAAAAAAACGATCAAAAAACACAAAAATCACCACTACAGCAAAAATATCCCTCAAAAAATTTGGCAAATAAAAATAAATCCCCTACCTTTGCATCACCAAAACAAACGGTGCCATAGCTCAGTTGGTAGAGCAAAGGACTGAAAATCCTTGTGTCCCCG
>CAJUTE010000075.1 GCA_910589555.1 uncultured Muribaculum sp.
GCGTCGCCGCGATCGCCCTCATCGAATCGGCGAAACGCGACGAGTCGCCCGAGATGATGGTGCTCAGCAGCTCCCAGTTCTCGGCTATCGTCCTGACGGAGATGAGCGTGGTGTCGACTGAGGCGCGGGCGATTATGAAACGCTTCACCCCGTCGGCGCGCTTGGCGGCGAGACGGCTGTTGAGCTGCAGCGACCCGTCGGGCGAGGCGCTGCCCACGATCTCCACCGACCGTAGGACGCCGTTGTCGCGTATGGCGGCGATCGAGTCAGCCATCATATACAACGCCGAGGAGTCGGAGGGGACGGAAATATTCTTTTGATAGTATGTGACAAACAGAGCGGAGTCTTGCGTAACTCCCTCTGAATCAGCGTTTAATTTATCGGGGGGGGGTAATTTGTTGAGTGCCGGTGAGTCTCATCGGCAATAAGATAAGGGATAGTGTGATTGCTATGACGCTTAATTTCAACATTCCGGCAGATTTAAGATACGATTGTGTTTATTCAACGGCAAAGATATTTATAAATATATTCAAATCAAAATAAAATTGAAAATATTTTTCATTAAAACACAAAAAAATACAACAAAAAACATGAAAAGCCATATAAAACCATCAACACCCGGTAGTGAGCCGCAGCGCGGTGATATCATCCAAAAACCACATGAGCAACGCGAGTGTGGGGTGGGTGAGCCGAGTTTTTTCATGAGGTTACGGTAAGAAACTGCGGTTTTTTGCCGCTGAGTTTTTATATGTGAAAAATTATCTGTAACTTTGTGCGCAATAAATTAATTACCACTTTATGTCATTTATTGCAGATAGAGTAAAAATGGATGGACTGACATTTGACGATGTCCTCCTTATTCCGGCTTATTCAGAAGTTCTTCCAAGGTGTGTTGATCTCACCACCAAGTTCTCACGTAACATCACATTAAATGTGCCTTTGGTTTCTGCCGCAATGGATACCGTAACTGAGGCTCCGCTCGCTATAGCTATAGCTCGCGAGGGTGGTATTGGTGTGATTCATAAAAATATGTCAATAGCCGAGCAGGCTCGCCAGGTGCATGCTGTGAAACGTGCGGAAAACGGTATGATCTATGATCCCGTGACCATCAAGCGCGGCAGCACTGTGAAAGATGCTCTTGCTATGATGGAAGAATATCATATCGGCGGTATTCCTGTAGTGGACGATGACCGCAAGCTCGTGGGTATAGTGACTAATCGCGACCTGCGTTTCGAGCAGAATCTCAATCGTCTTATTGACGATGTGATGACCAAGGAGAACCTTGTCACCACTTCACAATCCACTGATCTCGATCATGCCGCAGCAATCCTTCAGGAACACAAAATTGAAAAGCTTCCTGTGGTTGATGGCGACGGTCGTCTTGTGGGATTGGTTACATATAAAGATATCACCAAAGCAAAGGATAAACCTAACGCTTGCAAGGACGCTCTCGGACGCCTTCGTGTGGCTGCCGGTGTCGGTGTCACTCCCGATGTGATGGATCGTGTCGACGCGCTTGTTGCCGCAGGTGTTGACGCTATTGTGATCGACACAGCCCACGGTCACAGCAAGGGTGTTGTCGACGTGCTCCATAAAGTAAAGGCTAAATATCCTGAGATTGATGTTGTGGTAGGTAACATTGCAACAGGCGAGGCTGCCCGTTATCTTGTTGATAATGGAGCTGACGGCGTGAAGGTTGGTATCGGTCCGGGTTCAATCTGCACCACTCGTGTGATTGCCGGTGTAGGTGTGCCGCAGCTCAGCGCCGTGTATGATGTGGCTAAAGCTCTTGACGGAACCGGAGTGCCGTTGATTGCCGACGGTGGTATCCGCTATTCAGGCGACATTGTGAAGGCTCTTGCCGCAGGCGCTTACTGCGTGATGCTCGGAGGTATGCTTGCCGGAGTTGAGGAATCGCCCGGTGACACCATCATTTACAATGGCCGTAAATATAAATCTTATCGAGGAATGGGTTCGCTCGAAGCTATGGAGAAGGGTTCCAAGGACCGTTATTTCCAGGCAGGAGAAACCGACACCCGCAAACTTGTGCCGGAGGGCATAGCCGCCCGAGTTCCATTCAAGGGCTCGCTTTACGAGGTGGTTTATCAGATGCTCGGCGGACTTCGTGCCGGTATGGGTTATTGTGGTGCCGTTAATATCGACAAACTTCATTCGGCTAAATTTACCCGCATCACTAATGCCGGTGTTGCCGAGAGCCATCCTCATGATGTTGCTATCACCAGCGAGGCTCCCAATTACAGCGCTTCGCATCAGTAATACTTTAAATTTATAATGAAGACCGCATTTATTGCGTCACTTATCGCCTTGTCGGCAGCAATGCCGGCAATGGCGAAAACAAGTGACAAAACTATTATGACTATAGCCGGAGAAAAGATTCCGGTAAGTGAGTTTGAATACTTCTACCATAAGAGCAACGGACAGCAATCAAAGTCCATTTCTCCGGAAGAGTATGCCGAACTCTTTTCTGTTTATAAACTGAAGGTGGCTGACGCGCGTGCAGCCGGTGTTGACACGACTCGCGAGTTTAAAGCCGAGTTTGATAAGTATTGCCGGGAATTGATCCAGCCTTATCTGCGTGTGCAGGCTGTTGAGGACAGCCTCGTGAATGTTGCTTATAATCATTTGCTCACTGACCGCGTGGTGAGCCACATCATGCTCGACAAGGGAAATTCTCCTGAAGCTCAACAAGCGGCGAGAACCACTCTCGACAGCATAAGAACAGCGATAATCAATGGAGCCGATTTCAAAGAACTCGCATTGAAATACTCCATCGACGGATCGGTACAGTACAACGGAGGAACACTCGGCGTCCTTCCGGTAGGCAGGTTGCCCTATTCATTTGAGGAGGCAACCTATGACACTCCTGTAGGAGGATTGTCAGGTATTGTTGAGACTCCTTTCGGGCTGCATCTCATCAGAGTGGAATCAGAGAGCAAAAACGCCGGAGAGGTGAAAGCTCAGCACATTCTCATATTGACTCAAGGAAAATCACCTGAAGAGCAGGCGTTGGCGAAAGCCAAGATTGACTCCATTTATAATGTGGTTGTAGCCGGTGGAGATTTCTCGGAGCTTGCGAAGCAATATAGCGAGGATCCCGGCAGCGCTGCCGACGGTGGAATGTTGCCCTGGTTTGGAAAGGGCATGATGGTGCCGGAGTTTGAGGAGACATCATTCTCGTTGAATGACGGAGAGATCTCAAAACCATTCTCGACATCCTACGGCTACCATATCGTGAAGCGGTTGGAGCATCGCGATGTAGGCCCGCTTGCCGATATGCGTGAGCAGATCATCGAGACAATGAAGCGTGACGGTAGATATAACGAAGCTGAAAAAGCCGGATTTGAACTGCTTAAGAAACGCTATAACGCCCTTGTGTTCAATTCTGAAATAGATGGCATCAAGGCTGAGATAAACCGTAAAGGCGCGCTTGATTCGTTGATGTGTGCCACATTGGTGGCATCACCCGTCACAATAGGTGAGGTTGACAAGAAAAAAATCACTACTGCTGATATCTTTGCAGGCGGATTGCCCGGCTCGTCGCTTGATCCTGACGAGGCTTCTGACTTTATCGACTTCTCAATGCGCAAGGCTGTCGAGGACCGATTGATTGATGCCGAGGCTGCGCGACTCGTGGCAACCGATGCCAACTTCCGTAATCTCTATAATGAGTATCGCGATGGAATGATGCTCTTTGAGGTAGCTAACCGCGAAGTATGGGGAAAGGCTGCCGCTGATGAAGAGGGCCTTAAAAAATATTTTGAAGAGCATAAATCGCAATACAAGTGGGATTCGCCCAAATTTAAAGGCTATGTGGTCTACACCCGTAATGATTCGGTAGGGGAGGCTTTTGCTAAATATCTTGAGACTGAACACCCCTCAATCGACACGCTTGCCGATGTGATCGACTCCCGTTTCGACAAGCAGATCAGAATGGAGCGTGTGCTTGCGGCTAAAGGCGATGACAAAGTCGTCGACGCAGTGGTGTTTAAATCAGGCGATGCTTCGGCAAAAGGCACGTGGAAATATGTGACATTGTATCAGGGCAGAGTTATCGACAGCCCGGAAGAAATGTCGGATGTTCGCGGCGCTGTCATATCTGACTATCAGAATCTGCTTGAAAAACAGTGGGTGGAACGCCTGAAAGGTGAATATCCTATAAAAGTTGATAAAAAATTATTAAAGAAGGTGCAATAGCCGAAAATTTAGTAATTTTGATGAGATTTGGGTGCTGACACGACAATGAACCGTTTTCTACACATCATCGCATTAATCTCCTTGCTTGCGGCTTCCGCGTCTTGCGGACACCTCGGGTCGGACGTTGCTCCGGGTGAGGAACACGCATTGGCTGTGGTAGGAAGTCAGGTGTTGACTGAAAGCGCTCTTAAAGCTGATATTCCTTACGGACTGTCGCCTGACGACAGCGTCAAATTCGTCAGGGCATACGTGCGTCAATGGATCGACGCGCGCCTTGTGGGTGAGATCGCGTCGCGTAACATTGGCGATATGTCGCACATCGACAAGATGGTTGAGGAGTATCGCAACGAGCTCATGATGTGGGAATACACCAGGCTCATGTATGCCGAGCGTCCCGACATGGGGATTGACCGCGACTCCTTGCGCCGATACTACGAAAACAATCGTGAGGACTATCGCGCCACTTCGCCGGTCGTGAGAGGTATATTCTTGAAAATTCCGGCTGATGACCGACGCTTGCCTAATATAAGGAAATGGATCATGTCGAAAAACAGTGACGACCTCGACCGTCTGGAGCAGGCAAGTATGGATGAGAGCGTGGAGTATGAATATTTTCGTGACGAGTGGATGCCATGGGAGCTTGCCGCGCGAAAATTCCCGGTCGACATTTCAGGCAAGCTTGCCGCAATGCCGGCATCGGGAGAACACAAGGTGGAGATTGCCCGTGACAGCATGGTATATATGCTCGCTGTCAGTGAATTCCTGCCTGTGGGTGGCGTCATGCCGTTTGAACTGGTCGAGGACATGATTGTCGAGCAGTTCAGGAGCGCCCATCGCCCGGAATATGAACGCAGCCTCAGGCAGCAGCTTTATGAGAAAGGAGTCAGCGACGGACTGGTCAAGGTGAATATCGACCTCGGCATTCCGGAGGTGGCGCAACAGGATAAAAATAACAAATAATTAGATATAGACGTGAAAAAAGGAATGACAATATGCGCGTTTGCCGCCTTGGCTTTATCGGCGGTTGCGCAAAATAATATTGCGGAAGAGGTGGCTTGGTGGATTGGCGACCAGCCTATTCTTAAATCGGAAGTAGAGGAGATGTACCAGAATATGCTCTATGAGAATCCGCAATTGGGAGGAAATCCCTATTGTATAGTTCCGGAGAATATCGCTATCGAAAAGCTCTTTTTGCATCAGGCTGAACTTGACTCGGTAGAGGTTCAGGAGAGCATGATACAATCCGAGGTGGAGCGACGCATAAACTATATGATCGCCAATCTTGGAAGCCAGGAGAAGCTTGAGCAGTTTTATCGCCGCACCATGCCTGAGATCAGGGAGACAATGAGTGAAACCGTGCGCAACACTTATATGGTGCAGGAGGTGCAGCGCTCGCTCACTAAAAACATAAGGGTGACGCCTTCGGATGTGAGAAAATTTTTCGCCCAGCTTCCGGTCGACAGCATCCCTTACGTGCCGTTGCAGGTAGAAACTCAGATTATCTCGCTCAATCCCGCCATACGCGTTGAGGAGATTGACGAGGTGAAGGCGCGATTGAGAGATTTCACCGATAAGATCAATAAAGGCGAGGCCGATTTTTCAACATTGGCTATTCTGTATTCCGACGACCCCGGAAGCTCGGTAAGAGGCGGTGAACTCGGCTTTATCAACAAGGCGAGCCTTGACCCCGACTATGCGGCGGTGGCTTTCAACCTGAGCGACCCTAAGAAGGTGTCGAAGATTGTGGAGTCGCAGTTCGGTTTCCACATCATTCAGTTGATCGAGAAGCGTGGCGACCGCATCAACACCCGTCACATATTGCTGCGTCCGAAGGTGTCTGACGCCGACTTGACCGATGCCATCCACCACCTTGATACGGTGAGAAGCGAGATCCTTGCTGAAAAATTCACATTTGAGGATGTGGTTCCCTATGTGTCGAGCGACAAAGACACCCGCAACAACAAGGGTATCATGATCAACAGCAATGTCAATCCCCCTACATCACGCTTTGAAATGGCTCAGTTGCCTCAGGAGGTGAGCCGCGTGGTCGATAAATTGAGCGTGGGCGAAATCTCCAAGCCGTTCATTATGAAGGATGCGAAACGCAATTATGATATCGTGGCTATGGTGAAATTGTCAGCCCGCATTCCAGGACACAAGGCTAATCTCAGCGACGATTACCAGCTCATAAAACAGCTTTACGAGGATTCCGAGAGAGAACGCATCATCACAGAGTGGATTGAGAAGAAAATCAAGGACACTTATGTGCGTATTGAAGACGGATGGCGTGACTGCGAATTTAAGCACAAAGGCTGGATTAAGCAACAATAAATAACGGTCGACGAGGGATGATGAACCGGAGAAAGAAGCTTGACAGGAGCTTGGGCGCTGTTGCCGCATTGCTTGCGGTGACGGTGCCGTCATTTATATTCGGTGTGCAGAAAAACGGGGAGAAGGTTGTGCTGCCCGTTTCCCAAAGGGCTCAACGTATTCCCATAAAGCCTACCATACCAAAGGAGGACCGCAACCAGGGCGATCGCGTGTTTCTTGAACGTGCCGACAAGCTTTATATGGACGAGCGTGTGAGCGCGGACTATCAGGTGGTGACTGGCAATGTGCTTTTCCGTAAAGGGGGAATGTACATGTACTGTGACAGCGCGCTCTTTTTTGAGGATGCTGGGTCGATGCAAGCCTACGGAAATGTGAGGATGGAGCAGGGCGACACTCTCTTTGTGTATGCCGACCAGCTTGATTATAACGGCAACGATGAGCTTGCCATATTCTATGGCGCCGGTTCCGAACCGGTGAGACTTATAAACCGCGATGTGGTGCTCACCACATATATCTTTAATTATGATATGGCGGCTAATCTCGGCTATTACGACACCCAAGGCACCATCAGCGATGTGGAGAATGAGCTTACTTCGGGTTATGGCGAATACAGCCCTGACACGAAGGATGCCGAGTTCCGCTACAATGTGTTGCTGCAAGATAAGAAGAAGGAGGATTTCCGCATCACGACCGAAGTCCTGAGGTATAACACCGAGACTCATATCGCCAATCTGGTAAGCCCCACGGTGATTGTCACCGACAGCGCCACCGTATATACCGACAATGGATGGTATGACACGGAAAATGAGCTGTCGGAGCTTTATGACCGGTCGCTTATCGTTACCAACAGGGGCAGCACACTCACCGGCGACACCATTTTCTATGACCACACGAAAGGCTACGGAGAGTCGTGGGGCAACATGATTCTCACCGACTCGGTGAAGAGCGTGGCGCTCGACGGCGATTACGGTTTCTATAATCAGGTTAATGACAGCGCTTATGCCACAGGTCATGCGCGTGTGCTTGAGTACAGCAAAGCCGACACGCTGTATATGCACGGCGACACGGTGAGAGCCTACGCGCTCTATCCCGATTCGCTTCATCCCGACACCACCCACATCATCACCGTCTATCCGAAGGTGAGATTCTGGCGTGTCGATGTGCAGGGATTGTGTGATTCTCTCGCCATGCTTGAGCGTGATTCTACGCTTTATATGCACCGCCATCCTATTCTGTGGAATGACAAGCGTCAAGTGTTTGGCGGCGTGATAATGGCGCATTTCAATGATTCGACAGTGGACTGGGCAAAGCTGCCTGAGTTTGGATTTGTCGCCGAGCACGTCGACGGCGAATTCTATAATCAGATCTCCGGCAAGGAGATGATAGCCCGTTTTGATAGCCTTGGGCACATGCGTCAGCTCGATGTGAGCGGAAATGTGGAGATTATCTCGCTCCCTCAGGAAAATGACTCGACCTACAATAAGATTGTCAACACCGAGAGCAGCTTCCTGACCGCATGGTTTGACGGCAAGCAGATTGAAAAGATGATTATGTGGCCTGAGGTCACCGGCACTGTGACGCCGCTCTATCTTGCAAGGAAATCGATATATTATCTGAGCAATTTCCATTGGTATGAGGCGTTGCGTCCCAAGAACAAGGATGACATTTTCGTGATACCGCCCGAGATGGATGCCCTCCTGAATGAGCCTGACCCATCGCTGCGCCGCCGCAAAGTCAACTAAGAGCTCCTATCATGTAGGGTCCGCCACCTGTGGCAATGTCACTAACTTAAGGCTAAAATGGTCTTTTGTAATTTTG
>CAJUTE010000076.1 GCA_910589555.1 uncultured Muribaculum sp.
CCTTTGTGCCTCCATTGGGGTGTGCCACAATGATAGCCGGATATTCCTTTTCATCGGGGTTGTAATCTGCCGGAGTATAGACGTTTGCGGCTATCTCAATGCCGTCGAGATTGTATTTTACCGGATGGATATTCACTTTGCCGGGTACGTTTTCGGTGATTGCCTGCTCATAGACAAGGCTCCACGGATTATCCTGTGCATGGAGAACCGTGCCGAAACTGATAGCTGATGCTGCCATGATTAAAATCGTTTTAAGTTTCATGTAATCTTGTTATTTGTGCCGAAGCACGGTTATTAAACAATATGGCTACACATCGGGATTATCACATTTCGCGGTGTGTATATCACTTTTTTCTGAAATTGATCATTCATAATTTATCACGATGCAAAATTACGAGTAGCCGGACAAATAGGTGCGAGAATATTTTCTGTAACAATTACCATTTTTCCCGATTTTGTGATTACACGACAAATCTAAAGGGCATATTTATTGTGAAAAGCACTTCCAAGACATACTTTCGGAAATTTTGGAATAACGAGCCGAAAAAAGCGTAACAACACCATTGCAGTCTGTCTGTAATTTTGCGGTCGGATATAATGGCAAGCCAACGCGCACCGGTCTGCAACCGACAAGCGCTTTATACCGACTCGCGAGGGCTTCGCCGTTGCAGCAGTAAAACTCTAAACTCAAAAATGTGCAAGGAATGATGAAGCATTATCTTTTTTTATTTCTGATGCTGTTGACTTTTGTGTCGTGCAGCGCAAATGAACCTGAAATGCCCGAACAGCCCCAACCGGTACAGCCGGGCGAAGGTGGAGGCTCTGATTATTTTTCAGGGAAAAAAGTTCTGATAGCCTACTTCTCTTGGGGTGGTACAACCGAACGCATGGCTCGGCAGATACAGGCAATCACAGGAGGTGACCTGTTTGAAATCGAGCCGGTCAATCCATATCCGACATCATATACCCCATGCACTGAAGTAGCATTGGAGGAACGCGACAGCAATGCACGTCCCGCCATTAAAAACAGTGTGGCAAACTGGGATGAATATGATGTCGTGTTCCTTGGTGGCCCGGTGTGGTGGCATACCGCTCCCATGATTCTCCATACGTTTGCGGAAAGCTACGATTTTGAAGGGAAAACTGTTGTACCCTTTACAACCTACGCATCCACCTACCGTGATGAAACCCTGAAGGCTATCGTGGATATGACTCCCGATGCCGAGCATCTCGAAGGCCTGGGATTGACAAGCGGCTCAATCAACGAAAACCGCATACAGACTTGGATTGACCTCATCAACGAGCAATGGGCCAATCTCAATCCCGGAGGAGCGACATCACCGATGAACGGCATGGTAGAGCTATGGCAAAAAGGCAATATCCCCGGATTCAGGGAGAATGTCAATAATTCCGATGGCCCTGACTTTATGCCCAATATGCTGGTATATACAGTGCCTGAGAATGTTCAGCCCAAAGGAGCTGTGATGATCTGCCCCGGAGGAGCATTTGCCTTCCGCAGTATGCAGAACGAGGGCTACGACATAGCCGATATGCTTGTGCCGATGGGATACCAGTGCTTTATCGTTAACTACCGCATCAATCCTTATTCCATGCAGGCAAGCGCAACCGACCTGCAAAGGGCGATTCGCTATGTGAAAGCTCACGCTGAAGACTACCGCATCAATCCTGAAAACATTGCGCTTGTCGGTTTCTCTGCCGGAGGTATATTGAACGGTGAAGTTCTCCTGAACTGGCGTGACCTTACCAATGGAACAGCTCTTGACAGCTCATACCGTCCTGATGAACTCGACAATATTCCAGTTTCTGCATGTGCCGTAGGGATGATATATTCTTTTTATGGACGTTTGAGCGTATCAATGAATAATGTTGAGACACTTCGTGCTGCCAACCTTCCTCCTGCCTTCTATTGCTGGGGCACACGTGACGGTTTTGCCGGACAGTTTACACAAAACTCCGACGCATTGAAAGAAGCCGGCGTAAGAGTGGAGACCAAAGTGCTTGAAGGATATCCACATGGATATGGTAGCGGCGGTAATGCCTCAATTTGGGGAAATGACTTCGATGCCTTCCTCACCCCAATAATGCAAGGTAATCTTGTGGCCATAGAGGCAATTAATGCGGATAGGGTTGACAATATTGCTGAAATATACTACGATTTAAATGGACGTGTTGTATCACCTGATACTATCCGAAAGGGCGGTATATACATCATGAAATCAGGTGTCAAGGCTACTAAAATAATCAGATAAATATAATGACAGAAAGAAAACTTCGAAGTTTGACGGTGTCTCCTGTCGGCCTCGGATGTATGGGCATGAGCCACGCCTACGGTGCACCTGCTGATAAAAAGTCGATGAAAACACTCCTTGCAGATGCAGTGGAGATGGGCTACACATTGTTTGATACCGCTGAAATATACGGCACCGAGACAAATCCTCACGATAATGAGGAATTGCTTGGGGAAGCATTGAAGCCTTACCGTGGTAAGATTGTGATCACAACAAAATTCGGCCTTACATTCGACAAATCCCATGAACCGGGGCCTTATCCGCTGATACCGGACTCAACGCCCCATAGCATCAGGAAAGCAGTTGATGGCTCTCTACGTCGCTTGCAAACCGACCATATCGACCTATATCTGCAACACCGCATCGACCCTGATGTCGAGCCTGAGATTGTGGCAGAAACTATGGCGCAACTGATACAGGAGGGAAAGATACTCCATTGGGGCGTATCTGAAACTACTGAGGAATACCTGCGACGCGCCCATGCGGTATGCCCGGTTACGGCTATACAGAACCGCTATTCGATGATGGCACGATGGCACGAGGATATTTTCCCTACACTTGAGGAATTGAATATAGGCTTCATCGCGTTCTCTCCACTTGCCAACGGCCTGCTGTCCGATTTCTATACTGCCGACTCAAAATTTAATCCCAAGAATGATTATCGTGCGGCAATGCCACAGTTCAGCAGGGAGAGTTTTGAGGAAAACGAGATGTTGTTTCAACTTATTCGACGAATCGCCGACGAAAAACACGCCACGCCGTCACAGATTTCCCTTGCGTGGATGCTGTGCAAGAAGCCATATATCGTGCCTATTCCCGGTACCCGGCACTTGTGTCGCCTGAAAGAGAACATCGGTGCTGCGGACATAAATCTGTCAACAGATGAAGTCGAGGCTATCGACCACCAACTTGACAGCATACCGATGAGTGAAGTTTTTGGTGGCTCAAAAATTGTAGAATCACATGAGGTTAAATAATTTTGCGCAACAGTGAAAATAAAATTATTGATATGACACCAAAAGTAATATGCCATATAATGAGCTCAGTGGACGGTCGCCTATTGCCCGGACGGTGGACGGCTCCTTTTGACGGCACAAACCCATCAGAACTTTTCAAAGAATACGCAGCTATCGGCAAAAGCCTGGGTGCTGACGCATGGATGTTCGGAAAGGCGACTACCCGCGAGGCTTTTCCGTATAAATTTATGCCTAAAGGCGAACCGGTGGGCGAAAGCGGAAAGGTCTTTATGGGCAACCGGACTTCATCGAGACTGTTTATCATCATAGATCCTGATGCCGATATTTTTTTCACAGCTGATCAGTTACGTGGTGACAATATCCTGGTCATACTCGGAATAAATGCAACTACCGATTATCTTTCTGCTCTTGAAGAAAAAGGTATTTCGTATCTTGTGGTGGATGATACCGGCAATCTTCGTAATGTGTTTACTCTGGTTAAGCATTATTTCAAAGTTGAGGCTATTTCCTTGCAGGGAGGAGGAATAATCGATGGCGCGATGCTCGCACAGGGACTTATCAATGAGTTGAGCCTTGTGATTTATCCCGGAATAGACGGACTTTCCACAGCACCGTCAATCTTTGAATACCTCGGCAATTCGGAGGAACATCCGGCCGATGGGCAGGCTCTTGAGCTTATCTCAATAGAGCAAAAGCCTCATGGCATTGTCTGGTTACGTTACAAATTCCATAATTTACCGGAGTAATCAATCATGAAAGGATTTTCAATATTGGCAGGTATCGCAATGGTATTGGTTTCTGCCACAGGATTGCAAGCACAGGATTCAATCCCGACAAAAGGCTTTGCAGCTTTCGATGAAATGGGCGTGTTCAAGCCTTACGAGTTCAACCGTCATGCTGTCGGTGATGATGAGATACAGATTGAAATACTTTATTCTGGTATTTGTCACAGTGACCTGCATAATGTTCACGGCGACTGGCGCAAGGAGGAATATCCAATGGTTCCGGGACACGAGATTGCAGGAAAAGTTGTCAAAGTGGGCAAAAATGTAACAAAATTCAAAGTCGGAGATTATGCCGGCGTGGACTGCATAATCAACTCATGCCATGAATGTGATTTCTGCAAGAATGGGCAGGAGCATTATTGCAGCCACACAGTTTCAACTTACCACGACCATGACCCTTATCATAATAATGAACGTACACAGGGCGGTTATTCCAATAACTATGTAATATCGGAGGATTACGCGATACTCATTCCGCAAAATGCTGATTTGTCAAAAGTAGCCCCATTACTGTGTGCCGGAATTACAACCTATTCGCCAATTAAATTTGCCGGTGTTAAAGCCGGCGATAAAGTAGGAGTTGCAGGGTTTGGTGGACTGGGCTATATGGCAGTTCGTTATCTCAAACATCTTGGTGCTGATGTTACAGTATTTGATTTGACTGAGGATAAGCGTGAAGATGCCTCCAAACTTGGTGCTGAACGATATGTGAATGTTAATAATGCTGATGAAATGGCAGGACTTGACAATACATTCGATTTTATCATCAGTACCATTCCCACCAACTATGACCCAATTCAATACATGAAAATGTTGAAATGGAACGGACAGATGTGCATCGTCGGTATTCCCTCAAACGAGGATATGCCGACAATCTCAATGCGTTCTTTCATCGGAATGGCTGACCGTAGGCTTTTCGGCTCTCGCATAGGTAGTATTCCTGAAACGCAGGAGGCTATCAACTTCTCAGTAGAAAACGACATCTATCCCGAAGTTGAGATAATTCCGGCTGATGCGGAAAAGATAACCGAGGCATACGACAAAGTGCGTGATGGCAAAGTCAAGTTCCGCTATGTCATTGATATGTCAACTCTAAAATAATAATACTTTATGGGAGAATATACTCAAAGCAGAATGACTGCTGTTCTGGATAAGGACAAGACAAACAAGGCGAATTACACTTGCAGTAACTTCCATTTCCAGACACCTATAAATGTATATTTTGGCAAAGATGCCGTATCGCATCTACCTGAATTGCTGAATGGTAAGGAAAATGTCCTGCTCGTGTATGGCGGTGGCTCAGCAAAACGAAATGGAGCGTATGATGCCATTGTTTCCGAATTGCGGGCAAATGGCATAAGATGGTTTGACTTACCTGATTGTATCGGACCTCATTACGCCTTTGTCAAAAAGGGTATAGAGATATGCCGAAGCAACAATGTGGAATGTGTGATAGGAATTGGCGGCTGCTCCTGCATGGATATTGCCAAGATGATAGCTTTCGGAGCAAAGCATGACGACATCTGGGATTATCTTACATTTAAGAAACCGGTGACCGGAAAAGAAGACAGGCTTCTCATCGGAAGTGTTCCGACATATCCCTCCGGTGGTTCGGAAGCAGATGCCTCGGCGGAGATTGACGATCTTGAAACCGGTGAACACGGCTCATTATATGGCTTCTTTGCCGACTTTTCACTGCTTAATCCGGAGTTTACGTTTACTCTTGATGCCGTGCAAAGTGCATACGCCGGGGCTGTGACATTCATTCAGGCAAGTGTTCCGTTTCTTGGCGGCTCATTCCCATTGACTGACAGGTTTGGGCTAAGCATCATGAACACCGTGCGTGACAGTATAAAAGCCGTTCAGTCGAATCCGACTGATTACGAAGCCCGTGCCGCTCAGATGTGGGCTTCGGCAATGACTACAAGCAAACTGCTGTATTGTGGCAAGCAGTTATCATGGTGTTTCAGCCTTTATAATGATGTTGAGATTATCCGCCTCTGTATGCCGTTGCATTATCGACAGGCATTTACGGTTCTGTTTCCGGAATGGCTCAGAACTATAGCTATACATCACGGTGAAGATGTCAAACGCTATATATGCTCGATATTTCCGGGTAGCACTGAATCTGACGGCAACATTATCAACTATGGCTGTGACAGGCTCAAAGCATATTTCAAAAACATCGGTTTGCCGACAAGTTATTCGGAATATGGCAAAGTGCCTGATGATGCGACATTGCGCAATGCGGCAGAGCAACTTGCGGGCGACAGTGCTTTGTCCGTTGATGAACTTGTGGATATGTTTAAGGCTTGCCTGTAATAAGATAGCATGAATCACGTAATCGCCATATTGAAAAACTGGACGCTGCCAATAAGTATAACAATGGGGACATTGGTGTTTCTGATGTTCCATTGCATAAATGTATTGGCTCCATTGAAGGCTCCGGTTGAAAGTTTTGTCGGATTCTTTATCCCGACATTGGTGTTTGTGATGCTGTTCATTACATTCTGCAAAATTAACCCTTGCCACATGCAGATAAAGAAATGGCATTTGATTCTTGTGCTGTTCCAAATATTGTCATGTGTGCTGATTGCAGCTGTATTATTTTTCTATCCATCATTCCCTTACAGAATAGGAGCTGAAGGAGCGATGGTGTGTCTTATTGCTCCGACAGCAACCGCAGCGGCAGTAATAACAGGAAAGTTGGGAGGTAATGAAGCCTCACTCACATCATATACAATCATCAGCAATATGGCTGCGGCGGTGTCGATACCGGTTATTTTTCCTCTTATAGAAGGTCGCGGCGATGCAACATTCATTCAGCAGTTGATGGTTATAAGCCGACAAGTATTCCCTTTGCTCATCTTTCCTTTTTTTCTCGCTTGGGGCATACGCTTGTTTTTACCCAAACTGTTAGAGATCATTCTTAAACATTGCGGCTCACTCGCATTCTATCTCTGGGGGATTGCCCTGATGGTTGTTGTCGGTCAGACGCTACGGTCTTTGGCTAACAGTGATGCAAGCCATGCAACAATATGGACCCTTGCGATAATTGGTTTCCTGACGTGCGGCATACAATTTGCTGCCGGAAAAATCATTGGCGGTTGCTATAATGACCGAATAAGTGGCGGTCAGGGGCTTGGGCAGAAGAACACAGTATTTGCAATATGGATTTCATATACCTATCTTTTGCCAGTCACATCTATTGCTCCGAGTAGTTATATCCTATGGCAGAACATCATAAACAGTTGGCAACTGTGGCATTATAACAAGAAACAATCAAAAAAATAAATCATATCAAATGGAAAAATTCACATATCAATATCCCGTAAAGCAATACTTCGGGAAAGGATGTGCCGAAGAGGCACTGAAAAAAGAAATGCCTGATATGGGCGGTGTTGTCATGCTTGCCTATGGCGGCGGGTCACTGAAACGCACCGGTCTGTATGACAAAATCCGAGGCTGGCTTGAAGAAGCCGGAAAGACAGTTGTGGATTTCGGTGGCATCATGCCCAATCCGACTTACGCCAAAGTTAAGGAAGGAGCAGAGGTCGTCCGTAAAGAAGGCGTGGACTTCATTCTCGCCGTTGGTGGCGGTTCGGTAATCGACTGCTGCAAGATTATCTCCGCTCAGGCAAAGACTGACGAAGATGTGTGGGATATGTTCTATAATGAACACCGCCTGCCTGCTGAGTTTGTTCCCTGCGGTGCTGTCGTTACGGCATCCGGAACCGGTGCGGAACAGAACAACGGAGCTGTGATAACCCACGAGGAAAAGAAACTCAAGCAGGCTCTTTTCGGAGCGTTCCACCGTTTTGCGGTTCTTGACAGTGACCTTACGCTCACTCTCCCGATGAAACAGGTAATAAGCGGGGCTTTCGACACTCTGAGCCACTGCATGGAAACTTATATGGGGCAGCCGTTCCCCACCAATGTGTCTGATGAAATCAACGAGGCGATAATGCGAAACGTGATTAAAAATATCCGTACACTTATAGCAAATACTGATGATGACTTTGCCCGTGGCGAGTTGATGTGGGAC
>CAJUTE010000077.1 GCA_910589555.1 uncultured Muribaculum sp.
AAATCGAATTCTTCAAACACTTTTCGTAATTTCGCACTTGCCTGTTTAATCTGCGCATCAATTATATTTAATATTTTTTTGCTAAATTCGAAAAATATCATTAAAATTGTGATGACAATACCATTGAACTGATAAAACAATACGCCTAAACATTAAAATACAACAATATAACACAATGAGTTATCTTAAATTTGATAAAAACCTCATGATTAACCTGGAGCAATCCTTATCCAAGGAAATGCTCCGAACAAATCAAGCCGGCGCATATCATTGCTCATCAATTGTAGGATGCAACACGCGCAAGCAACACGGACTGCTTGTCATCCCGATTCCCGAGATGGACAACAAGTCATTTGTCATGCTTTCTACTCTTGATGAAACAGTGATCCAACATGGCGCCCCGTTCAATCTCGGATTACACCGTTATTCAGGAGGCGTCTACAGCCCCAACGGACATAAATACATCCGTGAATATGATTGTGAAAGCGTGCCACGCACCACGTATCGTGTGGGTGGTGTGATTCTGACAAAAGAGATGGTGTTCAGCTCAGAAGAAAACCGCATTCTCATCCGCTACACCCTCGTGGAGGCACATTCGCCCACAACACTCCAGTTCCGCCCATTCCTCGCTTTCCGCGAAGCCAACCAGCTGGTGGTGCAAAACGACCGGCTCAATCAAGAAGGCAAGGAGATAAACAACGGCATGGGATTCTGCCTCTACCCCGGATTCCCCACATTATATATGCAATTCAACCGCAAGCCCACATGGGTGTCCAACCCCAACTGGTATAACGGCATTGAATATGTGAAAGACCTCGAACGCGGACTACCCTACACTGAAGACCTGTGGGTGCCCGGCTACTTCGAGATTCCAATCAAGAAAGGTGAATCAATAATCTTCTCGTCAGGAGTAAGCGAGACATCACCACGCTCGCTCGCCAAGATGTATGAGCACGAAGTGGCAAGCCGCACCAAGCGCTCAAGTTTCTACAACTGTTTGAAAAACGCTGCAAAGCAATTCTACATCAAGAACCCCGACGGTGAATACATCGTGTCGGGCTATCCTTGGGGAGAAATAAGAGCGCGCGACATCTTCATCGCACTTCCCGGCACAACTCTCGCCATAGGTCATGATGAAGATTTCCATAACATCATGGACACTGCCACCAAAGCCTACCGCAACTACATGGACAATGAGATGCTCGACAGCCGCATCAATGCCATCGATCTCCCCGACGTTCCGCTTTGGGCTGCATGGAGCATCCAGCAATACAGCAAGTCGGCAGGCATGGATGCCGCAAGAGAAAAGTATCTGCCATTCCTTGCCGATGTGCTTGACTGGATCATAGCCGGCGGACACCCCAACCTCCAGGTTGACACCAACGGGCTTGTAGGAACCACAGGAACCAACACTCCCGTGTCATGGATGAACGCCACCGTCAATGGCTGGCCGCTGATTCCGCGTTCAGGATACCTGGTCGAATTCAATGCATTATGGTACAACGCATTGATGTTTGCCGCCAACTTGACCGAAAACGTCGACGGCTATCACAGCCGCCGCGAAAACTGGCTGACGCTCGCCGAACAGGCTAAGCCATCATTCGTCCACACATTCCTTAACGACTACGGCTACCTGCATGACTACGTCAACGGTTCCTATTCCGAACTTGCAGTGCGCCCCAACATGGCTATTGCCGTTGGCATGGACTACTCACCGCTCGACCGCCGTCAACGCAAAGGCGTGCTCGACGTTGTGACACGCGAGCTGCTCACCCCAAAAGGGTTGCGCACCCTGTCGCCCAAGAGCTACGGCTACCATCCTTTCTACGTGGGAAGCCCCGACGACCGAATCAAAGCCTACCACAACGGCACAGCGCGCCCCTGGCTCATAGGAATGTATGCCGATGCCTATATCAAAGTATTCGGCATGAGCGGCATAAGCTACATCGACCGTATGCTCATAGGCTTCGAAGACGAGATGAGCAATGGCTGCATCGGGTCAATCTCCCAACTTTATGACGGCAACCCGCCATTTACAGGAAGAGGAGCCATATCCCACGCCACCTGCGTTGCCGAAGTGCTCCGCACTCTAAGAAATCTAAAAAAACTAAACGCATAACAGCTTGCCATGAAAGCATTAATGTTTGGGTGGGAATTCCCCCCTCATATTTTAGGCGGTCTCGGAACTGCCAGCTACGGACTCACAAAAGGCATGTGGGAATGCGGCGACATGGACATTACATTTGTAATACCGAAGCCTCACGGAGACGAGGATAAAAGTTTCGCCAAAATCATAGGCGCCTCACAGACTCCGGTAGCATGGCGCGATGTCAGCCGCGAATACGTCGAAAGCCGCATCGGCAATGTAATGAACCCCGATGAATATTTCCGCCTGCGCGACCATATCTATGCCGATTTCAATTATATGCGGCTTAATGATCTTGGATGCATCGAGTTCTCTGGACGTTACCCCGACAACCTCCTTGAAGAAATAAACAATTACTCAATCTGTGCCGGTGTAATCGCAAGAACAGAAGAGTTTGACGTGATACATTCCCATGACTGGCTCACCTACCCCGCCGGCATCCACGCCAAGCAAGTGACAGGAAAGCCGCTTGTGATCCATGTGCACGCCACCGACTTTGACCGCTCACGCGGAAATGTCAACCCCACGGTTTACAACATCGAGCGCGACGGAATGCTCCACGCCGACCACATAATCACCGTAAGTAATCTGACCCGCAACACCGTAATTGAAAAATACGGCATCGACCCGAATAAAGTCACTACCGTACACAATGCCGTGACTCCGTTGAGCGAGGAACTGCTAAATGTCAATCCTCCCCGCGCAAAAGAGAAAGTGGTGACATTCTTAGGACGTATCACCATGCAGAAAGGTCCCGAGTACTTTGTTGAGGCTGCCGCACGAGTGCTTAAAAACAATCACAACGTGAGATTTGTGATGGCAGGAAGCGGCGACATGATGGAAAAGATGATCACCCTCGCTGCGGAAAGAGGCATCGCCGACCGATTCCATTTCCCCGGCTTCCAGAAAGGCAAGCAGGTATATGAGATGTTGAAAGCAAGCGATGTGTATATCATGCCCTCGGTGTCAGAACCATTCGGCATCTCGCCACTTGAAGCGATGCAGATGGGTGTGCCGTCCATCATATCCAAGCAGAGCGGTTGCGCTGAGATTCTGACCAATGTGATAAAGACCGACTATTGGGACATCGACGCTATGGCTGATGCCATATACTCTATCGTCACCTATCCCGCCATGTACAATCAACTGCGTGAGGACGGGCTCGCCGAAGTCAATCAGATCACATGGGACAAAGCAGGAAGAAAGGTGATCGACATCTACAACAAAGTATTACACCGCAATTAACAGAAAAACCAATTACATACCTAAACTACGAAGCTTATGAAAGCTATTTGTTTTTATTTTCAGATTCATCAGCCGTTCAGGCTTAAAAGATACCGTTTTTTCGATATAGGAAACGACCATTATTACTACGATGATTTCGCCAATGACGACATCGTGACCCGCATAGCGCACAGAAGCTACATTCCGGCAGCCGAAACATTGCTGCGCATGATTGAGTCGACCAACGGCAAGTTCCGTTGCGCGCTTTCTATCTCAGGAATCGCATTGGAACAATTTGAGCAGTATGTGCCCGAGTTCATCGATCTGCTGAAGAAACTCGCCGACACCGGTCATGTGGAATTCCTCGCTGAGACCTATGCCCACTCACTTTCTTCGCTCGTAGATCCTGAAGAATTCGCCATGCAGGTGAAGAGCCACGATGAAAAGATATTCGAGCTGTTCGGACAGCATCCTAAAGTGCTCCGCAACACCGAGCTTATCTATTGCGACGAAATGGCTCCGATGATTCATGAACTCGGCTACAAGGGCTGCGTGACTGAAGGCGCCAAGCACATCCTCGGATGGAAATCGCCCAACTATGTATACTCAGCAGCGACTTGCCCCAAGCTTAAATTGCTGTTAAAGAATGACAAGCTCAGCGATGACATCTCTTTCCGTTTCAGCAACCACGAGTGGGACGCATATCCATTGACTGCCGACAAGTATATCGACTGGATCGCCAACACTCCGGCTGAAGAGCAGGTGATCAACCTCTTCATGAGCCTTGAGACATTTGGAGAGATACAGCCGCGCGAAAGCGGAATATTCCAGTTCCTTGAAGCGCTCCCCCGATTTGCCGAGCAGAGAGGCATCGATTTCTGGACTCCGTCGGAAGTGGTGGCAAAGTGCAAAGCTGTCGACACTCTCAGTGTGCTCCACCCCATCTCTTGGGCAGATGAAGCGCGCGACACAAGCGCATGGCTTGGAAACAAACTCCAGAACGAAGCGTTCAACAAGCTTTATTCCGTAGCCGAGCGTGTGCGTCTATGTACCGACCGCCGTCTTAAGCAGGACTGGACCTATCTTCAGGCAAGCGACCATTTCTTCTATATGTCGACAAAGCACCTCAACGACGGAGCCGTACACGCGATGTTCAGCCCTTACGAAACTCCGTTCCAGGCATTCACCAACTACATGAATGTGCTTGCCGATTTCATCGTCCGTGTTGAAGAGCAATATCCGCTTTCCATCGAGAATGAGGAATTGAACTCGCTCCTCACCACCATCCGCAATCAAGCAACCGAAATAGAGGTGCTCAACAAAGAAGTGGCATCAATGCGCAACAACCTTGAACACTTCAACGAAGAACACGCCACTCGCAAGGCTTTGGCGGAAAAAGAATCAGATGAAAAACCGGAGAAAAAAGCTAAGGAGGTAAAGAAAGCCAAAACCACCGCTAAAAAAGCTACTAAAAAGACTAAAGCCGCTTCTGACGACTCTAAAGAATAATACAATTTAGCACATTTCATAACATCATAATGATGCCGTATCCATGGCATCATTATGATGTTTTTTTATCCCCACACATCTGCCGGCATTTCAGGGGAGTGTGTGTATATTTTTATATTAGTGTCCGGTAATAATATTGGTGTCAGCTTATCTTTCAATTATACAATGGATTACCGGTGTTTTTCTGAACATGGACTTATCGCCGTGAAACGGCAAAATAATTTAAGCACCGCCACGAGGCGATAGCCGAGGTGCGGTGTAAGGTGCACTAATGAACGGGCATCGAAGATGTCCACCAATCAACACCGTATAGCCCCCATTCCTTCAACAGACTCGCCCGCCCGGGGATAATCCCTCACTTGACGATTACATTCGTCGGGGCTTCGAATTGAAAAATATCCTCGCCGGAACTGCCAAGAAAGAAGGAATCGAACTTCCCGACCTCCCTGAGGTGGAATTCTATGCCAAACCGGAAGATGCGATGGAACTGAAGAAGATCACAGGTGTGCTCGGGAGTAGTGGGTATGCCCGGCACAAAACATATCGAACCCGGAAGAGACGGCAAACCGACAGACTTCTCCGAACTTATTGCCCATGCACAGAAGTGTCCCCCTCCTACCGAGATTGAGCATGGAGAGATCATCGGCGGGTTTGCTCACCATCAAGTGATTGAACTGGCTCCGAAGATTATTGAGCTCGTCAAGGAGGGTAAGATTCGTAAATTTGTGGTGATGGCAGGTTGTGACGGTCGTATGCCTTCGCGTGACTATTATACCAAGTTTGCCGAGGCGCTTCCCAAAGATTGCGTAATCCTCGTCGTGCCATTCTGCACCCACGAGGGGAGCGGGCTTTCAAACACAGAAAGCTACATAGCCGATGTGTGCAAAGGCTCGACCGTAGCCAAAGGGCTTGCCGTGCGTGGAGAAACCGCACAAAACAACCGCGAGCAAGCACGCAAGACTGTAAATCGGTGGATTGAACAGCTTTAGAGCCTGTTTAAGAGGGCATCGGATTATAAAAAATAATTCGTATTTTTGCATAAACAAAATTATAGAACATGGCTGACGAGCAAGCATTTTACCACACCAAAATGATTGAAACCGAAAGATTAGAACTTCGTTTATGGCGCGAGACCGACGCTGCCGACCTGTTCCGTTATGCCTCTGATGACCGTGTAAGCGAATTGGCGTTATGGCCCACCCACACATCGATTGAGATGAGCCGTGAAGTAATAAAGCAATTCTTCATGCCACATGACACCACATTTGCCATGGCGCTTAAGGCTACAGGCGAAGTGATAGGCTGCATAGGGCTCGTACCGGCAGGCGAGGAACACCACTCAGCCGCACGCCTTGAGCGCGAGGTGGGCTACTGGATAGGTTATCCGCATTGGGGCAAAGGGCTTACAACTGAAGCCCTGAGAGAATTCTTGGTTTACTGCAAAAATCATCTTGGACTTGAATCAGTCCTGCTCACCACCGATTGCAGAAACAAAGGCTCACAACGTGTGGCTGAAAAATGCGGTTTCATCCCGTTTGACCGCTATGACCTGGATGGCATTGACAGTTTGGCTTACCGCAAGGTGCTGAAAGATCCGGAATAGGGCTTCGACAGATATATCATATCCTTGAGCGCCACCCCTTCCTCCACAATGGGATGGTCATAGTTGAGCGTGAAAAAATCGGGAATAATGCCTGATATTGAGTAACCGCATGACTGATAGAACCTTAAGGTTGACGGCGTCTCTCCGGTTCCAAGACGAAATTTTTTGCCCGGAAAACTCGATTCAACCTTGCTCAACATAGCCCTGCCCACGCCTCGGCATCTCATTTCTGGACACACGGCAAGATTCCGTATTTCAATCCAATCGTCAGGCTCAACAGTTGCCACACACACCGCTACCTCATCACGCCCTATCGACCCGGCAAACACGATTCCCGAATACAGATATTTGCCTATCATCTCTTCCGATTCATCGCCCATCAGCAATAGCGGCATCAGCCGACACACATCATCACGCACCTCAGCCACACTCAATTCCCTAAAAATCGCGGCATACTCTTTCGCGCGGGATGTGACACGGCTCACAAATCCCGACTTAGACTCCGTGTATCCGTCACGGTTATTTCTATATTCAGGCAACAGACTGAGCTTCAACGCTTCATATTCCTTAGCCGCACATGGATTCCCTATCAGATAATCACGGAAATAAATCTCATCATTTTCTCCCGACGGATGGATATGCAAGTGAAATACTCTTTCCGCAAAACCATTGACTGTATAACCCTTGTTGAAACTCATACGGCACGGAGATTCCGCCATACAGATATAGCCGCACTCCTGCTCCAAAATGCTTTTAATGGAGCCCCGCCTCAATGTCGGCGACACCTCTACAAGCAGATCCACAATAGGTTTTGCATGGATGCCCGGTATGGCAGTGCTCCCGATGTGACTGATCACCGGATGAAATGAGACCAATTTCCCTGACAGCATCTCCATTTCCTCCATAGCCCACTCCTTCCATTGCGGATTATATGGAGAAAGAATCACGGGAAACAGCTCCCACAATTCCTCCAACGACATATCTTTAAGCCCCTTGCCCATAAATAATCATTACTCTTTTGATTTCGGATTGAACAAATTTACTGAATTCCATTGAATCAACCGCCATCAACCCCCGAAAACCGAATCCACACCATACAACCGGCATAATCCCGCACAACACAACCGCCACACAACACACCCCAAATGCACTCTGCAAAGAGTGCCCCTAAAATAAAACTGCCGTGAAACGGCAAAATAATTTGAGCTCCGCCACGAGGCGAAGCCGAGGCGCGGAGAAAGGCACCACCCCGAAACGGGCGTCGAAGACGTCCGCCAAACACCGAGAAACTAAGTGCCGCAAGGAACGAGTCCGTCTATATCCCCGACTGAGCGAGCGAAGTCGGGGGCTGGGCAGGGCACCCACACACCCCAACGAGTCCCGGACGGGACGAGCCTGTCGAAAAAAAAATTCCGCACATGGGATAAAAAGTGGGTAAATCCTCCGCAACCATACTCTATCTTTGCACAAACATAACGGCATCAATCTGCGGGAAAGGTATCCCGTCACGGTTCCGCCATAATCACGGCAACAAGCCCGAAGGACGCTGACATCAGCCGGCTACAGTCAGCCCCGAGAGCCACGCCGCG
>CAJUTE010000078.1 GCA_910589555.1 uncultured Muribaculum sp.
TATATCACCATACAAAATTACAAAAGACCATTTTAGCCTTAAGTTAGTGACATTGGCCACCTGTGGCGACCGCGTCACGGCACATTGAGGAAATGTTTGGATACGTTCAGTAGGAGCACGGGATATTAGCCGGTATGGAGCGAAGCGAAATGCCGGGTTGATAGATCGCCCCTACCTTTTGGCTGACCTCTTGCCGCAATGCAGACGGCAAAATGTCGAACAAAAAAAATCCGGATACGCTCTCGCGCTGCCGGATTCATAACCTATGATTCACTTATTATAATTTATTGGCTTCATTGTTGGCACTGACCGCGGCGACTTAAAAATGAATGCTAAGTCAGCGTCAGTCAGTTAATACTGATTGCAAATATATCAGTATTTGTTAAATAAAGACCAATAATTTCATCTCATTAACTTTTGTTAACTTATTCCTGCTTGCTGCCTAATTCGACGATATTTCCTGTGATCGGGTCAAATATCACGTAGGAGGGTTCTTTCTTGTCGCTGAACATTTTGGGGTCGAGACCAAACACTACTCCGTATTGTGCGGCGTCAAATGAGCCGTCCCAGAAGTTGCGTCCACGATAATCTATTTTCAGCGTTGCCGATCCCGGGATGCAGTATGCCACGCCATCCTTCGGCATTGTCTTCGGCTCGCCTTTTTCGTTTTTGGGGAGTTTTCCCTTTTGGGTTATTTCGAGCGACAGGTAGATGGGGTCGCCTGAGAGGTCGTCGGCATCAACGATTCCATCGATTGCCGAGATGCGCGCGAGCACGTGGCGGCTCACCTCGTCGCCCGGGGTGTAGGTGAACGTGCGCACATCGGTGGAGTGCTGTTCTGTGCCCACAAACATAGCGGTCAGCGCGGCTTCCTGAGCGGCGAGTTCGTCCATGACTATCTGCATGGCTTTTCCATCGGGCGGCATCTGGTCGGTTTGACCGGTGATGAGGTCGTTGCGGCTTTGGCGCAATTCATATATCTTGGCAGCGGCAAGCTCTGCGCGTTTGGCAGTGGAGACACTTCTGAGCATCTCTTCGCTCACCACCTGGCGGGCGGCTTTGGTTTGCAGCGGAGTGGGCTCGGCTGCGACAGGCACCGGAAGCGCCGGAGCTTCGGGCGATTCCACGTCCTCGGTATTGATGGCGAGCGGAAGGTCGTTTTCATCCATCAACAGGTATGGAGTGTAGCCGGGACGGAATGTCATGAGGTATTGCTCTTTAGGGTTTATGACGCCGCGGGCGTTGACATTGACGCTCTTTAGCTTCCATGCCACTGAATTGGTGGTGACAGGGTTGTTCTCGTTGAGATACTTGCGGGCATATTCATAGAATTGTCCGGGATGTTTCTCAATCTTCTCTACCTCTACAGTGATGTCGATCACTGTGGTGGGCAACGAATATATCAGCCCGTAGTCATTGGCTTTCGTCGCGCTCAGTTTTTTGGTGGCTTGCGCTTGCGCTGCGGTTGATGCGGCGACCAGGCAGGCTAAAGATATGATAGTCGTTTTCATAATCAATTTATTTTGACGGTTTAGAAAAGGAGGCTATTTCATTATTTCGTTTATCGCGGTTCCGGTGTAGTGGGCTATGTCGGAAGCAAGAACTCCATATTCGCCATGTTTTTCCGAGGCAAGCTGCCCGGCGTAGCCATGGATGTAGGCTCCGGTCACGGCGGCAATGTCGGAGGGGTAGCCTTGCGCCACGAGCGAGGTGATGATGCCGGTGAGCACGTCGCCGCTGCCGGGAGTGGCGAGGGCGGGGGTGCCGTTGGCGCTGAACAGCAGTCGTCCGTCGGGGCGCACTACGGTGGTGTAGTGTCCTTTCAGAAGAATGACAATGTTGTAGTACTCAGCCTTTTCCATCGCTGTCTGTATTCTAGCTTCATGTGAGGTGTGCTCGCCGAAAAGGCGGTCAAACTCACTGGCGTGAGGCGTGAGTATCGACATGGGGGGAAGTGAGTTGAGGATGGTGTGGCGCATGGCTATGCAGTTGAGCCCGTCGGCATCGATCACCAAAGGCTTCTTTGCGGTGTGGATAAATGTTTCAAGCGCCCTTATTGTCAAGTCGTGGGTGCCTATTCCGGGTCCTATGGCTACTACGTCATAGTCATGCTTGAGCGATATTTCGGTCACGCCTCCGTCATTATGGTCCACTTGCACCATTGCCTCGGGAACTGCGGTCTGAAGAGCGGTGAACCCGCATCGCGGCACATGGAGTGTGAGCCTGCCTATGCCTGAGCGCAAAGCACCTTTAGCCGACAGCTGCGCCGCGCCGAGCATTCCGTAGCTTCCGGCAACGATAAGCGCCGAGCCGTAGTCGTTTTTGGATGAAAATTCGCTGCGCCGTTGCAATATGCGCCGTGCGTCATGCTTTTCAAGCAGAAAGTATTGCGACTGGGTGTTCTTGATCTCTTGCTGGCTTAGTTCGATGTCGAGCACTTTCCATTCGCCCAGATACTCTGCGTTGTCGCTTATGAAGAAAGCGAGGCGTGGGAATTGCATGGCGAGTGTGAGGTCGGCGTGGATGATGTTGCGGCTGAGATTGTCGGCGTTCCATTCGGCAAACATTCCCGAGGGCACGTCGATTGACACGATGGTAGCCTGCGAGTTGTTGATGTAGTCGACAAGAGCGCGGAATCCGCCCGAAAGCGGCTCGCGGAGTCCCGAACCGAAAAGTCCGTCGATGATTATTGCGTCTGGGGAGATGAACGGCGGATTGAAGTCGCCGGTGATCTCGGTGAAGTCCACGTTGTCAAGTTCGAGCAACCGCCGCTTGCTGTTGGCGCAACCGTCGCTCAACTTCCCAAACACATTGAACAGAAGCACTTCCACGTGGTAGCCCTGCTCAATCAGCATCCTTGATGCCGACAGTGCGTCGGCGCCGTTGTTGCCCTGCCCGGCAAATACCCATATCGGCTTGTTGGGGCGCCAGCGCGACATTATCTCGCAGGTGATTGCAGTGGCGGCACGTTCGATAAGGTCGTTGGTCGTGACGTTGTCGTGCTCCACCGTATATTGTTCGATACCTCTTATTTGTTGGTTTGTAAATATTTTCATCGTCGATAAAAATTGCCCAATGACAAAAGCTTACGCAAATTTACAAAAATATATGGCGTGTGAAGAATATTTTCACTAATTTTGCACAAACTTAAAGGACAATGGGAAAAGTCACATACAACGGCTTGACTTTCGAGCCTTACATCACTAACTCTACGATTATTGAGCGCGTAGGAGAGATTGCCGCACAAATCAACAGCGATTATGCGGGAAAGTGCCCTCTGATTCTGTGCGTTCTCACCGGCGCGTTCCCCTTTGCCGCCGATCTTTTTCAAGAACTCAGTATTGATGCCGAGATTTCGTTCATCAGGTTGAAGAGCTACGAAGGCACCTCTACCACCGGAAAGGTGAAGGAGGTGATGGGCTTGACCGAGGAGCTTGCCGGGCGCCATGTGATAGTGGTCGAGGATATTATCGACACCGGTAAGACTATAAAGAAATTGGTGGATGATCTGGGTGAGAAGGGCGCTGCATCGATCAAGGTGGCTACTCTGTTATATAAGCCTGAGTCGGTGCAATATGATATTACGCCTGATTATGTGGGATTTGAGATCCCGTCCAAATTTATAATCGGTTATGGTCTTGACCTTGACGGTCTTGCCAGAAATCTGAAAGATATCTATTCTATTTGTGAAAATAATCTATAAAAACAACTTGAACAGACATGTTTAACATTGTGATTTTCGGTGCGCCCGGAAGTGGAAAAGGCACTCAGAGCGAGCGCCTTATTGATGAGTACGGGCTCTACCACATTTCTACCGGGGAGGTGCTTCGCGACCATATTGCACGCGGCACTGAACTTGGAAAGATTGCCGATTCGTTCATCTCTCAAGGTCAGTTGATTCCTGATGAATTGATGGTCAACATCCTTGAACATGAGCTTGACAGCAATCCCGACACTGAAAAAGGTGTGATTTTCGATGGTTTCCCACGCACCATTCCCCAGGCTAAGGCTCTGTCGAAAATGCTTGAGGGACGCAATTCAAAACTCCACGCCGTAGTGGGGCTTGAAGTTGAGGACAGCGAGCTTATGGAGCGTCTCGTGAAGCGCGGGAAGGATTCCGGCCGCAGCGATGACAATCCCGAGACCATCACACGCCGCCTTGAGGTTTATCATAACCAGACTTCGCCCCTGCGCGATTTCTACATGGAGGAGGGCACGTATCATGCCATCCCCGGCACAGGCAATGTGGATGACATTTTCAAGACCATCAAAGGCTCTCTTGACAAAGTCATCGAACTCGAAACCGCTGAATCGAGCGCCCTATAAATATGCCCGATTCATTCAATCAAGCAATATCTCAGGTCTACCGTCACCTCGCTGAAAAGGAGGTGACGGAGGCTGTTATGCTTGGCGAGGAGATCCTGTCGGATATATTGCAGGAGTGGCACTCCGACCGCAGTGATGCTGTTGCCTGCCGCTATGTCGCCGCCACCTGTGCCTATGCCATGGCGTTGCTCCCCATGCAGCGTCAGCAGGAAGCGTATGCAGCTTGCATGACAGCGCTCGCCTATACAGCACGCCACAATGTTGATGCGTCAGGACTGCTGGCTCTTACGCTGATAGCGTGGCAGATAATTGAAAATACTCTCGCCAACACCGAGCCGTCGTCCGACAGCATGGCACGTGAATATATGGCTCAGCTCACATCGGCAATAGGCTCGCTGATGTATAAATTTTACTATGAAACCGGCAGCTCCAACCCCGATGATCCCGCATTGAACGATGCCTACGCTTCACTCTCGGTCATCCTGCAGTGTGTCGATGTGAATCGACAGGTTGGCGACCGTGTGCCGGTTATCTCCACCATCCTTCGTCTCTCCGAGACCCTCGGGCTCATCCAATAATCCCTGCCACATTCGACTTAGGCTTTGCTATTCGCTATAGCCGGATTCCAACACGAAGCTGCTGTCATTGTCGATGAGGGTTACCCGCTGTCATACCTGTGATACCCATATATCATATATGGTGTCATGAAGAAAAAAAACGCGGATCGAATCCGCGTTTTTTTCTGTATCTATTCGCCGGGGAGCGGCCAGTAGGGTGAGGGTTTGTGCATCTGCTTCATCTCACGGTCGAATTTCTCGACAATCTCAGGATATTTCGAGGCGAGGTCGGTGGTCTCCTCGGGGTCATCTTTCAGATTGTAGAGTTCCAGTGGAGCATCGCGCTTGATGGTGACGCATTTCCAGTCGCCGCGTCGTGCCGCACGTTGCTTGCCGGTAAATTCCCAATAAAGCAAGCGGTTGTCGGTGTCAACTTGTCCTCCGAAGAACAGAGGCGAGATGTCGATGCCGTTTATGTCGCTCGGCAATGCTGAGGTCGATCCGGTGAGAGCGGCGAATGTGGGCATCATGTCGGGGAAATATATGAGATTTTCAAGGCGTTTTGCCGGCACTCTTCCCGGTTGATTTACAATCAGCGGCACCCTTATGCCGCCCTCGTAGAGCTGACCTTTGCGACCCTTGAATCCGGCGTTGCAGTTGAATTGCTCGATAGGCGCCTGCTTGGCTGCGCCGTTGTCTGATGCGAATATCACGAGGGTGTTCTCGCGCAGTCCCAGGCGTTCAAGCTCGTCGATCACTCTTCCTATAGCCGCGTCCATGTGGGTTATGAGCGCTGCGTAGCGTTTGGTGTTCATCGACCAGTCATCCTTGTCGTCATACCATGATGTGTCCTCGATGATATAAGGCTCGTGGGGCGCGTCGTAGGCGAGGTATAGGAAGAACGGGTTGTTTTTATTTCGGTTTAAGAACTTGATTGCGTCTTCGGTGGAGAGATCGGTGTTGTGCATCACGTGGCGGTCATGGGCGTTTGCCTCGATGTTGATGAGGCTGTCGCCATGGAAACGGTAGTAGGGGTAATAATAAGGAGCGTTGGAATGCACGGTGCTGATGGTCCATCCGTAGAACTCGTCAAATCCGCGATGGTTGGGGCTCGCAGTGGGGTCGTAGCCGTCGAGGTGCCATTTATTGACGAGGCAGGTGCGGTAGCCGGCGGTTTTCACTACATCGGCGATGGTGGTGTCGGTGGGTAGCAGATTGGCTCTGCGCACTATGGTCGAGTCGCCTGTGGTGGATACCTTGTAGCCTGCGATTCCGCCCACGGGGCACATATTGTCGCGGATTGTGGTGTTGCCGGTGTTCTTTCCTGTCATCAACGCGCAGCGTGACGGCGATGATATTCCGCTTCCGGCATAGCACTGGGTGAATGTGGTGCCGGTCTCTGACAATCGGTCGATGTTGGGGGTCTTGACGTGTTTGCTGCCGAAGCACGACAGGTCGCCGTAGCCCATGTCATCGGCAAGGATAAACAGGATGTTGGGCTGCTCGGGAGTAGCCTCTTTGGCGGGGACTCCATTGTTTTCAGCGGCTGACGCGCTCAATGCGGTAGCGATTCCGGCTAAGCCGAGGATATAGTTTTCCATCTGCAATGTTGTTTTGTGGTATTTATTCAGCTATTTATACAAAAAAAGTCGCATAAAATTACAAAATTTCAGCGACTTTTAAAAATGTAACCGGAATCGGTTGTATATGTTTATTTCTTCAATAGCTCAATCAGCTGCGGTGCGGCATTTTTGGTGTCGACTTTTGAGATGATGTGGGTTATGCGGTGGTCGGCGTCGGTCACGAAGGTTGTTCTGACTGTGCCCATATACTCGCGTCCTGCCATTTTCTTCTTCTGCCATACTCCAAATGCTTGGTTCACTTCAGTTGAAGGGTCGCTCAGAAGCAGGAACGGCAATGAATGCTTTGCCGCAAACTTTTCGTGGCTTGCTGAGGAGTCTTTGCTTATGCCTATGATCTTGTATCCGAGATCGGTCAATTCTGCATTGTAGTCGCGCAGTGAGCAAGCTTCGGCTGTGCATCCGGGGGTGTTGTCTTTAGGGTAGAAATATATAATGAGCGGAGTGCCGTTGAACTCCGAGCTCTTTACCTCGTTGCCTGCTTGGTCGAGTCCGAGGATTTCAGGGATTTTGTCGCCTATTTCCATGATTTTATGTTTTTGGGATTATATATATTATATAGTATGAGTAACAATCCATGCATCTTATTGTTGCGCTGCGCCCGGTGCCCGAAGCTCCCAGAAAGCCACGGCGGCAGCTGCGGCTACATTTAGCGAATCCACGTTATGCGACATTGGGATGCGTGCCACGTAGTCGGCGCTCTCGATCGCTTTCGCGCTTAGACCGTCGCCCTCGGTGCCCATAATTATGGCAAGGCGTGGCTCGCTTTTCAGCAAGGGGTTGTCGATGGCGACTGAATTGTCGGTAAGCGCCATCGCGACGGTTTTGAATCCGAGGCGGTTCATGGTGTCGGCGGTGGAGTCGATCCAGGTCCAAGGCACGAGAAACACTGAGCCCATCGACACTCTTACCGAACGTCGGTTCAGCGGGTCGCAAGAATCTGGGGTGAGAAGGACGGCATCTATTCCGAGAGCTGCCGCCGAGCGGAAAATGGCGCCGATATTGGTGGTGTCGGTGACTCCGTCGATGATGACCACGCGTTTTGCGCCGGAGCACACCTCCTCAGGCGTAAGCACCGACGGACGCTGCATGGCGCACAGCACTCCGCGTGTCAAGGTGTAGCCGGTGAGGGAGGCGAGGGTTTCTCTTGAGCCTGTGTAGACCGGAGTGTCGCCTATGCGTGATATGATGTCGGCGGCATCGCCGGTTATGTGTTTCTCCTCACACAATAGCGCAGTGGGAAGATAACCGGCATCAAGCGCCACGCGTATCACTTTGGGGCTTTCGGCGATGAACATCCCTGCGTTGCGGTTGTGCTTGTCGCCGAGTTCGCGCTCGGTCATCGAGGCAAACATTCTTACACGAGGGTCGGTGATGGATGAGATTTCAATCAGATTCATTGGCTTTGGTGATATCATGGGAAGAAGGACCGTGATTAAAGATAAAAAGCCGGGCATCACTGCTCGGCTTTCGTGACTCCTACAGGATTCAAACCTGTAACCTTCTGATCCGTAGTCAGATGCT
>CAJUTE010000079.1 GCA_910589555.1 uncultured Muribaculum sp.
ACCGACACCTGCACGCTCTTACCGTCGGCGGCGATATCGGCGTTATTCAATTCCTCCTCAAGCTGCTTTATGACCATATCGTAGACCTCCTTATACACGTCGATATTGTGTCCATACCACACCATTGATGTGTCGACCTGCTCCTGAGTGACCCCATGACGCATATAAATCGATTGCTTCAACGCCTTCTTTACGGAATCATTCCTGTAACGCGATCCTTGAAGATCCACCACCCCCTCGCCTTTATGGATATCGGCAAGCAGCGATGCCATTTCCTTTGGTTTTATCACGTGGTCAGGCGTACGGTCACACGACACGCACGCAAGCACAACCGCGGCTATTGCAATCCATCTACTCATTGTCATTTTTTGTCGAGGTGTCACTATGGGGCAATTGATGAGCCTGCGATTCGTCGGTCGAATCAACAGGAGCTGACAGATAGCGGGAATAAAACAATATCAGCACGAAAATGCCAACCGTGATTGCGGCATCGGCGATATTGAATATCGGCTGGAAGAACAGGAAGTACTGACCTCCCACAAAGGGCATCCAGTCAGGCCAGTAAAAGCTGAACAGCGGGAAATATAGCATATCCACAACCTTGCCGTGGAATAGCGGGGCATAGCCGCCATCGGCGGGAAACATCGTCGCAACTTCCGGCGGATAAGGGTTGTTGAAAATGACTCCATAAAAGACCGAATCAAATATATTGCCTGCCGCGCCGGCAGTGATCAAGGCACAGCACACGATGTAGCCTGTCTTGATATAAGCGCGGTTGCGGATTCTGATTATGTAATAGATAAGGAGTGAAACGGCAACTATGCGGAAAAGCGTAAGAAACAACTTACTGCCTAACTCCATTCCGAATGCCATTCCGTTATTTTCGATGAAATAAATGCGGAACCAGTCGGCAATCACAATTTCTTCACCAAGATATAGATGCGTCTTAATCCAGATTTTCACAATCTGGTCTATTAACAGCACTCCCACTATTATCATTGTGGCGAGCAGTCCTCTCGACAATTTCATAATTTGATTTTGAATCCGGTCTGATATATTTTAGAATCGCTCAGGCACACCTGCCCTGAGGCTTTTACATCAGGAAAGATTGCCGGCATGATGATCCACCACAACCGGCAATCCTGTCTCCTTAGCCAGAGCAAGCCGCTTTCCTAAGCAGCAACCTTATTAATGTTTTTTATTTCCTTCTTTCGCCTCCACACTCAACGTGGCATGGGGCACTGCGAGCAAGCGTTCCTTAGGGATAAGCTTACCGGTCTGGCGGCATATTCCATAGGTCTTGTTCTCGATTCTCACCAAAGCAGCCTGCAAGTGCTGGATGAATTTCATCTGGCGTTGGGCAAGTTGACCCGCCTCCTCCTTGCCAAGGGTGCTGGCGCCCTCTTCAAGAACCTTGAACGTGGGCGAAGTGTCGGCGGTATCATTGCCATCGCTATTCATGACATTAGCTTTCAGCAATTCGTAGTCTCGCTGCGCTTTTTCAAGCTTCTGCAGAATCACGGTCTTGAATTCCTGAAGCTCCTCATCAGTGTAACGGGTCTTTTCGTTCATAATTATTGTTTTTTATGTTGGGTAAGGGATTGGCTTACTTGTTCCTCTCTATCACCGCATTCAGTTTTATATCGTCAATATCAAGCACTTCCGGCTCGGCATCCTGCGACAATGGCGCTATCTTGATATCGGTAGCAAGCACTTGTGATGATATATATCCTTTAAACGCCTCAATAGCCGCATCGGTTGCGTCATTGGGAGCGAATGTGATAGAAATTTTATCTACAATGTCATAATCGCGGTTCTTGCGGATGTTCTGAACACGGTTCACGATCTCACGCGCGATACCCTCCTGACGCAGTTCATCGGAAATGGTGATATCGAGAGCCACGGTGAGGTTGCCGTCATTAGCAACCTGCCAGCCGGGAATATCCTCCGAAATGATTTCAACATCTCCAAGCTCGACTGTGGCGGGAGTGCCGGCGATATCAAATGTGAACTGTCCGTTACGTTCAAGTTCGATTATATCATGCTGCGACATATTGGTCACTTCGGCTGCAAGAGCTTTCATGATCTTGCCATATTTCGGACCGAGCTTTTTGAAATCGGGCTTAACCTTTTTCACAAGGACACCCTCTTCATTGCCGACAAATTTTATGCCTTTGACATTCACTTCATTGAGCACCAACTGAGCCATTGATGAGATCATCTCTTTTTGGTGTTCGTCAAGCACAGGTATCATCAATGTGGCAAGCGGCTGACGCACGCGGATATTCACCTTACGGCGCAATGCGAGCACCATCGACGTGATATCCTGGGCGAGTTTCATCCTCTCCTCAAGCTGCTTGTCGCTCTCTCCGGCTACCGGGAACAGAGCCAGATGAACCGATGTAGCCTTGTCGCCGAGAGTCACCGAAGTGAGGTCAGTGTAAAGGCGGTCGGCGAAGAACGGCGAAATCGGAGCCATGAGCAATGCGATCGTCTCAAGGCAAGAATACAGGGTCTGATAAGCCGAGAGTTTATCCTGATTCATTTCTCCGCCCCAGAAGCGTTTGCGGTTGAGGCGCACATACCAGTTGCTGAGATTGTCATTGACAAAATCATTTATGGCGCGGGCAGCCTTGGTGGGCTCGTAATCGTCAAGCGCCTCCTCCACTTCACGGATGAGAGTGGAGAGGAGTGACAGAATCCAGCGGTCAATCTCCGGACGCTCAGCCATAGGCACCTGAGGCTGACTGTTGTCAAAGCCGTCGACATTGGCGTAAAGCGCGAAGAATGAATAAGTATTGTATAGCGTGGAGAAGAGTTTGCGTGAAGTTTCGCGAACACCCTCTGAATCGTACTTCAAATTATCCCATGGCGAAGAATTGGCGATCATGTACCAACGCAACGGATCGGAACCGAATTCTGCGATAGCCTCAAACGGATTCACGGCATTGCCAAGACGCTTGGACATCTTGTTGCCGAAACGGTCAAGCACAAGTCCATTGGAAATCACGGCTTTGTAGGCTACCGAGTCAAACACCATTCCAGCAATGGCATGAAGCGTGAAGAACCAGCCGCGAGTCTGATCCACACCTTCGGCTATGAAGTCGGCGGGGAAAAGCTCTCCGGCATCGAATCGGTCCTTATTCTCAAACGGATAGTGGATCTGAGCATAGGGCATTGAGCCTGAGTCAAACCACACGTCGATAAGGTCAAGCTCACGTTTCATGGGCTCTCCGGTTGAGGACACAAGGATTATGTCGTCCACGTAGGGGCGGTGAAGGTCGATCTTGTCATAATTCTCCTTGGAATAGTCGCCGGGGATGAATCCTTTATCCTTATAAGGATTGGAAGCCATGATTCCGGCAGCCACCGATTTCTCTATTTCATTGTAAAGCTGCTCTACGCTTCCTATGCATATCTCCTCTTTGCCATCCTCGGTGCGCCATATAGGCAGCGGAGTGCCCCAATAGCGGCTGCGTGAAAGGTTCCAGTCCTGAAGATTCTCAAGCCACTTTCCGAAACGTCCGCTACCGGTTGCCGCCGGCTTCCACTTGATAGTCTCGTTTGCCGACATAAGTTTCTCGCGGGCAGCAGTAGTGCGGATGAACCAACTGTCAAGAGGATAATAGAGCACGGGCTTGTCAGTGCGCCAGCAGTGAGGATAGTTGTGCACGTGCTTCTCGATCTTGAACGCTTCGCCGGCATGCTTCATCTCCATGGCGATAACGACATTGAGATCCTCAGCCTTTTCAGCCGCCTTGTCGTCATACTTTCCGCCTTCGTTGAAGCGCGGATCATAAGCGTTCTTCACATAGTCGCCGGCATGATGTTCATAAAGCTCGACATTCACACAGTGCTTCACAAATTCGGGAGCACACTCGTCGAGAGTGTAATATTTTCCGGTCAGGTCGACCATCGGGCGAGTTTCGCCGCGCAGGTTTATCATGAACAGCGACGGGATGCCTGCCGCTTTTGCCACACGTGCGTCGTCAGCACCGAAAGTAGGAGCTATGTGCACGATTCCGGTACCGTCGTCGGTGGTCACGTAATCGCCGCCTATCACACGGAAAGCCTCCGATTCGAGTTCCACAAACTTGTCGCTGCCCACAGCAAACACGTGATCGGGATGGCTTGCGGCATATTCCTTCACGAATTCCGGAGAATTATCAGTCAATTTCTCGGTAGGCTTCACCCACGGCATGAGCTGCTTGTAGGACATTCCCACAAGTTCCGATCCGAGATAAGTGCCCACCACGCGGTAAGGCACAATCTTGTCGCCCGCTTTATATTCTTCGAGCGGCAAGTTCTCGCCTTCAGCCTTGAAATAGGCGCTCACGCGGTCTTTAGCCATGACGAGTGTGATCTTCTCGCCATTATAAGGATTGTAGGTGCGGATTACGGCATATTCATATTTCGGTCCCACGCAAAGCGCTGTGTTGGAGGGCAATGTCCACGGAGTAGTGGTCCATGCGATGAAGCACGGTGTTCCCCACCCTTCCATTTCCGGCTTTGTGTCGACAGCCTTGAAGATTGCGGTCACGGTGGTGTCCTTGACATCACGGTAGCAACCGGGCTGGTTCAGCTCGTGGGTGCTGAGTCCGGTTCCGGCAGCGGGCGAATAGGGCTGAATGGTGTAACCTTTGTAAAGGTAGCCTTTGCCATGAAGCTGCTGTAGCAACCACCACACCGATTCGATGTAACGGTTGTCGTAAGTTATATAGGGATCGTTCATGTCAACCCAATAGCCCATTGAGTTGGTGAGGTTCTCCCATTCGCGGGTGTATTTCATCACCTCGCGGCGGCAAGCGGCATTATAGTCATCAACTGAAATCTTTTTGCCGATATCCTCCTTGGTTATGCCAAGAGCCTTTTCAACGCCAAGCTCCACGGGAAGACCGTGGGTGTCCCAACCTGCCTTGCGCTTCACGTGGAAGCCCTTCATAGTCTTGTAACGGCAGAAGATATCCTTAATCGTACGAGCCATCACATGGTGAATGCCCGGCATACCATTGGCGGAAGGGGGACCTTCGTAAAACACAAATGACGGAGCGCCTTCACGCACCTTCATGCTTTGCTCAAATAGATGATCTTTATTCCACTGTTCAAGCACCTGACGGTTTATGTCGGAGAGATTGAACTTGTCGTACTCATTGAATTTCTTCTTCATCACAATTGACTGATTTATGTTGCTGTAATGTAGGTTACAAAATAATTTTTGCAAAGTTACAAATTTACACGATAATTCAGCCAGAACACCCTATTAAAAGTTTAAAACTTTCCCCAAAACATAAAACATAACATAAATCTATGATTCACAATCCTCCCCTCAGCCTCTATCCATCTACCACCACATCTGCTTGCCCTCCTTCAGTGTGAACGGGCGCTCCTCCTTGCCCCGGGTGTGGTTGCGGAGCCATAGCACGGCGTTGCGGGGCACGGCATATTCAAGGCGTGATTCGGTCGCTTCGCGCCGTCCCAGCGATTTCCATCCCTCGGCGCCGTCGTGGTAGAACAGTTCGTAGCTGTCGCCGGGATGGATATAGTTGTCGTCGGTGCGTGGCACGAAATACAACCGGCTTACAGGCTCAGGAAATTCAACCACGGCATAGGCGCTGTTTTTAGCCGACACGTGGCAGCTCTCCCACGAGCCGTCGGTGACCGTGGCGGTGATGTCGGTCTCGCCTGTGCCGTCGCTCAGAAATGCGCGCGCCGATTCCGGCAGCTTCCGCGCTGTCATGTCATCAGCCCACAGCTCCCCTATTTCAAGCCGTTTGCGCGTATTGGATGTGATCCTCACCTTGCAGGCTCGCTTGCCGGCGGGGAGGTCGATGCGGAATATGTTGATGCTTGGCGTGTCGTCCACACACCACGTGTGGACGCGTCTGCCGTTGCGGTCCATGAATTCTATCCGGGTTCCCACGGTGTTCTGAAGGAACAGTTTTGACTTGCGGTAAGGGTATTTGCGGGTTATCTCCACGCTGTCGAGCCCGGCTTCGGGAGCAAAAGCGCGGTTGCCGCCGCAGGTGAGCGCCGGATAGCCTGCCGGTTCCTGCGAGCGGGTGTCGGGGTTGTAACGTGTAGGGAAATACAGCACGCTGTCCTCAAGGCAGCCGAATGTAGCCTTTCCGCCATTCACCGGCGCCATGGCTATGGCTTTGAATTCGCGTCCGTTGAACACCGAGAGATACATTTGCCGCTCCCCGTTCTTGGCGTCGATGGTGATTGACCGGTCGTAGCCGTACTCCTGCGAGGCGTCACGGTAGAGCGGATTGCGGAAAAACGGGTCGGCATCTTCGCCCGCCTCCGTGTCGCTGTAGGGTGAGAACGCTATTCTGAACACTTTGCCCTTCTTGCGCTGCTCGGGATTGTCCCATGTGGCGGGTTTCTCCCCGAGGTTGAATTCCTTGACATGATGCAGCGTGTCGATCACGGCGGTCCAGAAATGCCGGCTGTTGTAGGATGGCGACTCGCGGTAGAAATCGGTGGCAGCGGGTATGCCAAGGGCGCGGAGCACGTAGAGCGCCAGGTCGCAGTGGTCGCGGCAATATCCCAGCCGATTCTCGAGCAGATAGGTGGCGCCGAGGTGCGGATATGACAGTTCGGGAAGTGTCCTCACTTTCTTTCCTCGCAGATGCGTCAGCATGAGCCGGGCGGCTTCCACCGGGTCGTCAACATCGCTGCACAGCGAGTCGTAGGCTGCCGAGTATGCCTTCAGGCAGTCGCCGCGCCAGTTTTCAAGCGGCTCGTCGGCTATGCGGTATGGCAGCACGTATTGGCAAAACTCGTCAAGAGTGTAGTGCTTAGCCCATGGACGCGACCGCCATGTGTCGACCGCGAGATTCACATTCTCCACAAGCATCTCAGCCTTCAGCCGCTCTATGTCGCGAGCCTCGGGCACGCCATAAAGGTCGGTCATCTTCCATCCGCGCAGCTCTTCTCCCGCCATTCTCTCCTTCACGAGCCTACGCTTCAGCGAGTCAAGCCCGGGGCTGCGATAGGAATGGTAGTTGACCGAGGCTACTATCAGCCGCTCCATCGCCACCTCCTTCAGCGAGTCGCCCCTCACGCTCTCCATGGCAGCGACAAGCTCCTGCCGGTTGTCGCCCGCGAGCTCCAGCGCAAGCTCCAACGGAGTGTGTGAACAACCGGCAAGGAACCATGCGCCTATTACCGCTATTTTAAACCGGAAAAATTTCATAATCGGAAAATATTTTATTTCATTTCAATATGATAATATCGTTGTCACGTGAATCACAATCGGAGTTGTCTCGTAGGGTTCGCCACCTGTGGCGACCTAATTAACCTGAATCGTAATCAGAGTTGCCTTGTAGGGCTCGCCACCTGTGGCGACCTCTATGCTCAGTGAGCAGTGTCTCCGCATTGCCACCACTCAAATGCTTCCCGCTGCTGTTGTCAGGTCGCCACAGGTGGCGAACCCTACACATCATTATGGGTGGGTGTTGAGGATGGTGAGGGCTTTGCGGCGCATTTCGTCGACGGCGGGCGAGGGGACTTTTTCTTTCTTCGTCGCTAGTATCCGAGCCTCTTGGAGCATCAGGTCGCGGTCGTATGATGCCGAGTCGGCGTAGAGCTGCATGAGCAGATAGTGGGGATAGAGGCGGTTGG
>CAJUTE010000080.1 GCA_910589555.1 uncultured Muribaculum sp.
TTTTTCAAACCACCAAACTTTTTTGGGGAAATTTTTGTTTTCACTTTTAAGACCGCTGCCCGGAGGCGTTGTTTCTCAAAAGCGAGTGCAAAGGTAGAGACTTTCTGTGAAACCTCCAAATATTTTTGCGACTTTTTTGATGATTTTTTGAAAGAAAATTTAAGCTCAATTGAGAATCAGGGAGTTAAACAAAGTCTTTAAAGTCATTAAAGTCGTTAAGGCTTTAAGGGCGTTAAGGAGAGGAGAGCAGATCTGCGTCAAAAGAGGCTCCAGGTGACAGTGAGTCCCGCCATGACTATTGCAACCATCGACATCAATTTAATCAGAATATTCAGGCTGGGACCTGAAGTGTCTTTGAACGGATCGCCGACGGTGTCGCCAACAACTGTGGCTTTATGCACCTCCGATCCCTTTCCTCCGAAGTTGCCTTCCTCCACATATTTTTTGGCATTGTCCCAAGCTCCCCCTGAGTTTGCCATGAAAATAGCAAGTACAAATCCTGCGGAAAGTCCGCCCACGAGCAACCCTATTACCCCAGGCACACCAAAAATAAGTCCAGTCAATATAGGCGCTACAATTGCAAGGACTGAGGGGAACACCATTTCCCGCTGAGCACCTTTAGTTGAAATCTGAACGCACCGCGCATAGTCGGGTTCAGCCTCTCCTGTCAATATTCCTTTTATCTCCCGGAATTGACGGCGCACCTCTTCGACCATGTGTGCCGCCGCTCTTCCGACAGCGTTCATGGTCAATCCGCAGAAAAGAAATGCCATCATGCTTCCGATAAACATACCCGAAAGAACTTTAGGATTCATGAGAGTCACATCATAGTAGGTCATGAAGTCGGTGAAAGAGGCTTCATGGATGGGGACAGAAAGATCTCCTATATTAATAGCAGTCTCACCCAGACGCCCCAGTCCAATGCGTATCTCCTCTATATATGAGGCAAGGAGGGCAAGTCCTGTCAATGCCGCCGACCCAATAGCAAAGCCCTTGCCTGTCGCCGCAGTGGTGTTTCCCAGCGAATCAAGAGCATCGGTGCGTTTTCTCACCTCTTCTCCGAGCCCGCTCATTTCGGCATTTCCACCGGCATTATCGGCAATAGGTCCATAGGCATCGGTTGCAAGGGTGATGCCGAGGGTCGAGAGCATACCTACGGCGGCAATTCCGATACCGTACAACCCCATTCCCACATTCGCCATATCGAATCCGGAAGCAAGCCAATAAGAGATAATGATACCCACTACCACAGCGAGCACAGGCACAGCGGTTGACACCATTCCGAGCCCTATGCCGGAGATTATGACCGTCGCAGGTCCGGTTTTTCCGCTGTCGGCAAGCTTTCTGGTGGGAAGATAGGATTGCGACGTATAGTATTCAGTGCTTCTGCCTATGACTATTCCCACAAGCAGACCGATGACCACAGCAAATGAGATGTTCATCCAATTGTTAATGCCAAGCATCCACATTATAAAGAATGTAGCCACGACTATTAAAGCCGAACTGAGATTTGTGCCCACCGACAGAGCATTCAACAGGCTTTTTATGCTTGCGTCCTCTTTAGTGCGCACTGAGAATATACCTATTATAGAGAGAAGGATTCCGACTGCGGCAATCAGCATCGGAGCCAACACAGCCTTGTATTGCATCGCCACATCACCCGATGTCATATAGGCAGCGGCTCCAAGAGCTGATGTGGCGAGGATCGATCCGCAATATGATTCATACAGGTCGGCGCCCATGCCGGCGACATCGCCCACGTTGTCGCCCACATTGTCGGCTATTGTAGCCGGATTGCGAGGATCATCCTCAGGGATTCCCGCCTCAACCTTACCTACCAGATCGGCTCCAACATCGGCAGCTTTTGTATAAATACCGCCTCCCACACGGGCAAACAGAGCTTGAGTGCTGGCTCCCATCCCGAATGTGAGCATCGTGGTTGTGATCATGCATAGCTTCGCAGTAGGAGAAGCCACATCCTCAGGAACAAAATAGTCCAGGATCAGATACCAGAACGAGATGTCGAGCAACCCGAGTCCCACCACGACAAGCCCCATCACAGCGCCGCTACGGAAAGCGATGCGCAATCCCGAGTCAAGGGACTTACGGGCGGCGTTTGCAGTTCGTGCCGAAGCATTAGTGGCTGTTTTCATTCCGAGATAGCCCGACAGCCCCGAGAAAAATCCGCCGGTGAGGAAAGCGACGGGCACCCATGCGTTCTGCAAGCTGAATCCGTAAGCCATAACGGCAAACACGACCACAAGAATAGCAAAAACGATCCCCACCACTTTATACTGCTGCCGGAGATATGACATTGCTCCGCTGCGCACGTAAGCCGCGATCTGAGCCATTCGCGGAGTTCCTTCGCTCTCTTTGAGCATCTGACGATAGAAGAAGGCGGCAAGACACAGCGCTACAACAGAAGCCACCGGTACGAGCCAAAATAGCAAGTGTTCCATATTATGGTATAGTTTAACAGTTTAACATATACGCAAAGATATAAATATTTCGCTAATTTCAAAGATAAAAGCTGCCAATTTAATTTGCATTAAGAACAAAATGGCGTAATTTTGTAATAACCTAATACAATTTTAACAATGAAACCAATTCTGTTATCATTCTTGCTTGCCACGGGGAGCATATTTGCCTCCGAAGGCACTGAGGAGAGCGGACTATTGCGATTTCCCGCCACCAATGGCGAGGATGTGGTATTCAGCTATGCCGGCGACCTGTACATAGCCCCGTTGAGCGGAGGAACTGCACGTCGGCTCACATCGCATCAGGGATATGAGATATTCCCTCGTTTCTCGCCCGACAAGTCGTCGATAGCCTTCACCGGACAATATGACGGCAACACCGAAGTATACATCATGCCGGCTGAGGGCGGCGAGCCGCGGAGGTTGACATTCACATCGACCAACGAGCGCGACGACCTGGGCGACCGCATGGGCCCCAACAACATAGCGCTCGCCTGGAGCCCTGACGGCAAGAAGATAGTGTATCGCAACCGCATTGACGACGGCTTTACAGGAAAACTGTGGACAGTGTCGCCCGAAGGCGGAATGCCGGAACTTATCCCGCTGCCCGAAGGCGGATTTTGCAGCTATTCCCCCGATGGCAAACGCCTCGCCTACAACCGCGTGATGCGCGAGTTCAGAAATTGGAAATATTATCGCGGAGGCATGGCTGACGACATCTGGATCTATGACCCCGAAAAAGGCAGCGTGGAAAACATCACCGACAATGTGGCACAGGATATATTCCCGATGTGGATAGACGACACTATATATTTCATATCGGACCGCGACCGCACGATGAACCTGTTTGCCTATAACACCCGCAGCAAACAGACCACCAAGGTGACCCACCACGAAGAATATGACATAAAATTCCCATCTACCGACGGAAAAATCATCGTGTATGAGAACGGCGGAAAGATCTACAAGTTTGATCCGGCAAAGGGTGAACCAGAAAAGGTGAGCATCAAAGTGATTTCCGACAATGTAGCCGCCCGCAAAGAGAAGATGAACGTCGAGGATATGCTATCGTCATACTCACTTTCGCCCGACGCCCACCGACTTGCCTTGACGGCGAGAGGAGAAGTGTTTGACGTGCCGGCAACCGAGGGTGTCACCAAAAACATATCACGCACTCCCGGAGCCAACGAGCGAAACGCCGACTGGAGCCCCGACGGAAAGCACATAGCCTACATCAGCGACGACAGCGGCGAGACCGAGGTGTGGCTCTACGACATCGCCAATGGCGAGAAAAAACAATTGACCACCGACAACGACACCTATATAAGAAACCTCCGGTGGAGCCCAGACAGCAAGAAAATCCTATATACTGACCGAAAAAACAGAATAGTCGAAGTAGACGCCGGAGCAGGCACCAAACACGTGCTGCAACAAAACCCCGAAGGCGAATTCTACCATGTGGATTATTCTCCCGACAGCAGATGGATCACCTACACAAAGTCAGGAGCCAACAACATGAGCGTGGTATATGTATATGACATCGCCGCAGGAAAAGAATATGCAGTGACCGAAAAATGGTACGATTCCTCATCGCCCATATTCAGCGCCGACGGCAAATACCTGATATTCAATTCCGACCGCGACTTCAACCCAATTTACAGCCAGACAGAATGGAACCACGCCTACAACCGCATGGGTGGATTGTATATGGCTCTATTGCAAAACAGCACCCCCTCTCCCCTACTCCCGAAAGATGACAGCGTCAAAGTCGACACCAAGGACGAGAAGCCAAGCGGCAAGGAGAGCGAGGCTAATACCACTAAAATCGACGTGGACGGAATCCAGTCGCGGCTGATAAAGCTTCCGCTGCAAGCCGGATATTACCGTCCCATATATTCCGACGGAAAAAATGTGTGGTATGCCAATTCCGGAGCTGTCAAAGCATTCAACCTCGCCGACAAAGAGGAGAAAACGGTTGTTGCCGGAGCCTCAATGGCTGTAGCTCCCGGCGGCAAAAAGGCGGCATTCTACAAAAACGGAAAGATTTATATCGCACCACTTGCAACATCAGCCAACCTCGACAAACCGGTCAACACATCCGACCTCATCGCCGATGTGGACTACGCTCAGGAATGGGCACAGATTTTCGACGAAGTGTGGCGCGCTTTCCGCGACGGCTTTTATTTGGAAAATATGCACGGCGTTGACTGGAATTTGATAAAGGAAAAGTATGCTCGCCTGCTGCCATACGCCAAAACCCGATATGACCTTAATTATATAATAGGAGAAATGATCGCCGAACTCGCGTGTGGCCATGCCTACGTGAATCCCGGACAGATCAAATCGGCGCCACGCATAAGCATGGGATTGCTCGGAGCCGAGTTGAGCCGTGGAGCAAACGGTTATTACCGCATCGACAAGATCATTCCCGGAGCCGTGTATAGCGAAACATTGCGCTCACCGCTGACCGAGCCCGGACTAAACGTGAATGAGGGTGACTACATAACGGCAATCGACGGCATCGCCACCGACAGCACCGACAACATATACTCACTGCTCATTGGAAAGGCAGGGAAACTGACCGAATTGACAGTAAGCCCCAACGCCGATGGAAAGTCGGCTCGCAAAGTGATCGTGAAACCGATAGACAACGAGGCGCCACTTTACCACTACAACTGGGTACAAAACAACATCAAAAAGGTGGAGAAAGCCACCAACGGACGCGTGGGCTACATCTATATACCCGACATGGGTCCCGAGGGGCTCAATGAGTTTGCACGGTATTTCTATCCCCAACTTGACAAAGAGGCATTAATCATCGATGACCGCGCCAATGGCGGCGGCAACGTATCGCCAATGCTCATAGAACGCCTGCTGCGTGAACCCTACCGATTGACCATGAGCCGCACATCGACCAAAGTGGGCACCATCCCCGACGCGACCCTCGTAGGTCCAAAAGTGCTGTTGGTCAACAAGTATTCGGCATCCGACGGCGACCTGTTCCCCTGGAGCTTCAAAGCCAACAAAATGGGCAAAATCATAGGAACACGCACATGGGGCGGCATAATCGGCATAAGCGGCTCACTCCCCTATATGGACGGAACCGACGTGAGAGTGCCGTTCTTCACCAATTATGATGCCAAGACAGGCGAATGGATAGTGGAAAATCATGGCGTAGACCCCGACATACTCATTGACAACGACCCGGTAAAAGAAGCTGACGGCATCGACCAACAACTCGACAAGGCTATCGAAGTGATAATGGCTGAGCTCAAAAACCGCAAGCCACTGCCACCCGTGCCGGCACCCCGCACATTCAAGGACCTCGGAGTGGAATAAAGCACTTCCTTACCACCACAAGTGGCGCAATCAACAGTTAAAAATAGTCAAAATTCACAAACAGAATTGTCCCTGTCGCGAATTTTGACTATTTTTGCATGTTTAACAAGACACACCTACGGGGCTGACTGGCTTTGACAGCGTGTAGAGGTGGTCAGTAAGCATGCAGAGCAATGATGGCTACGCTCTTTAATCAGGGACATCAAAATTTTAAATGGCGAAAATAACTACGCTCTTGCTGCTTAATCGAAGTACAGTAGATTAGCTTAATCTCCGCAACAGTTGCAGAGACAAGACATCGCCCGATTGTCATTGTTCCGAGACTAATCGATCAGGCGGTGCAGGTAAATCGGAAATAGGAAATCAAGAGCCTTGCGCGATTTCTGAAATAATTAAAGGCTAAGGCAACAGTTGGTGGTTTTGATCCTGCCGTTGCACGAAAACCAAGTCAAGACTAAGCATGTAGAAAGCTGATTAGTTCCACGTTTGGACGAGGGTTCAATCCCCTCCAGCTCCACTTGCGATACCCGACCAAAATCGGAAAGTATCAGACAAACCT
>CAJUTE010000081.1 GCA_910589555.1 uncultured Muribaculum sp.
ATACCTTAATAACATCATCCATCCTTATTTTGTGCAATTTCTTACCGAACCATTGCTTAAAGACCCTATCCCCTAAAGACCCTAAAGCCCTTAATGCCCTTAAAAACTTTTAATCACAATCCTTAACAAAATTTAAACTAAAATCAATTAACATCTCCCCTCGATTAACTATCTTTGCACCAGTTTTAGCATTTTTATAGTTAGCGAGTTTTAGGAATCGGTCAAAGCAATGTACGTTAATAAATGTATATGTGCCCGCTTATATACGGACCTTAAATTATCATTATGCCTTTTGCTGCTTACGACAGTCTTCACATCGGGATTGATATTTTCCGGTTGTGATGTGGTTTATGATTACTCAAGCTGCAGAGACACTGTTGTGCGCTTCAGGTACACCTACCGTGGAGCTGACCGCTTCGACTCTTATATCAGCAAAATTGACTACTATTTATTCAACGATGCCGGAGAGTTTGTCGACGAGCTGGATCATGTCGCAGGCACACCAAGCATGGTAGATGTATCGGAGCTTCCCGACGGATCCTACACCGTGGTGGCGCTCGCCAATCTTGACGACTACGCGTCATTGCCTGAACTCAACACAATAAATCTGGATCAATTCGCAATCACCGTTACTCAGCTGCATAACTCAGCCCGTGGAAAATTTGCCAACGGCGATCCGTTGTTCTGGGGAGAACAGCGCTTCCACATAGGGGGGGGTATAAAAGCCTGTATATAAGTGAAATGGCTTGCATACACTGCCTGCTCACTGTAAAAGTAGAGTGGGAAGGTGTTCCTGAACATTCCGAAGGTTACCGGTTCCATCTTGACGGAATAGGTGAAGAAGTGGCGATGCATGCCACCGACAGGGATCTGGTGATTGACAACAAAACACACCCCAATGCAAAATATTCCGATGCCGGAATGGCTGAAGACGTGCCACTGCGAAGATTCGCTTTGCAGGCGCAGCTATGCACTCTCCGGTACACCGATGACAATATGCCGTCATTCCAACTGATGCACGGAGAAACTCCCGTATTGAAACAGCCTCTGTCTATCGGAGAGGTTTTCTCAAGATGGGACCGTCATCCCGACCGGGATCCCGTGCAGGACTACGAACTCAGAATAGTGATAAATCGAAACGGTGGAATCACCCTATATCCATCGCTCGCGGTCGATGTTGCCGATTGGCAGGACGGCGGAATACTGAAATAACATTCTTTGAACTAACTACTTTATTAATAACCTATTTAAACTCTACTATGATTAAGTGTAATTATCTAACCAAAATGCTGATGGCGGCGTTGATATCCGCTTTTACCGCCTGTAGCAATGATGATGGCAACATCCTCGAAGACGATGGAGCCTTGAATGAGGAAAAAGCGGGGAAAATAACACTGCGCATTCATGGTCCGTCGCACGATGCAATCACAATCCCTGACATGGTGGCAAGAGCGGCTGAGATCCAAACCGATGAAGAGAAAGGAATATTCTCGCTTCAGGCTCTAATTTTCAAATTAAACGAAGGGGGAGACACTTCGACCGACACCGACTGGACATTCGCAAAAAGCTACTACTTCGATGCCGGACAGGACTGGGGAATAGACAAAACTCTGAATTTCACCGACTATCAACAAATAACACTTGATGACGAATCGCATATAAATAAAGCCGGAAACGGCGACTGCGAGGCGGTACTCGTCATCCCCGATGAGCTGCATGGAAAGAAGATAAAGGTGTTGCTTATCGCCAACTCAAAAGAGGAAAAAAGCTTAACCGAAAATTCAACCTACGATGATATGCTCAAAGAAACAGCGACATCTGAAGGCGGCAAAGGAATGACGGCACTCCACAAAGACAAATACTTCCTCATGACAGCTATCGCCGACTGCAACGGCGATTCCGCTCCGGTAATGTCGCACTGGGGAATCGAAATGTCGGCAAGCCTCATCCGACTCGTTGCGCGCATCGATGTCGAAAACAACACGCCGGGCATGACAATCACCTCTATGACTTTAAGAAATTCGGCAAGCAAAAGCTATTTAATTGCCCGACAGCAGCTTGACGTTCCGGAAAATGCTTCAATGCTCAAATATGAGGCTATAAACACCCCGGCATACAGCGAGGAAGAAGCCGCACGAACCAAAACCGCATTCTATGCCTTCGAATCGTATGCCGACGTGAAAAGCCACTACAATTCCGGCGTGACACAAGGAAAGGACGATGTTATATCCGTGGATGTAAAATACGAACTAAGATATGAAGGACAGGAATATGTGTCTAAAGGCGAGATTAACATTCCGTTTGTTGATGAAACAGGAAAATTCGTTGACCTGAAGCGAAACCACCGTTACAAAATCGTGTTCGGCGACGGAACACCCATAGTCAACGGAAAGCTCTCGGCGACTTTCGTCACCGCTGAATGGGGCGTAAACAGCAACGTAGAGTCTGAATTCGACCCCGACGACGACCAAAGAATAGACCCCGACGATAAAACACAATCCAATTAACCTCCTTAACATACTATTATAATGAAATTTCATTTTATAACTTCAGCCATAATGGGTGCCGCAATGCTGGCATCCTGCTCAGAGGATACAGCTCCGGAAAGCGCGGTTGCCGATATCACTCCTGCCGACAAACCCTCTGTGTCGTTCTCAATCAAGTCCAACGTAACCGGTTCACGCGCCGATGAAAACACTCTGCAGAGCGCCGAAGAAAGCGCTGTGACCAAACTTCTTGTTGTAGTATTTAACGACCCCGACGGTGAGAACAACAACAAGGTCATATACGACCGTGAAGAGAACACTTCCGACACATTCCTTAAAGTCGAGGAAATACAGCTTGCCGACCAACCGTTGACAAATCAGGAATATATAATCAATTTCGACGATCCCGCGCCATATCAGCTTTGCTTCATAGCCAATCCAAGCGATGAACTGGCTGAAAAAATAAAAGCCCTGACACCGGAGATCTCAACAGTGGGCGATTTCAAGACTCTAACCGAAGAGGATGGCGAGCCGGAAGGAAAACCAATGCTCATGACAAGCGGATTCTATGGAATAAAAGCCCTCCACTCAGCCATCATCAAGCTCGGAGAGATCAATCTCGTGCGCGCGATGGCGCGTATTGACATCGTGTGCGCCACAACCGACGTGACTGTCAACGAGATAAAATTCAAGAACCGCACAGTGAAGTCCAATCTCATCGCTGACCGCATTGACGTCGCAACCACCAATGACGAGTTTCTGGAAACAGAACCTAAAGTCTACACCATCGAGGGCGGACTTACCGCCACAATGGACAACGACAACGTGATCCCCGGCGAATACAAAGAGGTGATTTACTCTTACGAGCAGTATTTCAACGAGGAAGGAAAAGAACCGGTCCTTGAAATATCTTATGACGTGACAGCCGGAGGCGAAAAGCGCTCATTTGTCCACATCATCGACCTCAAAGACTATCAAGAGGTGGGACAGCAATCACTCCACCTTAAGCGTAACACCCTATACAACATACGAATAACTGGCGGACGCCCCGATGGAAACATCGCCATGACTGTCTCAGTTGCCGACTGGACCGAAGGGACAATACTCTCTGTTTCAAAAGAAGAGATTCTCGACGGATGCCGCCCCGCCAACCCCTCGCTCGACGGAATAAAAGTGGGCGACTATTTCCTTGAGGATGGCACCTATCTTCCTTGGACCGATAAACTGTCGGAATCCGACAAGCAAAAAATAGTGGGAGTAGTCGTGTCAATCGACCACAACGACATAGGGGCTGAGGCAAGAAAAGCCCTTGACACTCCTCATGGACTTGTGCTTGCGATCAAACCCGAAGAATACAAGAACCACGATAAGACATTTGACAGACTCATCGAACTCACTGACCAAAAATTGCCGGACGGATTCTCCTATACATCAAAGCAAGAAGCAATGAAAGTGGGTAATGACGGATATGCAATCACTCAAAAGGCATTCTCAGTCCTTGAGTCCTCATCACCAACCGATTATGACCTCGATCCATTCTTCTATATCAAAAACGACTATAACACCATCGTTCCGGGAACTACAGGATGGTATCTGCCGTCGCTCAACGAAATCACCCAGGGACTGGCTAAACTCCTCAACTTTGATCCGCTGATACTGGACAATTCCACTGAAGGCGGAGCCGAGGTGCAAGGAGTGAGGACAACCCTCGACAAATATTTCCTCAACGCAGGCAGCGACCTTGGATGGAAAGAAAGCTACGAAGGCAGCGGAATATATATGCTTGGTAACTTCCTGACCTCCACCCCATATAGCAACAACAATATGTTTGGATTCGAGCTTGAAGAAAACAGTGTTCACTTCTATTTCAGAAGCTATTCCTCTGAATTGCAATTGATATGGCCTATGCTGGCATTCTGACACGGCAAATGAGCCAACAGCATATTTAAGGACAATTCCCCCCCTCTCTACAATCCACCAAATTCCGGTTTGGTGGATTTTTTTTCATATTTTATTTGGGAATCCGGAAATATTGCGTACCTTCGCAGTGTATTACTATACTAATACACCAATACACTAATACAGTAATACACTGATACAGCAATATCACAATAATATATAACTTATATGCTAAAAGTAGACAACATCACATTTTCCTACAAGCGCAGAGGCGCTCCGGTGCTCGACCATTTTTCGTTGAGCCTTGAAGCAGGAGCCGTCTACGGTCTTCTTGGAAAAAACGGAGCCGGAAAGTCGACTCTGCTCTATCTCATTGCCGGATTACTCACTCCCGCATCGGGGTCGGTCACTTTCGAAGGAGAGAATACACGCAAAAGGCTCCCTTCGACTTTGGGCGAGATATTCATCGTGCCGGAAGAGTTCTCATTTCCCAAAATCAGCCTGAAGCAGTATGTGAAGGCGACCTCGGGATTCTACCCCAACTTCTCGGAAGAGGATTTGAACCGCCACCTCGCCACCTTTGACCTCAACCCCGACCTGAACCTTGGCGAGCTGTCGATGGGACAAAAGAAGAAAGCGATGATGTGCTTCGCGCTCGCCTGCAACACCAAGCTGCTTCTTATGGATGAGCCGACCAACGGTCTTGACATTCCGGGGAAGAGCGCGTTCCGCCGTTTCATCGCCCAAAATATGAGTGACGAACGCACCATCATCATCTCCACCCACCAGACCCGCGACATAGACCGCCTTATAGACCACGTGGTGATCATGGACGACAGCGAGATAATCCTTAACGAGCCGATGATGTCGATCTCATCACGCCTGAAGTTCATGACCACCACCAGTCCCGACCTCATCGCGAAGGCGCTCTACAAGCAACCCTCCATCGAAGGTACCAGCGTGGTGCTGCTCAACGATGATGATGACGAAACCGAAGTGAACCTTGAATCACTTTTCGAACTTGCCATCACCGACGGCTCCACAATCCGCAATTTATTCACCTCTAAAACAGCGAATTTAAAATGAAACAAAGCAACTCATTCAGCATTTCGCGGTTAGGGATGCTGTTCAAGCAAGACTACATTGAGAACTACCGCCAGCTTTTCCTCTCGTCGGGCTTCATAGTATTGTTGCTCTCGGTGATCTATATTTTAATTTGCGCAAACTGCAGATATTATGCCGATGACAGCATATTCAATTCAAATATGAAGCACCATTCAATCGGCTGGTTGGTAGCGGTGTTCATCATCAGCGGCATGATTGCCGGATCAAGTATGTTCTCCTCGATGAGGAGATCGGCGGGCAGGCTCTCCACGCTCATGGTCCCGGCATCACAGCTTGAAAAATTCATCGAGCGTTGGCTTGTTGCGGTGCCCGGCTACATCATCGTGTTCGCGCTTGCGGCATTTGTCGCCGACCTCATCCGCATAGGCTTCTGTGAGTGGATTTTAGATCGCAGCACCACTGTTATAACCTTGAGCGATATCTTTGACGGCGTCTATCCGCTGCCCAAGAAAATCGCCACGGCTCTGCTCCTGTTCATGTTCGCGCAATCGTTCTTCGTTCTCGGAAGCATCGTGTGGCAGAAGCTCGCCGTGGTGAAGACATTCTGGGTTCTTGTGGCGATAGTCGCATTTTACGCCGCCGTTGCCGGCTGGATCATGTACACGTTCCAGAATCCGGAACTCAACTACAGCAACGCCGGCTCTATGTTTG
>CAJUTE010000082.1 GCA_910589555.1 uncultured Muribaculum sp.
ACCTTGATCTACACCGGCATTGCGATCGCTACACTTTTCAACTATGGGACAGCATATATGCGGTTCCGTGAATCAGAAATCATAAACCGTTGGTAGCCTATGACATTCAATGACAACAACCGCCCCATATATCTTCAGATAGCCGACAAGATATGTGACGACATAATGCTCGGCACTCTCCGCGAGGAACAACGCATCCCGTCGGTCAGAGATTATGCCGCCATGATGGAGGTGAGCATCAACACGGCGATGAGGAGCATCAGCTACCTTGAAACATCAGGCATATTGCAGAATCGGCGCGGCATAGGATTCTTTGTCGCCTCCGGTGCCGAAGAGACCATAAAAAAGATGAGGCGCGAGACCTTTCTGAAAGAGGAATGCGAATATTTTTTCCGCAAACTGATGACAATGGGCTTCACTCCGCTTCAACTCAGGGCTATGTACACTCAATATTTAACTGACAACTCAAAATGAAATATTCAACTTATATGATGATGGCTGCCTTTGCAGCAGGGTTGGTCATCGTGATCACAATCGCCGTAACGGCACTCGCTTCAGGGGAAGCGAGGAAAGACTCCTCGCTGCTTATCAAGGGCAAACAGGTGACAGTCACCTTGCCGAGTTTCAGCCATGCCGACATTACTGTCTATAAAATCGGCGGCAAATATGCGCTCTCAGGGTTCCGAGGCATTGAAATGGTGGAAAGCGACTCAATATCAGCTCCCGTCATGACCATGCGTGAGGGATTGAAGGCTATAACACAAGCCAAGGTGACTGGCGATACATTGGCGCTCAATGTGGATCCCGCAATGCTGGGCGACACCGTTACAAGCAGCAATATGATAATGCTTGAAGTGGAGAATATACATCCTATCACGATAACTGTGCCACGTGGGATGCTGAAGTCGGTCGACAACCGTTCGGAGGCGTTGTATATGACAGGCTTCGCCGCGCCGCGCCTTGACGCATCGATGGGCAGCAGCAGAATGGTGATGAACCGATGCGATATTGATTCTCTCGTGAGCGACAGCCGTCACATCAATGAGCTGAAGCTCACCGAATCGACGATAAATGTTGTGGAGATGACCGATTCACCTGAAAATATGTCGGTTAAGTGTACCGACATTACAAGCCGCGTTGGCAAGCTCAAGGTCAAGGCAAGGAATAAATGTACGCTCGGATTGAAGAAAGCCAATGTGGGTGAGCTTGAATGGATACCCGCCGATTCGGCAGCGGAGCTCGACCTTCGAGTAGTGAGACCGATAATAATGACATCGGCAGCCGAATAATGAGCGTTGCCGCAATCGGAACAAACCCGGGGGAGGGAGCCGATTGCGGCAACATCCTCGTAGGAAGTCGCCCCACAACATCGCGGCTATGCCGCTCCCTTAAAACCCGTAGATGATTCTTTCAGAATCATCTTTTTTTCGCATCTTTCCGTGGGTCTCGCTACGCTCGGCCCACGGCTACACAAAGATGAATCCTTGCGGATTCGGTGACAGCAACCTTGCAGGCTCTCTGCCGGGAGCATTGCGGATTCATCTCTGCATAGCAGGGCGGCTAAAGCCGATGACCTTGCGGATTCGGTGACGGGAGGTTGGGGCTACCCGGAGATTAGTGTTGCAGGCTCAGGTGGGGATTAGGGGCGGCGGAGGTAGCGGGCGAGTCCGAAGAGGTAGCGGCGGAAGTCGGGGCGGTAGTGGAGGATGCGGTCGAACCATGAGATGCGCGCCACGACAAATTTTACGACGAGCCCTACGTAGATCATGGCGAAGAGTGTGCCGGGTCCGATTATGTTCCATTTCCATGTCCCGAAGAAGATGTAGCTGCTGATTACGGCGAGCACCACAAGGGTTGTGTCGACGTAGATTTTGAGTTTTGGGAATGGCTTTCCGGTGACTCTGCTGAGCGCTACGGGAAGCCCTTCGCCGGGCATAGTCACCGATCCGCATCTCACCTCAAATGCTATGCCGACCGCCATCACTGTACATCCGATGAACTGCGCCGCGGCACAAGAAAGGATGGTGTCGCACACTAATGACGAGGTGACAATCATATTTATGTCGATGAGCCATCCGAAGACCCACCCGATGAGCAGCTGGAATAGCTGCACCGGCTCGAAGCGGCGTCTTAATACCAGAATCTGGAGGAAGACGAGCACAAAGTTCATGGCAATGGTGTAGCCTCCCACGCTTAATGGAGGAACGATGCCGTCGGCTCCGGCTATCGACAGTGACAGGGGCAATGATGAGATGACGCTGCTGCCGAGTGCTGACTTGATACACAGGACGACTCCGAGAGTCATTAAGTAAAGAGAAATCAACAGGAGAAAATGCTGCCACACGAATGAAACCACACGGTCTTTTGCGGGCAATTGATACGTAGAAATCATAAGCACTGTAATTTTGTCAGCGCAAAATTACAAAATTCCGAAGAAAATTCCCAGAGAGGGAGCGTCAGGGGGCGGCAACGGCAAGCTTGCGTGCAGCAGAGACGTGCTGTTCCCCGTCGAGCGCCACTGTAGCGCGGTAGACGTAGATGCCACGCTGCACACGCCGTCCGGCAGCATCGCTCAGATTCCATTCCATGGGCGCCGAAGCGCTGTCGCCTGAGCGTCGGGTGGACCACACCATGCGTCCCATCAGGTCATACACGGCGAGAGTCACATCGGCATCAGCGCCGGGTCGGTTATGCTCGACAAAGAAGTTCACCCTGTCGACCGCCGGGCTGCAATCGGCATACAGATTTATGATTTCGGGCACGCGTCCTTCCTTGACAGTGAATGAAATGGTTGACTCGGCAAGGTTATTGGAAGTGTCCCACACTCTGAGTCGGAGAGAGTGGTCGCCGTCGGGGAGTCCGCTCAGCGGGTAAGACAGAGTGCCCCACACGGGACCTTCATCGCCGGGCTGATAGAACTGCGTGACATCGTTATAGGTTTTGTCGCCGTCAAGCAAGAGAGATATCTGATGGCCTATTCCAGCCGAAGAGATGTTTATTCCCACATTATCGCTCATGCGCGCAATGACTGTGGGGGATGAGTTGACACGCTGTCCGTCGCGGAATGCCGTGGAATTCAGGGCGAAGTATTCGATCACGGGGGGAGTGAGGTCGTCATCGCCGGTATCGTCGTAGCCATACACGAAGAAATCGCGGTTCACACCGAAAGCATCACGCCCCGAGGCATCGTAGGCAAACATATTGAATGCCGCGGGACGGAAATTGGATGCTATCTCCACGGGCATCGATATGTTGACATTGAAGCGTCCCTGCCGCACGGAGTCACGCCCCACGTAAAGGCGGTCGCCCTGCTCCTCGAATGTGATCTCCTTGCCATCCTTGCCGTGGGCGAGAGTGGTGGTGCTGAATTCGGCATCATGGACAGTGGGGATGAACACGCCGTCGAAATCCTCGACAAGTTTTCCGTCCATGTCCACTACCCTACCCTCCATAGTCACGTTCTGACGTGCCTTGATGGTGGGTTGCAATTCAGGATCGACGTCGACTCCGTCAATACGGTCGAGCACCATGCGCCGGCGCGGCGTCATGATTGACAACGCGGGGTCGCCGAGCAGCACGTAGCGGAGTTTGTTTTCTTCATTATTAAGCATGGTGTTTTTTGCCCGGCGCATCATTTCGCCCACCGGAATCGGAGTTCCGGAGTCGTACCGGTCAAACACTTTCTTAGCAAGCGCCAATGCCATGTCGCCATTATAGGAGATATACACGGGACGAGTAGCCGCAATCGCGCCGATTATGCCGGCAGGGTTGAAGAAGAGCGACTCGGCACCGGAATTGTCGGCGAGGTCCCACCGCAGAAAGTCGCAGGTGGCAGCAAACAGCATGGGCTGTGCCGCAAAAGAGGCGGCATCGATATCCTCGCGAGTGAGCAAGCCCTCGCTTGTCCAACTGAAAGTGTTGGCGTGCCCTATGTACCACCACCACGCCACGCCATTGTTTAGCGCCCGGATCATGCGGTCATGCGCTCCGACAGCCACATTGTCAATGAGCGGGAAGGCGTCGACATACACTTTATTGTACATAAAATTGCGTCCGGCATCTTTTGACATCATTTCCTTATACACCACCTCCATCTGATCGAGATGGTCACCACCGTTTTCATCGTCGGCAGCGAGTATCATGCGGTTTTTCCAATCGACTTTCTTTTCATCGGCGATATAGGAGCGCAGTTTTTCGACAGCCAGCGAAGCATCGGCAACCGAGGTGACCGGAATTCTACCTATCGCCACACAATGACGGTCGCGTCCCGGTCGCAGACCGGAGCCATCCTCAAGAAACGCGAGATAATCCTCGGTGGTATAAGATGAGTTGTCATGGCTTCCGTCGACGGTCTGCCACTGCAGGAGTATGGGTCGTCCGAGCATCTTCACCTCATTGGTGATGGCACGGTGGTCATAGATGCCGCGTCCGAGCATCAACACGAAACCGAGACGGCTGTCGTCGCCGTCACGTCCACGGTCCCAGAACATCTTGAACATACGGCGGAAAGCGTTGACATGAGGAGTGCCTGATGAAAATTCGTTGAACACCTCATCTTGCGCCACTACCATCACATCGAGCGGAAGCTCGGTGGAATTGCGGTGCAGCTCGGCTATCTCTTCAGCCTTGTCACGCCATTCAGGCATGGTGACAATTATCATCTGAGGCGTATCGGCTCCATGCAGATTCTGATTGGCAACGGTGGCGACATATACCGGCGACGGCATCTGCGCTTCGGGATTCCACGCAACGTAGTGGCGCATCGCTGATGATGAAGGGCTCCACCGCAGAGAGCTTCCGGAAAGCGCGGCATTGACCCTGGCGGGAGCCCAGGGTGTCGTGACATCCCACAGCCGTGTTTCGGCAGATGCACCGGCAAGCTGCACGGCGCCTGCCTTAAGATGGAAATCGAGCACTCCCGCAGCGAGACTCAGGCGGCGGGTGTAGTTGACCACAATGCGGTCAAGTCTTGCAAGCTGAACCGTTCCGCCTTTGGGTTGGAATGTGATGGAGAGCTGCATATCATTGTCGCCGAGCGATATATTGCGGCGAATCTCTTTCATCACATAGTGGCGGTGGGAGTCGGTGGCTGAGGCATCAAGATTATTGTCGGAAGCGGCAGAGAGCGCCGTGCCGTTGACCGAGAAATTCAACTGCGACCCCGCTCCGACGGTTTTGGTGGCGAAATGGCATGAGAATGAGACATTGTCGCCAATCCTGTCGTCAAGGCTGAAATTGAATGTGCGGGTGCGTGTGGAAGAGGCGAAGTCCTCGCCGAGGAATGTGTGACCCGTGGCACCCGGCGACACTAATTCCTGCTCATGGTAGAGCATCTGTGTGAATGAGTCAGCCGTGTCAGCTCCATCGGCAAGCAGCGGCGATCCAACAGATGGAAACTCGGCATCCTCGCCGCTGTCAGTCAGGAAATAGTAAGCATCGTTGGAGTAGTAATTGCGCTCGTAGTCCATGACGCCGGAACTCTCAACCTGATTGATCGTGGAATGGGCGTAGAAGACAATTCCGCGTGAAGTGACTTCAGATAGAGCCAGGGGGAGATCGTCGACGTAGTTTTCTTGCGACAGGATATCGCTGATTGGCGCACCGCCATAGCCATATACCCTGACTTTCGCCGGGTCGGAGAATCCCCATCTTTGCAAATCGGCATTGGAGATGAGATGCACGCCTGAGGCGCTGACTTTTATCTTTACCCATCGCCCCGACGAGAGTGCCGATGCAGGGGCGTAAGTGTCAAGCGAAAAGGCAGATGCCACAGCGGCGGCAAGCAGCGAAAATGCCAATACAATGAGTCGTATATAATTAGGATATCCTTGAGTTGTCATAGCTATTCAATTAACGGAAAGAGGTGGGGGAATATTGTGAGAGTCGAGAGTCGTGAATCGAGAGTCGAGAGTTGAGAGTTGAGGGGGGGAGGCTTTAGGGGCTTTAAGGACTTTAACAATGGTTCGGTAAGAAATTGCACAAAATAAGGATGGATGATGTTATTAAGGT
>CAJUTE010000083.1 GCA_910589555.1 uncultured Muribaculum sp.
GAGCTGTGCTTGCGTCGCAAAGCATTGAGCGTATCGCAAAACTCTTTCAACTTCAGCGGCACCTTGTTGAACGCCATATAGGAACGCCCACCAACTCCGGCTGTGACATTCACAAGGCGTATATCTCCGTTGGCAGATGAAAAATCGCCCAATGCTGTATGATATTCCGAACCTGTGTTTTTCATTGTCAACGCCGACAACTCTTTCAGACGTTCAATGGTGACATCAGCATGTTCACGGGCAAAAACCAACGCCCGCTCGTATGCCGCTTTCAGGTCAAGATTCATGTTCTGCTCGACAAGGCTCTTGCCTTTCAAAGCAATGCCGTTGTCAAACATTATCTGATTTTCAAGCTCCGTAATGGTAGAGCCTTCAATCGCTGTGGAGTGCGTGATAATGGAGTATAGGTAAAACTTATCATAGTCCAACTGCCGGTCTATGCCAAGCTCACGGTATCTCCCTACTAATTTCTCTAATTCGGATTTCATAGGGACAAAATTACACTTTTCTCCCTATATTTCAAAGCGGAATATGACATTTGGACCTATTTACTTCCATATACTTAGCCGTTGGAGCGTGATAACCTAACTGGCTAAAATCCAATATTGCAGCTTGCGACTATGAGCAAAAGATAGAAATCAGGATAGGGACGCTTATTTCGAGTATTATTCCGTGGAACAACGCGGCTGATACAAGTTGTGCGTCGGACGATTTACCGTTGCCTACAATCATGGGCAGACAGACATCCATTGAATTGATTCCGGCAACGGATATCGCGGCTTCTCCTCGACCACGTTTGGACAGGTATTGGCATGACAGCAGTGCTATCATTTCTCTGACTACGTTTGCCAACAATGCTATCGCCGCAACAGAAGCTGCAGCCTCGGCTCCCACTGAGGCTTCCTTGAATTGCGCTATCAGCACTGACGAAAGTGTGTAATATCCAAATCCACTTCCGATTGCCATGACATCGGCCGATGGTTCATCGGTGAAAATCATCGTGGCAATGTAGGTAAATGTCAGTGTCCCGATTATTGTGCAAGCCGGCAGCAGTAAAAGGCGCGGATTGAAATTTTTCACAATGGATTTAAGATCGGGACGCATACCAAGCGATAAGCCTACTTGCATTATAAGGGCATACAGACAAAGTTGTGGCAAAGAATACTCGCTTACGAAGTCGGGCATAAATCCACACCAACCGACAAATATGCCGGCAAATACCATAAGAGGGAACAGGAGATGGCTCATTTCATCCCTCCTTTCTTATTTGTAAATTTGACACATGCAGTTGTTGCCGCGATGCTTCCTGCCACGCCCAATAAAGCGATCGCTCCGGCCTTTACCCCGTCTTTATGGATATTCGACAGGATTGATTCGTTTGAGCCGATGCTCAAGCCGAACATGAACAGCAGAATGAATATGGTGATTGGAGTGGTACGGGAAAGTGCTTTCCTCAAACCGGATTTGTGGCGAAGCATATAGCCTACGCCCGCTGATGTTATCAGTAATATAAGAACCTTGAACATAAGTTACATAACACGATTAGGTCTGAACCTTTTCGGTCCAAACAGTTATAATATCAAAATAAAAAAGAAGTGGAAAAGCCTGTCCGGATGCAATTATTGTGATACAGTCCAGTCAGGCGTGTGTATGTAACTTAAATGAATCCGCTGAACCAATGCACATGAACCACCCTGCACAAGCGTTCTTCTGCCCGCACATTCTGACGATTTATGTATTTGGTTGCTATAAACATGATTCTAAACTTTTTGCAAAGTTACTAATTTTTTTTCGAGATGAACAAAACCCGTAAACAAGCAGTAGACATATCGCATTGTATATAAACCATTATTTCCGACGTGGTGAACTCTAGTCTGCAATGGACAGTAGTAAGATTCATGGCTCCAAAGGACACTGCACCTTCCGGAGAAGTTAAAGTGTCATTCGGCGAACGCAAGATAAAATTCAATATATCCCGTGCCGACATTGCTTCATTCATGGTAGCGCAGATTGAAAATAAAGAATATATCGACCGTATGCCGATTATCGGCTCCTGATATTAACGCTGTATTCTTTGTGGCTATTTTCGTGCACGTAATTTGGATGGTTGTTTTCCTTTCCGCTTGATTTGCTACTCTTGGTCGTTGGTGATGACAAGGAGGTTATCGCAATAGAGTTCAAAAGAGGCTGTGCCTTTTTTGAAATGCACCCCAAAAGTTTTTTGTCCAACTTTTGGGGTGCACTTCATTTTTGACACAGCCTAATAAAAGATGTTTGCGATTAGTTCCCGATATGGGATTGGTTGTTGCTGTTATAGCGGTTGCCTTGGATAACTATTGTGTCGAGGGTGGCATTGATTTCTGCCATTTCCTCCTGAGTATAGATTACATTGGCTGCTGCAATGTTATCTTCGAGGTGTTTGAGGCTTCGGCTGCCGGGGATAGGCACAATCCACGGTTTCTGATATAATATCCACGAAATGGCGACTTGTGCGGGTGTGACACCTTTCTTTTCAGCGATAAATTTGACAAACTCTACAAGAGCCATATTCGCCTCGATATTTTCCTTTTGGAAACGAGGCACAGATGAACGGAAATCGTGTTTTCCGAACTTGGTATCTTTGGTTATGCCGCCTGTAAGGAAACCCTTTCCGAGCGGACTGAATGGAACAAGACCAATGCCGAGTTCTTCAAGAACAGGCAGGAGGTTCTTCTCCGGTTCACGCCAGAAAAGGGAAAATTCACTTTGTACGGCAGTAAGTGGTAAGATCGAATTTGCCTCACGGATAGTATTAACTCCAGCCTCCGACAATCCCCAGTGGAGTATCTTACCATCATCCATAAGGTTTTTGATTGTTCCTGCAACATCGGCAATGGGAACATTGGGGTCAACACGATGCTGATAGTAGAGGTCAATGTGGTCTGTGCGAAGACGCTTCAACGAGCCATCAACCGACCGTTGGATTGTTTCGGGACGGCTGTCAAGCACTTGCTTGAAATCGTCCATATTCATGCTGATGCCGAACTTTGTGGCAATCTTCACCTCGTTCCGTATCGGTTCGAGAGCTTCACCGACAAGCTCCTCATTTGTATAGGGGCCGTAAACCTCTGCTGTATCAAAGAAAGTCACTCCCAAATCATGGGCGGTTCTGATAAGTTTTATCATCTCTTTCTTGTCGGCAGGTTTGCCATATCCGTGGCTCATAGCCATGCAGCCAAGTCCGATGGTGGATACTTCGAGCGATGATGCTGTTCCTAATATTCTATTTTTCATATTCTGTATTTTTTAATTCAGTAAAAGAACAATCGATCTATTCTTGATGGGTTTGAAAAATAGCGGTAACGATTACACTTTTTTCGGTTTTTCAATCTGCATATACCGGTGGGATGCCGGCGCTTTCGTCAGTCTTCATGTTCTTTTGCCAGAATTTCAGAGCATCGTTAACCCAGCCGTCAGCAACAGTTCCTATGCCAACGCCAAATCCATGTCCTAATCCTTCATAGACATGGAACTCGGTTGGGATGCCCATTGCAGAAAGACGTTGCAGTCTGTTTTGCATAGTTCGCCAAGAAGCAATGCCATCATTTGAGCCGACACATACGTAGGTCGGTGCATCATATTGTGATGCTTGATTGTAGCCGGTGTACTGCATTATCACAGCTGATGCCTGAGGAATGTCGGTGCGTCCTGTAAGTTGTTGGAGGTAAGCTTTATTGCCCAATACGGCTGCCATTCTTGCTCCGGCAGAGCCACCCCACAGGGAATAATCATCGGGCTTGACTCCTAATTCGGAAGCATTGTCATGTATGAATTCTATTGCTTTAGCCAAGTCGGTGTAAGGGTCATCAGGACGATATATCAAGGCAAAGGCATTAAACCCAGCGTTACTTATTTCAAGAGAGTGAGGAAAGCTGTCCTGCATAGCCCCGACATACATGAATCCGCCACCGGCGTTGGTGATGGCGAACGGCTTTTCTACTTCCCCTCTGAAAAGGAATAATCCGGTATCAGCTTTCGTTGGATCAGCGGCGATTTCGTCATCGGAATACATCCGGTAGAATATTTGATTGCCGTCAACGGCATCGTTATATAGACGGTTTATGATTTCCACAGTTTTCTCTGGCTGTATATGGCTATACCAAACATATACATTTGATGAGCTGATGTCGGCAAGAGTCATAGAGCGTGTCACATTACGGTCGACCGGGAATAAAAGGTAGCCAAAGTCGCTGAATGCCGGATCGGATATGACTTCGGCTATCGTTGAGTTTGCTGTAAATCTGCCTTTAGCAGATGTGTTGTCAGTAGTACTGTTGCCTCCGGCGGGTATTTCTGTGTTCGGTTTCATTGAATTTCCTTTCTTGATTATGTCTTTATCTTCCGAGCAAGATACACACAGAATAACAGCGAACCACAAAAAGAGATTCATTTTCATATTAAAAATCTAATTATCAGGTTTTCAATGTGCAAAATTAGTATGATGGCATTGTATGGCGCCTACAATTATTTCGGTGAGTTCTTCCCATTTTTCTGAAAACGCATCTTATTATACATTAAATAAGAAAAATGTGTATTATACACCGACATTTTGAATCAATCTCCACAGATTAAAAGTGATAACTTTGTGAAATATTAACTGCAAAAGGTTAAAGATGAAAGCAAAATATATCTATATACTTTTTATTGGGCTCCTTTTCTGTGCTTGCAGCAAATTTACCGGCTCAAAGGTACCTCTTTATAACGGAGATGAGATATCACCCGATACTACGCGCAATGTATTGGTAGCCTATTTCAGCCGAAGCGGGAACACCGAACAGATTGCAAATGCCATAGCAACTCATTCCGGGGGCATGCTATATCGTATTGAAAGAAAAGAGCCTTACCCGGAAAATTTCAAAGATTGTGCGTCGGAAGCAAAATCAGAGCTGAATGACAGCGTATTTCCGGTGTTGAAAGACACCATCCCTGATTTTGACCGGTATGATGTGATTTTTGTCGGCGGTCCCGTGTGGTGGCATACTGCACCGATGCCTGTGATGTCGTTTCTTAAAAGATCAGGTTATGATTTTAGAGGAAAGATTGTTGTCCCATTTTG
>CAJUTE010000084.1 GCA_910589555.1 uncultured Muribaculum sp.
TCAGCATGTTCAATTCCGGCCGAGTACGCCGCAATGGCTTCATGGACTCAGCCATACCCACAATTCAGCAACGCCTCAAGGAAGCCTCCGATGCGAGGGAAAAGAGAGTCACCACAGGCGAAATTGTGTTTACCGGTGACATGAACCTGACAGACGAGGAGATTGAGAAACTGCCATTCGACCTCTATCGCGAGGGAGCAATATACTATAACCGCACCCATGCTCACCCCAATTCAACATTCCTCTACACAATGGAAAGTCTGATGGACCTTATGACTTGGGATGCGACAGACCAGATTAACCTTATCAATGCCCCGTTGCTTATGATGGCAGGAAACAAGGCTGATACCTTCTACATGACCTCCGATGCCTTTGAAAAAGCTACTGGAACCACCGACAAGGAATTGTTCCTTATTCCGGGTGCAACCCATATCCAAACATATTACGTTCCTGAATATGTGGATCAGGAAGTCAACAAGCTCACCGAGTTTTTCGGTAAAAAACTTTAGAGGATGTTTAATAATAACTATCATGAACCGATTGATTGCTTCATTTCTTGCGATTTTACCATTAATATGCATGGCAATGAATATAACTGAGTTTAAGCAACCTTACCCTGCCGGCACGGCAATGGAGGGTAATCCAAATTTCATCGGCACGGCATGGCTCTATCCGTTGACCAACGAAAAGGAGCTAAATGTGCCTATGTTCAACGTGACATTTGAACCGGGATGCCGCAACAGCTGGCACCGACACAGCGGTGGTCAGATACTTATCGCCACAGCCGGAGTCGGATATTATCAGGAGAAAGGCAAACCGGCACGTCGGCTTTTCCCCGGCGACATTGTCGAGATTGCTCCCGGCGTCGAGCATTGGCATGGCGCGGCTCCCGACTCTTGGTTTGCGCACATCGCCATTGAGTGCAATCCTCAGAACAATGAGGTGACTTGGCTCCAACCGGTCAATGATGTTCAATATGCGGAAGCAACCGCCAATCCCGTAGAGATAAAAGACCTCACCGAGCGACAACAAGCTATTGTGGCGATGGCATCTTACGCAGCAATCGGCGATACCGACGGTTTGAAGAACGTACTTGCACAAGGCTTGACAGCAGGAATGACCATCAACGAAATCAAAGAGCTGCTCATACAGGCATATGCCTACTGCGGATTCCCCCGCTCGCTCACAGCTCTCGGTGTTTTCAACAATTTACTCTCTGAACGCAAAGCAAGCGGCATAACTGACGTCGAAGGCGACGTTGCGGCTATTGTGAGCGACGTTGACAAATATGGTCAAGGGGCAGAAACGCTAAGCCAGCTTTCAGGAGTTCCGGTAGATGCCCCGGCACCTTGGTATCAGGATTTCGCTCCCGGCATAAACAGATTCCTCAAAGAACATCTTTTTGCTGACATTTTCGGTCGTGGTGTTCTGCCTTACACCGATCGCGAGCTTGCAACAGTGTCGATGCTCACCGCTCTCGGAGGCGTTGAACCCATGGCAACCGGTCACATAGGCATCTGTCGACATCTCGGAGTCACCACTCCACAGCTCAATACTCTTCTCGACATTGTAGAGCACAACATAGGATCGACAAAAGTAGAACCCATACGAAAGATTGTAAACAGATGAAGAAATTATTAATTTTTATTGTGTCAGTTATGGCGATATCAACATCGTTTGCCGAAGGTATTGTAATCAAAAAACAGGGGCAGTTTCCTGTTGGCGGAACCACCATACAGCGTGAAGGCACATTCAACCCTGACACGTTTGTCGGCTGGGCTGAGCAAGACCAAGCCGGACAAAGTTATCGTTGCGATCATGCGTTTGCCCGCTACCAGATACCTGCCAATGCCAAAAATATGCCGTTGGTGTTCGTGCATGGTTATGGCGGTGACGGAGTTTGTTGGGAAACTACGCCTGATGACCGTCCCGGTTTCGCAACTCTCCTGCTTGCCGAAGGTTATCCGACATACGTTCTCGACCTCCCAGGTCGCGGACACGCCTCCCGCACAAGCTCCACTGTTACAGTCGAGCCGGTAGCTGACGAGATGTTCTGGTTTGACATTTGGCGCATGGGTATCTGGCCCGAATGGAATGAAGGGATACAGTTCCCGAAAGACTCTCTCAGTGTCAGCAATTTCTTTCGTCAGATGGTGCCCGATCTGAGCAATCATCAGCTTGATGTTCCGGCACTCGATGCAATGGCAAAGAAAATCGGAAATCAAGTGCTGGTGACACACTCCGCCGGAGGTTTCCCCGGATGGATGGCTGCTATGCGCAATCCCGAAGTGAAAGGTGTGGTTGCCCTTGAACCGGGAGGGTATGTTTTCCCTGACAGCGAAATTCCAGCTCCGCTACCCGGTCTGACCGGTGGCTTGAAAGGAGTCGGCGTGCCTATGGAAGAATTCATGGAGCTTACCAAAAAACCGATTGTGATTTATTTTGGCGACTACATCCCCGAAAGCAATGCCACCACACTTGGCGGAAGCAATTGGGAAGTGAGATTGAAGATGGGCCGTGAGTTTGTATCGGCAATCAACCGTAACGGAGGCGATGCAACCCTTGTACTTCTTCCCGAAATAGGGATAAAAGGCAACAGCCATTTCCTCATGCAGGAGCTCAACAATGATGTGATAGCCAAACTCGTAGCCGAATGGCTCGATATGAAATTTCAAAAATAATTCGTAACTTTGCCATTATAATTGGCAGATTATGGCAGACGAGAAATTATTTGACAAAATCATAATTACTGACTCCCTGAGCGAGATAGCCTCCGAAAAAAAGGAAGGCTACCTCGCTCATGCTCTTTGTATGGACGGGAGCATGGAATTTGATTTCAATGGAAAGCATTTCACTTTCGGACGACATGATCTGATGATAGTTCGTAAGGGTGGTCTTGTTGACAATATGCACATCTCTGATGATTTCAGGGTGATGGTCATATATATCAATTCCGGATTTGTTGAACATTGCACACCGCAGTCAAACTACGGCATGAAAGGACAACTCGCATTGTTCATGAACCCCGTGATGAAACTCAATGAAGCGCAATTCGCTCTCTGCCTTCAGGATTTTCAAGGGGTGAAATACCGCTACGATACCATCGGATTTGTGTTCTACGAAGAAAGCATCCGCTGTGCTGTGCAACTCATGATTCTTGATTTCTTCGACTTCCATGCCTATAACTATGGAGAAGACTCCATTACGTCACAATATGCTGCCGTGATGAACAAGTTCTTCGCACTACTCGACAGCGGAATTTATCGTGAACACCGCGAGGTGACATATTACGCATCGGAACTCTGCATAACGCCCAAATACCTTTCGGAAATTTGCAAGAAAGTGAGCGGTCACTCCGCCAACTTTTGGATCAACCGCTACACATCGCTCGACATCTCACGCCAGTTGCGCGACAAGAGCCTGACATTCGTACAGATTTCCGACATGTTCCACTTCTCATCTCCCGGCTATTTCAGCCGTTACGTTCAGAACAATCTCGGCATGAGCCCCTCCGACTACCGGGAATAACGCGAGATATGAAAGACAAAATGAAGGCGCAACCATGAACTATACGGTTGCGCCTTTATCTATGAAAAAAAGTGATTGGATATGTTTTATTTTTCTGTTGTCTTGGGGTAACCCGGTTTCACAGGAATACGTCCGTCGTCCATTGCTGCACTGTATGCCAGCCATGCTACGACTGCCGCATTAACTTTCAAGTCATCCAATGACAAGCGTTCGTATGTATCCATCGTTGTGTGATAAGCTCTGAAATAGTCCAGTGGATCCTGAATGAATTGGAATGCGGGAAGTCCAAGACGGGTGAAGCTCACATGGTCTGTGCTGCCGACAGACATTGGCGAAAAGGTGTCAAAACCTAATGAGACCAAGGGCTGTTTCCATGCTTCAAAATACGGATATGCCATATCGTTCTCTTCCATATATACACCTTTGAATCGACCCGAACCAAAATCCATGTTCAGGTACAGTGCGAAGTCATCGTATTCCGGTAACTTTTTCTTTTGCTCCTTATCGTAGAGCTTATGGTCGGCATAGCCTCTTGAACCATACAGACCTTGTTCCTCTCCCCCCCACAGAGCAAGTCGGATAGTACGACGAGGTTTTATATCAAGGGCTTTAAGGATACGCATTGCCTCTATCATTGTGATGCAGCCTGAGCCGTTGTCAGCGCCACCAGTTCCGCCGTGCCAAGAATCAAGATGTGCGCCGATAAGCACGACTTCATTTTTGAGCTTTGGGTCTGTGCCCGGTATCTCGGCAATGATATTGTTGATTTTCTGATTGTCAGTAAAAGTGTTTCTTACATCAAGTTCCATTTTTACCTCATCACCGCCTTTAAGTAGGCGAACCATTCTGCCGTGGTCTTCGGTGGGCAAAACAATCTCCGGCACAGGCTCAGGATCGCCTACTTTATAATTAACACCTCGTGAACCCGGGATATTGAAAGTCCCGTCGCCTACAATCACAGCCAGGGGACGTTCCTCCCTTATAAGCGAGTCGATAGCCTGTTGCAATCTCTTGTTTGAACCTGACGACCATCTTCCCCACGGATTTGAAGGGCGATTATCCTTTGTCATTTCGGAGAGTTCCTCATCGGTATATCTTTTTGCCATAGGACGGAACGAGAGTTCATATTCCCTTGCGATTGGCATAATGACAATCTTCCCGTGGAGTTTTCCGCGATAGTTTGATAATGAAGTCGTATCGGTTGCTTCTAATAGGATGCAATCACCTGTAACTAACCCATCGGTACTCCCTGACCATGCTTTGGGATTTGCAGCGAAACTGCAGTAGTATG
>CAJUTE010000085.1 GCA_910589555.1 uncultured Muribaculum sp.
CGGTGCTTAAATTATTTTGCCGTTTCACGGCTATAAGTCCATGTTCAGAAAAATACAGGTAATCCATTGTATAATTGAAAGATGTATTGATAATCAATGTTTTTACCGGACATCAATATTTAGCACAAATAAAATTGCCGATTGGATTGCAAAAAAATCCGGACCGCCACGATGGTGACAGTCCGGATGTATCTTTAGGGGATGTGTTGTTAGTTCTGAGCGGGTGCTTCAGCAGGAGCTTCCTGAGCGGCAGGAGCCACGGGAAGAGCGGGAGCGTCGCCTACGTTGGTGTTGAAGTCGGCGGGCTGAGTCTGCTCAACGGCAGCGGGAGCCACGCGTGAAGTGCCCTGAACAAGGTTGCGGGGCATAACGAAAACGCCTACAATAGCTAATACGCCGATTGCGGCAGCGAGCCACCATGTGGTCTTTTCGATGAAATCGTTGGTGCGGCGAACGCCCATTACCTGATTGGCACCGCCGAATTGAGAAGAAAGACCTCCTCCTTTGGATTTTTGAATGAGCACCACTCCGATCATAAGGATTGATGCGATTACAGTAAGTGTGATAACTAAGATATACATGTTATTTCTGTTTTATATATTGCTGATTTATGACCAGTTTCTGCAAAAAACGCAATTGGTCTGCAAAGTAAATACTTTTTTCCGGATATTTCAAACTTAAATTGCTTATAATTTCATAAGCTTTGGCATATCGACGCTGTTTTATATAAATTTTAGCCAAACTCTCGCTCAGAAGCGTGTCATCCTGAGTGGCAGGCTCTTGAATGGGCTCTTTCTTGGCGGGAGCGGGCTTTGGCGCTTGGCGGGGAGTTTCGGAGGCGGGAGGGAAGTGCCCGTGGTGCTCGCGGCTTTTGAGGATAAATGAGTTTATGCGGCTCTCCTGAGTGTCGGCGTTGGAGTCGGTTTCGGTCGGGAGACTTCTTTCCTCCTCTTCGGAAAGAAGGAGGGCATAATCAGGCACAGGGTTGAAAATGAGTTTTTCCAGAAGCGCGGTTTCTTCGTTGTCGCTTCCGCCATAGGTGGTTATGAACGTGTCGATCACCTCCTCGGTCGATGCCGGTTCTTTGGGCTCTTCCTCGGGGTAGAAATTGTTCTGCGCCTGTCCCAGCGGTTCGGTCAGCCGGTAAAGCATTTCGGGCGACGCGCTGTTCATGGCTACACGCCGGATGAGCTTTTTCCGCCGGTCGGAGTCGCCTCCCCCTTGGTTGCCGTTGCGTTCCAGTTCAAGCATTGCCGGCAGGGTGAAGTAAGGGTGCTTGCGGCTCACGGCGTCACACCACTCCGGGCTGACCTTTTTTGACGGGTCGGCGAGCAGTTCTTTCAATATTTCCGTGTCTGACTTCTTCATCTGCAATGGTGTTTACCAGTTTCCGAGCGTGGCGTTGAATATCAGGTCGACAAGCTGTTCGGTGATCTCCGAGCATAATTGATCCTGCACGTCGGTGAGCATTTCGGAGCTGTCAAAGTCCTGATAGGCTGAGAATGACTGGTCGACGTCGTTTTTCTCGTTTTTGGTGTCGGTGTATTTGACACGCACCGTGATTGTGAGGCGAGTCTTCGAAGCGAGGGCGTTTTCGGTCACAGCCTGAGGGGAGAGTGAGTATCCGGTTATTTCACCGGTCATTTCGAGGTCGGCGCCGTTTTCGACCACTTGCAGGCGGGTGTTGCGTGTGATGTAGTCGAGAAGGGCGTTTTCAAATGTCTGTTGCAGCGGAGGATACACCAGTGCCGCCCTGATCGGGAAGTTGGATACCGATATGGTTTTATACACGGTATAGTCTATCGCCGAGCCGTTGAGGGTGAAGTTAATGCGGCAGCTTTGAGTCAGGAGTATGCAACTCAGCAGAGCTACCCATATCGTAGCCCTGTTGAAGGAGAGTTTTCCCGCTATTTTTCTGAAAGGGATTCTATTCAAGTCCATATTCCTTTATTTTTCGGTAGAGAGTTCTTTCCGAGATGTTCAGTTCGGTGGCGGTGGCTTTGCGTCTGCCTTCGTTGCGTTCGAGCGCGCGTTTGATGGTTTCGCGTTCGGTAGCCTCAAGAGTCATTCCTGAATCCTCGGCGTCAATGGGCATGACGCGGGAAGAGGCGACGGGATTGAACACTGATTCCATCGGCGAATATTTCACGAGGGTGCCCGGCATCTCCATCACCGGTTGCGCTTGCTCGTAGGCGGGCGCCGTCTGCGACTGGCGCGACATGGCGCTTATCGATGCCCGCAGCGAGTCGATCTCTTCCCTCATGCGGAATATCATGTTGAAGAGCACTTCACGCTCGGCTGAGTAGGAGTGTATGCCTGACTCGGCGATTGTCGGGGTGTAAATCCCGGCTCCGGCAGGCAGGTATTGCGACAGTTCACGGGCGCCTACGGTGTTGCCCGCATCAAACAGAGCCACTTGCTCCACCACATTTTTGAGCTGTCGCACATTGCCCGGCCAGGGGAAACGCAGAAGCATCTCGGAGGCTTCCGGATCAAATTCTATAGCCGGCATACGGTAGCGTTCGGCGAAATCTGCCGAGAATTTGCGGGCGAGCAGCAGTATGTCGTTGCCGCGTTCACGCAGCGGGGGCACGTTGAGATGGATGGTTGAAAGTCGGTAGTAGAGATCTTCGCGAAACTTGCCGCTTTCCACCGCTTTCAGCATATCGACATTGGTGGCGGCGACAACGCGGATGTTGGTGCGCTGCACTGTCGATGATCCTACCTTGATGAATTCGCCGCTCTCGAGCACTCGCAGCAGGCGCGCTTGGGTGGTGAGAGGGAGTTCGGCTACCTCGTCAAGGAATATTGTTCCGCCGTCGGCTTCCTCAAAGTAGCCTTTTCGCGAAGCGACAGCTCCGGTGAAAGCCCCTTTTTCGTGACCGAACAGCTCGGAGTCGATCGTGCCCTCGGGGATAGCGCCGCAGTTTACGGCGATATATTTAGAGTGTTTCCTGGCTCCATACTGGTGTATGATCTGAGGGAAGAACTCTTTTCCGGTTCCGCTTTCGCCGGTGATGAGCACCGACAGGTCGATTGGCGCCACACGGATGGCACGCTGGATCGCCGCAGTCAATGCCGGGGCATTGCCAACGATTCCAAACCGCGATTTGGCTTGCTGTATTTCCGCTGATATATCTACCGGCTTCATTTACGTGACCTTAACTGATAGGTTTTGTTTTTGAGGAATTCGCCGAGTTCGTCGAGCGATCCGTGGGCTTTGAGCTCGGAAGCGAGAATGATGTCGCCCACCGACACATGGATGGTGGAGTGGCATTTTTTCCACACCTCAGCCGGCAGTCGCAGTGTGCGCAGACGCCAGTCGATAAGTCCGAGTATGTTGAACCACGTGCTGTTGTGTCCGTGGAAATATATGGGCACCACCGGCACCCCGAGTTGCTGAATGAGCCTTATGATGGTGGGTTGCCACTGGCGGTCTTCGATGCGCAGGCGGCTGTTGATTTTGCTCACGGCGCCGGCGGGAAAGAATCCCACAGGCTGCCCCTTTCTCACCTGCATGATTGCCTGCTTTATGCCGTTCATCGACACCGCTTTTTTTGCGGGGTCGTCGGAAGCGAGCGCGTCGACGGCGATGAAGTTGGGGCGCATAGCCGAAATGTGGTTCAGTACCATATTGACCATCACCTTGAATTCGGGGCGATACTGTGTGAGAAGGGCTATGAGTGAGATGCCGTCGAGCGCGCCAAACGGATGGTTGCTCACAGTCACGAAAGCTCCTTCAGGAAGATTTTCAAGAATTTCCCTGCCATCCACACGAAGGTCTATGTCGAAATCCTTGAGCAGATTTCGGGCAAATTCCGGTCCCGGAGTGTGGCAATATTTTTCGTGAACAGCATTGACTTTGTCCACCGACAGCCAATGCAAGGCTTTGTTGACCAGTCGCTCATGCGATGACAATTTCGGCACCATAGCCGCAATGTCGTTGAAGTCAAGCACGGTAGGCTTTATTTCGGTATTCATCTGTATTATCTTGCAATAATTTACAAAGTTACTAAATAATAACTTATAATGCAAAATTTCGTGTGGAGCTTGCATAATTAAAAAAAACTCCCTATCTTTGCAGCACTTTAGACATCGGCACCGATGTTTGGGTAAATAGGATTGTCTTATGGTGTAATGGTAGCACTGCAGTTTTTGGTT
>CAJUTE010000086.1 GCA_910589555.1 uncultured Muribaculum sp.
TGTCACAAAGGTAGTGTATGGATGGAGGGGATTTACCCGGTTTTTATCCCACCCGAGTGAATTTTTTTGTGTATAACAGGTATGGTGTTGGTGGACGTCTTCGACGCCCATTTCCGGTGGTGCCTTTCTCCGCGCCTCGGCTACGCCTCGTGGCGGAGCTTAAATTATTTTGCCGTTGCACGGCATTCATATAGTTCTTCCGGAGGTGTTTTGCAATCTGCATTCAGAGCAAGATGAATCTTTCAGATTCGATTATTTTTTTATCGCTTTCCGGTGGTGTCGCTAACGCTCCGCCACCGGCTACCTACAGATGAATCCATTCGGATTCAATTTCAATTGTATATAAATCTCTGTGAGGCAGAGCGGCTAAAGTCGATAACGCTTCGCTCGGCGCTCGGCTACCCAGAGATTAACCTTTCAGGTTTTCTTTTTCGATCCGACGATAGTTTTTTAGGGGCACTCTTTGCAGAGTGCATTCGGGCGTGGGGCTTTCCGGGCACAGGTCGCCTGCGGCTCCCTGTACCGCGGTTATCCGTAGGCATTGCCTTCCAGGCATTTTGTGGCATTTTTCTGTGCGTCTCGCCTTTGGCTCGGCACACAAGCTACCGAGAGATTAACCTTGCAGGTTTTTGATGGGGGCTATGCAATTCCTTTAGGGACTCCTGCCGCAGCACGGCGGCATTGTTTGCAAAAAGCGACTCCAAGAATCGGATTCGGTTCTTGGAGTCGCTTTTGCTGTCATGGGAGTTTGTGTCCTATGGCAGATGGGGTTGTATGTGGGATTATTTTACCATAAATTTCTTTCCGTTGCGGATATAAATGCCGGGAGCAAGCGGCTCTGACACCTCTACACCCATCAGGTTGAAAATGCGGTTGTCGCCGTTATTATCGCCCGACACCACCACATCCTCTATTCCAGATGTTCCGTTAGCCACATGAAGAGTAAAAGCAAGCACTACTTGATTGCCGGCAGGAGTGAATGTGAACGAGTTTGATGCCGGAGTGGCAAATTCAATACTATGTGACACCGCGTCCTTAGTTTTCGGGAAAATATATGCGCTGCCATCAACGCCGTTAATTTCCGAAAAATACGCATCGGCACTCGTATAGTTATTATATCCCTCGACTTCAAATCCGGTAACTGTCAATTCAGCAGGAATATTAACTGTAAATTGAACTCCCGATGAATATTTAACACGGTTCTGACTGCCTGTAGAATATCCTTTACCACGGGTGTTGGTTATAGAAAATCCATTTTCAAATTCCCACACTCCCGTTGATGGAGATTGCTTGTAGGTAGCACTGTTCAACTGATAATCCACCACTTCGGGAGCTTCGTATTTAGGAAGTTCGACGGCGGGATCGGATGATTCAAGGTTGCCGGCAAGCAGCTTTCCCTCGGCATTACCGTTCTCCATGATTTCAGCCACCAGCGAGTTCATGTAGATTTCGAGATTGGTATAACCGTCAGGTCCTATCTTGGCGCCGTCAGTCTTGTCGTTAGGATTAAGACCGTTATCTGTCTCCCATTTGTCGGGCATACCGTCGCCGTCGGTATCAACCTCAGCAGCAGTTTGCTTTAACGCGGGCCATCCCGTAGAACCATCGGCATATTTTACCTCATCCTGACTGTCGATAATTCCATTGTCGCCAAATGTAGCCTTGCGGTTGCGCACATCGTTGACGATTATTTCATCAAGCTCATCGCGGTGAAGCGAAGCGCCCACATAGGCAAGCACTTTCTCATAAGCCTTCTCGGCTGTGTGGGTAGTGGTGTATTGATATTCAATGGGGGTGTCGAGACGCATATCGCGCTTCACATCCTCGTTGAAAGTATAGTCACACTTGCTGTTGTCAATCTGATCGTATATTCCGTAGGTCCAGTTATCTTTGGTCACAGCCTGATAGTCGGGATTTACATTTCCATCGACATAGAATGTGCCCCACTTGTGCCACATCACATCCCATGCGTTGGGACTGTCGGTGTCATGGTTTGTATATTCGGTTGTGCGGATACCGATACCGGCTATACGCTGAGGATTATTGTTTTTCTGCGGACCTACCTTATAGTAGTTGTTGACGATATTCACGTTCATGCCCTCACCACCATAGCATCCGTTGGAACCATAGTTATACATCACATTATTGCGCATATCCATTCGTTCGTCGGTCTGAGTTCCGGGACGCGGGCCAAGGCGCGGAGTGCGTGAAGTGTGGTGGGCAATGAGGTTGTGATGATAGGAAGCGCCGCTACCGCCCCAGTTACCACCGTAACCATGGTTGCCTTTGCCGTGACCGGCATTTCGGAGACTCTGTGAGGATATACACCACTGTACGGTGATGTTCTTGCTGCCGTAAACCGAGAGGCATTCATCGATGCTCCAGCTCACCGAGCAGTGGTCGATGATAATGTTAGCCTGATCCATCGCTCCGAGACCGTCGCCTTCATGATTTGCAGCCTGACGACCTCCGAGACGGAAACGCATGAAGCGGATGATCACGTTGCTCGAATTGATTGTGAAAGGATAGTCGGCGATACAGATACCGTCGCCGGGGGCTGTTTGACCGGCGATGGTGACATTGCCGTTTTTAAGCTGCAGGGCTGATTTAAGGAATATGGTTCCCGACACGTCAAACACAATCGTACGGGTTCCTCTCTGATTACAAGCATAACGGAATGATCCGGGTTCATCCGTATCTTCCAATGTCGTAACATGGTACACCTCACCTCCACGGCCACCGGTGGTCAAACGACCATAGCCTTCCGCTCCGGGAAAAGAAGCAACTTGCGCCTCCATCAATCCCGGCATAGCTATCATCAATGCCGCGAGTAAAGTCAAGTAAAAAGCTTTTCTCATAACTAATTAAAACTGTATATTGATTTAAGTATTTTTATTGCACTGCTCTTTAAGGTAAATCAAACAAAGTTACACATATTTCGCAATTAACCCTAATTTTTAACTATAAATATACTTTATACCGACATTAATTCTTACAAAATCTTAAATTATTTAATAAATTTTCGCCATTCCCATGAACAAATCAGCGGCAAGTGATGTTATGATGATGTGTAAATTAATAATCGACAATATGACTAAGAAAAGTATAAAAGGAACCCGTACCGAGCACAATCTGCTCGCATCATTCGCAGGCGAAAGCCAAGCAAGAGCACGTTACACCCTATTTGCCCAGAAGGCTAAAGAGGAGGGTTACGAACAGATCGCTGCCATCTTTATGGAGACAGCCGAGCAGGAGTTAAGCCATGCCACTCAATTTTTCAACCTTCTCGAAGGTGGAATGGTGGAAATCAAGGCTGCATATCCCGCCGGTGTGGTAGGCGACACGCTCACCAACCTTAAGGAAGCTGCCGCAGGCGAACATGAGGAATGGAGCGACCTATACTCAAACTTCGCCCAGACTGCCGCCGATGAAGGATTTCCCCACATCGCCACATTGTTCAAACTCATCGCAAGCGTGGAAGTAGTGCACGAACAGCGCTATCTGAAACTTGTGGGACGTCTTGAAACCGACACCGAATTCAAGTCGGCAGAGGAGATTGAATGGCAATGCCGCAATTGCGGATATGTGCATAAAGGTAAATCCGCTCCCAAGAAATGCCCCGTGTGCGGAAAAGAGCACGGCTGGTTTGAAAGAGAAAAGAAAAATTACTAAGATTCTGCCATACTGTTATTTTGTTATTCTAACGCCCGGGACTGATCATCTCGGGCGTGATTCTTTTATATCGGTGTATGGGCGTATATGTTATAGCCGGAGGGGGTGTTGAGTTAGAGGACATCTTCGATGCCCGTTCATTTGGGTCACCTTACACCGCACCTCGGCTATCGCCTCGTGGCGGTGCTTAAATT
>CAJUTE010000087.1 GCA_910589555.1 uncultured Muribaculum sp.
AACCTTACAACGGCAACAACGAGCTGCGCGACGCATTCCGCGGCGTCACATCCTTTACCGTCGAGGAGACCCTCGACGCCGGATATTCAGTCGTCGCCTCGCTCAACATGGAGCGCCCCCTCGCCCGCTACGAGTTCATATCCACCGACCTTGTGGAGTTCCTCGAGGGGGAGGCGAGCCGCGGACGTTTCAGCTTCTCGCGCGGCGACTCGCCCGCCGACATCCCCTCGCGAGTGCCCGACTTCGGCGACTACACCGTCAAGATGATCTACACCGGCTATATGCCCTCGGTGTTCAACAACCTCACCAACAAGCCCGTGGACTCGGCGACCGGCATGAGCTACGAGGCGCGCATCGACATCCTCAACGACAGTGAGGCGCGGCTGGGATTTGACTACGTGATGGTCAACGGTCATGAGTCGTCGGTGGCGGTGGCGCTTGAGATCTATGACCCCGACGGCGCGTTGATAGGCAGGGTGAGCCCCGTGGACGTGTCGACCAAGCGCAGCCGCAACACTGTGGTGAAAGGGCGTTTCCTCACCTCCAAGGCGACCGGCGGCGTGGGCATAAATCCCGGCTTCGACGGCGAATTCAACATAGAAATAAAATAAGTCTCCTCACTTCAGGACCTTATCTAAATAGGAATTTAATTTAAATCATTCATTATCTAACCTTTATGAACAAAAAACTATTATCCTTGCCATTAGCGTCAATAATGCTTCTGGCATCTTGCTCGGACGACAACTTCGCTCCGGCAGCCCCCGACGGTGGCAACGTATCCTTCACAATCAATATCCCCGGAGAAGGGATAGGCTCGCGTGTGTTTGGCGACGGTTTGTCGGCAAGTTCATTGAAATATGCTGTATATGATGAAGATGGCGAAAAAGTGATGTCGGGTGATGCCGGTTTCTCAGGCGGTTTATCTACTACGGTGTCACTGCAGCTGGCAAATGGACACACATACGACATCGCATTCTTCGCGTATAAAAATTACAACAGCGTTTATAAATTTGATGCTGATAATAAAAGTGTGACAATAGATTATGCCTCAATGGCTGCTACGAAAGGAATTAAGAATGATCTTGACTGTTTCTATAAAGTAGAGCGTTTTGAGGTGAAAGGTGCGATTGACAGGACTGTGACATTGACACGCCCTGTGGCGCAGGTTAACTGGGGTACAAATGATCTGAACTCACCTGTTGTTAATGCGGGAAAAATTTACACTCGATTTGTTGGTAAAGCTTATTCAAAATTGAATCTTCTTACAGGAGAAGCTTTTGAAGAAGTTGAGGTGAAGGGCGAAAAAGCAATGCAGCCTATAGCTGAATCTTATGGTTCTTTCCCGGGAGCGGAAGGCTATGATTATTTAAATATGATGTATCTGCTTGTGTCGGAAGAGGGTACGAGCTTGATCGATGCTAAACTTGAAGTGCATACATCATCCAGCAGTTCTACTCCGATCCATGTAGTGAATGTCCCGAATCTGCCGGTTGAACGTAATTACCGCACCAATATCTACGGTTCGCTTCTCACAAGCACAGCCAATATCACTGTAACGAAGAGTCCCGCATTTGGAAATCCCGACCACAATCAGGAAATATGGCAAGGTAATATTAAGACTCCGATGGAGGTTGACGGTGTTTATCACATCACATCTTCGGCAGAACTTGCCGGTATAGCCCAGCTTGTGAACAACGGCAACTCTCTTCAAGGAAAAACTGTGGTACTTGAAAATGATCTTGACCTCGGTAATCGTAACTGGACTCCGATAGGCTTATCAAATGATAAAACATTCAAGGGCATCTTTGACGGCGGTAATCACACTATTGCAAATCTTAAAGTGGATTTGACCGGGAAAGAATCGGTCAATGCCGGACTATTTGGTAGTGCTTGGCAAGGTGATGATGTGTTGAAGAATGTGACTATTGACGGTGCAGTGATTAATACAAGGGCTGCTATCGGCAGCGGTAAGCCGGCAGGTGTGCTTGTCGGGTCTTCAACAGCGGATATCTCCAATGTGACTGTAAAGAATGCCACTATTCGTTCTTACCGCCAATCAGGCGGAGTGGTTGGTGCAGTTTACGGAAATATAACCGATTGCAAAGCTGAAAATGTAGATATCGCTCTTGATTTTGAAAAAGTGGGCGACAAGTATGATAACGCTGACAAGGCTGGTGCTATTGCCGGGTTTGTGTGTGAAGGCAGCTTCACGTTAAGTGGCAACTCGGCATCCAATGTCAAGATTGAAGGATACCGCGATCTCGGCGGACTTTTCGGTTATATTCATGGTGCTTACAAAACAAGTGCAACTGACAAGATTTATAAGGACAATTCAATAGTCAATGCTACAATAACCCAATCATTTGAGCATAAGGCTGATTATGACGGAGTCAAGGACTTGACCTCACTTGGCGAAATAGCAGGTTATACCTATCCTGATAGTGGAGAGTATAAAGCGGTTGTTGACGGAGGCGGTAATACCGAAACCGATGTGACCATCATTAGCGGAATAGATGCAGTGACTAACATTCAGGAATTTTCTGCCGCATTGGACCAGGGTGGTATCATCACTGTAGCCGCAGGCACTCAGCTCACCGTTCCCGGCAGTGTTGAAATTGTAAAGCCTGTCACCGTAAGTCTTCCTGCTGACGCTACGATTGATTTCGGTAGCAATCAGCTTCGCAACAAGTCGGAGATGACTATAAAGGGTAACGGCACGGTGAGCGGTTCTGCATTTGTGATCATCAACGATGGCGGATCTATGACCATTGAGGGTGGTACATTCAAGACTACAAATACAAATCTTAATCATTCGCCTGTGCGCAACGAAAGTGGTGACATGGTCATCAACGGCGGATATTTTGAGGCTCCATCAGGCGCTGCAGTGGCAACTAACTTTGTCATGGATCGTACCGGAACGCTTACCATCAATGGAGGAACATTTGTAAACAGCAAAAGCGGGCAGTATGCCTTGAATTTCTATGGAGACGGAGAGCTGACAGTGAACGATGGTACTTTCATCGGTAATTTCGGATGTGCGAGAGTGGATTCTCCTAATTATTCCGATAAAAAGGCACGTGCTACAATAAATGGCGGTACATATATCTGTACTAATACTCACTATGCGTTTGCTGTGGATCCAGAAACGTCAACAAACGGCTCGTCTGTTACAATCAACGGAGGTAAGTTTTGGGCTAAAGGCACTACATTGTACTGCGATCCGTCATCAACTTTGACGTTGAAAGGTGGCAAGTTTAAGGCTCTTAACAACTATGCTCCGGCATCCGGTGTGACCGTTGCCGATATTAGCGAGACTGAAACCGTAGCTCTTCCCGATGGATCATCACAAGAGGTCAACTACGCAATTGAACTGAAATAGCGAATTAACCCCGGGCGCCGAGCGTTAGCGAGACGTCCGGAAATTTAACAAAATTAGAATCTGAATGATTCATGAAAAAACACAAATATCAATTAATAATTAACCGATTATGAAAAAATCACTTCTGTTTCTTGCTTCGGGAGCTTTGCTTATGACAAGCTGCT
>CAJUTE010000088.1 GCA_910589555.1 uncultured Muribaculum sp.
GCGTGTTCAATCATGTGGCATTGGAAGTCGGTCATTTTGCCGAGTTTCAACATTCCGTTTTCCGCCATTGCGGAGTCCCACATCAACTCGCCACGGGCAAAGTCATCATCAGGATCAGCTATAAGGGCACGGATATTTTTAATCACATTGCGCATTATAGCCTCGTTGATCTCATCTGACACATTGGTGGCGAACGGCTGCCCCATATAAGTTTCCATACAGTGGCTCAGAGTGTCAAACGCCCCGCTTATTACCTGTTTCATCGGGAGAGTGAGAGTCAGGTCACTGTCAAGAACCGCAAAACGGTGGAACGCTCCGAAAAGAGCCTGCTTGAGTTTCTTTTCCTCGTGGGTTATCACCGCGCCATTATTCTGTTCAGCACCGGTGCCGGATGCTGTAACGACAGCCCCGCATGGAACAAATTCAGCAGGCAGACGGTGTTCGTTGTAAAACATATCCCAAACATCCTCATCAGTCTTTGCCTGAGCGGAGATGATTTTGCAGCAGTCGATCACCGAACCACCACCAACGGCAAGAATGAAGTCAACACCTTCTTTGCGGACAACCTCCGCTCCTTCCTGAACTTTGGCATAAGTCGGGTTAGGCATGATACCTCCAAAATCCACAACTGTCTTTCCTGCCTCTTCAAGCCAGCCGCGTATTTTGTCATACAGACCGGTGCGTATCAGCGACCCGCCACCGTAGGCAAGCATAACAACCTTGCCCATAGCGGGCATTTCTTTTTTCAGTGCGTCTTCGGCACATCCTTTCCCGAAATATTGCTTTACGGGATATTGATATATAAATTTTTCCATCGCTTATATTTTTTCATGAAATTTGTAACGTAGCCAGACAATGCCGTGAGACTTTTGCTCCATTGATAGAAACTCCAGAGCCTGCCCATCGGCAGGTCGCTCTTCCGAGTGTCCGAGATACTCAAAGATGGACGGTGAGGTGGTAAGCCCGTCTATTCCGGGATAGATTACAAGACTCAACTCGTCGATAAGTCCCTGTGCGAGCATGGCTCCATCAATTATGCCTCCACCCTGTAAAGAAATACATTTTACCTTAAAGTCTGAGGCTATAACCTCCATGACTTTTCTCAAATCAGTGGGCTTATCGGCAACTATGTACGAAACACCCTTCTCCTCCAACATTGAAAGATAATCTTCGGTGGCATTTTTACCAAGCACAACAAGAATGTTGTCACCACGCAGAGTATCGGAAGTAAAAAATATGTCGGCATCAGGATCCACCGTTATAAACAGTCGCGATGATTTACGATTGCCCACAAATATTTTGCCACCTTTACCGATAGGTTGACCTTTGGACATAAACTTATAGGGAAATGCCTCTCTTGCTGTCGCTTTACCGAACATCCACGCATCAGCATCGAGATTTTTACCGATAGCCGCATATTCTTTGAATAGTTCCGACGGATTTGTGCCGTCGAACGGAGCGGTCCAGCGTCCGGGCAACAGACGCCCGTCAACCGAGCTCATTATGTGGCAAATTACTTTTGGAGTCATAATATTATACTTTTTTTTGATTCTACAATTTTGGAGCCGCCAAAAACTTCACTCATCGGTATGCTGTCAAGTTGGCGGTCGATAGCCGCAACTTCCTCTGTTGATAGATTTATATCAGCTGCTCCAATGTTTTCTTTCAGGCGGCACAGGTGGCGAGTGCCCGGAATAGGTACTATATACGGTTTCTTGCACAACATCCATGCAAGAGAAATCTGCGACGGAGTGGCATGTTTCTCATCGCTAAGTCGGCGGATAAAATCCAACAGCATTTCATTTTCCTCAAAGCTTTCCCGGCTGAACTGAGGCATGGCTGCCCTATAATCATTCTTCGGATTGAATTTTGAGTCGGCGGTATAGAAGTCCGACAGCAGACCGTTGGCAAGCGGAGAGAACGCGATAAAGCCTACATTCAATTCCTCAAGCGTCGGGAAAATATCCTCGTGCCACCTTGCCATCATCGAATAGCGGTTCTGTATAGCCGTTATGGGACATATCGCATGGGCACGACGGAGATATTCTTCATTAGTTTCAGATATACCCCAATTCAGTATCTTTCCCTCCTTAATAAGTTCCGACATCGTATCGGCTACAATCTCAGGCTCTACCTCAGGATCGATGCGATGTTGCAGATACAGGTCGATATGGTCGGTTTGCAGACGACGTAGAGAGCCATCAACGGCTTTCCTGATGCTATCGGGTGTTGAATCCGGTATAAGAGGATAAGGTCCCGGTTCATGAGATTTGTCAAATGTAAGACCAAATTTTGTTGTGATTACAACCTTATCACGGTAAGGCTTCAATGCTTCTCCAAGTAATTCCTCGTTATCATGAGGATTTGTATCCGTGCCGTAAATTTCAGCGGTATCAAACAATGTGTAACCCATCTCCACAGCATCTGCAAGGAGGGTTTTCATTGACTTTTTATCAGCGGGTGCGCCGTATGCGTGGCTCATGCCCATACATCCGAGGCCAACCGGCGACACCGCCAAGCCCCGAAGTTTTCGTTCTGTCATTATTTTTATTTGATTATTTTAGTGGTTTTGCCTGATTTCACTATATACACACCATTGCTTACAGAGTCAGAAGATACAATATGCCCATTTAAGTCATAGTATATCTCATTAGCGTTATCAGCCACATCTGCCTCTACCATATTTATCGCGGCAGAGTTGCCCTGCATGATTGGAGTGAGAAAGGCATCGAAGTCGTTGCCCCAGATTGAGGGGTTGCCTCCACTTCCATACCCGTGGGGATAGCCTTCGAGCACTTTTGTGTCAACTCTTACTCCGGCATCTTTCAATGCATTGGAATTCTGGGCAAATTGTCCGGCAAAGCCGTCGCGTGTGCCCCAGCAATAGAAAGCAGGAGGAAGGTTAGCTGCACGGAGTGTCTCAACATTGTTCATCGACACGCTCAATCTTCCATAGAAAGAATATATCATGCCCACAGCACAGGCTGAAACAGGCACATTGTCAAGTTCATCCGGACGATATGAGCTGTCGAGAGCCGTACCGTTGGTAAGGTCACGCCAGTTCAGCAGAACCTCGCCGTTCAATATGCCTCCGGCTGAAAAACCGACAAGCGCGATGTTTTCAGGATTTATGCGATAGTCTTCAGCATGAGCTTTTACATATCGTATTGCCCTTTGCAGGTCAGTCGCGCTTGCCTGCATCGAATATGGATTGATGCGGTAGTTCACAATAAAGCACTGGTATCCCATCGGCACAAGCATATCAGCTATATCGTAGCCCTCGTTCTGCATACTGCGGAAGGCAAATGCACCTCCGGGGCAAATCATCACGGCTCCTTTGGGCTGAACATTCTCAGGCACTGTATATACCAGCATATTGGGCATAAAGTCAGGTCCATCGGAATTATTCACGTTCTCGCGGAAACCGGGAATATTGCCACGTTGCCAAAGTTCCACTGTCCCTTCCATCGGTGCTGTCGCACCTCCGGGGTTAA
>CAJUTE010000089.1 GCA_910589555.1 uncultured Muribaculum sp.
AAACGGATCCGTTGGAGTACTCCGACAGGCGCCTCCCCCGCATAACCCGACCGACAACGACAGCGGAAGCAGATGGAGTCGCCCGAAGTACACTTCGCTAAGTTTCAGGAAATGACCTGAAAGACTGCTTGAAATTGGTCCTTTAATCAATGAGCACAGACCACCAACACGAAGCTGCTATCGTTGCCGGCGGGGATTCCGTATTTTTTTTATTAGCGTCCCACAAATCAAAATAAGAGTCTGAGCAATAAATCGGTGCTCGGCGTAGCATCGCCCATTCGCCGATAAACATAAGCCATTCGCCAATAAACCGGTCTTTTTTCGCTAAAATAGTTAAATATTTGTCACATAAGCAAAAAAATTCGTATCTTTGACCGATATTTTAACTCAATTATTAACTTTAAATTCTCTTGCATGAAGAAATTTTTAACTCTTGTAGCAGCCTTGATTATGGCTGTAGGAGCCAGTGCACAGGATGCGACTGATCCGGTCGAGGAAACAGTGACATGGAAAGCATCCGATGGTGCTCCTGAATATACCGTCGAACTTAAAAACTCCAAAGAGGAGCTTGTAATCAAAGCCGAACTTTTAAACAACACTTCAAAAGGAAGCAAGCCTGAGGACATCGGAGCTGGAGTATGGATATACAACAAGGGTGGTTATTGGACTTGTTCCGATAAAAATGGATTGGAAGTAAGGTTCACACCGCTTACCGATGGAACATTATCTATCACTTTGGCTGCAGCTATAGCCAAAAACAAGAACATAAATATGTTCTTAAACGATGACATCAATAACACTATGGATGCCACTTACGTAGATCCCAAAGAAGGTGTAGTGAAAATTCCATGCGGCATCAACCTTGAAAATGTTGGCTATCCCGACGGTATTCCGTCTAATTCTGTAGTATCTTACGGAATCAAAGCCGGCAATACCTACAATTTTTATTGCAACGGAACCAAGTGGAGATTCGGAGGTTTCTCTTTCACTCCGGGCGAAGTTGAAGGAGGAGTTGATGAAGCCAGAAAAGTGGTATATGTAACCGGAAATGCCGATGAAGACTATGCCCTTATGTCACTTCAAGGTGATTCACGTCTTGACATTACCCCGTTGAATGCAAGTGATGATGCTACCCTCGAAGATTTGCAGGCTTACGAAGTTGTGGTTGTATCCAACAATGTAGCACCCGATTCAAAAATTGTTCCTGTTCTTAAGAGCGCCATCGCTTATCAGCCTATGGTGAACCTCAATGCTGCACTTTATGAAGCGTGGGGGCTTGGCAAGGCTGTTGCTTCTGAAGCACAAAGCGTGAACATGACTGAAGATTTTGCCAATGATGAAACATTCGTTTCAATCGCCAATGGTGATGCTCTTCTCAGCGCCGGAACATTGTCAACAATTGAACTTGGCGACTATTTTGCTAACGATGCAGTAGTTGCAACTATTGACGGCAAAGTGGCTATCCACCGTCATAATGCAGGTCGTAACACCTACATAAATGTGCCGATGGATGCAGCTTGTATTCCTACATTTGATGCTGCCAATGTTATCTTCGGCGACCTCACTGAGTATGCGGCAAAGACTAAAAAAGGCGTAATCGCGACAACTACTCCGAAAATCGCTCAAGTAAACAGCCACATGGAAACCACTGTTACCATCACTGCTGCTGCGGGTGCAGTAATCCACTACACTACTGATGGCACCGAGCCTACCGAAGCAAGCGCTGTCTACACTGAGCCTCTTGTGCTCCACGATGCTGCCACCATTAAGGCGCTTGCCACTCTCGACGGCTACCTTACAAGCGCCGTTGCATCGCTCGACGCAGTTATCATGAGCCAGGTTGCAGCTCCCACTTTCAGCATGACCCAGGATGAAACTTCAACCACAGTTGAAATTCAGTGTGCTGAGGCAACTGCTGAAATCTTCTACAGCTACCGCGAATTCACTGATCCTACAATGGCTCAGAAGTATGAAGGTCCCATCACTCTTTCACAGGAGCCGACCATTATTTATGCAATGGCTACCGCTGAAAACTGCGTGAACTCCAACATTGCTTATGACTATGTAGCAATCAAGAACTTGAACGCAAACACTATCCGCATGGATACCGTGTCACACTTCTCTGCTTCTGAAGCAGCATGGCTTCCCGAAGGTCAAAAATGCGCATTCTATTATTGGGGCAACAAAGCATGGAGCCACTACTCTGATGAAATTGACCACTACGAAGATGGCGTAGACGCTGACAATAATCCTGTACAGGTTCCTGTTTACAAGCCCAGTGCTGAAGCAGTAAAAGAACAACTTGCCAACGATGGTACTGAAACCGACTGGCGTTTTGTATCGGCAGGTCAAGTAATCGTTTTGGAAAACGGAGCAGCCCTCGACGGTGTGGGTGACGGTGTTGACGGCAACACATTGGCAGGTCGTTATGCCGACACTGCTGAAGACCTCATCGGCGGCTTGTCAACCAAAGGCTTCCTTTCTTTCAAAGGCGTTGTCAGCGGAGATCCCAATACTGCCGCTATCGAATCAACTAAAGCATTCAAAGCTCCATTTGACGTAGTTGTATATCTTGGCAACGGTTCAGGAGGTACAAGAAACGCAGAACTTCAGATCTCTACCGATGGTAAGACTTGGACTAAACTTGGTGATCTCAAAGTAGCCACAGCTAAACGCTACATCAAGAAGACCCGTCTTTCAGTAAATGAAGCCGGCGACTACTACGTACGTGTGGCAAATGCCAAGGAAGGTCTTAACGTAGGCGACATCTACATCCTCAACAACGGTGAGGTTTCTCAGAAATACGATCCCACATCAGGCATCGAGGATGTTGAAGTGGCAGAAGTTGAAGTTGTACGCACCGAAATC
>CAJUTE010000090.1 GCA_910589555.1 uncultured Muribaculum sp.
AGATGATTAAATTTACGTGGGTTTGTAGAATCTCTTTTTCCGACAAATAGTTAGGCGTGATATAGCCGCGATATTATTGATAACCACGCACGAGCGAAGTTAGTGGGGCATGATGGCGTATTCTCTTTTTCATTTCCCACACGTGCTATGCTCGTGCGAGGTTTCTTGCAACGGTACACCTACGATGCTTGTCGGTTTTGCAACATCATCTGGTTATAAAATTTGCTTAACGACATCTTGAATCGTTTGATCCGGAATATCCTGGACGAAATGAACAAGAGCTGCAAGACATAGCCATGTCGTTCCAACTTCCGGTATAGGTTATTGAACTGCTACAAGGCATTGTTAATTCTTCTTCATTTTTTGAAGTTAAAGCCTGTACATTGGCAAGGAGCAGGGAATTGTTAATATCAGAATGCTCTTTTTGGATAGAATAGCTTGAAATTCCGCTTAAAACTGCGACGGTTGCCAATACAGCAAAAAAACTTTTTTTCTTCATAATTGAATTTGGTTAAGTTGATAAAATTGAGTTATAATTACGATTCAAAGAATCGGTTGTGTTGCTGTGCTTACCACCACACTTGCTTGCCTTCGTTTAGTGTGAATGGGCGTTCCTCTTTGCCTTCTGTCAGGTCGTGGAGCAGGAGCAATGCGCCTGATGGGATTCCCGAGAATGTGAGTTCGTAGCCGTTGCTGATTTGGCTCTGTATGAGTTGCCACTCTGCGCCGTTCCAGAAGTCGAGCCGATATTCATGACCGGGCACCACGAAATTGCCGTCGTTCCACGGGAAATACTCCACCTTTGATATCACCGCAGGTGTGCCTAAATCGATATACCCTTTCTTGGTCCATGCTTCCGAGGTGATAATCGATCCATCCTTGTCATAGATGTTGAACATGCTCATATTGGCGTAGCTTGGCAAATCGGCGAAAATGCGGAAATAGCGGTATGGCTTGTCAGAGCGGATAGTTGCTGAATTGAAAAACACCGGTGTCTGCGTGATTATGAATAGAGTGTCGGGGTTTGAGAATTCAAGATTGTCGCTTCCCTCAAGGCGCGCTCCCGGAATTTGGCTATATCGATTTAACCAACCGGCATTCATAGGATATTTTCGCGTGAATGTCGCGGATGTCAACTGTGCCATGTCGGGCTTGATTTCGATCTTATTGCCATCGCTTATATAAAATGGCTGTCCTGCCGCAACCTCCTTCCCATTAAGTATTCCCATCGGCAGCATAAGCACTGAATCGCTGATATTGTCAAACCGCGCTCTTCCTCGGCTGACTTTGGAATATGCTTGCGGAATCCAGCCTGAAGTCAACGCATGGGTGCAGAGCCACACGTGTTCCGTCTCTTTGTCGGGCTTAACCGAGACGCTTCCGGTGATGCCATACTCCTGTGACACATCGACAAGCCTGGGCGATGACAGACGATTTGCCAGCTCGCCTTTGAATTTCGGCATAGTCTCAACGGGATTAAGGTGGAAAGTTTGACGCCACGCTTTGACGAGTCTTTTGCGGAACTCTGAGGTGTAGGGATAACCGGCAGGCATCGCTTGGTTGAGTTTGAATGTTGACGCGTCAATAGCATTATCTTTGCGGGCTATTGAGTCTTCGTCGATTATTGTGTAGGTGCCATCCTCCAGAATGAGCGCCACCCATGTGTGGGAGCTGTCGCTGTAGTTAGCCCATCGTCCGCAATTGTCGATTGTCACCGGCAATCCCAAAGCACGGCATACATTCGCGAGATATACACACCGCTCCAGGCACACTCCCGAATAGTGGTTTCTCAGTGCCACTGCATCAAGCAGATGAGGAAATTTATATTTGGCGCTCCTTTTAGTCGAGTTGATCTCTTTCCTCAGCAGCTCAAATGCCTCTTTGGCAGTTTTGGCATTCTTGATGGTTGGGGAATAGGTTTTTATTAAAGAATCTCTCCATCCATGACGCAGCAATTCATGGCTCACACGGTAGGGGAGCACATATTTTTTGAACCTGTCAAAATCCACTTCATCCCGCCAGGGGCTGTTATGCCACGCTTCAAATGCTCGGTCGATATTGCCAATCAAAAACTCCGCATTGATAGCTTCGATATCCTTACGCCGCACCTCTGCGCCGGGAGTATTTTGCAAGGAATCCCATAGCCGGTCGGCTTCTTGTTGTGGCAGCGGTCGGAGCATCACAGAGTCGGCAAAAGCCTGTATCCCGTCGCTCCATACCACGCTGTGTCCAGGCATATTGGCGATGAGCCATTCGGCGGCTTCGCGTTTCAAAGGCTCATCAGCGTAGTGCTCTATCACCGATTCCAATTCACTGCGGTTGTCACCCGCCATTTCAAGCGACAATTCAAGCAGCCTGTCATTTCTGCTGCAAGAG
>CAJUTE010000091.1 GCA_910589555.1 uncultured Muribaculum sp.
CGTTGCCAAAGTTCCACTGTCCCTTCCATCGGTGCTGTCGCACCTCCGGGGTTAAGACTGCCATACTGCTCGTTGATAAGGTCAATCCATGTCTGTATGCGGCTTTCATTAATTGACCCGCTTGTAAGTCCAAGACCTTCAAGATGCTCGGCAGCGGGTGTCATATCCTCGATCGCCTGCAGGGTTTCATCACGGTAGGTAGATGCGTATGTTGTAAAGGGGACAACGGTTTTACCATCAAAATCGTAGCTCTCGGCAAAAGTATGGAGAATCATGGGTGTCGTATGCCACCACACAGGACCTCCAAGAAAAACCACATCATAATCATCCCAGTTTGCCACACGATTCTTAATCGCCGGACGGGCATCGCTGTCACGCTCTTCCAACGCCACCTCAGTACATGGTGTATATGAGGTGGGATACGGATTGACCGGTTCAATCTCAAACATATCACCGCCAGTAATAGCCTGTATTTGCTCAGCCATGCGTTTTGTCGTACCGCCCCACGAGAAATAGGCGATCAAAACTTTTTTCCCTGAAAAATAACCGGATCCGCCACTTTCCCCGGGCTGTACCGGTAGTGGATTCTCAGGCATTTCGGGCTCACTTGCACTGCATGATTCAAACATAAACAGCATCAGAAATAACAAAAGATAATGCTTCATACTATTTTAATTGTTTAGATTTTCACTGCCACAAAATTATCGCTGCAACAGCAATTATTTATTATGTTTTTTTCCGATGTTATTGCAAAAATTTCCGTTAGCCGAAATAATGGTAAATGTTACGGTAATTAATGAATGCGGCATGTGCCGACACCGACGTAATTTTGCGTTGTAAATAATTCCATAAAAATATAGATATGAAACATTCGACATTTTTCATCGGAGCAATTGCCGCTATGACGGTATTGTTCATCTCCTGCGCTAACAAGAAACAGGACTCAACTGCACTCAATAACAATAATAAGGTATTGATATGCTATTTCTCAGCAACCGGCACCACCGAAAAAGCCGCACAACACATTGCCGATCTTACCGGCGGCACTCTGCACAACATCCAACCGGCAGAACCCTACACCGATGCCGATCTTGACTGGAGAGACACTCTGTCGCGTAGCTATGTAGAAATGCACGACCGTGACTTCCGACCGGCATTGAAAGATTCTGTGACAGATATGTCGGACTATTCGGTAGTTTTCATAGGATATCCAAACTGGTGGAACACACATCCCACCATTATCAACACATTCATTGAATCCAATAATCTGCAAGGAAAAACCATCGTTCCGTTTATGACTTCCGGCGGCAGCAATATCACCAACAGCGAAAAGGAACTGCACGAAGCCTACCCCACTCTAAACATTGCCTCGGGACTTCTCATGAACAGTGTCGCCAATGAGGAAATCAAAACATGGCTACAGGAAATCGGTCTATAAAAACACATGCGACCGAAAAAAGTGCAAGACGTACCGAAGTTTGTAGAAATCATTATAATCCTACATTTGTTTAATCCCTGTGCCTTTAAAATGGCACACTCTCTAAATCAAGTATGAAAAATAAACTTATAAACATCTTACTCATGGCAACATCAGCAATTAACTTTGGCTCAGTGCTCAAGGCTCAGGATAATCCCTGGGGACTGGTTTATGAAAACGCCATCACAGAAAATACTCCGGGCAAAGTAAACATACATCCCGTGACCTACAATCTCGACAGTATTGAAATAGCCGCAAACGTGTACACTCCTGCCGATTACAATCCACAGGAGAAACAATATCCGGCAATCATCATCGCCCATCCCAATGGCGGGACAAAGGAGCAGGTCGCAGGGCTGTTCGCACAACGGATGGCAGAAAAAGGCTATATAACCATTGCCGCCGATGCCTCATATCAGGGTGCAAGCGGTGGTGAACCCCGCCACACAGACAAGCCTTATTTCCGTATCAATGACATTCACGGTATGGCGGACTATATCTCTAAATATCCCGGCGTTGACCCACAGCGAATAGGTGCATTCGGCATTTGCGGAGGAGGCGGCTACACCCTCGGTGCGGCAAAAAGTGACAAGCGTTTCAAAGCTGTGGCTACACTCAGCATGTTCAATTCCGGCCGAGTACGCCGCAATGGCTTCATGGACTCAGCCAT